>CANHGW010000108.1 GCA_947460175.1 Bacteroidota bacterium | reverse complement strand
GATGGCCCGACCTAGAGGCGCTTTTGCCTGCGATGGCGGGAAGTTCTCCCCGCACACGCGGGGATGGCCCGCCAATCGACACGGGCCAGTGCGCGTGTGGTCAGGTTCTCCCCGCACACGCGGGGATGGCCCGCCTGGAGTGGGTGAAGCTGGGGCCGGACGTGTGGGTTCTCCCCGCACACGCGGGGATGGCCCGCAAGCCACCAAGCTGCCGTTGCATCAGCGTGCCGTTCTCCCCGCACACGCGGGGATGGCCCGCAGATAGAGCCAGCAGCATGGATCCGGCGCTTGTTCTCCCCGCACACGCGGGGATGGCCCGACCTCCGCTCCCACGGGCATCCCGTAGGAGGCAGTTCTCCCCGCACACGCGGGGATGGCCCGCGATGTTGCCCACCACCTTCTGCAGAGCCTGCAGTTCTCCCCGCACACGCGGGTATGGCCCGGCAAGAGGGGCCAGGCAGCCGGGACGGCCGGGAGTTCTCCCCGCACACGCGGGGATGGCCCGTAAGGCTCGCGGCGGTGTACTACGGGGTATAGAGTTCTCCCCGCACACGGGGGGATGGCCCGCACTTCCTGAATCTGCTGTCGAAGGACCAAGAGTTCTCCCCGCACCCGCGGGGATGGCCCGCGCGACATCACCGACCTCTACATCATCCTGAACGCGAGGGTGCACCAAGCCCCCTGTGCTCCTGTATAAATCATACAACAATTGGCAGGCCAATCTTATCGCTGCATTGCAAAAACCAGGAAATACGAAGTTGTCTCGCGCGAAGAGGTTACAGCACTATCAGATGTGCTTTGTGATTTCTGAGCATGTTTGCATACGATCAATGATCTGTGCTGCGCGCGCGACCTCATTGATGGGCCAATGGATGCCACCAGCCCGCCAGATTTCCTGTAAGGAAGTCGAAAAGCGTCGCCGGCGATACCGGGACCGTATAAAATCCCCGTGCACTCACCGTACAATCCACCAGTCCGATTGCACCGCATGTCCTTTGGAGCAAGTTACCGGCTTCCCATCGGGCGCATTGGCCGACAACAACACCCACCGCAGAGCGGATACCGGACCCGCCCATACATCGTTGGGCGTCACATTAAAGTCACAACATGAGCCTCGATTTCTTGCAAACAAAGTTCGAGAAAGCCAATTACTTGGTAAATCTTCTTGTAGCCCATGCAACCGACGGCTCTGCGGATTCGGCCGAGTACGAAGCTCTTCGGAGCGAGTTGTTAGCGGACGCGGAGATATCTCTTCTGATGCCGTCGTTCGTCCGAACGAACAGAAATCTTGCCTCGTTCTGGGGCTTCATCAAGGGCAAGTACAGCACCTATGCAGAGCGTCGAACGTATTTGTCTCAGGAATTTACCGCTCTACTTGATCAACTCGAGTTCGGAGCGCCGCCAACAATGCCAGTGGCTCAGCCTCCGGTTATTGCTAAGCCAGTGGTCGCCAGGAACAAGCGTAAGGTCTTCATCGTTCACGGCCGGGACAACGAAACCAAGCAAGAGGTGGCTCGCTTCATTGAGAAGGTCGGCCTTCAGTCGATCATCTTGCACGAGCAAGCAAGTGCTGGCATGACCATCATCGAGAAGATTGAGCTGTACTCAAACGAGGCAGATTTTGCGCTTGTTCTCTACACCCCTTGCGACCATGGACGAGGAGTGCACGAGACCAAGATCGCACCGAAGAATCGTGCGCGGCAGAACGTAGTTTTCGAGCACGGCTACCTGATGGCAAAACTCGGCCGAGAGAATGTATGCGCGTTGGTAAAGGGCGAAATCGAAACGCCTAACGATATTAGCGGCGTGGTGTACGTCGGTTTCGATGCTCAAGGCGCGTGGAAGAGCGAGGTGTCGAAGGAACTGATTGCGTGTGGATATGATGTGAAGAACTGGTTCTAGCCTTGCTCTCCTGCCGCGACGCCCAACCCTTCCTTCCAGCGGACGCCTTCGCCGCCGCTGAAGTCAAACGTTGGAAAGATGCAAACACCCGCCTCGCAAAGGCATCGCCCTCGGTATGTGAGGCGTAATCCTGAAGATATTTGCTGTCCCAGTGTGGGATGCGAGGCTATGGTGAACATCTAACAGAAGGGGGTCCCGCTTGTCACCAACCGTCTTCCGAGAAGGCGAGTTTCGGTTTTTCTTCTTCTCACGAGAGGAAAGCCGCATGCATATCCATGTTAGCCACCCAGATGGTGAGGCTAAATTCTGGCTAGAACCGACCATTGAGCTCGCTCGCAATATTGGGCTAAGCTCATCAAAGATGAAAGAGGCAGAACGCCTCGTCGAGTCCCGCAAAAAGGAGATTACTGATGCCTGGAACAACCATTTTAGGAGCTGAAGTCACAAATATTTCCGGCCATTGCATCTGGATGCTTATTGACGATGAGGAGCTGGCACTTCCGTATTCCGAGTTTCCTTGGTTCAAGGCAGCCACAATTCAGCAGGTCCTCAACGTCTTTCGACCTAGTGCCGACCACCTGTATTGGCCTGATCTGGATGTTGACTTGTCTGTTGAGTCGATACGCCATCCTGAAAGCTTTCCTCTGAAAGCGAACAGCACTTTCCAACCATGCCCTTCACCTGATCCGCCACCGGTCATTCACTGATGCCATCGAGCAGCTGCCGCCCATGCTCTCTGCGGCCAGGTGATGATGAGCTCTCGAAGAACTGCTGATCAATGCCAGCTGGTCTTAGTTCCGATGGTCACGCTCGCACTCACACTCAGCGGCCCACGTCATTGATGCAAATCGTTGCCGGTGAGGACGCTCCGCTCCTCAGCCGATCGGCCAAGGAGATCCAGGCACGCTCAGGGCACCAACCCCGCCCAGTGCAGGAAGGTGTCGCCGCTGATGGCCTCGATCAGGAGCACCGCCGTGAAGCCGAGCATGGCGAAGCGGCCGTTGACCCGCTCGGCGTAGCCGCTCCAGCCGAAGGCCGGCACATCGCCGGTGGTGGCGCTGGTGGCCTTCACAGGGGCCTCAGCAGCGCTGCTGGATGCGGCGGCAGCGGGGGTAGCGGCATCGTTGCCCGCTAGGGGCTCAACCGGAGAAACGGGGTCGGGCATC
>CANHGW010000107.1 GCA_947460175.1 Bacteroidota bacterium | reverse complement strand
TAATATCATCGCTCACTTCTTCTGGATTGGCACTTGGTAAATCCACTTTATTCAATACAGGGATGATTTCTAAATCATTTTCCAACGCCAAATACAAATTAGAAATCGTTTGTGCCTGAATGCTTTGCGCCGCATCCACTATCAAAAGTGCACCTTCACAAGCCGCAATTGACCGCGAAACCTCATACGAAAAATCAACGTGTCCCGGAGTATCAATAAGATTCAAAATGTATTTTTCGCCTTTGTACACATATTCCATCTGAATGGCGTGGCTTTTAATGGTAATCCCACGCTCACGTTCCAAGTCCATGTTGTCAAGCAATTGCGCTTTTTCCTCACGCGCTGTAACGGTTTGTGTAGCACTCAATAAGCGGTCGGCCAACGTACTTTTCCCGTGGTCAATGTGTGCAATAATGCAAAAATTTCGTATGTTCTTCATCTTCGTTTAATTCTATTTTTTTTTGGTTTACCCTAATTTATTTAGGGCGTTACCACAAGGGTCGGGCTTTTCGCTTCAATCTTTTTAAAATTGTCTTACTGTCATGACGTTTCGGGAGTCGAAGTACCATTTTAAAAAGGATTTTCGCTTCAATCCCTAACGCAACCGATTGGCAAATATAACGCAAAGTTTTGGATTGAAGAATGAAGCATTCCGATTGTTGATAGGAGAATCCCATCCGAAATATCAAATCAACACTCATCATTCAACAATCTTTAGTACTTTTGCCAAAAATGTATCCGAATGCCCAAAATTGGCAACATCCAATTACCCGATTTCGCTTTGCTTCTTGCACCTATGGAAGATGTAAGCGATCCGCCATTTCGTAGATTGTGCAAATTGCACGGTGCCGATTTGATGTACTCTGAATTTATTTCCTCCGAAGGCTTGATTCGCGATGCCATAAAAAGCCGTCAAAAACTCGATATATTTGACTATGAACGACCCGTTGGTATTCAAATATTTGGTGGCGATGAAGAGGCAATGGAAATGTCAGCCAAAATTGTAGATGCGGTTCAACCCGATTTAGTCGATATTAATTTTGGTTGTCCTGTGAAAAAAGTAGTCTGTAAAGGTGCTGGAGCAGGCGTTTTGAAAGATGTAGATTTAATGGTTCGCTTGACAAAAGCGGTAATAAAAGGAACCAATTTGCCTGTAACTGTAAAAACCCGATTGGGTTGGGACGAAAACTCCATCAACATTGATGAAGTTGCCGAACGGCTTCAAGATGTTGGTGTACAAGCCTTAACCGTTCATGCGCGCACTCGTGCTCAAATGTATAAAGGACATTCCGATTGGTCGCATGTGCAACGTGTAAAAGAAAACCCTAGAATTACGATGCCTATTTTTGGTAATGGCGATATCGATTCACCCGAAAAAGCGTTAGAATATAAAAACAAATTCGGTCTTGATGGTATGATGATTGGTCGTGCAGCCATTGGTTATCCTTGGATTTTTAATGAAATAAAACATTTCTTTAAAACGGGTGAGCATTTACCTCAACCTAGTATGAAAGACCGAATTGAAGCCGCTCGAAATCATTTGATTTGGTCTATGGAATGGAAAGGCGAACGATTAGGAATCGTTGAAATGCGCCGTCACTATACCAATTATTTCAAGGGCGTTCATGGATTTAAAGACTATAAACAACGACTTGTTACTACCGATGACCATCATGGTTTAATGGCTGTTTTTAATGAAATTAGTGACGTTTATGCCGATTATCAATTTGCTTAAACGAGTAACTTTTTATTCACTCTTCTACTCGCTATCCAACTGGCTAATAATCCCAAAAAAGAGATCGTTAAAAATGCCAGCACTATATTTTCAACTTTAAACAAAACAGGATAGGCAAGTGTTTCGGTAATCATTACCAATTGGTAATTTAATTGTAAAACAACAATTACTACACCCAAAATGAGTCCAATACATCCGCCAACACAACTAATCAAAACGCCTTGATAAAAGAAGATGTTTCTAATTTGTGGTAAAGTAGCGCCCAAATACACCAATGTTTTGATATTGTTTTTCTTTTCGAGTATCATCATAATTAACGTACCAAAAAGATTAAAAAGCGCAATAATGATAACGATAGTAAAAATAAGATAGACGGCAATATTTTCGGTGTTGAGCATTCTATACAGTGTGGCGTTTTGCTGTTCTCTATTTTTTATGTCATATCCTTGATTAAAAATTGTGGCTATTTCTTCTTGTGCAGTCGCTAGTTCAACGTTGGGTTTGAGCTTAATTTCAATTGCCGAAATTTCATTAGGCTTTAATTCTAAAAGATCTCTGGCTAATGTAATATCACAAAAAACATATTTACTGTCTAAATCTTCATTAACAGCATAAATCCCGGATGGAATCAATACGGACTTGTAAAATCCGTCGCTTTCGCTTTCAATGACACTTTTGCCTTTTCTTGGCACAAGTACTTCAAAACGATTATTAAAATCCAACAATCCCAATGATAATTTATTGGCAATTCCATAACCCACTACGACTTGGGCTGTAGATTTTCCGAGCCAATTTCCTTCCAATAAATTTTTGGATATTGAATTTGTTTGTTGAAAATACTCGTCTGTACCTTTCAAATAGGCGACTTTATCTTTTCCATCAAAAGTAAAAAGCACTCGTTCTTCTATAATTTTACTATAGGATGCTATTGCTTTACTTTGGGATAATAATTGTAATTGCTTAGGTGAACATAAAAAGGTCTTTCCTATTTTTGAAGATACTTTGATATCAGGATCAAAACTATTGGTAAAAGACAGACTATATTCTTTTAAGCCGCTAAAAACACTTAAAACTACAAAAAGAGCAGCTGTTGAGAGTACAATTTCTAAAGCGGAAAAGACCGTAATAAAATTAATAAAAGAGTTTTTACTTTTACTAATAAGGTAACGTTTTGCTATGTATAGCGAAAAAGACAAGCTTATGATTTTTTTCTTTTATCCAATAAATCTGGATTCTCGATAGGGTTTTCATTTCGAGCTAATGCATGATCTATCTTTTCTATATATTCCAAAGAATCATCAATATAGAAAATCAAGTTAGGCACTTTTCTTAATTGTAATCTCACTCTTTGAGCTAAATCATGTTTGATTAATGGAGTGTTTGTC
>CANHGW010000106.1 GCA_947460175.1 Bacteroidota bacterium | reverse complement strand
GAAAAAGTTTCACAGGGTCAGAATTTATTCGGTCAATTGCAACACTTGTTGCAGTTGGAAGAAGAATCCATGATTGCTGAAGAAATACTAGACCTCGCTGAATCGAAATTCATTCGCCGGCGATTCGGCATCAGCAACACAACACTGATCCGCGAAACCCTCCAGGCAGCTAATATCCGTCGTGACATCTCCGGTCAGCAGCAGAATGACACCCGATTGGTAAGTTGGGAATATGGATTGCAACGCATTGCCTATGGCTGGTGCATCAGCGGCTCTCCGCTCTATAAGACTCCAGAAGGCGATACACTGATTCCACTCGATTCCATTGAAGGTGATAATATATTTGAATTGGTAAGACTACATGCACTGGTGAAAGAGCTCATCACTCATCTTGAGGAAAGAAAAAGGAACAGACCCGTGGGCGAGTGGATCAATTATGTTCGTGCGATGATCACTGACCTCTTTTCCATCAACGAAGAAGAAGACGGCGATGATTACCAGGAACTCATTGCACACTTAGACCAGTATGCAACTTATGCCGAAGATGTAACCGACGCGGTATCTTATGAAGTTTTCAACCATCACTTCAGTGCATCCCTTGAATCAGTGACCCGTTTACAAAATTTCGGCAGAGGAGGTGTTCTCTTTTGTTCCCTCATCCCGATGCGGAGTATTCCGCACAAAGTAGTTGCTATGCTTGGCATGAACTACGATGAGTTCCCTAGAAAAGACAGACGACCTGATTTCGATCTGCAGAAACAACATCCCGCAAGGGGCGATCGCAACATCCGCAACAACGACAAACACCTGTTACTGGAAACCCTGCTTTCCGCCAGGGAACACCTCATCATCAGCTACCAGGGACAGGATGCGAAACAAAATCAGGCCATCCCCCCCTCCGCGCTGGTTGATGAACTCATCAACTATATCATCGAAGGAATTCCGGGTGCAGATTATCGAAAAAGAAAAGATTTCATAGTACAACATCCACTGCATGGATTCAGTGGAAGATACGGCAATGGCGGTCCCAATCAACTGATTACTTATTTGCAACCACTTCAAACATGGGTTCCGGCTAAAAAAACACCAATGCCTGCTGCAACACCGAAACGCAGTACCATTGAACTATATGACTTGTGTACATTCATTAAGAGTCCATTCACCTGGTATCTCCAGAAAAAATGGCAACTCTATCTGTACGAGGAAGAGATATTACTGGAGGATGCCGAAATTTTTGAATTAGGAAAGCAAGGCGAAAAGAATTTGCTCAATGAACTGCTCGATTACCCGCCCTCAACTTATGATGCGCTGTACAAGAAGATGCTTCTACTGGGTCGGCTCCCGCTCAGCAACCGCGGAAGAATCATCTTCGATGGCATTGCTGCTGAAGCAAAAACCTTATATGAAGAGTTAGATGGCATTCGAATGGGACAGCCCATACAGTCAATTTCGATCAATCTGGAACTCTCAGTCGCTACCCTCAAAGGTGTGGTGGATGTTTATGGCGACCGGTTGATAGTGCGGCAAAAAAACTCCAAACTAAAAAAAGAATTGTTTCCGGCATTTACCCGATACTGCTGTTTACGTGCACAAAATTTGCCTATCAGTTTTCATTGTAGAAAAAAAGATAAGTTGATAACTATCGATGCCGCTCAGTTATCTCCGGAGCAAGCAATGAGCTGGCTGGAATTTGTTGCCAAAGGAATGATCGAGGGAACAGAGAAACCCTTCCTGCTTTTCCCCGAATGGAAAAATGCGAAAACTGAGCATTACTTTGATAACGGAAAAGATGGCATTGTAGAAGCCTTACAGGCTGAATTGCAGTATAGTCAGGATCAGTACCTCGCCAAAGCAAATGAATGGGGCTACTTCGGACCCGCATATTTTGATGAGTTAAAAGCCAACACTGAATTTGCATGGGGGTTTCTGAACAATATTGATAAAAATTTGATCAAAGAAAAATAGAGCTGCATGCAAAAATTTGAAGTAGAGGAAGTAGTACTGGAAAAGAGCAATGTGATAGAGGCCGGTGCAGGCACCGGAAAAACCTATTCCATAGGCATTCTGGTACTGCGGCTGATACTGGAAAAGCACTTGCCGGTGCAGGAAATTTTGATGGTAACTTTTACCAAGGCAGCCGTGGCTGAACTAGAAACGCGCATTCGAGAATTCATCAACCTGGCTTATCAGTCAGCCATGGGAAAAGATATCGGAGATGCAACGATTGAACGGATGGTGGAAAGATCCATCAATCAACAGGGACAGGAGGAAACGCGTAGGTTATTAAAAGAAGCCCTGACACTGATGGATGAAACATCCATCCAAACCATCCACAGCTTTTGTCAGAAAATCCTGCAGGAATTCGCCTTTGAAACAAAACAGGTTTTTGGTGCTCAAGCATTGTCCCCGGAACAGATGCAGGAAATGATGCTGCAGGCAGTCAATGATGAATGGAGAACATACATCACCACCTTATCATTGGAATTACTCAAACACATCAACAGTATATTAGACAGGTCCATATTGTTGAACATGGTAAAAGAGGTACTGGGAGGAAAAAAGTTTCATATACAAGTTGCTCCCAGAACACCTTTGCTCGATGCCACGCACCAACAAGAGCTACTCGACGAAATTGATGCAGCGGTGAATGCCAGTGATGCTTTATGGCAAAAAATGTTGGATCACCTCAATGATAACCTGGCTGACTACCTGGCAGCTATCGCGAACAACGGTAGGGCAAGACAGTATCTGTCCAATTTTACTACGGCAGATGAAATTTTAGATTATATTAAACACAGGACTGATAAAATTTATGTAACGCAAGTTTTTGCTGACATGATCAGCGACCTGATAGCTTGGAACAACTTGCGGGAGATCTACTCGCATACCAAGGCTCAGGTAGCAAATCGCATCTACTCGTGGCTGCTGGATGAAATCGTTCAAAAACTGGCAGAAAAAAAGGAGAGACGCTCTGTGCTCAGCTTTGATGACATGATTGAACTCCTGCACAAAGCTGTCTGCATAGACAAGCATGCCGGACTGATTCAATCCCTGCGAAAAAAGTACAAGGCAGTATTCATAGATGAGTTTCAGGATACCGACCGTCTGCAATATGAAATATTTTCTGTAGTATTTACCCAACAACCCGACACCATCTCTTTTCTGATAGGTGACCCGAAACAATCAATCTATGGATGGAGGAAAGCAGATCTTTTCACCTATTTCAAAG
>CANHGW010000105.1 GCA_947460175.1 Bacteroidota bacterium | reverse complement strand
TACCTGAACAAACTGTGTAAGTGTTCACTCCTGTTTCAGGTACCGTGAGTGTTGCAGGCGGAACACAGATAACATCCAAAGCGAAGCCAGTTCCAACGACACTTCCATTGGAAATAAATTGCACCGTTATCGGCCCTGCCGTGGATGTAATGGTTGGTACCGTCCCAACGGAAGTATTTCCAGACCAAAGTAAATTTCCACCCAATCCTGCACCATTGAATATTTGCATGAAATCGCAGCAGTTCTCTCCATTGAGCGTACCACCAATCTGTACCATATTTCCTGGGGTACTCGGATTAAGCACCGTATATCCATTTGAATTGCTGCTGTAGTTTCCAAATTGTCCTCCCGAATCGTAGAGAACGCCAGAACAAACTGTGTAT
Source organism: Bacteroidota bacterium (assembly GCA_947460175.1). Lineage (GTDB taxonomy): Bacteria > Bacteroidota > Bacteroidia > Chitinophagales > Chitinophagaceae > OLB11. Next base: position 2,903 of record CANHGW010000105.1, on the reverse strand, counting down.
GCATTACTTCCTGATGCAGGCACAAATAACTGGGCTGATAACTGAGCGCAAAGGCTTATTAATATGACGAATAGAATTTTTCTCATGTTAAGTGACGTAAAATCAAACAAAAATAAGGTAATCGCCTAAGTAGCCAAATGGCTTACCCGTAAGTTTTTGTAAGTACTCCTGAATTTAGGACAGGTTAAAATTAGGATCAAACCTAAACCTTAATCAAGGATGAAAAACACAAAATTTAACTTGGTTCAGGTAGGCAAACATATATGTGAGATATTTGTTTTTAAGATGCTTGTATAAACTAAATTGTATCAAAATGAAAAATAACATTTTAATCATTGCCCTTTTTTTTGTTGTAAATATTGCAGCTGCGCAAAATTTTGGGATAGCTAGGGCAAATTATTTTTCCTCCTATTATGATAGTACCTTAATGATCGATATTGAAGTGCTAGATTCAGCCACCATAAGACTCGGAAGCGTTAACCCTGAAACCGGTATAGTTACGAATGTAGGAACTATAGAATACAATTCAGGTATTAATCTAAACGGGGCCACTATAGACCCTTATTTAAATCGCTACTACATTGGAAAAGGCATCAATTTTTTAACATTTGATATCAATACGGGTGATATCATAAACGATGTCCCAATTTTTGGGTCCATCAATTCTTCATCCTTTCAAAATTTTCGTTTCAACAATAGCGATTCGACGATTTACGGGATGGTACCTAAGAACTTTTATTCCACATATTACGACAGCATCGCTATGGTGGATATTGAAGTGCTTGATTCAACTCAAATCCGTTTTGCTTCATTAAATCCAGAAACAGGTGAATACACCTTGATTGGTAATTCTTCATTTAGTAACCTCTATACACTAGCAGGAAACTCAATAGATCCGTATCAAATGCTCTATTATTATTCAGCGGTTGATACATTGATAGGGATAGATTTATATACAGGTTCTCCGTATAGCACAGTACCAATTCAGTTACCAGCAAACGGAATTTTTGAAAACATTGCATATAGTTGCATCGATACAGCAATCTATGGCATAACGCGTCAAAATTATATTTCCACAGTATATGATAGCCTTTTTATGGATAGCATTCAAGTTATCGATTCAACAACATTTAGATTATCAAAGATAAATCCCAATACGGGCGAAGTAACCTTTGTATCACCAATGAACTTAGGGATCGGAGGAAATTTAACCGGTGGTGCATTTATTGATCCCAATTCAATGACATACTACTTTAGTAATGGGAATCAAATAGCTGGCGTATCATTAGTTACCGGACTTATAACATCATCTGTTATAAAAACATTTTCTGGAAACGCCTTTACCTTGGATATGATGAGAAGTACTCAAAATTGTTTTGGGGCCGCTAAAACCAGATTGAATAATCAAACCGGAGTAGAAAAAACAACTAATGCTGATTTGGAAGGAAGTTTGTTTCCAAATCCTGCTCAATCCGAAATTACCGTAAAAATTAATGCATCATATAGCAATGCAGAATTATTAGATTCCAAAGGCACTCTAATTTTTGAAACCAACGAAAAAACAATTGACATTTTGGGTTTGCCAAGCGGTATTTATTTTGTCAAAGTTCTTACCGAAAACGGCAAGTTATTTACCGGTAAATTTGTTAAAAATTGAAAATTCATTGGAATATCCTTTATGCCAGTAAATGGTAATATTTTACATCTACATTTCTAATATGCACGAATAAGCAAGTGCAATAAGCAATGCAAGTATAAAGTTTTTGCTCAATCATTTCAATCTTTTATAAAACAAGCTTTAACAGCGCTTCAGTGCTTCATGGCCACATTGTGGTTAACAAAAGTTTGGCTCTCCGCATCATGATTTATGATAAAAATCGCGAACTTCGTCAAGTCAAAAAACGATAAGGACTAGCAAATAATGATAAAAGCTGCAAGAGTAGAATTAATTTGGATTTTACAATTATTAACGAGTGATTAAAATAAAAATTGGGCGAAGCGATACAAGCGGATTGATATGCTCCAATGTTTAAAAACTTTCACGCAAGAATTCACATTAATAATCAGCTTGGTAATTGAGCAAACAACATTATTACAAATGACAACTGAAAAGGAAAAATCATATCAAGCCGTTTTAGATAAAGTAGTTGACGGTAAAAAAGTATTTGGGATATCTTTTGCCATTAAAAAAGATTCTATAATATGGCAGGGTGCATCAGGTAATTTAACCGTTGATCAACCTTATTTCATTGCAAGTACAACCAAGCTATTTACTACTGCTATAATTCTCAAGTTAAGAGCAGAAGGCAAATTGAAACTTGATGATAAAATCAGTCAGTACATTGATAATTCGATTGTATCAGGCCTGCATATTTACAAAGGGAAGGACTATTCTCAAGAAGTAACAATTAGGCACCTACTTGCTCATACATCTGGGCTTCCCGACTATTTTCAGGGCAAAGCAACAAATGGAAAAAGTTTGGAAAACGAAATTACAGAAGGGAATGACCAATTTTGGACTTTTGAACAAGCAATTGAAAGGACAAAAAAAATGACTCCACTTTTTGCACCTGGCGCAAAAGAAAAAGCAAACTATTCGGATGCCAATTATCAGCTTTTAGGTAAAATCATCGAAACCATAACGCATAAATCATATTCCGATAGCTGCAAAGGCTATATCATCCAGCCATTGGGTTTAACAAAAACCTATCTGTATCAAGATTCCTCCGACAAAACACCCAAAACTCTTTATTACAAACGTAACGAAATAAAAATCCCCAAAGCTATGGCCTCTTTTGGGGCAGATGGAGGAATAGTTTCGACTTCAGCCGATTTGCTTATTTTCATTGAAGCATTTTTTAGTGGCAAGTTATTTCCATCAACCTACATCGACGAATTGCAAG
>CANHGW010000104.1 GCA_947460175.1 Bacteroidota bacterium | reverse complement strand
TGTCAAAGGAACGGGTGCATTTAATAATCCACCATCTGAAGTGATAATATTGAATGTACGATTATCGCTAAAACCAATATTAAATGATCGTTCGATCGCTGCATTTAAAATTCTAAATCGAACTACCTGAGATGGTATATTATATTGCGCACGAAGAGTTCCATTGGTTACCATGCTATCACCATAGGGTACTAAACCAAACTGGTTTGAAGCATCAAAATCTCGATCGGTTAATATGACTGGGATATCATCGACTCCATACTTTCGTGGTAAGGCCAATGCACTTTCAATTGGATCTCTTACGATTAACAATCCTCCAATTCCCTTAGTAATGTGATCCATGGTCATCTCATGTAAATGCGGATGATACCAATAGGTTGCAGCATTGTTTTTCACTTCCCAAAATGGTTGCCACATGGTTCCTGGTGGTATAATTTGATGCGGTCCACCATCCATCACTGCTGGTAAATGCATACCATGCCAATGAATAGTCGTAGAATCATTCAGATTATTTTGAACATTCATATGTATCACATCACCTTTATTAACAAAAAGTGTAGGCCCCCAAAAATTACCATTAATTCCACCAGTTATGGTTTGATTACCTGTAGTAACAATTTGTTTGAATGTATCTTTAATATTCAGATTAAATGTAGTTCCAGAAAGTGTATCAGGTATCCACATTGTATTGTATTGTGCATTCGCCGTAGTGAGACTTCCTACGATGCAAAAAAGCGCTATTATTTTTTTCATTTAATTATTTTGAAATGACTGCTTTTTTTGTCGTCACATTTATACCATCTGTTATTTTAATTAAATACACTCCTGCGTAAATTGATTTAGTATCAAAATATCCAATCGTACTTCCTTGATGAATATTCGTTTTTTGAATAATCCTTCCATTCAAATCCATCAATACAATTTCATAATTCATTGTATTCAACCCATTCAATTGAATGGCGATTAAATCATTCGCTGGATTAGGGAAAATAGCAACATCGATTGTTTGTGATGTGACGCTTCCTGCACTTGTAGGTGTATAGGTTGTAACTGGCTCAGTTATACTCGCAACTTTTACTGCATTTTTTACACCATAAAAAGTCGGACCAACAACATATGGATAAGCTGAATTCCATTTATCATCAACTGTAGCAAAATAACAATAGATACCATTTGGGTATTCGGGAGTTTTACAAAAACGACCATTGTGTTCATCTAAATAATCAGGCGTAGCAACACTAGTAGCTATATATTCATAGTCTTCTCTAAAATAGCCTAAAGGATATTGTGCACTTACTACCGGGCCAGTTGTTACAGTTGCCCCAGCCGGACTAGTAGTACGTACTGCTATATTTCTTAATTTATAACTCGATTTGATTCGTACGATACCACCCGTACCATCGGCATTTTTATACCCATAAGCACCATAAATTGGAAAGCCATCATATGCAAATCCAATCAATGGCGAATGCTGTGTACTGTCTATCACATACAATCCATCAGCATCATATAAATTACAAATGGTAGAAATTACATTTAAATCCAATTTAAACGCACTTGGATTTTGATGATGATGATAATTACCCATTGCAGGGTGACCTTTAGAACAATCAAATCCTGCTCTTTCGGCTACAATTGCATCACGATTCCAATCCATTGCTGCACCAGGTCCACCCGGACAAGGCGGATTACCGGGTCCGCCACATAATGCATTTGTAGTAGGATTCCATGCCACGCCGTCTCTATAATCAAACAAGGCAACTCCATTGATAAACAAGCCAATATTACCTCCAGTAGTTGCAGTTTTGGAACCAGTGTTTTCTGTTGGATTTAATGATACCTTGAAAATAGCATTTTGATCGGAGGCCAATGATGGATTACCGTCCAAAAATGGACCAGTAATGTAGGCTGGTATACCATGCGTACTCACATAAACCCAGTTATTAGAATATTGTACTGTTTGCACATTGGCCAATACTGCATCTGCAATAGGATTTGAATTGCCCTGTACATAATGGCTTCCCATAATACTAGTATTTTGTAACCATGATGTAATAGCAGGATTCGTTTGTGCGACTAAATCGCTACAAAGCAAAAGTGCAATAGAAAAAGAAAAAATACGTTTTAGCATATTGTTGTTTTATAGTTTTTTTTATTAGACGACTATTCTAAAAATTCCTTCGATTAATGATAAAATTTATTTTCTAAGGAGTTCTGGAAATCCATATTCTTTTTTGAAAACAAATTCTCGATCATTTAATGTCATTAAAAAGGCTATCAAATCTACTTTTTCATTTGAGGTTAACTGAATTGGCTTTTGAAGTTCAATGGCTAAAGTACTTGAAATATGTATATCTTGAGTATAATGATTTAAAACATCCTTGAGTTTTTTAAATCGCCCATCATGCATGTAAGGGTATGAGTAATCAAGATTTCGCAATGTAGGAACTTTAAAACAAAATGAATCTTTACTATTTTTCGAAATTTTTACTCGGCCAATATCATTGAGGGTTGTATCTATTGTCAAACCATTATTTTTAAATTGATAATTGGTAAACAGAGGTTCCGTATGACACGATGAGCAATTTTTTTTATACAATCGATAGCCAGATTCTTCTTGCGCTGTAAATGACGTTTGCTTTTGTTGTACGCTATCATATTTAGAATTGGCACTTACCAAGGTAAGCATAAATTGTGCTATGGCTTTTAGTGTATGTTCACCTGTCACGATGCTATCGCCAAAAGCTTGATAAAAAAGCGGAGGATACAGTCTACTAGATTGTAATTTAGTAACAACATGTTCTATTGTTTCGCCCATTTCATCTGGATGACTAATAGGTGCCAACGATTGCATATCGAAATGATTGATAGCACCATCCCACATAAAAATGGGTTGCCAAGCCAAGTTCATTAATGCAGGTGCGTTCCGTGTTCCTATTCGATCATTGATACCATGACTCAGGGCATGGTCGGTATGTGCAAATGAATTATAAGACGTATGGCAGCTGGCACATGAAATGGTGTTATTTTGAGATAATATAGGATCGTAAAACAAGACCCTTCCAAGTAGTATTTTTTCCTTGGTGAGTGGGTTCTTTTGAAAATTGTAAATTGGTTGAGGAAAATACTTAGGCCTCATAAACAATACATTTTTATTGGCAACAAATGCCATTGCAAATAAACTCAAGATTGATATGAATACGAATCCTTTCTTCATTGATGTAAGCTAAAGATTGTGTTGACTTTTTCAGAAAGTTTTACTGCTTCTACTCCAGGTGACATCACATGATTGAAAGTAGAAAAATCTATATCTCTAATCAGCTTTTCGATATCTATATCAATATGAATCTGACCTTGATTTTCTGTATTGAAAGTAATTGTTTGTATAGTTGCAAACGGTGATGCATA
>CANHGW010000103.1 GCA_947460175.1 Bacteroidota bacterium | reverse complement strand
TCTACAAACGAATCGATAAATCGAACTGGATTCTCAGGGCTTATCATACTATCAAAAGATAGCATCTGCAATTGTTCGCGTGGTATGCCTTGTTGGTATTTCATAATAAGCATAAAAATAAAACCTACAACTTTGATTTCCGATTGGTTTTATCTATCTTCGATTGACGCAGTCGAATGAGTATTTTCACAGACTGACGTTAGCGGTAATTTTGCCGACACAACAATTAATTAATTAATAAATAAACAATTAAAAGAATGAAACAAATGTTTAAAAAATCAACAATTGTACTGACATTTCTATTAGGAAGTGTCACACTTTTTGCACAAGATGTAAAAAAGGAAGCCGAAACTGTAAAGACAAAAATGGATATGTTTAGTTCAAAAACAGGAACAATAACTAAATTTGTTGATACTAAATTACCAAATTTGAAAACTTCATATGGTGGGGCAGAAACTAAAATTAGAAAGATAATTAATGGGGCAAATTCTGCATATTTTTTCCAAATAACTAAAGAAGGAAAATATAGTAATAGTACTGCATCTATTGAATATAATGATTTACTTGAAGTTTTAAAAGCTTTAAAAGCTCTACAACCAGAAGTCGAGAAAGACGTTGCTTTAAATCCAGACTATTTAGAAAATAAATTTGTAACAGTTGACGGATTTCAAGTTGGTTATTATGTAAGTGGTGGAAAAGCAAGTTGGTATGTGAGATTAGAAAAATACGGTTCTGATAACACTTTATTTATTGATAATGGAACAACTATAGAAACAGCGTTCACAGAAGCTAAAAACAAAATTGACGAACTAAAAAAATGAGAAAATGAGAAAAATATTATTAATTGCAACATTATTTATTAGTGCTATTTCATTAAAAGCACAAACGGTAAATGACATTCCAATAAAAGACATTGATGTTGAATATGTTCAAATTGTAGGAACTTCAAAACTTTTAAGTACTAAATTGACAATTCAAATAGACTTTGGACAAAGAACTAAATTCTTTTCATCAGGCAAAGAAACAATCGTAAAAGATGAAGATGGTAAAGCGTTAGATTTTAATTCTATGATAGACGCATTAAACTTTATGTCAAAGAATGGTTTTGAATTTGTAAACGCTTATGCAATAACAGTAGGTAGTCAAAATGTATATCATTACCTTTTGAGAAATCTCAAAAATAAAGCGAAATAAAAAACTACCGCTAACAGGGGTAACTGATGCACAACTCCATTTTCAAAATCATTAAAATTCTATTATCGTTTATGGAAGTTGACAGAAGTGAGAAAAAAAATAAAATCAGTTAGTGGTGAGAGAATCTATACAACATCCTAAAATGAATTATCAAAAATTCAAGGCTCTTTTGAGCCTTTTTTAGGTCTATTTCCAGTACTTGGTAGTTGAACTTGAGCTTTGGTCGGTTAAACTTCATGAGTTTCTTGAGGTTGTAGCATAAGGCTGCCATCAGCACATGTTTATTAGCTTGTTTAATTCCTCTTGTGTTTACTCGTTGCATGTTCAGAAAGTTTTTCAATGTTCCTAAAACGGGTTCTACTGTTCGGCTTCTTATTCGGCTCATGCGTTTGGCATAAGGGCTTTGCATTTTCTGATGCATCTTGTCGTAGAGTGGTTTGTGTATGCTATCATCTATCTTCTTAAACTTAGTTGTCTTGCCACAGCACTGCTCTCTGAGTGGACAATGTTTACAAACCGATTCACTACTTCGATACGTTTTCTTGGTGTAACCTTTGCTATCGGTTCGTTCACCTTTGCATGGAAGTATGGCTTTATTGCCTCGTTGACATTCATACTGATCTTGTTCTTTGTTGTAAATAAATCCTTCGCGGTGTGGTATGTATTGACCGAAATTTGGGATGTAGGCATCTATATTATTCTCATCTAAATACTTCAACGCTTCTCCACTCGAATAGCCTGTATCGGCAGTAATTTCATTCAGCGTAATTTTATTTTCTGCCAAATTCTCTTTCGTAATTTCTAGTATGTTTTCTAAACATTGTGAATCTCGTTTGTCGGCATATTCGGAGCAAGCACCAGTGATAACATGATGAGCATCGTCTACAGCTATTTGTCCAAAATAATTGAGCTGACGAGCCTTGCCAGGCTTCACACTTATTCTTGCATCACTATCGGTTTTACTTTCGTGTGTATGATTGCTTAAATATTTTGGTCGAATTAAATTACCATATTCATCTACCTGTTTGCTGTTTTTATTACTCGGTTGGTCTTTGTATTCTTTGGCTTTCCATGCATGATGTTGCTCTACATATTTTTTGCGTTCGCTCGTAATCGTCTTTTTGGCTTTGTCATTTTTACGTAAAATAATTTTTTCTTCGCTGTTATCATTAAATTCATTGGCATACTCTTCCACATCATTTTCTATCACGTCCTTCTCTATCAAACTATCCATCGATGCATTGGCTTTAATAAAAGCACTATCAACCGCTTGGCGCTTACCTCGAACCATGCCTTTGTCGACACACATGCTCAATACCGTTTTAAACAACAAAAGAAAAACATCTTCGCCATACAATAGACGAGTTCTACTAATGGTACTAAACCAAGGCAATTGTTCGTCAATATCATAACGAAGAAACAAACGCACATCCAAACAATTGGCACAGTAGCGAAGCAATGCCCTATCGCTGTTGATGTTATTTAAATAACCCACCAACATGATTTTGAAAAACACCACTGGGTCTATACTTTCTTGTCCTTCAGTGCCATAATATTGTTTTGTTTCCTTGTAGATGAAATGTAAATCAAGAGTAGCATCTAATTGTCGATAAAAATTATCGGCTGGAACGAGTGTATCCAAATGCACTTGATATAACATTTTAGGTGTGAAATCTTTGCGTCCTTGCATAAGCATTAATCCTACTTAGCAAATTATGTAACCCAATGTTTGGCTACTTTATTTATTCACATTATCTTAGTTGTGCAACACGCACACGGGCTTGGCAATAGGCGGAGTTTCGTCTCCGCTTGACAGTTTTGTGGTAGCCGATAGTTCGGTTCTCCGACCTATCTTTTGTGCTGAAAAATCCCGCCCATCGCCAATCTGCAAACCGTTAAACTATATATTTTTCTTGCAGACTTTGCAGACTTTGCAATGATTCATCTTTGAAATAAGAATAAAAAATAAATGCAAATGTAGGGCACTCCATTCGTCCATTCAAGGTCAAGCCCTACGGGTTTTGATAAAATAATCTCCACCCTCCGTTTCTCTTGCTACTTTCAGTTTTATCTTATAACTATTAATTCTTTTTTCTCCTTAAGTTACTAATTAAAGTCGGGTAGTATTTTTTTACCAAAAACCTTGCATTACCTCATTCCTTGCCCTCTGTCAGCACTTTCTTTTTTTTCCTTTTTTTTCTTTTGAAATTATTACTGTGCGCGAAGCGCTATC
>CANHGW010000102.1 GCA_947460175.1 Bacteroidota bacterium | reverse complement strand
CAAACTCAAATACCAAATGTTATTACTCAAATTCTTTCAAACAATTGATGATTCATTTATCGGAAAATTAGTAGAGAAAAGACTTAATATAATTGGGAACACTGACCCTAGTAGGATTTACGTGGAAAACATTAGAAGTTTTTACAACTTTACCACACCTATAGCAAGAAGTCTTTGTGAAATGGCTGTAAACCAAAATTTATTTGAGAAAATGCACTCTATTGATTGTCCAGAGTGTGGCAAACCACTATTGTCGAGATCGTATAATGAAGATTTTCCGGAATTTATTGAATGTGACATATGTCAACTACTAGAAAAAGACAAATATGAATTTACTAAAGATGAATGTAAAGAAACTATTTTTTACAAACTTAATGTAGAAGATTATGAGTGAGCCTAAAAGAGAATTGACAAAAGAAAAAATGTTAGTTTATGAATTAATTTTCAATATCGCCATGAGATTTCTTCTAGTAATTGCAGGTATTGTGGGCTTTTTTATAGTCTTAATTTTTTTGGTTCAAGCAAAAGACGACACTTCAAAATACGTTTTTGGTGGTTTAGAACTCGCTCTTTGCGGTACAACCTATATGTTATACAGACACTTTTTCCCTTCGCCAGTTAAACCAAAAACGCGAAATTAATATCACAGAAGTATATATATACTTCTTGTAAAAGTTCCTACCCGCAATTTCAAGATTTTCTTAACTTCACTTTTGGTCTTATGAAAATAATTTATTTAAAAGTAAAACTTCCTCCCAATTAAGAAAGTCACTGGACTTATTTTACCACTTCTTAATTCCAAAAGTTCAAGATTTTCGCGTGGACCTCAATAATAATCAAAAATTTAGAGCACAAAAAAACCGGCTCACACCGGTTTTTTTTTTATTTCATTATTGAGAAGCTGTCCAAAATCTACAATTAAATTGTAATGTAGGGCTATTGATAGTTTGGTCAGTAAGCTAAACTGTACCGATTCTCGTTCATAAATCTTGTGCAAAGTTGATTTACTGATTTTTAATTCTTTACAAAGTGCTTCTTCATCGACATTGTTTTTTAAAGATTATAAATTGGATTAACTTACCGACGTGAAGCATTGGAGATTGTGCCATGGCTTTTATTTTTTTAGTAAAGCTTCTAAGTAATTGACTTTCGCCTGAAGCCCCCGCTCCCGCGCGAATCCCTTCGCGTGGTAGCAATTACTTTATTGCTCAAACAAATAAATAAAAAGTATTTATTTATTTATTTCCTACCCCCGCTCCCGCGCGAATCCCTTCGCGTGGCCTATAAAAACAAAAACCGGCATCCCCGGTTTTTTTTATGTCTTTTTGAGTAGGGATTCGAGGTAGTGGACCTTCGCCTGAAGCAATTCGATTTCGTGGTTTTTGAGGTGGAGGGTGTTGCGGAGTTCTTTTTCGGCTTGGCTGGTGTAGGGAATTTGGAGTTGTTCGCCCAGGGCCATAAAAAAGTTAAATTTCAAAATGCGGCTAAACCGCCACAGGATCGCGACTTGTATCGAATGTTGCCGGAAGTAACGGCTAATCGTAGTGTGGTTGACGTCTAAGGCTCGTTGGATGAAGGCCTTTTTGATGCCTAGGGTTTTTACGTGTTGGTTTAAGAGTTGGCCTAGGTGTGGGACATCGTCGTCTTGGAGGGTCTGGTATTTTTTGATCGATTTTGGCATAGAAGCAAGGTTTTACATGAATAACAATTCGGCTTTCAAGGAAAGGAACGCCCTTTCTTTCATATAGTACGCATAATGCGTATAAGTAATACGCTTTTTACGTATAGGGAATACGCTTCTTACGTATTGAGAATACGCATCTTACGTATTAGGAATACGCATCTTACGTATTGAGAGTACGCTTTTTACGTATTGAGAATACGCTTTTTACGTATTGGGAGTACGCATTATACGTAATAATAGTACGCATTTTGAGTAGTATCACTACGCATCATGCGTACTATTGAGTGCCTGGGGTGCGATTTAGCTGTTGCTACCGCTGCCCGAACCAGAAAGGTTGGACGTAAATCGTTCTTTCAACTGGGCATAAATACTGTCGGCTCCGGGCACGGCCGCTTCGGCGGCTGACCCAAACAAACGGTACAACGCCAACGCCGAAGTATAGGCTTCACTCCCCGCCAAAAGCTGGGTGTCTTCCAATTTTTCGAGCGTTTGCTTGGTTAACAGAATCAATTCATCCAACTGATGAAAAAGGGTGAGGTCGCTTTGCATATTGGCGACCGAAACATACGAGGGAATCAAACTGGCGTTGTTGAGCCCTGCGTTAATAGCATCTTCCGTAAATACCTTGTTGTTGACATTAATGGAAGGTAATGTACTGCGCTCTTCCGGGGTAAGCCCTGTTAAAAATGGAAGATTGGTGTTGATGGCTTGTAATGCGGCTTTGACAGCATTAACTTGTTCTGTGGTGACAGTGACATTCATACGATTAAAATTTAAGTTAGGCATAGAAATAATGGTTTATAAATTCATTTTGAAATTACACAAAACCGCCAAAAAGCGCCAAAAGAAAGCGCCAAAAAAGTTGTGTTTTTTTCAAAATATACACATGATGTATAGCGTTTTGTGCATTATTTGTTACCGTTGAAAAATGGAGTTAAGAAAATTCTTATACACGATTGTGAATAACTATCCCTTTTACGAACGGGTGATTTTCTGTAAGTTTGAGGTAATTAATTTTTACTGTATACACCGATGGCATTAAGTTGGAATGAAATCAAAGATCGAGCAATTAAATTTTCTAAAGAATGGGCAGACACCTCCAATGAGGAAGCCGATGCCAAACCTTTTCTAGATGCATTTTTTGACGTTTTTGGGATTACCCGAAAGAAAATAGGCACGTTTGAACATCGCGTCAAAAAATTATCGGATGCCGACGGTTATATCGACTTGCTGTGGAAAGGAACCATATTGGTTGAAATGAAAAGTCGAGGTAAAAACCTTGACAAAGCCTTTCAACAAGCATTAGACTACACCCACGGTTTAAAGCAAAATGAATTGCCAAAATATATCTTGGTATGTGACTTTGAGATTTTCCGATTGTATGATACCGAGGAACAAAAAACTACTGAGTTTAAACTGGCAGAACTCTACCAGAATGTTCAAAGCTTTGGGTATTTATTGGGCTATCAAAAAAAGGTATACAAAGAACAAGACCCTGCTAATATTAAGGCAGCAGAATTAATGGGTAAACTACATGACCGCCTTGAAGAGATAGGATATGATGGTCACCCACTGGAAGTGTATTTGGTGCGCATCCTTTTTTGTTTGTTTGCCGAAGACACCACTATTTTTAACAAACAACAATTTCAAGATTATATTGAACAACGCACTGCCGAGGATGGTTCTGATCTAGCAGCGCGTATACAAGAACTTTTTCAGGTACTCAACACCCCAACCGAAAAACGTTTTAAAAACCTTGACGATCAACTAAACGATTTTCCGTATGTAAACGGGAAATTGTTTGAGGAAATATTACCTACAGCCAGTTTTGACAGCAAAATGCGCCAAGCCTTATTGGATTGTTGTTATATCGATTGGAGTAAAATAT
>CANHGW010000101.1 GCA_947460175.1 Bacteroidota bacterium | reverse complement strand
TCGGCCAATAGTGAAATGGTATTTGCACAAAGCGAATTGGTGAAAGCAGGTTTGATGGTTGGTCCGCGAGTGTATTCTACAGGAACAATTTTATATGGCGCTGATGGCGATTTCAAAGCAGTTATCAATTCGCTCGATGATGCGCGTTCTTCCCTTCGACGTACAAGTGCCTATGGTGCTTGGAGTGTGAAAAGTTACAACCAACCACGTCGTGAACAAAATCAACAAATACTACAAGCAGCCCGCGAACAAAAAATAGAAGTGGTGCCCGAAGGTGGTTCATTCTTTTATCACAACATCGGAATGATATTCGATGGGCATACAACTATTGAACACAACTTGCCAGTAGCAACCCTTTACAATGATGTGATCAATCTATGCAAGCAATCCAAAACTGCTATGACACCTACACTCATAGTATGCTATGGTGCGCCCAATGGCGAATACTATTGGTATCAGCATACCAATGTTTGGGAGAAAGAGCGATTGTTACGTTTTACCCCACGTGCTATCATCGATTCGCGTAGTCGATTTCGTACCATGCTACCTGAGGAGGAATATGAGAACGGACATATCTTAGTTTCTAAAAGTTTAAAAAAATTATCCGACGCAGGTACGCTCATTAATATGGGTGCACATGGACAGATACAAGGTATCGGTGCACATTGGGAAATATGGATGATGCAACAGGGTGGTATGACCAATTATGAAGCATTGAAAACAGCTACTATCAATCCTGCTATCAGTTTAGGTTTAGACAAATCAATCGGTTCGCTCGAGGTAGGTAAACTCGCTGATTTATTAGTGATGGATGCCAATCCATTAGACAATATTCGTAATACAGAATCTATCCGATATACGATGGTCAATGGCCGTTTATACGATGCCGAAACCATGAACGAAATTGGCAATAACCCTAAGCCACGTGGCAAATTCTTTTGGGAAATGAACCGCAGTTCTGAAGCATTCAAATACCACGAAGAAACCAATGGCTTTCAAGGTGGACATATCGATGATTAGCATTTTTTTGGAGCTAATCCCGCTATTCGTTCCAATCCACGCTTTGGCGTGGGATTTCCACTGCTATCGGGGCTAGGGTGATTGGAATGAATAAAATTCATTATTTGAAAAAAAATAAAATCTTACATTTGAAAATGCATAAACAATTTCAAATAGGTCAGCTTATTAGCTTTACAGTTCCTTATTTCGAAAGTCAGTTTTATTATAATGGAGAAATACAAGAAGTGAAAAGTTATTCTTTAATCGTAAGATTCTCAAATTATGTAGAAGATAGTCAATGCTTTCAATACATCATTCACGATACAGAAATACCACTTGCAGCTGTGGTAAATTAATATTCTTTTTTTGAAGGAATTACTCCTCTTACGCCACCGCGCGGTTTTTCAACATCGCCCACATATCGAGGTATGATATGGATGTGAGCATGGGGTACTGTTTGGCCAGCCGCTTCATTAATGTTTATTCCAATATTAAAACCATCTGGATTGAATCTTTCTTGTAAGATTTGTTTTACTTTATTTACAATAAGCCAGCAAGCAGTTTGCTCTTTTACCGATAACTCAAAATAATTTGTGACCACTCTTTTGGGTACTACCAATGCATGCCCTTTGCTCACAGGAAATTTATCATAGAATGCAAAAGCAGTAGCAGTTTCTACAATTAAATGTCGTTCTTCATTTAAGGCCAAGAAGGGGCTGATATCTTGATTCTCTGTATTCAACGTTGTGTAATGTTGGTATTCATATATTTCACAACTGTCATTCTTGAAAAGACTTTGGAATGGAAGTTTAATAGTGCATTGATAAGTTAGTACTTTATGAATTTTATGCATTCGATATCCTTCATATTGTAAATCTCTTCGTACTGCAAAATAGGCTTTACCTGTTGGTTTGAGCAAAGCTGAAATATTCATGATAACATTAGCTTGTTCCTCAGGAAGTAACACATTGAGTACATAAAAACAAATGATAGTATCAAATTGTTTTGCTGGAAAATGAGGGAAATAATGTGGGTCGTATCCTTCAATCAAATAACCTTTTTCTTTGAGTAATTGAACATCAGATCCAAAGCCACATCCATAATCAAGTATATCACCTTGCAATAGTTTTTTATTGAAAACTAGTTTGGCAGGAAAAGAAAGTGAATCTCTTTCTTTAGCGGTAAAGTGGCTATTGAGGTTGTGATTATTCATTTAAAAAAGCGAATCCGTTATTGTGAGCTATAGTTATTAATGGTTGAATTGTGTCTTTAAATTTATTTTTGGGAAAATCATTTTCTGTAGGGAAAATAGTCAGAAATTCTTCCATGTATTTGCTTTTAGGATTAATTGATTTGTTAATTTCAAATGCATGTTTTTGAAGTGAATAAAATTTATCAAAGTGCTTTGCCATCAAGGGAAGTTTATCACTTTTTCTGGAATTAAAGTTTAAATTAATAGGGATTAAATTCCATATTAAATCGTGAGATACAAACGCATGAGGAATAAAATGATCCAATGCAAAGTTGTTATCATTTAAATACAATTTTTCATTTGTAAAAATACATTCTACAAATCCATCATGTTGAAAAACATTTTTCCAATATTTATTTCGTTGATCTGTTAGTGGATTTCTTGTAGCGGGTTTGATTAATTTATTTGGTATGTCGGGTACGTTAGGATTTCTACTTTGAAGAAATAGTGCAAGATTCCAGTAACAGAAATCTTTAATCAGTTTTGCATTTTTTTGCAAATAGTGTACCCATTTTGGATTAATAATTATTTCTGATTTATACAATGCATATAAGGCATCATTTTTAAATATACTTGAGCTTTCATAAATTCTTTTTTTAAGATGGCTATCAGTTTCTCCTGATAACTTCGGAAACCATGGTGTTAAAAATCTATGCGGTACGTTTTTGTCAAAATGATTTAATATAGTTCTTATATGGTTATTAGGAGTGTTTTCAATGATACTATTTAAAGTTTCCCTTCTTAAATCAATTGTTAGATTTTCTATATCTCTAATTTTCTCAACTGCATCATGAATTAAATCTTGTTTGCCAAATGATAGCTTAAAATAATTAACGGTATACCATGCATTCGTAACCATTTTGGTAAATAATCGATGCTTTGTAATAGTTGTTTGGCTATTTTCTACTTCATCTAAAATTGATAAAAGCCAATAAAATTTATATGTTGCAGAAGTGTTGTTAAAACAACTCGCTAACAGTTGAATTGGCAAATTTTGTTCAAGTGGGAAATTCATTATCTCAAATGTAATGTTTTGTAACAAATTTAATGATTACTGAAATTTCTTTTTTTTGATTTTTGGTACACACCAGTAATGCAAAAAAATCAGACTAAAGGAATATTCCACTCTCGTTTAGTTTCCCACTAAACTAAATGTCACCCCGCAAATACCTGTAAGCCCTAACTAGCAATAACAAAAATCCTGTAAGCCCAAATCAGCAATAACACCAAACCTGTAATGCAAAAACAGTAATACCTAGAAAGTTGTAAGCCTAAATTAGTAATACCAACAATCCTGTAAAGCAATTGTAGCCTGCCTGTCTGATTGGCAGGCAGACAGGGAATTACACCAAACTAGTCAAGTAATTTTTGGAGGGTACAATAAAAGCCCTTTTTTAAGAAAGTTTTAATAAAAAAATATCAAAAATAGACCGCCTCGGTCAATGTAATTAACCTAGGTGGTCAATGTAATTA
>CANHGW010000100.1 GCA_947460175.1 Bacteroidota bacterium | reverse complement strand
TTGGGCGTAATTGCTACAGGCGAGTTGAAAGCTCAAAAGGCTAATTCAAAATTTGACAAAAATTTGACTGTATCAGAAAGATTTGCAGCACCTGCAAAACCTGCTTACACTAAAATTGACAAAAAAACGCGTGCTGGTTCTCGTTGGTATGATTTGTTAGATGCTACCTTGAACTATCGTAATGGTGACACTACAGGATTAGATATGAATACTAATTCAACTTTCCTTTGGATTGATTCTACAATGCGTGTTCGTTACTCTAATGGCGCAACTACTTACTTAGGTGGTATCTATTTGAAATCAAATGCTCAAATATTAGATCCATTTACAAAACGTTTCAATGATCACACAAAGGTACCTGGATACATAGGTGAGATGGCTTTGCGTCCTACAGATGCTTATACCATTGACTCAGTTGCAGTTGCAGGTTATTACAGAAAAACAAAACAAGCTATAGTTGATACATTAATCATTTCAGTAGCTTACGGTAGCCTTGTTACAGGTTCTAACATCGAAGGTGGTGGATGGACTGCTGCTTCAGCTGCTAGCCTTGTACAATGTTATAGCGTTGATACATTACGTTCTGGATTTATTGATTACAATTGGTCTACAAATGGTATCAAACAAGGTGCTTCTGGTGGTAATGTAATCACTAAAAAAGTAATCTTATCTAATTCTGATACTGGTGGAGCATATATCGCTACTAATATCGGTTTATCTGTTCCTGCTGGTAACATTGCTGCTATGACTTATCTATTCAAATCAGGTGATACTTGGGTTCCTAACGTAGATACAGTTCCTGCTTTCAATTTCTTCCGTTCATATTACACAGAAGAAGTAGCTGGTGAATTATCTTTATATGAAAAAAGAGATTTCAATAGCAATCAATCTTTAGAAAACGACACTACAGGTTGGGGAAGTACATATGTACCTAACTTTTTGTACATTGGTGCAACAGGTTGTTCTAAAACATTCACTCGTGAGCAAAACTGGGTATTGTGGAAATTATCTGCAAATACTAACGGTACAGTAGGTACAGTTGATGAATTTGTAAAAGGAATTGAAACAGAAGTATTCCCTAATCCTGCTATGGATGAAGTTACTTTCTCTATTGATTTAACAGAATCTGCTAAAAATGTAAACATCGAAATCGCTAACTCATTGGGTCAAGTGGTTAAAAATGTAAATGTTGGTGCAGTAAGTTCAAACAATGGTACTAAATCAACTGTAAAAGTTTCTGATTTAGCTACAGGTCTTTACATCTATACAATCAATGCAGATGGTAAGAAATTATCAGGCAAATTGATGATCAAATAAGTTTAAACAATCGTTCAATTTTAAATCAAAACCCCTCTTTTGAGGGGTTTTGTTATTTATTAAATAAAATCTTATATTTATACCAACCATTATTTCATTGATGTAGTCTTATATAGTAAGAAATACTTCACAAACTTGAATTTAGCTTTGAGTCACATTGGAACCCAACAAGACGAACAAATACTTGCAATCATAGATGGTTGTAAGCAGGGAAAACGTGTGTCTCAGGAAAAACTCTACAAAATGTTTTACCCTAAGATGATGAGTATGGTAAAGCGTTATACCAATATACATCAGTATCATTTGGCAGAAGAGATACTAAATAATGGATTTCTGAAAGTATTTCAAAAAATAGACACTTACAAATTTGAAGGTTCTTTTGAAGGTTGGGTACGACGAGTTATTTATCATTCCATATTTGATTACGTACGTCAAAATATGAAGTACAATGAAAAAGTGGTCTTTGTAGAAAAAGATCAAGTGATAGATTCCGATTTGACATCAAACCTAAACTATAAAGAACTGATAAAACTTATACAAGAATTGCCTGATAATACAAGAGCCGTATTCAACATGTATGTGATGGAAGGAATGCCTCATAAAGAAATCAGCGAAGGACTTGGCATGAGTGAAGGTACTAGTAAGTGGCATCTGTTTGAAGCCAGAAGATTATTAAAAATTAAAATTGAACAATTAAACAAATAAATAAATGGGAAAATTAGTTCCAATAGATGATTTATTTAGAGAAAAACTTTCGGGAGGAGAAGAACAACTCAACCTTGGAGCATGGGCCAATATGGAACGTATGCTCGATGGGAAGAATCCCTATGCCGAAGAAGAAACTAAACGTAAAAGACGTATATTACCCTTCATCTTGTTTTTCACATTACTATCTGGTATAGTAACTGCAGGTTATATAGCCCTGAAGCCTTCCAAATCAGATTCGAATGATCATGTACTATCATCTAACATACCAGAAAAATCATCTTCAACTAAGCAAGTCGCATTGACTAATACGACTAATGAAAATGATCAGCAATCTGTTACAGCATCTACAACACAAACAACTATAACGAAGGATGAAAGCAAGGTTGCTACCAATTCATACAAAGCAACTAAAAAACAACATACAACTGTAACCAACTCTAACAATACCCCTTCAATTTCTGAAACAAAAACTGCAAACAGTAACGAAAAAAACAAGGATAACCAAGCAGTAGATGAGAACTTAAACTCTAACAATAATGACAAAAATCCAATAGCTATTGCTACTAACTCATCTAATACTGATCTTAAAAAAGAAAAGAAAAACAAGCCTAAACAAACAAAAACAAATAATAGCAAAGGAAGTCAATCTCAAGAAACAATAGCAAAAACAGCTTCAACCCCAAAAGATGATAAATTGACACCATCCAACTTCTCGCTTGAATCAACAACTGAAAAAACTAATATTCATCAAGTAAAAATCAACGAAAAAATAAATCGCAAACGTGATGGATCGGTATTATTAGATTACGATACTATTTCGAATACGTTGAGTACTGTAGAAAACGAAAAATCGTCCCTTCTTGCCACACGTTCTATTCCTGTAGAAAACACAAATCCTCGATATGTAGAGCTTACACCAGAACAAGAACAAATATTGAATAGTCAAGCACCTGTGATTGCTTCGGCTACCCCACAGGTGAGCAATGCGACCAAAAGTAATCCTGAAACAGCTACTATTCAAACACCTTCATTAAGTAATACTAAAAAAGTAAAACCCGAAAAAGAAGGCTTTTTTGATCAATTGAGAACATTTTATCAAAAAATAGCCATGATTGGTGCAGGTATATTGAATGTGAGAGGTTCGTATTATCCAGGTCTAAGTGTTGGAGTTAATACAGCCATGTTTAACCCAAACAATAACTTTGGAGGCTTTCATATTGGAGTCACAAACCTAAAACCAGTAGGTAATCATTTTAGTATTTTAACCGAATTGAAATTCTTTACTAGAAATAATAGTGGATACACAGTACAAGATATTTCCACTATAAATAAAAATTTAAGTACCGACAATGTAACATTGGCTAATCAAAATAAAAGTATATACACCTACCAAGTGGATTCCACAGTAAATAGTTACAACTTTAAAGGCTTTACTACCATTGAATTACCAGTCATGTTTCAAGCTCATATCCGATCATTTACAGCTTATGGTGGTGTAAATATGGCTTATGGTTTCAAATTGAATACCAAAGAAATCAAACGCAATTACATTGTTGAGAAAAAAGAAACCTTGGATAATTCAATTCTATTTCAGCCACAAGCAGAATTAGGAAATAAATATTCTCGCGATGATTTCTCCAGTCGTTTTGGTTTAGGGTATACGATAGGTGCCGCTTACAATTTTAATCAAAATGTATATGTTGATCTTAGAGTG
>CANHGW010000099.1 GCA_947460175.1 Bacteroidota bacterium | reverse complement strand
GAACGCGCATCATCGAGCGAATTGATAACTGCTTTGAAATCGCCATCAGCGCCATATAAAATTGTTCCTGTAGAATACACTCGCGGACCAACCATCAAACCTGCTTTCACCAATTCGCTTTGTGCAAATACCATTTCACTATTGGCCGATGGATCATGCATAGTAGTAACACCATAAGCTAGATTAGCATAATAAGGCCAATGCTTCTGTGCGGTGATTCCGTATCTGAAATGATTGGCATGTGCATGTGCATCTATAAAGCCAGGCATGATGGTTTTGCCTTTGCAATCAATCTGCTGAGCTGTGGCAGGAAAGGCTACTTCTCCCGATTTACCTATTGCACTAATTTTATTTCCATCAATCAAAATTGTTCCATCTTCTATAATTTCATTTTCATTCATTGTTATTATACGTGCATTGGTAAATGCAATCATACCTTCAGGCTTATCTGTCTGTAGATTAAGATTGATTGCAATACCTTGTTCAGGTTCTTTGAACAATGAGTCGGGCTTACCGCCTACAAATTCAAATCGATCGTCAAGCTTGATTGAATAATATTGATTGCCCATGGTATAATGCAATACTTTGCTGTCGGCACTCCAATGCAAATTGATACCTGCATCTTTGGATACTTTTTTAACTGGTAGAGAAGAAGTCCCTGCAGTCATATCAATGGTTTTACCAATGGCAGGAAAAGCACCGATGTATACTTGATGTAAATCGACAAAGCCAACCCATTTCCCATCGGGTGATACTGTGTATCGAGAACCATAGGTGCTTTTAAATAAGGTGCGTTCATCACTTCCATCCAATTTATAAGAACTAAAATTATTTCCAGATTGTACATAAATACGATCCCCTGTATGATTGAATGTAGGCGATGAACCATTGTCACTTACTTTGGTGGCTTCTCCGCCGTTGGATGACATCGTATAAATGCCAGGATTCACAGTATAACTATATCCCATGATTTCATTGCCATCTTCTTTTTCAAAAACAATCGTTTTACCATCGGGCGAAAAACTTGGGTTTCTGTAAATACCTTTTAGAGTTGTAAGTTTTTGAGGTGCGGCATCAATACGCAAATCCAATTTGTATATTGCACCTGTTGCAGTATCATTCCATGATATATAAACAAGTGTATTTCCATCGGCTGAAAAACTAGGTTCAAATTCAAAATCTGTTCCTTTGGTCAATCGTTCGGGTTTGCCATTCGGTAATCTTTTTTGCCATAAATAACCAACAGCATTAAACACGACAAACTTACCATCGGGTGATGTGGTCGCATTACGAATTACATGAGCAGAAAATGCATCTTGATTGATGTCTTGTTGAAAACGAACTGCATCGGCGATTTTGTTTTTTACATCACAATGAAAAGGAATCACTTTTGACTGATTGATATTGTTGATATCAATTTGATGCAGTTTACCTTGACTCCAAATTACAATCGATTGATCACCTGGCATCCATGCAAACCCTGTATAAACACCAAAGGTAGTCCATGCTTCTTGTTGATCTTTGCTCAATTGATCGTAGATAGGCCACTCTTCGCCTGTAGACATATTGCGTAAATACAAAACTGTTTTAGTTCGAACTCTTTTTAGAAACGCCAATGTTTTTCCATCATGCGAAATTTGTGGTCGGAATGCACCTCCTGGCCCACCCGTTATTTGTTCTGATATTCCTTTTTGTCGATCAAATCGTTTGATAACAAAAATCTGATTGTTAGGATCTTTGTTGTATTGAAAAAAACCACCCGGATACATATCTTCACTATAATACACATATCGTCCATCGGGACTGCAACTAGGTTCATTGAGATCTTGCTGATCGTTTTTGCGAGGTGTTAATTGCAAGCCATCACCACCCGACATGTGGTATATCCAAAGTTCGCCTGCACCCAATGAACGACCAGATGTAAAATGTTTTCGTGCGATGATATATTCTCCATCGGGACACCATACACCATTGTTGAGGAGTCTAAAATTTTCTTTCGTGATTTGTTTGGCCTCACTACCATCGATATTCATACGCCAAATATTATCGCCACCACCTGCATCGGATGTAAACAACAGTTGTTCGCCATCGGGGCTAAAGCGAGGTTGTACTTCCATAGCCAATCCGCTTCTAATACAAGTGGCTTGTCCACCTTCAATCGGCATGGTGTAAATATCCCCCAATAAATCAAACGCAATCAATTTGCCATCGGGCGATACATCAACATTCATCCAAGTACCTTCATCGACCGAAAACGAAAAGGATTTGTATGGCCCTTCGGGATTATTGACATCCCATTTTTTTTTGTCTTGGGCAAAAAGTGAAGTTGTAGTGAATAATGTAAAAAGTAATAAATATTTCATTGAGAAAAAATTGAGAGGATGAAGATAATAAAAAAGAAATTGGAATAGTATGAATAAAAAACCACCTCTTGCGAGGTGGTTCATTATTTTAAATAATAGTTTATTATTTAGTTGGTGCTAAAGCTCCAGTTGTACCTTTTGTTGTATTTTTTGGTGCTTCTTGTTGTTTCCAATTTTTCTGAGCTTCTTGTTGTTTTTGAAGATGCTCAAGTTCGTTTCTTTTTTTATCTTCCATTGCTTTTTTGTGATCTTCAGCAGAAGGTAATAAGTGCCGTTCTGCATTAGGATTTCCTTTTGGACCTACTGTTTGTGTAGCTGGAGCACCAAATAATTCTGGGTGAATATAATAACCTTTGTCTTCAGGAGCTTTATCTACGACATCTACGATTCTGTGTGCATTCGCATAAGCATCTTGACGTACACCCGTTACTTGCCAGCTTACTTCAACATTGGGTTTGCTGGTTTTGATTTTAAAGGTATTGTTAGAAACTTTCTCACTTACCTTAGCCATGATAAAATCTGAGCTATTGTCTACCACGGTCAATTGATATTTAAAATCTTTGTTTTCTGCTTCAAAATATGATGGCAAACTAACTGTAGCAATTCCGTTTGCATCTGTAGTGATATTGCCATTGTATACATTCATCATATCAGGGCTTTCTACGAAACTGTGAATAAGGTATTTGTTTGCCGGATCTTGTGGATGATCTATTTTGAAAGTACCACTTGACTTGGCTAAGTTACCAGCAATTTGTACGTTACCACTAAAATATCCAGCAAAACTATTAGCAACTGCTGGAGCATATCCAAAAAAAGCTGCATTAAAACCAGTACCATTCATTGCCTCCCCATAAACACCAAAGTTTCTAAACATGCCTGAGTTTGTTGAGCTACCAGCAACACCTATATTTTGAAAATCTATAGTGGATGAAGTAGCATTACCAACTCCAAAGACACCAATAGCTTCCTTATTACCAAAATTAAGGCCCCATTGAGTAGTTTGATTTGCACTTGCACTATCCGCCTGTCCATATACACCTGTTTGTTTACCTAGTGCATATACACCTGTACCATTTCCAGCAGCAAATGCAGGAACATTGGCATACAAACCATAATTATTAGTACCTCCAGTAGCAGAAGTATAAGTACCATATTTATCACCTCCAGGCGTGCTGTTATCACCCGCATAGCCATTCAATCCATATGATGTACCATTGCTCAATGCAGTTCCACTCGCACCATAGTTAACACTACCTGTGATTTGCGAAATACCTTCTACTCCATAATATCCTCCTTCACCTCTTACACCGATACCATAATTAGAGTTAGGGTCAGGATTTGAATAACCGCTTACGCCAACATGATCAAATACAGTAGAACCTGTAT
>CANHGW010000098.1 GCA_947460175.1 Bacteroidota bacterium | reverse complement strand
TGGCTTCTACGTGTAATTCGATGGTTAGTAATGTAATTGGTCAAGGTAAGCTCGACGAAGTGATTCCGTTGATTAAAAAAATAATTGTGGTAAGTTTTTCCATATCCTTTTTACTTGGTATAGCTGTGATTTCATTTCCCGAAGATTTTCTTCGACTACTCACATCCGATGAAATGCTGGTGCAAAAAGGGATTGTTTCCCTTAGAATAGTCGTATTGGCAACTTGGATGCTATCGGTGTCTACCATCTGTTTCAATGGAGTATTAGGTACTGGGAATACCCGTATCAATATGTTTTTTGAATTTATAGCAATCATTTTTTATGTAGTCTATATTACGATTGTCATCGAAAAACTGCGATTGCCTTTGCCCTATGCTTGGGCCTCCGAATTTGTGTATTGGCTATCATTGTTCATTTTAAGTTCATTCTACTTGTATTCTGGACGATGGAAACGAAGTCTGAAACAAGTTTAAATTAATTTTACATAGTTTAAGTTTATTAATGTTATGTAAAACCAATAGTTGCTATCTATACTTCTATTTACATTTGCAGGATGTATACAATTATATCGGCTACCAACCGAAAAGGAAGCAATACACTAAAAGTTTCCAAAGAATATCAAACTTTTTTTAAAGAACAAGGAATAGATGCAAATTTACTTTCACTTGAAGAATTCATTTCAATGACCCGCGATGAAGCATTTAATAAGCTAGAAGCTCACTATTTGATACCTACTGAGAAATTTGTTTTTATTATGCCTGAGTATAATGGAAGTTTTCCTGGTATTTTCAAACTTATGATGGATATCAGTGAAATACAACAATGCTGGTATCATAAAAAAGTAATGTTAGTAGGTGTGGCTAATGGAAGAGCTGGAAATCTCCGTGGAATTGATATTATGACCAATATGTGTCATTATATGAAAATGAATGTGTTTCATAATAAGTTACCTTTGTCCTCTATAAGCAGTGAATTAGTCAATGATGTATTTAGTCATGAAAATACAATCAATGCAGTCAAAGGTCAAATTCAAGGCTTTATAAATTATTAGAATAAAATGAAACGATTCAGTGTTGTTGGTCTTGTAATCATGTTAGCTGTATTAGGCGCTATTGAGTATTATTTTTATTCAGCTATTAAGTATTCGATTCGTGAATTAAAACCTTCTGTTAGGTCTATCATTTGGGGTGTCTATATTGTATTAACGTTGGCTTGGATTATTTCCTTTTTTTCATTTCCTTATTTAAGGGGTAATGATGTGAACAAAGCCCTTCGTAATTTTCTGATTTCATTTACCATGGGATTTTTATTTATGAAATTATTGATCGCCATTATTTTATTGATAGATGATGTAAGAAGAATAATTTTTTACATTGCAAATAAATTTTTTACTGAAGGCACAGCACCTTCTATATTAAATGATGGTATTTCGCGTTCTGAATTTATTTCCAAATTAGCATTGCTTCTTGGCGGCTCTTTATTCGGTGGTTTGGTTTATGGTATGACGAATCGTTACAATTATTCAGTAAAAAAAATCAAATTGAATTTTGCAAATTTGCCACTAGCATTCAAAGGCTTGCGAGTAATTCATATTTCCGACATTCATACAGGTAGCCTCAACGATTTAAAAGCAGTAGCAAAAGGGGTAGAATTGATCATGGCTCAAAAACCAGATATGATTTTCTTTACAGGTGACTTGGTCAATAATGTAAGTTCAGAAGCAGTTGAGTTCATTCCTATTTTCAATCAATTGAATGCGCCATTAGGCGTTTATTCTATATTAGGTAATCATGATTACGGCGATTATGTAGAGTGGGATAGTATTGATGCAAAACGAAAAAATTTGGATGAGCTAAAAGCTATCCATAAAGAGATAGGTTGGAATTTATTATTGAACGATTCCGTTACAATAGAAAAAAACGGCGAGAAAATAAGTGTAATAGGCGTAGAAAATACAAGTTTTAAAAATCGATTTAAATCCTATGGCAATATGCAACAAGCACATGCCAAATCGGGTGAAAATCCGTTTAAAATACTTCTAAGCCATGATCCATCTCATTGGGATGGTGAAGTTAATTCAAAATACAAGGATGTTGATTTGACACTGAGTGGACATACACATGGATTTCAATTCGGGGTCGAAATACCTTGGTTGAAATGGAGTCCTGTTCAGTATATTTATAAGCAATGGGCTGGATTATACAAGGAGGGAGAACAGTACCTTTATGTCAATCGTGGTTTTGGATTTTTGGGTTATCCTGGTCGTATAGGTATTATGCCTGAAATCACTTGTATTGATTTGGTGTAAAATGCTAGTTTAATTTAATTGCGATTCGTTGTAGGTATTTTCGTTTGTAATAGAAATCTTTAAGCAATGCCAATTCTGATTGGTCTAATTTTAATTCGTTGCTTTCAAAAAACGATTTGACTTGTTCATACAAATGTTGTTCTTTTAATGCTAATTCATTTTTAATAGCTGTCAATGTATGTTCATTTGGCTCAAATTCAAGTTCCATCAATTGTTCATTGAGATCCATCATGTCGCCCAAAAACTGAGGTGATAATGTATATTTTTCATCTTCGACGATAGTGCCCGATTCTTTTAAAATGTATTCAAGTCGTTTGTAGGGATTGTCCAATATTTTTTTCGCATCATTGATGACAGCACTCATATCGAGTGACTTTTCCAGTGTTGAGCTCGAGCTCATTGAATGCTGATCAGGATGAAATTCTTTGCTTAATTGATAATATTTTTTTAATACATCAGCTTTGTTTACATTCAATGAAACGGGTATTCCAAACAGTTCGAAATAATACATAGGGATTCCTTTATATTTGCAAACATAAATCAAAAAATACGGATGATACGCATTGGAATTGTAAGAGAAGGGAAGACCCCCGAAGATAATAGAACGCCATTTTCACCCAAACAATGTAAAGAGATTCAAGATAAATATATCGATGTTGAATTTATAATACAACCTTCGGCTATACGATGTTTTACCGATTTCGAATATGAATCTCAGGGACTAAAAATTCAAGAAGATTTATCTACATGCGATATCATTTTTGGGGTAAAAGAAGCCTTGATTGAAACTTTGATTCCTGGAAAAACATATCTTTTTTTCTCCCATACTAAGAAAGCACAGCCTTACAACAAGAAATTGATGAAGGCATTGATTGAAAAGAAAATCAGAATGATAGACTATGAATGTCTCACACATGATGATGGACATCGTATTGTAGGGTTTGGTTATTGGGCCGGTGTAGTAGGGGCTCACAATGGATTGATGGTTTATGGTAAAAAATTCCATCAATTTGATTTAAATCCTGTATACTCAATGAAAAATTTTCAGGAATTGAAAGAGAGTTACGAAACATTTTTTTTACCTCCAATCAAAATTGCTGTAACTGGCTCTGGTCGTGTATCAACAGGTGTATTGGATATATTACAATACCTAGATATTGCCGAAGTTTCAACAGATGATTATCTCAACAAGCGATTTGCCTATCCTGTATTTGTTCACTTAAAAGGCAAGGATTTATATGGTCGAATGGATGATAGTAGTTACAATCGTGAAGATTTTCATCTGCATCCTAGCGAATATTGTTGTACTTTTTTACAATATTCAAAAGTGACTGATATCCTTATGAATGGTGTTTATTGGGATAAAAATATTCCAAGATTATTTGAATTGAAGGATATGCAACGTCCTGATTTTAATATACCCGTCATATCGGACATTACTTGCGATGAACATGGTTCTGTACCTTGCAATCTAGGTGCTAC
>CANHGW010000097.1 GCA_947460175.1 Bacteroidota bacterium | reverse complement strand
TCGGCCATGGCTTTGTAATAATCGGCTAGTTGTATATTTCCTTTATTGCGCCAAGTAATATCTAAAAATTGAATCGAAGTCAAGTCTAATGAATCTTTAGCCAAGGCTTTTTCAAACCAATAGATAGCACTATCTGGTCGGCCAGTAGTACCATATATACAACCTATATTATTCATAAAATCACTCTCAGTGGTATCACGTGCATAGGCTTTTACAAAGTAAGGAAACGACTGCATCAATAAATTGACACCATCTTGTTGCTGTTGCATCTGTATCATCAACATCCCTTTGTTGTACAATACAGTTCCTAGATTATTGATAAATATACCATTGGTACTATCCTCACTATAGGCTTTTTGATAATACTTATTGGCACTATCGAGGTATCGATAATATTCTGGCACATTACCCGTTGGCTTGATTCCTTCCGAAAAATTGAAATACGCTTTGCCTAATTGATTGTATCCATCCGATGGTAATGCAGGATATATACTCATCGATTTAGTAAGATAAAAAATAGACTTCGCACTTTCTTTAGCCGCTGAGTCATTAATCTGTTTGGTATTAAATCCAAGTTGCGACATCTCATCAGTGAGTACTTCTTTACGTTCGTTGCCAGACAAGTGGTTTCCCATGTAGAATAATAAGTGCGTTGAATTTGGATAGCTTTCAATGTCTTTCGAAAACAATTTATAATCTGATTTCCAATCTTCATTACGTGAGTATGTTTTCCAACTATACAATGCAGAAGCTAATAATAATATACCGAACAAGATAGGCGACTTAGAAATGCCTTGCATGATTGTACTCTCATCTTCATTCTTATGTGTAAAATGTGCCAATGCAAATACCACTGCAATACAAAGGCCCAACGATGGTACAAAAAACAAACGTTCACCAAATGAAGTACCTATAAGGAAAAATACATTCGATGTAATGGACATACTTACGAAGAACCATAGGAAACCAAATCCTACTGGATTTTTTTGTTTCCATCGCCATACAGCAAAAGCAAACATGGCTAAGAACATGATGAACGAAATCAAGAATCCACCATTCGAAAACCCTACAGGCTCCAATGAAGAGAATGAATAATCGCACGACAATGGATGGGGATATAAAAACGTCTTTACATAAAAACCCAATGTATTGACTGCCGATGCAAACTGTGAAGAGTTATTGTATTTATCTTGAAGGTCTTGAGCCAATACAGTTCGCTGGGCAGGATCGCACAATACCATGTAATTATCCAATGCACTCAACTTACTTGAAGGCGGGTACCCACTCAGCGATTGATGGCGGGCAAACAAAAAGAACAACGTACACACCAACATGATAGACGATACGATGGCGTTTTTCTTGATACTTGCATTAGTAAAAAAGTAGATAAATAGAGGAAAAATAGCAATGGCCACCACGGTCGATTCTTTTGAAAACGATCCCATTAAAAAGCCTAAAACGCCCAATATTAAATAAAGCATTTTCTCTTTGGATAAATACAATTGTATACAACGCAATGCTATGAGAATACCTAGCATACTCAATACTTCATCACCACTTTTTACATTGGCTACTACTTCGGTATGTATTGGATGAACTAAAAATAATAAAGAAACGAGAAATGGCGCTACCCATTTCTTTTTCATAGCATCATACAAAATAAAAAATAGAAAAACGCCTGCAATAGCATACAACAATACATTCACTACGTGAAATTTATGCGCTGCATTGAACATATCATTGTTACCATCAAACATATTCCATTCAATATTGAAAAGCAATTTGGTAAATGGACGATACAATGAATTTTCTAGGTCTGAAAAATCACCTTTACGCAATGGTGTACTAAAAATAGTTTTGGTATTTTCCCAACTTACAGGTGCTTTTGTGATTTTATTATTTTTGATGATGCCATGATCATCCAATACGAATCGATGTTGAAACGTATTGCTATAAATAAGCATTGTAATAGCAAACAATACAGCCGATAAAATCCAAACCAACGAGTTCGATGGTGATTTATGCAAGGTAGCTTCAGGTTTACTTATAGGTATTTTTGGAACTGACTGTACCTTCGGAGTAGTTATATCTGTTGAATTGCTATTTTTAAGTTTATTTTTTTTAGCCATAAAAAGTAAATCGAATGAATCACAAATATAGTTTTTCTAATACAAACAAGGAACTCAATCTCAAAAAGACAAAGAAATGAAGGAATGATAAAGTCAACTTTGTGTCTTTTGATTTACTTTTGAAAAATGAAAAAATTATTATTTATCTTATTGTCCCTTCCCATGCTCACTTTAGCACAGCAAAGCAACATACAACTTTCTGAGTATGGTATTCCTGCAAGTATTGAAACACATCAAACGTATGCCATTCAAGAAATCACTCAAAAAGAAGGTGATCTGAAAAATAAGGAAGTAAAAATTCGATACGAGAATGGAGAAAAATTAGTGGTTTCAGAAATAAAAAAACCTATGAGTATTGCCATGATTCGAAGTGAATTCAATAAAGTATTGGCAAAGCGCAATAAAAATGTAACACTAAAGGCATTGATAAAAACCCCGAATGATCTTTTAATAGAAAGAACCTATAAAGACGATGGCAGAAAAATATATAAATTCATGGTATTGCGAGTCATCAAAGGCAAAGAATATATGATTGATAGTTCTGAATTTGATGATTTGACTTTATGTAAGGAAATGATGAATATTGCTAAGACGTTTAAATAATAAAAAATTATCAAAAAAAAGAGTTGCAGAATAAATTGCAACCCCTTAATACTAAATTGATTTTTTTTATCTTCCGTCTCCATCCAACAAATTTCCTAATCCTCCCATAATGCCGCCTTCTTCTTTTCGACGACCGACAGAAGCATACGTCATGATACGAGATGCCAATCGACTCACCGGCAAGGACTGAATCCAAACAGAACCTGGCCCTTTTAAGGTAGCAAAGAAAAGACCTTCTCCACCAAAGATGGTATTTTTGACACCTCCAACAAATTGAATATCGAAGTCAATATCTTTGGTATAGGCAACCACACAGCCTGTGTCAATTTTTAATACTTCGCCTGGATTCAGTTTGCGCTCAAATACATGACCACCTGCATGCACAAAAGCCATACCATCACCTTCCAATTTTTGCATAATAAAACCTTCACCTCCAAATATACCTGTACCCAATTTTCGTTGAAATTCGATTCCTACACTTACCCCTTTGGCAGCACATAAGAATGCATCTTTTTGGCAGGTTAATTTCCCTCCAAGCTCAGCCAAATTCATTGCAATAATTTTTCCAGGATACGGCGAAGCAAAATTTACTTTCTTTTTGCCTTGACCAATATTGGTAAATGCTGTCATAAACAAGCTTTCGCCTGTAAGCAGTCGTTTTCCAGCTGAAAACAATTTACCCATCAATCCACCTGTTTGCTGTGTACCATCGCCAAAGATGGTTTCCATTTGGACACCTTCCTCCATCATCATAAAGGAACCACTTTCTGCAATAATGGTTTCGCTTGGGTCAAGTTCTATTTCCACATGTTGCATTTCTTCGCCGTGGATTTTATAGTCAATTTCGTGTGCGTTCATAGTTTTATTAATTTTTTATGTAAATATCAGCATTTTTATGAAATATCAAATCTGATTTACTAAATTAATGATGAATGATAGTCAGGATGTTTAAATGGCTTTTTAACGTCATCTTTAAATTTGATAATCTATCTTTGTGCTCGAATGAAACGTTTCCTGTCCATATCATTGCTTATGATTTACCTGACCTTCTCGGCAGGTATTGTCATTTCAATGCATTATTGTG
>CANHGW010000096.1 GCA_947460175.1 Bacteroidota bacterium | reverse complement strand
TTCTATAATAGTTGGAATATCTTCTTGAGATTTGCTATCGACTCGTAATATAATTGGAATAATTTCATCTTTATTTACCTGCGTACTAAAACTCATTTTGTTGGGCATATACTGTATAGCTGTAGGAGGTAGGCCACGACTGTTAAACTCATAGCTAAGTAGATTGTACATTTTATTCAAATCTTCTTCGTCTTTAATCTTATCAATGATTTTTGAAACATTGTCTATTTTATTTTTGGAATAAAGAACGACTAGCCAATCGGTACCTTCTTGTCCTATACTAAATGCAGATTCTGGAGAAGGGATAATGATTTCGGCATTTGTGATTGACACAAGCGGTGTTTCATTGAAGCCGTCTTGTGTATTATGAAACTGCTCATTTCGAGGAAAATGAATCGTAGCTTTTCGTTTTTCGTCAATACTAAATACATAGATGTATTGATCGGGTTTAGAATTTTTAGCAACTAGCTGAAATAGTTGATCTATGTTCCATGTCTTTGTAGTTGTTTGATAGTAATTCTTTTTTGCATTATAACTTACTTGCGCATTACTGAATTTCAATGTAGAAGCATCTACAAGAGATTTAAATTCAAAGTCGCCATTTAAAATTGTTTTGTGTTCATTATTTTTAGTTTCTTTTAAAAAAAGTTGAAAACCATATTTGCAGTATTTTCCATAGTCGTCGTATTTAATCCAGCCAAAACCATTGTCACCCCATTTTTCGCCCCAGCTATTCAGTATTTCAAAGGCTTGTTTTCCTTCATCATAGCCTATAACACACATAGCATGTCCTCCTGCAAAAAGAGTAAGTCCTTTGGTAGGATCCCAAGTAGAATTCGATTTATCAAGATCTAGAAAGTTGTACTTAATTTCTACACCAATGACTACAGGTTTACCTTCTGCCAAGCTTTGTTTGGTTTTTAGTATTTTCAACGAAGCCTCATCAATTGTTTGAAATAAACTAAGGTAATCTTTGATAGAATTTTGTTGGGCTTTTTGAAGTAAACTATTGTCAGGTTGCTTGGCACAAGTATTTACATTAAACTCTTTGTGGTAGCAGGTCCCTTTCTGACTTAATACATCGAGCAATAGTGGGATTCGAGTTCCTCCATCGCATACCAAATCATTTTTCTTTACTTGATTATAAGCAAACATAGCTGATAACGCATGATCGGTAATTTCTTGTTTATTTGTTACATTGTTCATTTTAGCTTGCTGTAGGGTAAGTGCGCCGTAACAAGAACTCCATCCAACACAGCTTCCTATACTTCCTTGATCACCAGGAATAGGACACCATTTTTTCAGACTTACTACCAGAGGTAATTCACTGCTTTTACTTCCAGCAAATTTACTTTGTGTAGGTAGTTGATTATATTCATTGTCATTAAATTCAAGCCCCAGTGGAAAAGCGGGTTTGGGAGTAGATTGTGCAAGCATCCATACAGGAAAAAAGCAAATGAGTATACTATGTAGCCATTTCATAAAGATGAAAATACATTATTTTTTGAAGAGAGTATAAATTTTTCTTTTTCTTATTTTATAGATCACTCTTCGATACACTTCATGATTTATATCAATAAACGCAGAATAGTGTAAAATAAACATGTAAATTGATATATTTGTTGTTCATATGTTTAAAATGAAAAAAGTTCTTTTAGCCTTTCTTTTAGTTGTTTCTATTCATGCAAGTTCACAGCAAGGTAATTTATCAGGTGATTTAATGATGAATGTCAATTTTTTCCAACGCGATACAAATATCAAGGCGTCTGGTAATCCGTTGTATGACAATCTGTTAAGTGGCGGAGAAGGATGGTTGGGGTTGCGTTATTCTGGTTATGGGTTTACTGGTACTGTTCGTTTTGATGGATTTAATAATTCGAATCTACAAAAGCCAACTTCGGCATTAACGGCAGCAGGCATAGGGATGTTTAGTTTAAGTAAAGAATTTAATAATTTGACTATTACAGCTGGCCATGTATATGATCAAATCGGGAGTGGAATTATTTTCCGAGCCTATGAAGATCGTGGTTTATTAATTGATAATGCTTTGTTTGGATTGCATTTGAAATATATTCTAAACAAAAACTTTATGGTAAAAGGATTTACGGGTCAAACCAAAAATTTATTTGAACGATATCAACCAATTATAAAAGGAGCTAATATTGAAGGTGATTTTGACTTAGGTAAAAAAGCACATATTACCCCGGGTATAGGAATCGTAAACCGTACAATGGATCAAGCGAGTATGGATTTTGTGGTATCTACGATTAATTCTTATCCATTGGCTAGCAGGTATAAACCTTCCTATAATAATTTTGCTACTTCTATTTATAATACATTGAATTATGGTGATTTTAGTTGGTATGTAGAAGCAGCAACTAAATCAAAAGAAGCAATTCACTATGGCAACGAATTAAAAAACCTAGGAGGAACTGTCTTGTATTCTACTCTTGGTTTTGCTAAAGCAAAATGGGGACTAAATGCTTCATTTAAACGATCTGAAAACTTTGAGTTGAGAACTTCACCTAAAGAAATATTGCTACAAGGTATGTACAATTGGCAACCAATTATTGCTCAAATACGCCCTCAACGATTAATAGCAAGATATACACCTCCATCACAATTTTCTGAAATGTGCGGATCGGTATCAGGTATGTATACTCCCAATGATAATATGACGTTTAATTTATCCTATACGAATATCAATACCTTAGACTCGGGTGCTATGTTATTTAGAGAAGTATTTGGAGAGGCAGAAATTAGAAGTATAAAAAATGTAATCCTTCATTTTGGAGCTCAATATTTAAGATATAATCAATTCATTTATCAACAAAAAGTAAATAAAGAAGAATACCCCGACGTAACTGCTATCACACCTTTTATGGAAATTATATATAAATTTAATAGTAAAAAATCATTAAGAACAGAACTACAATATATGAGTACAAAACAAGACTATGGCTCATGGGTGTTTGGTTTACTAGAATTTAATATTGCTCCCAATTGGAGTTTTGCAGTATCTGATATGTATAATATAGCTCCTAACAAAGTTCATGTAAAAAAAGCGCTTCATTATCCGAATGTATTTATAGCAAGGTCTGTAGGGCCTCATAGATTTACTGCCCAATATGTAAAACAAGTGGATGGTATTAACTGCACTGGTGGGGTATGTAGATATGAACCAGCATTTAGTGGATTTAAATTAGGTATTATTTCAACATTTTAAAAAAAGGACAAATGAATATTCAACATAAAATAATTATTGGATTTAGTATACTATCTCTTTTTGCATATGCTTGCGTAAAAGAACAAACACCAGCGGGCTTGGTTTTAACTGAAACTGTCTCATTTACAGATACTACTTACACAGTCACACAATTGCCAACACCGCAAGCTAGAATGATTTTTGTAGAAGAAGCCACTGGTGTTCATTGTACAAATTGTCCGGCTGGTGCTGCTGAGTTGCGCAATATTAAAAATGCACATCCAAATCGAATCTTGTCTACAGCAGTATATTCTCCTTTTCTGAATGGTTTTCAGCCACCAGCAAAATACGATTTTAATACTCAAGACGCCTTGGATCTTGTTACATTCTTAGGCAGTGGTGATCCATCAAAGCCTAGTGCTGCAATAAACAGAATAAGTACATCAGCCAATCAAGCGAATACGGGCAATTCATATTTTTATAATAAAAGTGATTGGAACACTACAATCAATGGGCTGTTATCTCAAACAACACCACTCAATATTGACCTTCAAGTATTTCCTAATGGAAGTAATTACAGATTAAAATCAACGGTTACATTTACCGATACGATTACAGCTGAATTAGGGTACTCGGTTTTTTTAATAGAAGATGATGTAATTGATGTGCAAGATTCTACGGGTGTAGAAATA
>CANHGW010000095.1 GCA_947460175.1 Bacteroidota bacterium | reverse complement strand
TCCCACCGTCCCCGTGGGGCCAATGGTGGTCGACGCCACTGAGCAGGCGATTCTCGCCAGCCTGAAGCAAGGCCAGGGGTTGGCCACCCGGGAGATTGCGGCCATCATCGGCCTGTCGGCCCGGGCCACGCGCACGCGGCTGGCCCGTCTGATCGATCGCGGTCTGGTGCGGGAGATCGGCACCAGCGCCAAGGATCCGCAGCGAAAATACTTCCTGGCCAAGGGTGGCCCACCATGAACCTCACACCCGAGCAGAAGGCCCGCCTCGACATCGATGCGGCTCTGGTGGCCGCAGCCTGGGTCCTGCAGAACCGTGAAGCCAGCAACCTGGCCGCCGGGCGCGGTAGCTACAGCCAGCACAACATCGTTGTCTACAAAGAGGGAGACCAATATCACGGCATGCCCCATAGCAACACCATTCTGATGAACCGGGCCGATATCGACCGCGCTGGCTTCAGGGCCCACCAGCGGGTGACGGTGCAGGGGGAATCCGGCGAGCTGCAGAACTTGGAGATCATCTCCGGCGAGATCCGCAGCGG
Organism: Bacteroidota bacterium; assembly: GCA_947460175.1. Lineage (GTDB taxonomy): Bacteria > Bacteroidota > Bacteroidia > Chitinophagales > Chitinophagaceae > OLB11. The sequence goes on along the minus strand of CANHGW010000095.1, from coordinate 3,441 downwards.
CACCCCCGCCTTCAAACGGGTGCCGGCGCTGGTGCGGGCGGGGAGAGGGGCAGTGGCTGCCGAAGTGGCGGGGAGTCTCTCATCGGAGTACCACACATTGCATCATTCTTAATGACTCTGCAACGCTGGCTATCGGCTGGGTAGGGCAACCCATCTGACCGTGCGAGACTACGCTAATCGCACGAATCAAGAGCTGCTTGGTCATAGCGATGTAAAACCATCATGATTTTTACTCATGCACCAAGTCGTGGAGTAGTCGGCATTAAAGTCCTGCAGGTCTGCTCTTTTCTTAGTTAAGCACTATGGCCCGGGTCAGCGCGGGAAACTGTGGTCAAGCTTGGAATGTTATGCGGATCAGCCAATCATGCTTGGACGCACTAGCTCCCTCCTTGAGAAGCCTTGCGGAGCAACCTGTCTGAGGCATCTATGGAAGCCGGCCACGGCGTGATAGGCTGAGCTAAACTCGTGCCAAGTTAAGTTTTATGCGGACCGGCAATATTGCGTTCGATGTATTTGTCTCTACGCGAAGGTTATGCTAGCACATCAGAATTCTTTACCATGTACTGAGGACAGTCCGCCTGCTTAATTATTTTCCATAACAAACACGAACACAAAATGACCGAACCACTAATCTCTGCTGCTTCTAGCCTGCTAGGCCGTCTTATTGGAGATGTTGTCAAGACAGCAAGTAAATCAGTAGCGCTAGAGATAGAAAAATTCAACACTCCGTTAAAAATCCGAAGCTTATCAAAAAAATTGGCATCATACGAGCAAGTTAAGACAATTCAAAGTCCTGATAAGGCCTCTAAAATATCTAGCTTTTTCGTTTCACCTTCCTTTGTTGATTCTGATAATAGAATCTTCGATGCCAGAATGGTCTCTGACTTTGGACATAATGAGCATCCTCTAATTGAAGGAATTGCAGGGCAAGGCAAATCAATCTTTATGAGACAATTGCTTTTAGAAGAAATCAAATTAGGACAGCGTTTACCAATTCTTATTGAGCTGCGCAAGATTACATCACAAAAAAATCTCCACCTATCCGGTATTCAGTTTCTCAGGTCACTGGGATTTTGTAGGTGTGAGGACATATGGTCCTTTCTCTTAAAAGCTGGATTTGCTGTTCTTCTACTAGATGGATACGATGAAACGCCACAGGAATGCAGAATGCAATTAATTGATGATATAAATATGTTAGCCATGACATATGACCAGTTACGAATGGTTGTGACAAGCAGACCAGAGTCTTCAATACAGAGTGTTTCATGCCTAAAGACTATAAAGATTTGCAGACTTGATAAGTCTAAGCGTGATGCTATAATCATAAAGATTTGTGGACCTGCAACTGCGTCCAACCTGATCATTAAACTCGATAACAATCCTAGTCTAGACGGGATTGTTGACACACCTCTCTTTGCGACGTTGCTTTCGATTGTTTATCGAGCAGAGCTTCGGCTTCCAGAAACAATTCATGAATTTTACGACTTAGTCTTCCAAACATTATTGTATAGACATGATGACCACAAAGAAGGCTATGAGAGGCCTCGCAAGTCAGGTTTGGGAAATCATATGTTTAGAATGGTATTTGAAAACTACTGTTTTCAAACTTCTCTTAATGTCCAACTTAGATTTTCTCAAGAAAATGCTACAGAGATCTTCTCTCTGGCTCTAGTCAAGGAAGGCGCCGATCCGATGTTGGCTGATAAGTTTTTTGCTGATGTAACAAAGATCACATGCTTGCTAGTAAGAGACGGCTCTGAATACCAATTCCTACACAAAAGTATTCAAGAATACTTTTCGGCTGGTTATATCAAGAGATTGCCTGAAGACAAAGCGAAGGTACTGTATGGTAAAATCCTAATGTCACCACAACGAATTTCTCAGCTTTTTCAATCTATTCTATTTCTATGTGAGATAGACAGCTACCGGGCTTATAAATTCTTCATGCTTCCTGGTTTGTCACTCTCAGTATTTAAAGACGTGAACCGCTGGAGCGAATTATTAACATATGAATGGACCAGTGATTTAATCTTTGATATCGTTCAGGATTGTGATGCTGTATTCAACCTTAGATTTGACACCAATGGGAAAGAAGTTGGTTCAACTATATCCGTTCATGGAAGCATGAGGTCATCTCGATCTCTATTTTTAGAACATTTTAGTCTTATCCTTCTAATTCTATCTTCTGTCAGGCATCTTTTTCATTCAAGGATCAATAGTGATCATGAAGCGCTACTAGAATTCCCGACCGATAACATTATAAGAGAGTACTATCTCGACAAGCCTTCTTTGCTCAGGTGTATTCGGATCAAATGTACACATGCTTCGCTTGCAATAATTCAAGGTGATATAGTAAATGAAGTTAATCAATCAGCTAAAATGCGTATCTTTCGAGCCAAGGTTTCAAATATGTTGGAATTGTTGTCGCGAAAGGAGGATTCCGATCTTTTGGATCAGATCTGACTTTATTTGAGCATTCTCAGCCCAAAGCATCGAACAAGCGCTTCGAGTGTACAGGTTGCCAAGAAGTTTGTGCTTTTGATCTAAGGTTTTTTGCCTCCCACACAGGTGCAGCGTTAGAAATATCGATAAGCGCGGAGCTGAAATGTCCTTGTTCGAGCCCGGTGCTGTTGGCATAATCAGACCCTGCAGGCCAACTCCTGCAACAGCAGTCCCACGACAGACGTAATACCGTTTGGCAGCTAGTAAGATGCTGGGGTATCGGCGGGGTGCTTGCCATAGCGGTGATCTCACTCAAGTTGAGCGAAGACCTTGATGTGCAGCTCACAGAGCAGGCTCAACGTCGCCGGCTGAGCAAGTCTGAGTTGGTTCGACGAGCATTGACGGCGTTCCTCCATTCTTCAGATCAAGACGTGGACGGCTCTGCACCACAATCCGCAGGCGATCTGTTGGCCGATTTGGTAGGATGTTGTGAAGATAGACCAGCTCATCTCTCTTCCAACCCTGTTCACATTTTTGCCAAGGCGCTCTAGTTTTAATCCTTCATTGGCGATGCAATTCATCGAGCGAGGAGTTGTTCAATTACCATTTGTGCTTCAGGAGCAGATCGGTGCTGTCAGCTCACTGTTCAAGCGCTATGAAAATGTTCCCGTTTCCCTTGCAGACGCTGCATTGATTCGACTGACTGAGTTCAACGATTCACCTTTGCTGCTAACCACTGATAGTGATTTCCATATTTATCGTCGTCACGGCAGGCAGAGCATTCCTCCGCTCAGTCCGTGGCTGTGACGGCCACCGCAGGCTCACTCCCCCAGCAAATGCAAGCTCAGCTGGCGATGCTGGCCCCGGGCTCGGTGCTCCCAGAGATAGACGGCCTGCCAGGTGCCGAGCAGCAACCGCCCATCTCGGAACGGCAGGGCGAGGGTGGTGCAGGTGAGGGCCGTGCGGATGTGGGCGGGCATGTCATCGGGGCCCTCGTCG
>CANHGW010000094.1 GCA_947460175.1 Bacteroidota bacterium | reverse complement strand
ATTGGATTATCAATTGGCCGTTGAACAAAAAGCGTATCAATTGGGTGGTGGTAAGTATGTTGCACCTGCACAGCGTATGATTGATTTTGTAAAAAATAGTCGATCCATTTCATTGCCCGATTGTTCTTACTTACCTGGGGTTAATTCAGTGAAGTTGTCAGAGGTTTTACCTAAAGTTGTCAATGATAGTTTGGTTAATGCCTTTAAAGCCTTTGGCCAAAAAATGTCACACAAGTATGATGAAGGCAAAGCGGGTTATTTTACCAATGATGCCATTATAGTTGCTACTGAAAGTAGAACGTCTTCGCCTGTGCGTATTACACGCGATACAGAATCCTTGCAACATGTTGAAATTTCAAATTTGTACCCATGTGCCGAAGGTGCAGGCTATGCGGGTGGCATTGTAAGTGCAGCGATGGATGGGATGCGGATTGCAGAAAAAATTAGCGAGAAAGTTGTACAATAATAGGAACTTATTTTTTGACTGTTTTGTATTCTTGGTCAATACTTATTTTATACGTTACTATTCGTGTAATTAACTTACGAGGTAATGGCTTGTCAAGTGGAAATTGGACTGCACCTTTCGACCATTTAAAATCTCCAAATTCTTCTTTGAATGCTTCAATCCCTTTGCCTGTTGGATAAAATCCAATATGTTTTTTATAAGCTGCGAAATAGACTAGTACATGATTCATTTTATATGCAGGCATGCCATAGCTGATAATTTCTGTAGCCTTCGGTGCTGCTTTACGTATAATGGCTCTTATTTCATTTAATACAGCTTGTGTTTCTAATGGAAATTGAGCAATATATTCATTCACATTTCCTGGTTTGTTTTGTATCATTATTTATAGATGTTTTTATAAAAAAGATAGTTGTGATAGAATTTATTGTATCCCTATTTTTTCAGTATGAATAGGTGTGTTTTTACTATTATAAAATTGGATGAAATAAATACCTGCTTGATAATTAGAGAGATCAACATGTATGTTAGTATTTAATCCTGCTATTTTATAATTCGAAATGACTTTTCCGGTTAAATCGATGAAGCTGAATGCGCTTGCTTCGCATTTTTCAGGTAATCGTATTGTCAACGAGTTAGACGTAGGATTTGGGTAAATCAAATAATGTGTTGATGCTTGATTTGCTTCTTTTATTGTGGTGGCCATACCACAGCCACCAGTTGGTGCATCTGTTTGCAATGGATCTGTATAATTACTTCGTTGTATGCCAAAGCAGTACTCGCCCGCTTTAATCTCTTTGACATAAATATTGCCTAGTCGATCATTGATTGCACCTGGTCTAAGACTATCATTTGCCAATTGCCATTCTTCAGTAGCATCTTTTCTATAAAACATACGAATGCTATCATCGGTATTTTTGATCCATGTACTATCAAGATAACTATTATTAGCACCAGCATCATACCCAAAATGCAATAAGCCTTGTATGTTTCCTAAATTAATTCCGTCCACTTTCCAATAACGCGTATCACATAATACAAATCCATTGGCAGCAATCGTTGATTTAAATCGATCGGGTGCAACCCAATTGTGTTCAACTCTTACAAGAGATGAGTCAGCAGTGACCGTTGCTTTTACTATAACTCTGCATTTTGCTTGTGGTAGGTTTTTAATTCCTATTGTTTGAATGATAGAGGTTTCTTCTGTTATTGCATCACTGATACGTGCATCAGGATCTATCACAATCATTGCAGGATTAAAAGGTAGTTTTACATTGAACTGCATACAGCGTCCATTGAACGTGATGTGGTAAATGTATTTATTCATTTGAGCATCATAAAATCCGATTTCAAGTGGGACATTCGAAAAGTAATTATTGTTTTCATGTTTGCGTTGACGTAAAAATACATTGACATCATAATTACCACCTTGTGGTATAGATTGAATCGAATCGATGGAGAAGTGTGCAAAGCCTTTATCAAAAATCCAATTATCAAAATAGGAAGTCATATTTACACCACTGTATGTGGAAAGAAAATCTCGAAGTTGATTACTATTGATATCTTTAAATTTATACGAGTTCAAAAAAGCAGTCAATCCATTGAAGAAAAGACTGTCGCCCAAATAGCTTCGCATAGTATGTATCATGTCAGCGCCTTTTAGATATACAGTAGTGCCGTAGGTGTGAATACTATCCATATTTGCAACCGATTTAAATCCATCATCATTGATATGTGCTTTACTAATTACCTGAAAGTGATTGGCCTTTACAGCATCTAAATAAGAACTGTAACCATAGGTGTATTCTTGATGAAGAAATTCGCAATAACTAGCAAAGCCTTCATTGAGCCACATATCACCAGCAGTGCTACAGGTAACTAAATCGCCCCACCAATGATGGGATAGTTCGTGAGCAATCAACGTTTCATAATTGAGGGTACCATCTACAAAGGGTTTTCCGATATGGATATTGGTAGCATGTTCCATTGCACCTGCATTAAATGGGACAAGTGTATAGCCTACCTTGGGCCATGAGTGTGTACCAAAATGCTGTTCCAGCATAGAAAAAGACTCCTGCAAATGAGCAAACGAGCCATTGACTTTTGTGGTATCTACGATTTCGCTTGCAATAGTGGTTGGAGTAATTCCATTGTTTCCATTGAGTGTTTTGTGTACAATGACATAGTTGCTCACAGCTACAGCTGCCAAGTAGCTCGGTATTTCTTCGTCAAGTTTATAATGCCATGTAATTGTTTGATTTAGGTTTAATGTACTGTCGATAAAAAGACCATTGCATGTAGCCATCTTATCTGAAGTGGTAGTTACTTTAAATTCATAACTTGAGCGTTCTACAAAATTATCAAAACAAGGATGCCAAGTACGCCCAAAGGTATGAGGTTGAGCATTGAAGCCAACGCCCATTTGAAAGCCATAATTTCCTATGAACGAAAATCCACCCCATGTTGCATCAGCAATAGGAACCCCATGGTAATAAAATACGATTAACGCTGTGTCATTTTGATTTAATGGAACAGGAGAATTGACGGTCAAATAAAAGCCAGATGAAGAATATGTGGCTAGATTATTATTGACAAATACACTGTCAACTGTTAATCCTTCAAGATCAAAAACTAATTGAGAAATGTTGTTGAGTTTGCATTTTACATCTAAAGTTGCTTTCGCAAAAATATTTTTGCTTACAAAGTCAGTTATATTAAAATCTATGATAGTTTTGCGGATGTCAAGTGTGTCGCTTCGAAGACTAGATGCGGCCTTTGAATTTGACACAACGAATAAAGATGCCACTAAGCAAAAAAGAAAAAGTTTTTTCATGTAAGATGAATTATTATTTAAAAGTACGAAAAGCATTTTTATTCACGTTGTTGTGTTTTGTTTTTTTTATAAAAAATGCAAGTTCGCAAGATGGGAAAAAAGATAAAGTGTATCAAGGATTGATATTAGATGAGGTAATGGTGAAAGCGGTTCAATCAGGGTTTGATATTCCATCTTTTATACAACGAGTTAAAAAAGACACAACATTTTACAAAGCATTTAAAACCTTGCGTTTGCTAAGCTTTAATATGTACAATGACATTGCAATTGAAGATAAACGAGGTGATATAAAAGCAAGTTACAATAGTATTACTAGGCAGCAAGTCAATAATAAATGCCGTACGATGCAGGTAAAACAAGAACAAGTCAAAGGCGATTTTTTCAATAAAAAAAGAGAATACAATTATTATACTGCTAAATTATATGCCCATCTTTTTTTTACTAAAGGTACCATATGCAATGATAACAATATTGTGGGGAATTCAAGGAATTTAAAAGGCACGACTAAATATGAAGAGCAATTACGGGTTTTGATATTCAATCCCGGTCAACGGATTTATGGCATACCAGGCATAGGTGAGAATGTGGCTATATTTGAAGAACCTTATATGAGTCGTTATAATTTTAGATTAAGCCGTGAAGAGCGATTAAATGAAGATTGTTATGTATTTAGAGCAATCCCAAAACCAGAATATAAGAGTGATGTTGTTATCAATGAACTTAAAACGTGGATAAGAGTTTCAGATAATGCAATCGTTGCTAGAGATTATTCATTGTCATAT
>CANHGW010000093.1 GCA_947460175.1 Bacteroidota bacterium | reverse complement strand
TGAGGGCTTCACGGTCACGCTGAGCAACCCGAGCACAGGACTGACGCTAGGCACCAGCACAGCCACGGGCACCGTCCTCAACGACGATGCCTCTGTGTCGATTGCGGCGACGTCTGCGAGCCAGGCGGAGGGTCAGTCGGGCACGACCAGCTACACCTTCACGGCGACCAGGACGGGTGACACCTCTGTCGCACACACGGCTGCCTGGGCGGTGACGGGGTTGGGCACGAATGCGGCGGTGGCAGTGGATTTCGTGGGCGGTGTGCTGCCCACTGGTACGCTGACCTTCGCATCTGGCGAGACCAGCAAGACCATCACCGTCCAGGTCGCAGGCGATGCCTCTGTCGAGGCCGATGAGGGCTTCACGGTCACGCTGAGCAACCCGAGCACAGGACTGACGCTAGGCACCAGCACAGCCACGGGAACCGTCCTTAACGACGATGCCGCAAGTGGCTCTACCGCTGGTGACGATACCTTGATAGGCACGCCCAACGCGGATGTGTTGGAAGGACTTGGTGGCAACGACACGCTAATCGGCATGACTGGCAATGACAGCCTGGACGGCGGAGCAGGAAACGATCTGGCGTTGTTCAGCGGCGAGCAATCAGCTTATCGCTTTGCCCTTGATGGCAACGCGCTGATCGTCTCTGGGCAGGACGGCACAGACAGGCTGGCCAATGTTGAATGCCTGCGCTTTGGCAACGCGGCGCCCGTGCTGGTGAGCGATCTGCTGGCCACGCCGCTAATCGAGGAGGTGATCACGATCCATACGGGCGGTGTCATGACACGGGTGCTGCCTGACCTGTATCCCGACACCGGTCCGGTCGCCTGGCTGGAATACCAGATGCTCGGAAGCCGCGACGGTAATGTAGCCATTGGCACGTCACGTAACGACTTCTTTAACCTGTTGGGCGGCGATGATGCAGCCAACGGTGCGGGGGGCGATGATGTGCTTGACGGTGGCACAGGTTCTAACTTCCTCAGCGGTGGCGCTGGTCGCGACGATTTCTTCCTGGATGGTCGAGGCGGGACCCCCACCTGGGCGACCATCACCGATTGGGAAGCAGGGGAGCGGCTGTCGGTCTGGGGCTGGCGTCCCGGTGTGAGCCAAGTGCAGTGGGTGGATCGCGCCGGTGCGGATGGCTGGGAAGGCGTCACCATGCATGCTGACCTAGACCGAAATGGCGTGATCGACACCTCCGTGACCTGGACGGGCCTCACGCGTGGCCGCCTGCCTTCACCTCTCGAATTCGATGGCCTGCTCTGGTTCACATGACTACCCAAACGGGCCCATCCGGGAAGCTTGGGTTGGGGCTGAAAGCTTAAGCGCGAGCCGTCGCAGCATGATGCGGATCATGGCCATGCGGACGAAGGCGGCAGCGATGGGGCAATGCCGCTCGAAGTGGCAAGCCAGATATGTTTGCGGCTTACCCAGCCGATGGTGCGCTCAATGGTCTACTGCTTCGCCGGCGCGCCTAAGCGATTAGGGGGTGGGCTTTGGCAGGCTCACTCAAGCATTGCGTCCGAGCCTACGTCAGCCAGTCTGAGCAGGAGTAAGCGTCATCCATCGACTGCCTTGCGGCGCGCGGTGCTGTTCGGCTGACCTGCGCGGCTGCTGGGCGGCGCGGATGTCGGTTGCCGCCCTTACGCGTAGGGGTATGGGCGTTGCCGGACGGTCAGCGGGGTGAGGTGATCAGCGTGGTGCAGCGGCGACGCCGCTGGACGACGGAGCAGAAGCTGGCGCTGGTGGAGGAGGCGATGCGGCCCGGGGAGTCGGTGGCGGGCGTCGCAGACCGCCGCGGCTTGAGCAGGAGCCTTCTGTTCGAGTGGCGGCGCCAGGTGCGCGAGGGGACGATGCCGGGCCTGGTCCGGACGGAGCCGGAGGTGCCGCCTACGCTGGTGCCGGTTCGCGTTGTCGAGGATCCGCCGCACCAGCCACAGGCTCCTGCATCGCCCCGTCCTGAACGGCCTGCGCGGTCCGGCACGACGATCGAGCTGGTGTTGCGGAATGGTCGTGTGCTGCGGGTCTCCGAGGCAATCGCGCCGGTGGTGCTGGGTCGGCTGGCGGCGGCGCTGGACGGCTGATGCTGGCGCTGCATGCTGGGGTGCGCGTGCACCTCGCACTCGGCACGACGGACATGCGCCGCGGCTTTGACGGGCTGGCAGCGCAGGTGCAGACGGTGCTGAAGGCCGATCCGTTCTCGGGCCACCTGTTCCTGTTCCGCGGCAAGCGCGGTGATCTCCTCAAGGCGCTGTGGTGGGACGGCCAGGGCCTGGTGCTGCTGGCCAAGCGTCTTGAGAAGGGCCGGTTCATCTGGCCGACGATCGCGCGCGAAGGCGCCGTGACGCTGACGACCGCGCAGCTGGCGATGCTGCTGGAAGGGCTGGACTGGCGCACGCCGACACCGAGCTGGAAGCCCGAGATCGCGGTATAGCCTCTTGCGCCGACGCGGCGGCATCTGGGACGATTCCTGCGTGACGCCGCACGCCGACAGCACGCTGCCGCAGGATCCCGCCGCCCTGGTGGCGATGATCGCGGCGCTACGTGGGGAGCTGGCCGAGGAGCGCGCGGCCCGTCGCATCGCGGAACTCGGCCTGCAGGCCAAGACGCTGGAGGCGGAGCGGCTGCGGGTGCAGATCGCGCGCCTCCGGCACGAGCGGTTCGGGCCATCGTCGGAGCGCCTGGCGGGCGAGGTCGAGCAGTTGGAGCTGCGGCTCGACGAGGTGCTGGCCGACATCGCTGCTGCGGGCGGCGAGGATGACGCCGAGGACGAGGCGGCCAGTGCCAAGGCGCCCGAGGAGAAGGCACGGCGCCGTGGCCGCAAGCCGCTGCCGGACAGCCTACCGCGGCGGGATGTCGAGCACCTGCCCGCCGGGGGCTGCGCCTGCCGCTCCTGCGGCGGCGCGCTGCGCAAGGTGGGCGAGGACATCACCGAGATCCTGGAATACCGCCCCGGCCGGTTCGAGGTCGTGCGCCACGTCCGCCCCGCGTTCTCCTGCCGGACCTGCGAGGCGATGACGCAGGCGCCGATGCCCTCGCTGCCGATCGAGCGCGGTAGGCCAGGCCCGGGGCTGCTCGCCCATGTGCTGGTCTCGAAGTACTGCGACCACATCCCGCTCTATCGCCAGTCGGAGATCTACGCCCGCGATAGCCTGGACCTGCCGCGCGGGCTGCTGGCGGGCTGGGTCGGCAGGTCGGCCGCGCTGGCAGAGCCCATGGCCGCCTACATCGGCCGCCACGCCCTGGCAGGGACGCGGGTGCATGCCGACGACACGCCGATGCCGATGCTCTCGCCTGGAAAGGGCCGGACGCAAACCGCGCGGTTCTGGGCCTATCTGCGCGACGAACGGCCATTCGGCGGGCGCGACCCGCCCGCGGTGTTCTACGAGTTCACGCCGGACCGGAAGGGCGAGCACCCGCAGCGACGCCTGCGCGACTTCCAGGGCATCCTGCAGGCCGATGCCTATGCTGGGTTCAACGCACTCTACGAGAGCGGCCGCGTGGTCGAGGCGGCGTGCTGGACGCATGCACGGCGCTACTTCCACGACGAGTTGCTGGCCAACGGCAGCCCGCTGGCGCGCGAGGCGATCGAGCGCATGCAGCCGCTGTTCGCCATCGAGGCGGAGATACACGGCCAGCCACCCGAGGCCCGCCTCGCCGCCCGGCAGGCCCGCTCGGCGCCGGTGATGGCCGACCTGCACACCTGGCTGGAGGCGACGCTGCGGCGGATCTCCGGGAAGTCCGACCTGGCCAAGGCGATCCGCTACACCCTGACGCAGTGGGGCGCGCTGACGACGGTGCTCCGCGACGGCCGCGCATGTCTCCACAACAACGCCGCCGAGCGGCGGATGCGCCCGCTGGCACTCGGGCGAAAGAACTACCTGTTCGCCGGGTCGCTCGAGGGCGGCAGGCGCGCCGCGATCATCTACACCCTGGTCGGCACCGCGGAGCTCAACGGCTGGGATCCGCAGGCCTATCTGCGCGTACTGCTCGACCGCATCGCCGACCACCCGATCAAGCGCATCGGTGAACTCGCGCCCTGGAACCTGCGGCCCGACACAGCCTGACCACCGTCAAGCCGCCGACGGCGTAGCCGTCAGTGCACGCTTACGAGCAGGAGAGCGGC
>CANHGW010000092.1 GCA_947460175.1 Bacteroidota bacterium | reverse complement strand
GTCTGGGAAAACTGTACTCCGGTTTTTGTGGATATTCACCCTGAATATTTTACCATTGATGAAACCAAGATTGAAGAGGCCATTACGCCCCGTACCACATGCATACTGGCCACCCATGTTTTTGGCAATCCCTGCAATGTAGAAGCCATTAAGGCCATCGCCCAAAAACATAATCTGAAAGTAATATATGATGCCGCCCATTGCTTTGGGGTGAAATACAAGGGCAAAAGCATTTTTGAATACGGCGATGTAAGCACTTGCAGTTTTCATGCAACCAAAATATTTCATACCGGCGAGGGAGGTGCGATTTTTTGCCAAAACGCTGATTTGTTTCATAAAGTATTCTATAGCCACAATTTCGGCCATAAGGATGCGGTTAGTTTTCACGGGCTTGGGGTAAATGGGAAAATAAGCGAGCTGCAGGCGGCTATGGGGTTGGCTGTATTGCCCGGTATACAGGATATTATGGATCGGCGTAGAATCATAGCTGAACTATATACGGATAACTTGCAACATCCGCACATATCTCTTTTTTCTATCAGGGGGTTTACCACATGGAATTACAGTTATTTTCCTATAGTTTTTAAAAGCGAAGATGTATTGTTGAAGGTTGAAGCGGCATTGCATAAGAACAACATAATACCTAGAAGGTATTTTTATCCGTCGCTGAATAAATTAAATTACTTAGAAAATTACATTGCCTGCCCTGTAGCGGAGAGCATTTCATCTAATATATTGTGTTTGCCTGTTTACTATGAACTAGATGTTAAAATAGCTATCGAAATCTGCGATATCATTAAAACAGCTTCGTAAATATGAAAGTGGCTATAATGCAACCTTATTTTTTTCCTTATTTGGGTTATTTTCAGCTAATAAGTGCGGTAGACAAATTTATTATTTACGATGATGTGAATTATATAAATAGAGGTTGGATTAACCGAAACAATATATTGATTAATGGTAAAGCTAATCTAATCAATGTTCCACTCTCAAATGCCAGTCAAAACAAACTGATCAAGGACACATTTGTAGTCGATGATATAAAATGGAAAAAAAAATTGATCAAAACAGTTGAACAGAGTTATTTGAAAGCTCCATACTTTGAAAATACAATCCTTATTTTGAAGCAAACTTTAAATGAAGGTGTAAACAACATCTCAAGCCTAAATCATCTCTCTATTAAACTTATTTGTAATTATTTAGAGATTGAAACGGAAATTATAAATAGTTCAACGAGATATAATAATTGCGAAATAAGGGGTCAAGACAGAATAATAAATATTTGTAAAAAAGAAAATGCTACACACTACATCAATCCTATTGGAGGTTTATCAATGTATGAAAATAATAAGTTTATTAGCCATAATTTAATTTTGAGCTTTTTGCAGCCACACCTTGTCCCATACAAACAGTACAAAAATGAATTTGTTCCAGGCCTTTCTATAATTGATTCGTTAATGTTTTGTAGCAAAAGCGAAATCAGAGATACTCTATTACAGCAGTATGAGCTACTTTGAAAGATGTAGGGAAGAGGTAGCGTCTGTTTCTTTCATCATAAATTTGCATCTTTACAAAATAAATTAATATTAAATATTCAATTAATTGAAAAAGAAAGTCGTTATTTTTGGAGTACTAGATACCGCTGAACTTGCTCATTACTATTTAACAATTGATAGTGATTATGAAGTAGTGGCATTCACAGCAAGTAAAATCTATTTAAACGAGAGGTTGTTCAAAGGATTACCCGTAATTGCTTTTGAGGAGATTGAAAAAGTATATCCACCTTCTGAATATCTGTTGTTTGCTCCGATGACTGGTATTAAAATGAATAGTGTCCGAAAGAAAATATATTTGGAAGGAAAAAATAAAGGGTATGACTACATTTCTTATATTTCATCAAGAGCTAGCACATTCAATAATGTTATCGGTGAAAACTGCTTTATACTTGAGGACAACACCATACAACCATTTACAACAATTGGCAACAATGTTGTAATTTGGAGTGGCAATCACATTGGTCATCATGGCATAATTGAAGATCATGTTTTCTTTACCTCCCATGTGGTTTTATCGGGCCATTGCCATGTTAAAGAGAGGGCTTGGTTTGGAGTTAACGCTACAATCAGGGATGGTCTAACTATTGGAGAGGGTTGCTTAATTGCCATGGGCGCTGTTATAACTAAATCAACCGATGAAGACGGATTTTATATGGGTGCTCCTGCAAAAAAACAAGATACACCGGCAAGTAAGATTTATTAGTTATGTGGGAACGAAAAGGAAATATTTTTGACAAGCATCACGCACAGGTACCTGTTGTTGATATTCATAACGATAGCTATTGGAGAATTTATTATTCTAAAAGAATTGATAACAAAAGTCACCCATTTTATATTGATGTTGAAGTAGGTAACCCTTCTAATATTTTAAATGAATCAAAAAGTCCGATTCTGGAATTAGGCGAATTGGGCAAATTTGATGTTGCCGGAGTTATGCCTACTGAAATTATCACCATAAAAAATAAAAAGTATTTATATTACATAGGATGGACCAACAGATTGGATGTTCCATATCATAATACTTTAGGCTTAGCTATTAGCAACGACAATGGTAATACATGGAATAAATTTTCTGATGGCCCTATTTTTGGAACATCATATCGAGAGCCCGGTTATGTTGGCACAATATCAGTCATAAAGAAAAATAAACTTTTTTACGGTTACTATTTATCTTGTAGGGAATGGAAAATAATTGACGCCAAAACTGAACCAATTTATGATATTAAGTATGCTACCTCAACAAATGGGATTGATTGGCTACCTGCAGGCACAGCAGTAAAACTTGGAAATGGTGAAGGTGGTATCTCAAAAGCATCTTTGTTAAAAATTAAAAATGTATACTATATGTGGTTTTCTGTGCGAATGGAAAATGATTACAGGAATAATCCTCAAAATAGCTATAGGATAAGATGTGCAATTAGTTATAATCTTGAGAATTGGGAAAGGTTTGATGCGGGTGGTCTAGACATAGATACTTATAGTAAATGGGAAAATGAAATGGTAGAATATCCGCATGTTATAACATATCGGAAGAAGTTATTTATGTTCTATAATGGGAATGGTTTTGGTAAAACTGGTATAGGATATGCAACTGCTAAAACCTAAAGTATGAAATCACTCAAACAGACATATCTTCAAGAGGGGTATTTACACATACCCAATTTTTTTGATTTTGATTTAATAAATTCGTTATTATTTGATTCTAAATCAATATTTCTAAATATTTTTTTGAGTAAAAAATACACTGGTATAAGAGATGTAAAAGAATTAAACGAAAATGAATTTAATAAGTTACTCTACAAACTATTTAGCGATGATGTTTCATTAGTAAGTAATTGCGGGAAACAAATTCAGCATTTAATTTCTTTACACAAGTTGTCTCTGAATGATAAAATAATAGAACTAATCAAAGAAATGGGTATTCAAAAGCCCAATATTTCTACACGACCAGTTCTGTTTTTTAATCATCCAAAACTTGCTAAAGAAAAATTTTATTATAAAGTTGATGCGCATCAAGATTGGAGAAGCATGCAAGGTTCCCTAAATTCTATTGTAATTTGGGTTCCTCTGACAGATATTAATAAGGATTTGGGAGCCCTTGAGATTATTCCAAGATCACACATGCGTGGATTAATAACTGATCATTTTCAGAGTGGGTTTGGTATGGTTAATCCGAATAGTTATAATTTTAATGAATTCAAAACTATAGAGGTTAAACTTGGTGATATATTAATATTCTCAAGCTTTCTAATTCATCAATCTGGTGAGAACATAACTGATAGACCTAGGTGGTCCTGTCATTTTAGATATAATGATTTATATGACCATACATTTATAGAAAGAGGATATCCGCATTCATATATTTATAAACCGATTGAAGAATTAATAACACCAAATTTCCCCGATAAAAACGATATTATAAACACCTTTAAACATGATTAGTCAAAATATAACAGAAATAACGATTAGAAGCACAACGTTTAAATTAAATACATTTAACCGTTCGTTGGAATTGTGTGCTTTGATGAATTACGAAACCGAAAACCTAGATTTGATTGATTCGTTAGAACCAGGAGAAATCTTT
>CANHGW010000091.1 GCA_947460175.1 Bacteroidota bacterium | reverse complement strand
CCTGACGCACCTACAATGGCAATTGTTTTTCCTTTTTGAATTTTCAAATTGATGTCTTTAAGAACCTGCTTTCCTTCATAAGCAAATGTTACATTTTTGAATTCAATACTATGTTCAAATTGTGTAATTGGAAGTGCATTCGGCAAATCAACAATCGTATTTTCTGCTTCCATAATCATATTGATACGCTCTAGACTTGCTCTACCTTGATGAAGGTTGTAAAATATCTGCGACAATGATTTAAGGGGATTAATCAAAAAATAGAACAAAGAAATAAACATGATAAACATTTCAGGTTCTATTTCTACAGGCTGACTCAATGCCATATTACCACCAAACCAAATGATTACACTTAAAATTAATATTCCCAAAAATTCTGACATGGGAGATGCCATTTCTCTTCGAGAAGCAATGGTATTATTGAGATTTCTGACATGTTCATTTTCATTGTCAAATGCATCTACACGATTCTGTTCGGCAAGAAACGCTTTTACAATTCGTAGACCTCCCAATGTTTCTTCTACTATGGTCAATATATTCGCTAATTTTTCTTGTGTTGTAAGGGTAGTTCGTTTCAAACTTTTACTTACTCTGCCAATGATTAAACCTGCAATGGGTAACAATACCAATAGAAACAAAAATAATTTTGGGCTAATAAGCAACAATACTATAAAGTAAAAAATAACAGTAATAGGTGTACTAAACAATAACTCCATCATAGAGATAATGGATACCTCTACGGCAGTTACATCATTGGTAATACGAGATAAAATATCCCCCTTACGTTCGTTAGTAAAAAAGCCTACAGGTAATTGAATTATTTTATCAAATAACTGTTTACGAATCCGTTTAATGATATCGTTTCGCAGAGGATTTAACGTGTAACGCGAAATATAAAAAAACAAATTCTTGAACAATGTAGCAATGATAACGACTGCACAAATAAATATAAGTCCATACACTTTATCATTGTTATGCGAAGCAATAAAATCGGACAATAAGAATTTAAAATAATTGGCGATGCCATCTTTGGACCACGCAAAACCAGGATTGGAAGTTACCATACTTTCTTGACCAAAGAGCATTTTCAAAAAAGGACCTATCATAGCTACCGTGAGGGTAGAAAAAACCACCGATAACAAGTTTGATAAGGTATAAATAATTACATAGTTCCATTTGCCTTTCAGATAGGGCAAAATCGTACGGATTGCTTTCATTCAGATAATAAAGTGTAAATTTACACTTTTAAATGTAAGATGATGGAAGAAAGTAAACGTCAAAAACAAGTAGGTAGTCTCATACAGCACGAAATGAGTGATATTTTTCAACGAGAAGGGCTGAATGTAATCAATGGTGGACTCATCTCCATTTCTCAAGTTAAGGTCACACCTGATTTGCTGGAAGCTCGTATTTATTTGAGTTTTTTTCAGATACCCGAGCCCGAAAAAATGCTCAAATATATTAAAGAGCAAGATTGGAATCTACGAAAGCAATTGGCGGCCCGCATCAAAAATCAAATAAGAAAAATACCAATTCTACAATATTATTTGGATGACACATTGGACTATGTATTTAAAATGGAGGAATTATTCAAGAATTTGAATATTCCGAAGGAAGAGGAATAGAACTCTTTACTTCTACATCATCCTCCATTTCTCCCATATAATTCTTACATCTTCCCATGCATTGTAATTTTTGGCATACAGCCAATTGAGATGTTCTTTGTTATCCAATGGAATTTCAAAATCGTTGATCAACGGATATACATTCAGCAAATGGGTTTTCAATGGAGGGAACTGTCGATCGTGATAACCTACAAATGTTTTATCCCCTTCTAGTATTAAAAACATATTGAGAAAATAAGAGCGCTTATAGGTTACAAACCAAATCAACAATGGAGAAAAAAGAATAAACAACAACGAACATACGATATCAACTAATCGCTTATTACGTTTGGAAATAGGTGTTGCAATTTTATACACTACTTCAGTAGTATATAAATCACCTGCTGTATCTTTTGAATTGCTTCCTATAATACTATCTGTGCCTACACTATGTATTTTGTATTCCAATTGTACACCACATGATTGCATACTATCTATAATCTGTTTAAACGATAAACTACCTTGCGCAAAAATTATTTCAGTAATCTTATAAAGCTGACTCAGTGGTTTTGTATTCGAAAAAAGCCCTAATTGAAATGGCTCTTTTATATCATATGGGCTTACTGTACCTACAATATTTTTTTCAATAAATGCTTGTGATAACAAGGCTCGTATTTCTTGCTCTTCTTGTTGATTGCCTATCAACATCACTTGTGAATTTTGCGAGTTATCAGGCTCTACACTCTTAATTTTTAAAAACTGCATTAGCTTACGAGATGCTAAAATCATGAGTACACCCATCAATGCACCTAGCACAGTTATCCCTCTCGAGAAGCGAATTGTTTCGGGTAATAATCCATATATGGCTATTGTAATGATACCACCAATGAGCATACCTCTCAATACCCTTGATGATTTATAGGGCTTATCATAGGCTCCATTAAAATACAATGAAAATATCCATATAAGAATATAAATCAAAAAGAAACCCGCTATCAATGAGGACGAATATTGTGTTTCAGTTTTAATATTTTTAATCCAGAGTGTTTTCATTACTACCAATGAACCCAACAAGAATATAGCATCAATCAATGGCAACTTGATTACCGAAAATAAATTTGTGACAAATGCTAAAATCGCTCGTAAATAAATCGCAAACTGAATCAACAAAACATACATTCCTTTCTGCGAAGATTTGAAATGTTTTTTTGCAAAAATGATCATCGCCTGATAGAACATTTTTACATAATTCAAACTTCCTTTTTTTGTACTCTCTCCTTTGTAATGAATCACCGTAGTTTCAGGAAAATAAATATTTTTAAATCCTCCTTTACTTATCTTGTAACTCAAATCGATGTCTTCGCCATACATAAAATATTCTTCATCAAAACTACCCACCTCATCTATCACCGACTTTCTACAAAACATAAAACAGCCTACCAATACATCTACTTCATTGATATCAAATTCGGGCAAATAACCTAAATGGTATTTATTGAAAAATTTTGATTTTTTAAAAATAGATGAAAAGCCACTAATTTTAAAAAAAGCCACTTTTGCGGAAGGAAATCCTCTTTTAGATTCAGGTAAAAATTGCCCTTTACCATCTATCAATCGACAACCTAAAGCACCTGCTTCAGGATGTGTATTCATATAATCCAAGCATTTATGAAAACAATCTTCGGGTACTATGGTATCAGGATTTAGGTATAAAATATATTGACCTTTTGCTATCGCAACTGCTTGATTGTTCCCCCTAGCAAATCCTACATTTTCTTTATTGTCGATAAGCTTCACACTTGGAAACTTTTCTTTTACCATTTCTACACTTCCATCTTTCGATAAATTATCAACGACAATCACTTCTGCATCGATACCATCACATGCACGTAATACTGAAAGGAGACAGTGCTCCAAAAAGTATTTTACGTTATAATTTACAATGATGACACTTAATTGCATAGTAGAATAAAAACGGACTATATTTGTATAACTCCAAAAATAACCGAATACTTGGAATAATATGAATGATTTATTAAAAAATACACTCCTTCGAGCTATACATGCTGGTGCTGATGTACTCAAACATTTCTTTGAAGGCACCTTTGAAATAGAAAGCAAAGACACTCTCAATAACTTAGTAACTGAAGCTGATAAACGCTCTGAGGATGCTATCATCGATGTGATAAAATCTGAATTTCCTGAACATTTTATTTTGAGTGAAGAAGTAGGAGAGTTAAGCACAGCTTCGAACTATAAATGGGTTATTGATCCTATCGACGGTACCGTAAATTTTGCACATGGTATTCCTATATGTTGTGTGAGTATAGGCCTCGAACAAGATGGTAAAATGCTCATGGGTGCTGTTTTTAATCCATTTATGAATGAATTATTCTTTGCAGAAAAAGGTAAAGGTGCTTTTCTAAACAATCGTCGATTATCTGTTTCGGCTAAAAGTAACATTGAGAGTGCTTGCCTTGTAACCGGCTTTCCCTACAAATGGGCAACTGTAACCACAGATCCAATTCCTGTTTTCGAACGTTTTATTCGCATGGGTTTACCTGTGCGTCGGCTTGGTTCGGCTGCGATCGATTTATGTTGGGTAGCTGCTGGTCGTTTTGATGGATTTTGGGAGTACAACCTCAATCCTTGGGACATTGCCGCTGGCTATCTCATCATAGAAGAAGCGGGTGGTCGTATCAGCAATTT
>CANHGW010000090.1 GCA_947460175.1 Bacteroidota bacterium | reverse complement strand
ATTGAAGTTGACATTTTACTTGAATCGCATGCGATAACAAATGGCGAAATTCCTCCAATCAATGCAGGAAAATTGATATGCATGGTATCAGAAATTACTTTGGTACATTTTAAATCAGTCACAGACTGAATGACATAATCACCAGAAGGTAAATAAATACTTGTCATTGGGTTAATTGTGATATGATTGTAGAGTGTTCCTCCGTTAAGATTTTTGTATTGAATAGTCCAAGGTCCATCACCTGTAAGAGCATAATCAATTTTTACTTTATTGGAATCACAATTGTAAGAAGTATTCGTTTTTTGAATGGTGAGTGGAGAATAGAAATTGGATGCTATTTGATTGAGAGCAACATAACAAGGTGCGTTATCACTTACTTGTACAAATTGATAAATGCCATTGGGTAAATATATGGACTGATTAGGATTATTGGTAGTTACTGTTGTCGATAAACTTGTTGCAGTATTAATATATTGTATATTCCATGGTGAATTGCCTTGTAAAGAAAAATCTATGCGAATTTTGTTAGAATCGCAATCATAATTTTGAGAGGTTATTATTGCATTCATTGGATTATAATTTACATTGATTGGTATATTTAATTGTTTACTACAATTTGTTTGATCTGAAATCGCATTGACAATCCAATTTCCATTGGCAAGAAATAAACTTGGGAAAGGGTTATTCGTAGTTTTATAAAATTGATTTCCAATACCATCTTGATACGATATCGTCCATGGAGCATTGCCGGTGAGTGCAAAGTCTAATCTATATTTATTTGAATCACAATCATAAAGTTGTTGCGAAATGCTAGCTGCAAAAGGCTCATAATTGAACGTGTAAACCTGATTAATGGTTTTGCTACATCCTGTTGCGTCGGTTACATTTAGAAATTGATAAGTACCATTGACCAGCAATAAATCGAAGCTTGCCGAAATAGTATTGATTTGCAATGGTGCACCATTGAAGGTGTAATTCACTATCCATGGGGCATTACCTTGAAGGTCGAAATGAAGTTGAGTTTTGTTGCTATCACAATTGTAAATAGGCACAGATAGATTATAGGTTAAGTTTGTATAATTGATATTAACTGAATCATAGAGCTCGTATTCACATGTGTTTGCATCTTGTATCTTAGTGAAAATATATTCCCCATTTTCGACATTTAAATAAGTAGTATCATTCAATAACATCAACGAATCTTGTATAAAATTATTTGTATAATAAAGCATCCAAGGTGAAACACCTTGAGCAGTAAATTCAATTGTAGTTTTTAAAGAATCGCATAAAAAAGCAATTGGAGTTACATTAGAAAACACTTGAGAATGTTTATGATACTGTATAGTATCTGATGGAAAACCTTTATTGCTATTTCCATCAAATACATTTACGATTTGATAATTACCTTCTAAATTCAAAACGATAGAATCAAGATTACTCGATGTTGTATATGTTCCTATTGTAATAGAATCTTTAGATAAATCATATGTAAATGGTGGAACTCCACAAAAATTCAAATTTAACAATAGACTATCTTTTCTACATTTATTTGCATTATAATTGACTTTACAAGTGGCCATATTTATGCACCTAGTAAAAAAAGAATCTAAAACATAACAAGGAGGAAAGGTGTGATAATTATAATTATAAAAAAAAGAAGCATTAGATAATCCTTGAAAATAGTTTTGAGTTAAATTACTATCAACCTCTAGTTGAGCCAAATAATTATCATTGCTAGCCTGCGTAAATAAAAATTGAGTTTTCAATTCAGAAATTCTCTTCTTTGTGGAATCTTTATCAAAATCTAAAAGGAAATTGGCGTATGAATATGTGTTAACTAGTTGTGTTTGTAAATTATTATCAACCAAAATGCTATACCCTGCCGAAACTAAAGTCGAATGAGGTTCTGCCATTAAGGATGACCACAAAGCCACTTTCCCTCCAGTTGACAAACCAAGTACACATACTTTATCATATTTACTTTTGAGAAATTTAATCATTGCTACAGTTTCTATTAATCTATTGACTCCATAAGACCTGTTTGCAGCATTTAGATAGCTTTGTAAATAAGTGGGCTGACTAGGTGTAATAGTTCCAATTTTCTTTTTATTAAAAATAATTGCTCTATGATCTTCGTTAGGAGAACTCATGGTATAAACATCTCCATACTGAAGTAAATGATTTTTAACATAACAATGAATATTATGATAACCCAATCCTTTCACGACATCTGTCATCATATTGACACCTGTACCAGATATAATAATAAAAGCAGTTTTACATGTTTGATTATTAGATGTAGCTGAATCTAATACTGAATATGTATAAGCCGATTTATTGTTAAGTGAAAATTTCACTTTGACAAATGGGTTATTTATTCCATACAAAACAACATTATTTACAAATTCAAAATCATTAAACGTAGTGTTGATAGCAGTATCAAATAACAATTCACTTTCTATTTTTAAATTTTTATAACAATCAACAAATTCAGAATTATTAAATTTAAAGTTGCTATCAATTTGATTATACATATCATTAATTGAAGTCACCTCATGATTAGTAAACCAAGTACCTGGTTTGTTCCAGTATGAAACATATGTATTCTCTTGAAAAATTGAATTTAAAAATATACTATCTGACTTTGATATTTGAGCACCTACTTTCTCAAATAATATTAGGCAAAATAATACTGAAAAAAATATACTTTTTGTCATGTAATTTTTTAACAAATGTATTCATTTTTATAGAAAAATCGGTATATTGCATATTTAATCCTATGAAAAAAAAAATATTTTTACTTATAGTATCCCTTACATTTTTCACCTCTTCATTTTGTCAGGTTCAAACCAACCAATACACTGAATTTATTTTAGCTTATTATAGTGGAATTGATACTCAATATCAGTATTTAGATGAAGTAAAAAATACAATTGATGAATCAAATTCAATCAGCAACTTATTCCCTTTTTCTACTCCCCAATTTTTTGGTTCACATGATAAAATAAATTTTTTTGACACAATTCAACCATTAAATGACATTGAATTTACAGGATATGTTTCATGGGGAGGAGCATCAAACTACTTTCATACCAATAAATTAAATTTCAATATTGATCAAGATACTTCTTCAGTATTTTTTTATAAGAATTATGCATATCAAGATAATTCAACGGCTTTAATTATAATTCCAGGTTCAGGTGTAAATCAATCCACAGCTATCAGTATCTATAATCCGTCCAATTACCATAATTCAGTTTGTACTATTGCAAATTTTTGTCAAAATTATGGAGATGTTTACACTTATGTTAGACCTAACGAAGATTTCATGTCAATATGGACTACAGTTTCTCCCAATGTCAGAAAAAAAATGAGCTACAATGCATTAAACGAAAAAACAAACATAATTAATAAAAATTGGGCTGCAAATGGATATATTCAAATCATCGCATTGACTAAATACTTAAAAACTAAATATGATAAAGTAATTATTCTTGGATTATCTGCTGGCTCTTGGGGCGCTTTTTTTAGCGCAATTCAAAGTGAACCTGATGCCGCTCAAGTAGCATCTGGGTACAGTATCAATTTCAATGAATTGACTTATGTTTATAATCCTGAACAATTCCATTTTGATGGCCTTTTTTCTGGGCATCCCATTGACTCCTTGAAAAAGACAATTAAAAATCAGTCAACTCAATATTTATTTTCATATGGCAGTAATGATCCTGTACAACACATGAGCGAAGAAAACACATTACATACTACTCAAAACTATTTTAATACACCAGAATATTTGCCTAATACTTCTTTTTTTTATAATTTTTCAACTCATAGATTCCCATGCGAATCATTAGACACCTTTTTTACTAGAGTAAAAAAAATGCCAAAGGCAGAATTGAAACTTACGGAAAATTGCAAATCAGATTCAGCCATACTAAAAATTAAATTTATAGGTAAAAAGCCATATCAATTTGATTTATTAAAAAACGACACTTTTGTTTCAACATATTCAAGTATAAATGATTCAATGACTATCACATTACTTGATGAAGGAATTTATACAATTAAAAACTTACTTGATTCTAATCAAGTATTAGGTTTCAAAGTCAAACCGGTCAACTTTATAAAAGATACTAAACTTTTATTAAACAGCTTATCTGAAAGTTACATCTGCAATACTGATACTACATTAATCAATTTTTCATTAAACGGAACTTCGCCGTTTACAATACATACAATTAATAATAGCACATTTCTTTATGACACTTTGATATCCTCAGGCTTCTCAATAGATAAAAAAATCATAAATGGAGATTACACAATTAGTTCTATTTCTGACTCAAACAATTGTATAATTAATTTGAATCAAAATTTAATTATTGATAACAACAAATTAAATATCAATATTACTACTCCAGTTTACAATTGTGATAGCAGCAAAACACTCGTTCATTTCAACCTGCAAGGCAATGCACCTTGGATCATCAACTATACCTTCAACGGTGCTCCAGTGCAAATCAATACTGCATCTGCAAGCGTTAATTTATTTTTGACAAATGGAACTTATCAATTTCTCAATGTAACTGATGCTGCTGGATGTAATAAATCCATTAATCAGGTTTACACGTTCAATT
>CANHGW010000089.1 GCA_947460175.1 Bacteroidota bacterium | reverse complement strand
TAGGTTAGTGAATCGTCTATAATAAAAGTATTTTGATTTTCTAAATCACTCAAGCTAAATACATAGGAAGAATCTAGATTATTAAAAAAACTTTGTACATTTTGAACACTGTCATGTATGTACCAATTGCCAGGAAACAATGTATCATCAGAATATTTTGTAAGTGTAAACACACTATAAAAAAATACACTATCGGCATAGGTCATTTGAGCATAGGTGGATAATGTCCCAGAACCAAAAAACATCAAAAATAAAAAGGTCCTTAAATAATAATAAAATTTCATTCAATAAATTAACTTTTTGCACAAAGATAAAAAACTGAGTTATATTTACTATACAATATGATAAATATAAACCTAATACATTTTAATTTTAGAATATATTAAAAGGAGAATCATATAGGCATAGTTGTATTAAACTATATATTAGAATGATGGCTGCATTCTTGACTATAGTTATTTTTGAATATACATCAAGTCTGTATGCATTAAAGGATATTTTTTAAGAAGCTTAAATTTAATGTTTGATGGTATTGAATCTATGATTTTATCATAGGGTGTAATAAGTAATAAATAATCTTGTTCATACATACTTTTACGTTCAATATGAGAATATCCATCTCGTGAATTATATACGAAAACTGGATTCTTATAGAATAATGGTTGAATGTAACTATAGTAATTTTTATACACACCATACTGATCCAATGGCAGAGCAATAGTTGAGTTAGGTGAATATTCTTTGTGTTTAACAATATCAGCGTATGCTTTTTTAAATGATTGTTGTGGCCAGAATTCTATGGTAGAATTTATGTTTAAATGATAAACTAAATTATAAATGAACAAACTGCTTACAATAAAAGATACCACATATTGAAAATAAACCTTCAACCGCATTATAAGTTCTAACAACAAAACAATAAGTAGAATATAAAAAACATAGTTGTAAAAAAATGAAGTGCGTCCATAAGGATAGGGGATATTTAAAAAAACGTATAGAAACTCAATAAGTAGAAATGATACAAGCAGTAATTGAACAAGAGTTTTTATGCTTGAATGAATTGAATTCCTTTTTAAAAAAGCAACGACAAGCAGCCCTACAATAAATAGAATGTATATATAGTTAAAATGTTCAAATGATAAATCAATATTAAAACTCCGTTGTAAAAAAACACCTATGGTATCAGGTATAAATCCATTTCGTTGCCCTTCTTCTAGATCGCCTGTATAATATTTAATAAATAAAATATTAGGGACAGCCCATGTCAATATGATTAAAAAAGGATAGCGATCTTTGAAAAATTCAACGAGTGATATTCCGGTTGGCATTTTGTGATTAAAGTAAGAAAAGAAATCAATTATAAAATAGGCGGTTAAAATATAGATTGAAGAGTAATTGCTAAAGACAGACAATGCGAGAAATAAATATATATAAAAGACTCGTTTATCACCCTCTCTTAAAATATAATATATGGCCATGGATTCAAACATAAGAGAAATTGAATAACCACGAGCCAGTGAGAAATAATCTAGCAAATAATAATTACACAATAAAAAACTAAATGGAATTATTATAAGCCATTTGTTTTTTAGGTGACCGAAAATTGCAAGTGTAAAAATACTATAAACAATAAATGAAACAACGGAATGTATTCTTAACATCCACTCGGAATGACCAATTAATTTCGTCCAAATAAAAATAAAAAGTGTATTGAGCCAATGATTATTTGCTGTACCGCAAAGCATATTAATTTTATTTTCAGAAACCATCCAAAAACTAAATGCTTCATCATTTGTAATTTCCAAAATATAGGATCTATAAGTGACAATAGCTGTTAAAGTCAATATCCCCAATAGAATCGGTAAGCCAATTTTTGATTTAATTATACCGAACCTATTCAACATGTTCTAACTTAATATTGTGAATTATTCTTTTATCAACATACCGCTATAAGTAGATGTATCAAATGTTATTTTGTAATAATAGCATCCATTTGAATACTTACTTAAATCGAGTTGTTTATTCAAAGCTGTAGAGATTAATTTTTGACCATGAATAGTATAAACCTCCATAGTTCCTTTTACAAAGTTAGTTGGGTACGAAATAGTAAACACACCTGAAGAAGAAGGATTTGGGTAAATTGGAAGTTGCTTAGTCGAAATAAGATTTTCTATACCACCAGGACCTATTACATATCCAATATTTAATTCATCAATTATCCAGCCCGATTTATTCGTATGAATACTATCTGATTGGAAAACAAATCGAACAGCATTGATTGGATTGGATCTATTTGGTTTTATAGGAAGGGCTAATGTTAACCATAATGCAGAATGCCTCCAACCATTGCTATTCCCACTCCATCCCTTATGTCCGTTCAACAAAGTATCAAATGATTGGAAGCTTGATTGAATCGTATTGGTATATACATTGCAACAATTGAAACCATTTTGAAAAAATTGATTTGACCAACCCCATCCATTCAATGAATCGATTCGATGCCAAGTATTACCAGTATCGTCTGAAAACTCTAACCAACAACCATCCAATAAACTATCGGTATCAAATTTGTGCCAAAATTTTAAATAGTAATTGTAATACGGATCACCAGAATATCGTCTGGGTAAATTAAAATGAAAAGCGGATGTATTGTTTGTAGAATATGAATTTAGGGTATCAGTCATGATAGCACATGAAGTATCTCTTGTATTGCTTGTTCCGAATTTTGTTGTCTTCCCTTTTTGCCACAGATTGTTAACTGTACTTTCTATTATTACATTAAAATTACTTGAAGAATCACACATACTAAAGGAAGAATCTATACGTGCAATACTTCCACTACTCATGCCACACCATGAACTATCAATAGTTTGAGAAAAAGAATGACTATAAATCAAAAAAATTAAGATAAATAAGATATGCTTCTTCATAAATAGTGTATTTAATAATTCATAGAATAATCAACTGTAGTTGCATCTACATAAAATGAATCAGTGATCCATTCATACATATTAGGACTACCGATTTTTGTCTTTTTGATAGTTATAATATTCATACGATTTAGTAATCCATAGATGGGATAATCTCCTTTTGTTTCTGTAGGGTTAATAATAATTGAATTGCTACTAAAAAAACCATTGGTGCAATCTGTGGCTGCTCCAAAAAGCAATTCTTTTTTATCAAATGTATCTAAATTCGTTTTTTGTAAATGCATAGTAATTTTTTTCTTTTCATAGACCGACAACGAGTGTTGATCGTAGTTATTGATAGGAATAGAATAAATGGCATGAAGAGGAGGGTTTTCACAAAAATGATATTGCTCTGTAGGGAAATAACGAATGTAAATGGCCTTGTCACCTTTCAGTTCTTCCGAATCGATTTTAATAGATGTTTTTAATAAACCGCCAGCGTCTGTATTTCCTTCTTTAACTATCAATTCAGCATCGGGCATAAAGTCTATCCACGAACTTGTCTGATTTAAAAACATAATTTTATAAGGTGTTACTTTGGAAGCTGTCGCATTATTTTTATCTAAAAGTTGCCCATCGATTGTGATCGTAATACAATTGTTTTTGCATTTGTATTGCTTTGGTTTTGAACATGAGATACAGAATACAACAATGGTAAGATAGAATAACGTTCGCATGGTTAGTGTTTATAATTCTAAAAATACGAAAAATAAAACTTATTGAGAATTATATTCGTAAACAGGATTCAAATTTGTGTGACGCCCTCTTTTTTGAAGATAGCTAGAACAACCAATTTTATTAGTATTATTTAAAGCCTTTAAAATCGATTTGATTAAGCGTAAAATTAGCACCATTGCCAGTCCAAAAGGTAAAATTACGTACAAGTGCATTTCTATCAAATCTAAATTCTTCTATAGAATTTGAGTTTATTGTATACACATAAGTATCTTTTGCCAAGTTAAAATCATATTCATTTTGATAGTTAGGACAAAGGTGTTGTTGAGGTGTCAATTTAAAATGTATCAGCTGTTGATCATAATCTATGCTTACTTTTATTACGTCATTGTAAGTAGAGTCCCATTGTATATTTGTTATTTCACCAGTTGTGTTGTTTATTTCCTGATGTTCGTAATGGACAATACATTGTCCAGAATATAAAGTAGTAGATGTTTTGATAGGCTGCTTATTACAACCCGCAATAATTAATCCTAAAATCATAGATGTTACGATAGTTCCTTTATTCATTTTCATAGACTAAAGGTACTATTTTATTAATACAATAAAAAAACCCAACCATATAGATTGGGTTAATAATTTAAAAATTTTTCATCTAATTCTTCGCACCTAAAAAGCTATAATTTTTGCCATACTCCATCATTTGTTCGAAGAACGATTTTGGGTATTCAATAGTTACATCTTTGATTTTATCACCATCCATTACAGCAACTAACTTCGGTTGTATAAATCCACGATAAGGCTTTAAGCCCAACGTATTATAGCGGTCCAATACTTCTTTGTGCAATACTTTATCTACTTTTACACCATAGTTTTCTACCAATGCCTGTCCTGCTTTAAAGTCACCTTCGGATTTAATACGTTGTATTTCACGAAGTAAATCACCGAACAAAGTGCGAAGTTTATTGTAATCATTGATTTGAACATAGGTTTTATTGTCACGCTTTACAAAAACAATTACACTATCTTTTTTCCCTTTTTCAAAAACCCATGCAGCATTCAATTGGCGATTGCGCATATGTGCTTCTTCAATATCATCGCCT
>CANHGW010000088.1 GCA_947460175.1 Bacteroidota bacterium | reverse complement strand
TTATTGGGATAAAAATATTCCAAGATTATTTGAATTGAAGGATATGCAACGTCCTGATTTTAATATACCCGTCATATCGGACATTACTTGCGATGAACATGGTTCTGTACCTTGCAATCTAGGTGCTACTACAATTGCCGATCCTACTTATGGATACGATAAAAAAACAAATCAAAAAACAACTCCATTTCAAAATACCTATGATACCGTGGATGTGATGGCGGTTGATAATTTACCCAATGAATTACCTCGAGATGCGTCTAAATATTTTGGTGGGTTTTTACAAACCTATGTTTTGCCCGATTTGATTGAAGGTAAACGAAGTGGAGTGATAGAACGAGCTACAATCTGTGAAGAAGGTAAGCTAACCTCTTACTACGATTATTTGAGCGAATATGCTTACGAGTAATTGTTCTTATTGATAAAATCATAGAAAGTTCATTTTGAAACTTCTGTTAAATAACGGACCTTTGTTGAATGATGATTAGAAAAAATCAAAAGACAAAAATAATAGCTACAGTAGGTCCTGCATGTAATTCATATGAAGGTATCATGGGACTTGTAAATGCAGGTGTAGATGTTTTCAGACTTAATTTTTCGCATGGTAAACACGAGGCTCATGCCGAAGTAATTGATATTATTACCAAAATAAATGAACAGTTCCCATTCAATATAGCTATACTAGCCGATTTGCAAGGACCCAAATTACGTATTGGCGAGGTAGAAAATAATGGAGTGGAATTGCATACAGGTGATGTGATTCGTTTTACAGGCGAAAAATGTCTAGGCAATAAAGAACGTGTTTATTTATCCTATCCTAATTTTCACAATGATGTAAAAGTAGGCGAGAAAATATTGATCGATGATGGCAAAATTGAAGTTTTAATATCAGAAATACATGAAAATCATGATGTTTCTGCGACTGTGACTGTACCTGGATTGTTGAGTTCCAAAAAAGGTATCAATCTCCCTGAAACAAAGATATCCTTGCCTGCCCTGACAGAAAAAGATTTGGCTGATATTGATTTTATCATTGGTCAAAATATTGATTGGGTAGCATTGTCGTTTGTTCGCAGTCCCGAAGATATCTTGGGTTTGCGCGAAATTTTAAAAGCAAAAGGAAGCAATGCTAAAATTATTGCTAAAATAGAAAAACCAGAAGCACTAGAATGCCTTCGCGAAATTGTTTTAGCAAGTGATGCCATTATGGTTGCACGTGGCGACTTGGGAGTAGAATTGCCTGTGGAGCAAATACCGATGATACAAAAAAACATTATTCGCAAATGCATCCATCGAGCCAAGCCAGTCATTATTGCTACGCAAATGATGGAGAGTATGATAGATCGTGTAAAGCCTAATCGAAGTGAGATAACCGACGTAGCCAATGCAGTATTGGAAGGTGCCGATGCTGTGATGCTAAGTGGTGAAACAGCCATGGGTCAACATCCTACGCTTGTAGTAGAAACCATGAGTAAAATAATAGCTGAGGTAGAAAAGGAAGAAACCGTGTATAATAAAAATTTAATACCTCAGTCGCATTCACCCTCTTTCCTATCCGATGCACTTTGTTACAATGCCTGTAAAATAGCCGATGATGTAGATGCCAATGCCATTATCGGTATGACTCAGAGTGGTTATACAGGCTTTATGTTGTCGAGCTTTAGACCCAAATCACATTTGTACATATTTACCAAAACGCAATCGCTCGTCAATCAGTTGAGTTTGAGTTGGGGAGTGCAGGCTTTCTATTACGACAAAGAAAATAGTGTGGATGAAATCATCTCCGATCAGATTGAGTTTATTAAAGAGAAAGGCTTGGTAAAATCAGGCGATGTGATTATCAATACCGGTAGTACACCTGTCAACGAACATTTGCCAACGAATATGGTGAAGATATCGAAGGTGGAGTAACACGATTTTAGGACAGATATATTTTTAGTTGGAGCTAAGCTGTTTTCCTTTCATCAACTACTTCGTGCTATCTGCGGCGCACGGCGCTCGCGGCTATCACGGCTAGTGTTCATCGACACACGCATTATTTAGCTGATGAAATGCTGGTGCAATTTGATTTTCGTTAGTAGCTGAAAGTTACAGAATAGGGCTTTGGAGCGAAAGAAGCTTTATAGAACTGGTGCTATTGTCTATCCAAAATCCATTTTAATAGTTCAATATTTTTCGTTCTTTTACATACTCTATACATTGAGTAGTAAGTTTCATTGCAGTAATACTTTTTAAGTAATGAAAATTTGAGTGAATTGTCAAGCCGAGAGTAGCCAATTCCCCAAATCATAGTTACTTTTTTATGTGTTGGAAGATTATTAATAAAATCTTCACTCAGTTTTTCAAAGTTGGGAATGTTTACAGGATATGCTTTAGATATGTCTATTATTACACCATATGGTCTTTTAGATAACTTCAATTCGGGAGCTGATAAATCACCTTTTGCTTCGTTATATCTGCGGTCAAAAAAATTATATTGTGTTTTCTTTGGGAAATATTCACCTAATTCTTCTTCAATAATTTTGTTTGCTGCAATTTCATTGTCATAATTTTTAATTGCTTGTAAATCGCTTTGATTTAGATATTCAAAATCATCTAATAAGGTTTGTTGGTTAATTTCAAAATTAGGTTCTTGGTCAATTATCCAACTTAGAAGTTCTGCTCTACGACTTCTTAAAATATCATTATGAAAATTGCTTTTTGCCCAATTACTTATTATTACTGATTTTATCGGATACCTCAAAACTCTATTCAAAATTAATTCAGATTCTATAATATTAGAACATAGCCATTCTTCCTCTATTGGGGTTAGTTCAAGATTTATTAAAACATTATTGCAAATTTTTCTTGCCTCTGCAAGCTGTATGTAGCTTATGTATTTCTTTTCTTCAAATGTTTTTTTAAATAAATTAAAAAGTAATTTTCTTGTTTCAATTTTTAGTTGAAAATTAGGTTTAGTGTTCTTGCTGTAATAATCTTTTCCTGTATCTTGGTAAAGATATTGCTTTATTTTTTGCAACAATGATATCCTACTAATTCTCTTTTCTGTATTCCATTTTTCATTTGCAAGGGTAATAAGATTGTCAAAAACGATAGGATTGAATTGATAATATCTTAGATAGTCCCGAACTTTTAGAAAGTTGGAATATGATATAATCAAATCGTCCTTTGGGTATGATTTCTCTAATTCTATAATTGTTCTTTGTAACTCTATTTTTCTTTGTTTGTTCATTCATCTAATTTTTATTCTACGTTTTTGATTAGTGTCATAATTATTTCAAGTTGTCCTTCTGTCCTCGTGTAGCCTCCCGTCTCGGGGACTGAACGAATTGTTCATCCTTATATTATGTTGATATATATTCATTTTATTCTATTAGCCTTTTATCAAAGTTACTTTCTATCATATTCATTATGTGATAATAAAAGATGCTACTTTGATAAGGTGTTTTTTCGTATTACCATTCAGTAAATATTATTAAAAACATAATCATTCTATATCACAGGAATGTAAGTAATATTTAGTTTTCTAAGTCGCAAAGTCCCAGAAGCTGAAGACTCGTCGAGAACGGAAGCTGTTAGCTGTGGCCCTTTAGTTTATCAGTATGCTAATTTCTTTTTTGTTAGTTCAACATTGAAGTTTACTTTGGCTCCTAATGCGTCAAACACTTTTAAGATTGTTTCAAATCTTGCATTTTTAATGCTGTTCTCTATTTTTGAAATTTGTGCTTTCTGAACACCAACTAATTCACCAAGTTGTTCTTGTGTCAAATTACGTTCTTGCCTTACTTGTCTTATTGTCTGCCCAAGCAAGTCAATTCTTAATTCATTTTCAAACGCATCTCGTCTTGGAGTTCCATGTTTTCCAATGTGTTTGTCAATCATTATGTCTAGTGAAACTGTTTTGAATTTGTCTGCCATTTTATTTCTTTTTTGATTTATTATCTAAATATCCTTTTCGGATTTCTTCTGCTTTCTTAATTTCTCTTGTAGGTGTTTTTTGTGTCTTTTTCAATATGCCGTGTGTTGCAATTACTAATGTTTCTTGTTCTTCAGTTTTGTCCCAAAAAGCAAAAAGTCTATAAGAATTATTATTGTATAACGTTCTAAATTCCCAAATATAATTATTCAGTTTTTTAAATAATTCGTTGTCAACGGCAAATTGAGATTTCTTTAAATTATAGTACACTTTTTCTCTCGCCTTGTCATCAAGTTTTTCCAAAAACTCAATTGCTTCAGGTAGTAAATCTATATCAAAATTTGCGCCCACTCATTCTTTTTGCCAAAGATACATATTTCCCTATCGGGAAACAAATTATTTTTCTATTTTTCCGCCATTGTTGGTGTTTTCACCAACAATTTTTTAAATGGCAATTGGTGATAACACCAATTGCGGCGGAAATGTAATTATATGAATTAGACATATGCCTTATCTTTTGCAAATTTTATGAACTCCTTAAAAGTAATTTTGCCAATAACATAATCTCTAATTAGTTCTATGCCTTTGGGTGTTGGACTAAAACCTTCAACCATATTACTACCAATAGCATTTGCAGTACTTTCCATTGTTTCCAAATCTGAAAATTCTACGCCCATAATGCTAAGTTTATCACGGTCTATGTCTATTTTTTGATACATAATAAGGAATTATTTGAAAGAAGTAAATATAATCATTTTTGGTAAAATATCCATTCTGTCCTCGTGTAGCCTCCCGCCTCGGGGACTAAACGAAATGTTCATCCTTATATTTTGTTGACATATATTCATTTTATTCTATTAGCCTTTTAACAAAGTTAATATCTTTCATATTCATTATGTGATAATAAAGATGCTAC
>CANHGW010000087.1 GCA_947460175.1 Bacteroidota bacterium | reverse complement strand
CTGTAACAAGACTACCATAAGCTACCGATATGATTAATGTATCAACAACTGCTTGTTTTGTTTTTCTGTAATAACCCGCAACTGCCACAGAGTCAATGGTATAAGCATCTGTAGGACGTAAAGCCATTTCACCTGTATACGATGGAACTTTAATATGATCATTGAAACGTTTTGTAAATGGATCTAAAATTTGAGCGTTTGATTTCAAGTAGATACCACCTAAGTATGTAGTTGTTCCATTTGAATAACGAACACGCATAGTAGAGTCAATCCAAAGGAACGTTGAATTAGTATTCATATCCAATCCTGTAGTGTCACCATTACGATAGTTCAATGTAGCATCTAATAAATCATACCAACGAGAACCAGCACGCGTTTTTTTGTCAATTTTTGTGTAAGCAGGTTTTGCAGGTGCTGCAAATCTTTCTGATACAGTCAAATTTTTGTCAAATTTTGAATTAGCCTTTTGAGCTTTCAACTCGCCTGTAGCAATTACGCCCAAGCCCATGAGAGATAATAATAAAATCTTTTTCATTCTTATATATTTTTGTTTGTGAGGTAAAATTATGATTAAATTTAATATCGTCCAAAAAAATATTAAAATTTGCGGTATGTGTTACTTTTGTGCAAATTATAAAGAATCATGTCGATGAATTTTGAAAATACAGAGAATGCTTTTGCGCCAAGAAGCACCATGGAGTTGAAAAAAGCACATTTTCTTTTTTCATCAATGGGCAATCCATGGTTGACCAAAATGGGGATTCAATTTACCAATTTTGCTTTTAAGCTTCATTTACCGATAAAAGGGCTTATAAAAAATACAATTTTTAAACATTTCTGCGGTGGTGAAACACTTGAGGAAGCTGATCGTACCGCCAATGATTTAAGTAAATATGGTATTTCGGTTATTATGGATTACGGTGTAGAAGGTAAAAGCAATGAAGTTGAATTTGAAAAAATAACAGAATCCTTTCTGCATACGATACGGTTTTCGGCTAATAAAAAACATATCCCATTTATAAGTCTAAAAGTAACGGGGTTTGCAAGATTTGAATTGCTTGAGAAAATCAATAGAAACGAAACCCTCCAACCTAATGAACAAGCAGAATATCAACGAGTGGTCGATCGAATAGATAAAATATGCGCCTTAGCAAGTGAGCATCACAAAATGATATTGATCGATGCTGAAGAAAGTTGGATACAACAACCAGTAGATGACTTAGCAGATGAAATGATGAAAAAATACAATACGAACGATGTAATTGTATTTAATACTTTTCAATTATATCGTCATGATCGACTCGATTTTTTGAAAACGTCCTTTCACAAAGCAAAAGAAAATAATTATTTACTAGGAGCAAAACTAGTGCGTGGCGCTTATATGGAAAAAGAGCGATTAAGAGCATCTGAAATGGGGTATGAATCACCTATACAATCTACCAAAGAAAATACGGATGCAGATTATAATAAAGCTGTAGAGTTTTGCCTTTTAAAAATTGATCGGATTGATTTATTTGTAGGAACCCACAATGAAACAAGTTGTATGAAAGCTGTACAGATGATGAGTCAGCTCAAAATACCATCCAATTCGCCAAAGATTTTCTTTTCACAGCTCTATGGTATGAGTGATAATATTTCGTTCAACTTATCAAAACAAGGTTTCCAAGTTTCAAAATATTTGCCTTATGGTCCAGTAAAAGATGTGATTCCTTACCTCATGCGACGAGCACAGGAAAATACCTCAGTAGCTGGACAAACAGGCCGCGAATTGACATTGATCAATAAGGAACTCGCTCGTAGAAAATCTGCTAAATAAAATACGAGTTGAAACATACACACATACATGACGGTACTATTGTTGCATTAGCCACTCCCGAAGGAGAATCAGCTATAGCTATGATTCGTTTATCAGGTACAAAGGCTATTGATATTATACATTCAATATTTGAAGGCAAAGACTTAAGGAAAGTAAAATCGCAAACAATTCATTTTGGGAAAATAATTTCGAACGGAAACTTGATTGATGAAGTATTAGTGAGTGTGTTTAAAAATCCACATACTTATACTGGTGAGGATTTAGTAGAGATTTCGTGTCATGGTTCGAGATATATAATCCAATCAATACTTCAATTATGTATGCAGCAGGGTGCTGTAGCAGCCAAGCCAGGCGAGTTTACCATGCGTGCGTTTCTCAATGGTAAAATGGATTTGAGTCAGGCAGAAGCAGTAGCCGATGTAATCCATTCCCAAAGTGAAGCATCGCACAAGACAGCCATGCATCAACTGCGTGGAGGATTCTCATCAGAGATTAATCAATTTCGTGAACAGCTTATTCATTTTGCTGCCTTAATTGAATTGGAACTCGATTTTGCAGAAGAAGATGTAGAGTTTGCCAATAGACCTGCCTTGGAAAAATTGATTGATGAAATAAGAATAAAAGTTAATAGTCTGATTGATAGTTTCAAAACAGGCAACGTACTTAAAAACGGGGTTCCAGTAGTTATAGTTGGAAAACCTAATGCTGGAAAGTCGACCTTGTTTAATCAATTATTGAAAGAGGATAGGGCTATCGTAAGTGATATAGCAGGTACTACGCGAGATGTAATAGAAGAAGTGATTCATATACAAGGAATTCAATTTCGATTTATCGATACAGCTGGTATACGCGAAGCTAAGGATACCATCGAACAAATAGGGATTGATAAGACCTATCAAAAAATAGCACAATCGGTATTGATGTTATACTTGTTTGATGCCTCTACTGATAACATTCAAGAGGTCTTAGAAAGTAGTCAACAATTGAAAAATGAACAAATCAAAATGTTGGTGATTGCAAATCATTGTGATAAACTATCGACTGAGGCAATCAATCAATTGCCATTAAACATGGTACATCTCTCTGCCAAAAACGGTGAGGGAATTACTGAATTAAAAAAACAACTAGCAGCACTCTTTATAGATAATAGTAGTATGCAACAAAGCACGATCATTACCAATGCACGACATGTAGATGCCCTTCAGCGAGTAGATGCTTCTTTGCGCGATGTACAAACCGGACTCCTCGAAAACAAAACAGGCGATTTACTCTCGGTTGATATTCGAATGGCCTTGTTTGCCTTAGGTGAAATCACCGGTGCTATTGAAATTGACAAAGATATTCTTGGGACTATTTTTGGAAAATTTTGTATCGGAAAGTAATTTCAACTAATAGAAACATGATAAATGTCATTTTTCATACTGCTAAAACATCGTAATTTTGCATTATGAAATAGCCAACATCAAAATATGATTTTTGG
Source organism: Bacteroidota bacterium (assembly GCA_947460175.1). Taxonomy (GTDB): domain Bacteria; phylum Bacteroidota; class Bacteroidia; order Chitinophagales; family Chitinophagaceae; genus OLB11. The sequence goes on along the minus strand of CANHGW010000087.1, from coordinate 1,681 downwards.
GGTTTGTATATTTCTAAAGTTACAATAAACGACTACATCATGCGAAACATCATTACATTGCTCATATTAGCTTTGTTTATAAATGCGTGTAAAAAGGATGCACGTAAAATGAAATACAAAGCCAGGTTTACAACTGCTGTTGCTAAGCCTCCTAAGCCGCTTAGAAATGACACATTACATACCCTGTTTGGGAATTATATCACCAGCCTTACACCATCACATTTATCTGCGCAGGTGAATATGTTTGTTTTTCAGGATTATTACAATCAAATGGACCCAAGTTGCCATATGATTTCGTTTATCGAAAACAACGTCGTCGATGTCGACTTTTCAAACAATGCCGAAATCGAATTCACACCTATTTTACATAGTACCGACATTGTTGACCAATATTTTTTCGAACAGAAAGAAACTGATTTCCGTTTCATTTCGTTCTTGCCCAATTACTTTAGTCACGAATTTGACATTCCTGTTCAGTACAAAAACATTGTGCAGAATAGCAGCAATTTTTTCTTGCAGGGATCTACGTTCGAATATGATTCAATACAAAACCGCTTGAAAGTAAAAACATCCAATAACCAGCTTTCTTATGGTGCTATACATGGAAATGCAAATGGTATGCCTACTAATTTTTGGTTGGTTTTTGGGCAGACTGATACGAGTTATATTTATATGTATAATGGAACCAATTTAGCTGAAGATAAGCGCTTCCCATTTTGGAATCAAAAGGGTGTAGTCACCATTCGAAGTAGTCAGTTTAATACTCAAAAAGTAATCATGCCTAGTAAAGGACAAACCAATACCATGTATGCGACCCTTTCATACGATACTGATAACCTCATTCAAGTATATACAGGGAACGATATGTTGCCTTATACCAATGATGATGTGTTTGTTTATGCCCCTCATTTTTGGGACAGAATAACTATCAAACTTGAAACGATTAATGAGTAGATAGAGGTCTAATAAAAAAACTATAAATAAGATATGAAAAGGGAAGTTCAGTTATTCCGATTTCTATATTGTAAACTATAGTGGAGTCCAGAAACCACTTCATAAAACGGGGCGTATTCTGAAAAGCCTTACGAGTAGGATAATTTAAATTAATAAAAAATGAAAAAATTAAACAAATTAATGCTCTTGGGAATCTTAGTTTTGTTAGGTTCAAACAGTACATCAAACGCACAAACAGTAATGGATTATGAAGGGAACGTGTATAAAACAGTCACAATTGGAACTCAAATTTGGACATCCCAAAATATTAAATCAAAAAAATATTCAGATGGTACAGATGTAGACACGCTCCTTATTAAACCTTGTAATAATGATGTAAGTACCATAGATTCATTAGGCTATTTGTATACTTGGGCTGCAGTAATGAAAAACTCAACCCTAGAGGGAGCGCAAGGCATATGTCCAAGTGGCTGGCATGTACCATCTGTTGCCGACTACAATGTATTGATCAATTATCTTGGCGGTTCCGCCGTTGCTGGTAGAAAGATGAAATCTACGAATATTACTTTTTGGGATAGGCTGTGTTCAATAGATAAGTGCAACACTTACCCTGTAAGCTGCAAAAATACTTCATTGGGTGTTAAATAATCAAATTTTCTTACTGGCCTATTGTTGAGTAGTTTTTCTACTCTTTTAACTTCTTTACTATCAATGCAATTGAAATCAG
>CANHGW010000086.1 GCA_947460175.1 Bacteroidota bacterium | reverse complement strand
TCAGAGAATCGTTCTGCCTGAGAAGTTGTAAAAATGTAATAAATATTGCTGCTTCCCGGTTTTTGAATGATGAGCGCCGACTGGGTCGATGATTGCTCACCTAACAATCCAGCGCCATTTTGCAAAATTTCATGGTTTCGGTTCCAAACGGTTGCACCATCGGTATAAAACAACAAGTTTCCATCAGCATCACTCATCACAGCAGAACCTTCTAAGGAGTTGACCTGTCCGTTGGTTAGTGCAATTGGCGAACCTCCATTAAAATTTAATCCGGCATTTTTGCCGAAATACCAATTATTGGCTTCGCCTTGGGCAAATATTGATGTGTAAAACAACTGTAGAATTAACAAACAGAAAAGTCTAGATTGATTCATAAGCTTCATTTTTTTATTGTTTAACTATTTTAAATCGACACTCATCCACCTGCAGCACATACATCGCAGGTGCTAAATCTTGAAAGTTTAGAATTTGCTTTTGATCGTTTCCTTTGCTTGATTTTACCAGCGCTCCAGTGGAGGTAAAAAGGCGAATGTCATAAACCGATTTGTCTAAGGTAAATTCAATTTGCTCGTAGACCGGATTGGGTGATACGATTAACCTATCGCACAATGAACTTGGTTTTTCGGGTGCAGGTGATTGAATGATTTGCCGACAGTTGCTGGTGTCGACACATTCGCCAATGGTAATTACAGCGCCATAGTTTCCAGAAACTTGCGGTGTGAAAGAAGTTTGTGTAGCACCGGGAATGGCTTGGCCGGTTGTACAATTAATCCATTGAATGCTGGTGGGGTTTCCATTTGCATACAACATGGAATCTGTCTGGAAAATTTGGGCGTTGAAGTCTAGAATTTCTGCGTTGATGGTAAGGATACTGTCGCAACCGCTTGCGTTTTGTAACAACTGAGTAAACTGGCCGGAAGTAGAGTAAGTAATGCCGTTAATATTGACGGCTTCACATTCATTAATATTAACGAAACCTGTGGTTGGAGAGCCTGTACTTACAACGATTGAATCGGTTTTACTACCACAGGAATTTGTAACAGTTACAGAATATATTCCGGGTGAAGTAACAGTTATACTTGAATTGGTGTTTCCATCAGACCATAAATAAGTATCTGCAATTCCGTTTGCAATTAATTGAACAGAAATATCATTACAAACAGAAATATCATCACCCAAAAAAACGCTTGGTAAAGGATTTACAACTGCCAGAACAGTGTCGGAAGTTGTTCCACATATGTTAGAAACAGAAACATAGTATTCGCCCGATTGGGTTATACTGAATTGAGAATTGGTACTTCCATCTTGCCAGAGATATGTCGAATTGGTTTGTTGCAACATGTCAAAAGAAACCTGGTCTCCTTCACAGATATTCAAATCCTCACCAAGATTAACGCCAAATGACCCATACGAAACATTAACATTTACAGTATCAGAGCTTAAACCACAAAAGTTACTTGCCGTAACATAATAAATACCCGGAATATAAACAGTATAAGATGGGATGCTTGTTCCATCCTGCCACATATATGCATCTCCAACTCCTGCATCGAGTTGCAAAGATCCGGTGTAGCAAAAGATAGTATCGGAAGGGAACGATACATTGGGAGCCTGGTATACGTTAACGATGTGCTCAAGCGTATCCACTTGATTTCCCGAAAATGCAATTAACGTAATAAAATATGAACCTCCGTTTGCGTAAAAATGTGTGGGATTGAGTGAATTTGAATAATTTAAATTACCCGACGATACATCACCAAAATTCCATTGTACAGAATCAAATGCAGCGGCATTTTCTAACGAAAATAAGACCGTGTCTCCGGAGCAATTACCCACAGCATTAATGGCAAGAGGAGTAAACAAAAAGGGCGCGAAATTAGGCAGTCCAAGTTGCGTAGTTATCCCATTTAAATTCAAGGCATCGGCGGCATAGTTGCACGATATTCCTATTTGATTTGGATTGTGGATACAATCAAGAAACCCATTGTTTATGCGCGACAGATATATTTTTTTATCAGGACCGCGCTGTATAGAACTTGTAAAGGGATACGCAGGCAAATCGATACTTACGGAATTAGAAATAATCGTGGAAGGGTTGGACAAACCAAGGTTAAATTGCGTTAAGGTCGGTGGATCAATGCCTGTTGCATAGAGCAAAGAATCATTTGGAGAAAATTCGACACCGTATGGATTAACGATGGTAGTAATGGTGAAATCGAAAGAAAACTGCCCTGTGGTATTGTCGAAGTTTAATACATCAATTTTGTTTACCTTCTCAAATGCACAGGCAACTTTAGTTCCATTTTGCGATGCTTTTAAATAGCCAGAATTAGGAGCAGTTAACCCACCCTGATAGGAAGTGTCGGTTGATCCAGCATAATATGAGATGGGAGTAGGATTGACACCATTATTCGTAATTAGAAATGATAGGTACCTATTCGTGAATTTATCATGAGAAAGGAGCCAAATCGATGTGTTATTTGCATGTTTAACTGCAGTAATCTTTTCTGCAATGGGAGAAAATAATAGGGTATTTTTATTATTCGTAATTCCGCCTAGGCCATTGTCTAAGTTCATATCCACTTCTGAATAGGATAATTTCCAAGTACTAGCTTCGGCCTCCTGAATAGTAAAAATAAAGTAGAAACTACTGCTGGCAGGTTTTTTAATAATCAAGGCTGATTGTGTAGAAGACGATCCTCCCAATAGATTATTTCCATTAAAGAGCGTGTCGTGCTGACGATTCCAGACCGTGATACCATCCGTATAAAACAAAAGCTGACCGATTGAATCAGATAAAACAGCAGTACCTTCATTCGCAACCATGGCACTGTTAGTTAAAGCAATTGGGGGATTATAATTAAAGTCCACTCCAGCATTTACACCAAAATACCAGATATTGGCCTCGCCTTGGGCAAATGTTGAAGTAAAAAACAACTGTAAAGTAAGCAACCAGAAAATTCTCCATTTATGCATAAGCTTCTTTTTTTTATTGCTTCACAATCTTAAATCTACACGCATCCACTTGGAAATAGGTCATTTATAAACACCGTTTAATTTTTATTCACTCAACCTAATCAAATTTATTCTTTTCCTAAAGCACCGAGAACAACACCCCATAATTGGGTACTTTTTTGGGTAGTTCATATGGTTTCAAAAAAAACTATATTTGAACATCGACTAAAACCCTATGCAAGTTGCTTTTGTATCAGAGTGCGTTTCTTTTTACCGCATTATTTCCGACAGTTTGTCAAAAAAATATCCGCAGTTAAATTTTGTTCATTACGAACATCCCGATCAATTTATCGAAAAGCCGCTTCCTAACTTCTCGCATTTCATATTGAAATTAACTGACAGAGAATCTTTCGATTTAAAAATTAAAAAAATTAAAACGAAGGATAGTCAACCGGTAACAATTGGACTTGTTATTAAACGAGAATTTAAGACCCTAAAATCGGTTAGCCCATACTTTGATCACATTTTTAATGATTCAGAAATTGAAGAAAAACTCAATATTTATTTCATGAATCTTCTTCAATCTGAAGATAAAATGAATGATACCAGTAGACTTGAAATTGAAACGAACAAAAGGAAATACGTTCAATTGAATTCTAAATTAAGTCTTTGTTTGGTATTAGTTGCTCAAAGTAAAACGGCAGCTGAAATCGCTACAGTTCTTGCAAAATCTGAAAGAACCATAGAAAAATACATTGTATTTCTAAAAAAACATTTTGGTGTTTCTAAGAAAAAAGACTTAGCAGCTGTGGTTGCAGATATTGCTAAATTTTAAGCTGTAGGATTGTCTTTTTGCGCTGTTGTGCGGATTGGAAACTTATTAAACGTTCCATTCAAGAACATCCCCATTCAAGTGATTGCTTTTTGACCAACTTGCTCAAGTTGCATGCGTTAATAGGGTATTTCGATGACATGCCCAAGCCAAACCAATTCATGGTAAATGAAAGCATGGATTGAGCGGTAACATGGATTGATGCGGCTGTAAATAACGCTTTTAATCTTAGAATCGTTCAACCTTTATGGTGAAAGTTGAACTCGGATTATGCAATCTATACTCAATTACCTCCCTTTTCTGCAAAAAAAAAAAGCCTCCATGCGTAAATGCATGAAGGCTTTTGAATAATGTAGAATTTTTATTCCTGATCGTTTCTTGATAATGCGTAAATAACAAGACCGAATCCAATCTTATTGATAGCATCCGCGATGTTGTAAACAATATCCATTGAATGCGCAGCAGCAGCAGGGTCAGACACCAATTGCATTCCAAACAATCCTCCTGGAGTTCCTAAAATGTAGCCCAAAGGGTAAATTGCCCAACCAACCAAAACAAACCATGCAAGAACACGGGTAGCTTTAGCAACTTGAGTACCTGCTGATTCTGCAAGTTTTGCAACTTCTCCAAACCAAATCAAATAAACAATGTAAAAATATGCAGCTCCTGAGATTACGCCCCAAAGAACACTGTTTCCTCTGTCGATGGTTTCCCCAAAATAACCAGTTACCAACATCACAAGCGATGCAGCAATTAGTTTCCATAGCAAGCCGATTTTTGCACCTGCTTTTTTGGTGATTAGGTAAAACTCCACGCACATCAAAGGCACGGTTAAAATCCAGTCTACATAACGGAAAAATGTAGGTGAATCACCCGTTTCAAGATTGTAACCTCTCATGTAGTAGTAATGCACTGCTGCAATGAAGGTGATTAATCCCGAAACTAAAACCGAAGTTCTCCACTTTTTCGAGGTGTTGTTTAGTTCGAAAAAGAAGAATACAGAGGCGGCCATCATAGCCATCGTTCCGATAAAGAACGTAAACGCAACGTAATTGTCGCTAGCAATTTTTAAACTTTCCATTGGAAATTGGTTGTTTATTCGTCCTACTCTTAAGGATTTTCGGAATCTCCACGTTTTTTTACTTGATGTCTTTCTTCAAGTTTCTCATTAACAAGCTATGTGTTAAATTTGTTTAACAAATGGGTTGATTTGTTAAACAAATTTTCTGCACTGCTTCTCTTTGCTGCATTTTTTATAGCCTCCTTAAAATTGGGTAGCGATTTTTTCAACCTTCGAAAAACTATCGCGCTCGAACCTTGTTATTTTTG
>CANHGW010000085.1 GCA_947460175.1 Bacteroidota bacterium | reverse complement strand
GAGGTAATGGGCTGGAACCATGAATATTTAAAAGTATTGCACAATGTTGCACCCTTGCGTTACGAAGTATTGGACAAGAAAACCACCTTAAATGCCATCTTGGATAAAATTTTAGAGTCGGGGTTGTCAAGTCTTACCAGTGATGAATTGTCTTTTTTAGATCATTATTCTAATTCGTAAATCGATGGCGCGCCTTTTTATTTTAGATCTTGACCATACTCTTATTTATGGCTCTTATGCAGAAAAGGAATCCGCTGAATTGCTTTTCCAACATAACCCATTTCTCAAAGTTTATAAAAGACCTTTGGCAGAAGAACTGATACGTATTTGCCAAACAAAAGGCGATATTATTGTCTATACTACCGCTTTGAGAAAATATGCTAAGACAGTTTGTGATAAGCTAGCCATTCACCCCAAAGCCTTATTGAGTCGGAAAAACTGCAAAATCATTCATGGTAAACATAAAAAAACGGTCAAATCAGATTGGGTTACCAGTTACAAAGACATAATAATCATAGATGACAGTCCCAATATTTGGTTGTCTAATGATGATAATCTCACTTTTTTGGTACCTGAGGAATTTAGAGGTCAAGCTGCTGATATTGGGCTTCAAAAAATAATTAATCTTTTAAAACGTTACTAAAGATGAAAAAAATAATGATAGAAATTTCAGATAGTCAACATGAAGAAATGAAAACCTTTTTAGAAAAATGTTTTTCAAGTTCCATTCGGGAAGATTGTGGTTTTGACGGTTATACAATTAAACTCGATGTCACCCCTTTAGGATCTGAACTCTCAGTTGATATGTACGGAACAGTTGAATTAGGGGATGTAAAATGGCATATAGATTAAATTAATTAGTAAAGAAGAAAATATGAAAGTACTCTCAAAATCTCGTTTCAAATTAGGACTTGAGTGTCCCAATAAATTATATTTCACAGGAAAAAAAGAATTTGCCAACAAGAAAATGGACGATACCTTTTTATTGGCTTTAGCAAAAGGAGGATTTCAAGTTGAGGAATTGGCGCGTTTGCATTATCCAAATGGAATATTTATTGATACAGAACCTTATGAATATGAAAAAGCATTTCAACTTACACAAGAGGCCTTGAGACAAGAGAATGTTGTAATTTACGAAGCTGCATTCCTTATCAATAGCTTCTTTATTCGAACAGATATTTTGGTCAAAAAAGGCAATCACATACGTTTAATTGAGGTAAAAGCCAAATCATTTGACCCTTATGATGAGAATACTTTTATAGGCAAAAGAGGTGGTTTAGATGCAAAACATAAATTAAATTTATTTGATTTAGCCTTCCAAAAACATATTGCTAAAGCCACTTATCCTGAGTTTGAATTTGAAGCTTACTTTATGATGGCCGATAAGGCTAAAACGGCCAAAGTGGATGGTTTAAATCAAATGTTTAGGGTACCTTCAGAAGGAAATCCAAGAACAGCTATTATCAAAAAGATTGACAGTTTGGAGGAAATTGGAGAATCAGTTTTGTCTGAAATTAATGTTGATACTATTATAAACGACATCATAGGCAGTAAATATAAATACCATGCTAATTTAGAATTTAAAGAAGCTCTTGAGTCTTTCAAATCGCATTATTTAGCAGAAAAGTATTTTAATTGGCCTACTAGTTTTGGAGCTTGCAAAAAGTGCGAATTCAGAGCAAGCGATGAGGATAAAGCCAAGGGACTATTGTCAGGATTTGAGTATTGTTTTAGAAAACAACACCAATGGTCGGAGTCTGATATGAAGAAATCAACGGCCATGGAAATATGGAACTACCAAGGGAAAGGGCTTTTAGAATCCAATCGATTATTTATGGAAGATTTAACCGAAGAAGATTTTAATATTACTTTGGTTCCAGGAATAATAACTCCAGGCCAAAGAAGATGGATACAAGTGGAAAAATCTAAAACAGGCGATGATTCTATCTATTTAGAGAAAGACGGTTTAAAAGCAGAAATGACCCAATGGCAATTTCCCTTGCATTTTATTGATTTTGAAACGAGTACCGTTGCTCTTCCGTTTACTGCTGGAAGATCTCCATATGAACAAGTTGCTTTTCAGTTTTCACATCATATTTATCATGAAAACGGTACAATTGAACACAAGTCGGAATACATAAATAATATGCCAGGTGAGTTTCCAAATTTCTCTTTTGTGAGAGCACTTAAAAGTGTATTGGAAAATGATATGGGTACTATTTTTAAATTTGCCAAACATGAAAATTCAGTATTAAATGCCATTGTGGTTCAATTAAAAAATAGCAATGAACCGGATAGAGAGGAATTAATTACTTTTATTAAAAGCATCACACAGTCCACCAAAGATAGCGTGGATACTTGGGTAGGTGAGCGCAATATGGTTGACTTGAACGAGATCGTTAAGCATTATTATTTCAATCCGTTAACTAAGGGGTCAAATTCCATTAAAGCCATTCTCCCTGCTGCTTTACAAACAAGTACTTTTCTAAAAGTAAAATACAGTAAATCTATTGGTGAGATTAATGTGAGTAGTAAAAATTTTGGCAATAATCACATTTGGTTGAAGATTGACAATGGAGTAGTGGCTAGTCCATACAAAATGTTACCACCGGTTTTTGAAGGTTGGGACCAACTAGAAAAGTTGGAAACCCTTTCAGATATTGAAGACATAGCCGATGGAGGTGCTGCATTAACAGCTTATGCCAAGTTACAATTTCAAGACATGTCTGATAAAGAAAGAAATCAAATTTCTCAAGGTCTTTTGAAATATTGTGAGTTGGACACATTGGCTATGGTTATGTTTTACGAACACTTAATTGAAATTACCCGTGATTAAAATAGACCAAGCTAGTATAAAAAAGTTATTGCCAAAGGTTTGTGATTGGTTGGAGCAACAAGAAAATGCAATTATTAGTCAGGGTCGACTTTTAACATCAGATGAGCAATCTATTGCCAGAGAAATAGGAGTTAAAAATTATGATATAGTTCGCGTTTGGATGTCCAAAGAAGTGCCTTTCCCGAATGATGCTTTGCTACTTCAATTAGCCAAACAAATAGGTTTATTAAATTCAAATACCCAAGGAATTTGTTTTAGGTATGGAATTTTTGTCCACGAACAAGCTGCAAACCCAAAAGAGGTTTTAGCCCATGAACTTATTCATACATTACAATATGAACGATTCGGTTCTATTGAAGCGTTTATAGCACAATATTTAAGCGAATGTATTGAGGTTGGATACCATCAAAGTAATCTAGAAAAAGAAGCCAATCTTGGTCTGCATAAACTAAATCTGTAATCTAAAAATTTAAGTAATATGAAACACCTTTTTTTAGTCGTTGTATTGTTTTTATTTTCCTCATTTGCAACAGTAAATAATGGCAAGCAAGAAGTGCTGTATAAATCAGAAAAAGGACTCTTAGCTGTTGAAAAAGACTTTTTCAAACTTGATTTTGATATTAATTATTATCGGAGGGGAGAGGGAAATCATGTCGAAGTTTTAGTTACTACTGATGAGAAAAAGTATCTAGGTTCGGTTGACGAATCAGAATATAAGATGAATAAAACAGGACTCATAAAAAAATACAATGCCGAATTGCGTAAAATATTTGGTGAATTTGATTATTCCGACAGAATATTACGGGTAGAAAAGCGGAATCGGAAATGTTACTTTTTTTATTATGACCAGCTTTCTTATATTCAAATAGGCCGATTAATGTCGGATGGCCGATATTGCGTAGGGGCTCATGATTATAAATTTCAAGTTAGAGAGAAGAGAGTTATAGTTAGCTTATATTTGGACGGCCAATTAAAGTATGGAGAAAAATTTTCAAGAGATGCCCATTATAAAATTGTGGAACGAAAAGATTTTATGATTGAGCATCTAAAAACAATAGTGAACTAACGTTTTTAAGAAAAAGAATCAATAACTATAAAGTTGTTTTGGCACATTAATTAAATTATCTCATACACTTTGTAATCAGTGTTTTGAAACAAAACATTTCACTAACTTTGTGCGAAGATTTATGACCTAATGGTTTAATGAAATATTTAAAATGAAACGAATTCTTCTCCTTTTACTCTTGTTTGTTTTCGGTTTGCAAGGTTATGCTCAAAGCCGGTATGTCTCCCAAACGACCAAAAAGATTGTTTATACTAGAGATGGCGGAAAATGCCAATGTTGCGGGAGTACACTCAATTTGGAGTATGATCACGTAACTCCTTTCTCGTGTGGAGGAAGCAGCGAACCTTCAAATATTCAGTTACTTTGCCGAGAATGTAACCGAAGTAAATCCAATAGTTGTACCTGTAAAGTCCATAATCGGATTGTTGGAACTAATTGTTGTGATGGAGGAACTACAACAAATTCAGGAAATACTGAGGGGACATCAACACAGTGTACGGGTACAACTAAAAAAGGATTGCGTTGTAAAAAACGAACATTAAGTTCCAGTGGCCGTTGTCATTTGCATCAATAAGTTATAACCTAAATATTTGAAAATAGATGTTGTTTGCTATAGATTTTACTACCGAAGAAGTAATCGTTTCTGATTCCCCCAAAGGGAGTAATGCAGTTTACTTTGTGGAGCGGGTTTCTCGCACGGATAATGAAATTTTTTATCAAGCGGTTGTTACGCTTACGAGTATTACAAAATCGCCTCAATTTGACAGCGCCTTATTCAAAGCTATGGATAAGGTTTGTGCTATGATTTATACCAAGCATAAAGGAAATTGAAGCGATTTTGAAGATCTTAAAAAGCTTTTACATAATCGAGTGAAGTGTAATTGTAGTAGACTCCCCATCTTTATTTAGTAAAGCTCTAAATAATAAAATTCATTTCGTTTGAGCTTCATTTTAACATTGTTCGTTGGGTGAATGAAGCTTAGCGGAATAGATTCCATGAGTAATGGACTTTTTTATACTTTTCGGGACTTAACCCACGTAATGATTCATGAGGCCTATAATCATTATAATTATTTATTTATTGAAAGCGAATACTTTTACTATTATATATGAATTTAGTCTAACTCTTAAGTGTCCTAATTGTTCCAATTGTTAAAATTACAAAATGTATATGAAGTTAAATAGAGATTGAAGACATCAAAAGATGTAAAGATGATATAACCTCTATTTTTTTTAATTATGAAATCTTAACAAATCAGTTTCACTTTTTTTAGATTAAAAACAAGATAAGTTTAATT
>CANHGW010000084.1 GCA_947460175.1 Bacteroidota bacterium | reverse complement strand
TCTCACATCTCATATCTCACATCTCATATCTCACATCTCATATCTCACATCTCATATCTCACATCTCATATCTCACATCTCACATCTCATATCTCATATCTCACATCTCATATCTCACATCTCATATCTCACATCTCATATCTCACATCTCAAAACTCTCAATTCATGAAAAAACACATCCTCTCCAAATCTACCTTTATGGCCGGGCTTCAATGTCCAAAACGATTATACTATTCTAAATATAGAAGAGATTTATTGCCTGAGGAAGAAGATGAACAACAGCAAGCTGTTTTCGATGCCGGTACCAATGCAGGTCTGTTGGCACAACAGCTTTTCCCCAATGGGATCGATGCTTCACCACTTAGACTTTATGAATATCAAAAATCGGTTATGCTTACACAAAGCTATCTCATGACCAACGATGTGATTTATGAAGCTTGTTTTCAGTACGAAGGTGCTTTATGTGCCATCGATATATTGGTACGAAAAGATGATTTGTGGTATGCCTTTGAAGTGAAAGGAACGAATGGTGTAAAGCCACAACATATTACAGATGCTGCTTTTCAGTATTATGTGATGACCAAAACAGGCTTACCCGTGGGCGATATCAGCATTGTACATTTTAATCGAGAATATATACGAAACGGCGATATAGATGTACAAGCCTTGTTTACATCTGAGTCTATTTTAGAGCAGGTGATAGAGCAACAGGCTATGATTGAAACTAATCTGGAATCGTTGAAACAAATGTTGCTAGCCAAAATTGAACCAACAGTTGAAGTAGGGGATCACTGTACAAAACCCTATGAATGTCCGTTTATGGATCATTGCTGGAAAGATGTGGTAGAGGAAGAAACAGAGGAATTGAGTTCGGAACCCACCTTAGATAAAGCATCCGTGAAAGACTTTATCGACGACTTGCAATACCCACTTTATTATTTTGATTTTGAAACTGTCATGCATGGTATTCCTCCATACAATGCATCATCGCCTTGGCAAGCCTTGCCTTTTCAGTATTCTTTGCATGTGCAACATAAACCAAGCTGCGAATGCGACCACAAAGAATTTATAGGAAATGGAATTGATGATCCAAGAGAAGTTTTGATTCAACAATTGATTAAAGATATGGGAGATAAAGGCACTATTTTGGCTTGGCATGCATCTTACGAAATGACCATGCTGAAAGGTTTAATCAAAAATTTTACTCAATACGAACCTCAACTACAAGCGATATTGAATCGAATGGTGGATTTGAAAATACCATTTTCGAAAAAGTGGATTGATATACCAGCATGCGAGGGGAGTGCATCTATCAAAAAAGTATTGCCTGTATTTATTCCTGAATTGAGTTACGATGACCTTGATATACAAGAAGGTATGACAGCTAGTTTTGTGTATTCGCAATTGCAATACCAAGATGAGGCTACACAACAAACTCAGCGCCAACAATTATTAGAATATTGTAAACTAGACACATTTGCAATGGTGAAGATTCTAGAAAAAATGTATACATTAATATAAAAAATAAATATGTCAGATTCAATCTTATACTACCAGCAAGAAATAAAACTCCGAAAGGAAATGATCGACTTTTTGAATACAAAAAGAATTGAAATAAAAGCCTTGAAAAATTTATTTAAAGAGGCTCAAAAATTTGAAGAATGCGCACGATTTCGTGGATACGAAAAAACAACCATTGAATTTATTCACGAACTTGGTGGTGTAGTGGATGATAAATAGACAATTTAATTCATAGAAAACTGAGCACTCAAACATTACAATAAAAGAATTCGAAATGCTAAAAGATAAAATTATACCCGAAATAATGTCATACATCAAACATGCATACGAATGGCAACAGCAGCCTGATAAGTCTGTAATCAATGATGGTCCGGGTATGATGATGATAGAATTAGAAGAATCTATATTAACTCAATTTGGATTGCCTACACAAGCATTTCGATACTCAAACATTCTACAACAAGAAGGTTTTTCTATTCAGAATATTGAAGATAGGGCAGAAGTGGTTTATAACATTTTACTTCATGAAGCAGAATACTATTTTCTTTCACCAGTGCTATTAAATGTCGATATTTTAAAAACTGCAAAATTGAGTTTCGCTGCTTCGCAAGATGTTCTTCCATATCTTGGATTTGACACTACCGCTTATACCAATTTTCTATACTATGACATATACTTAATGGGACTTTGTACTGAAGGAGAATTATTGGAATGTTTAGAAAAAGCAAAAGTCTATAATGTTTCACCCAAGCGATATATTCCATATACTTTTACAGATTTTAATACATCAAAAAATACTAACGCCCTCAGGAAGTATAATTTGCCTTTTTTTGAACAATATGGTGACTATCTTTTTTATTTGTTTTGCAGTGGACAAAGAGACACCCAAGAGAAGGAAATTATATTAGGTGCTAATAATGAATTCAATGATGGGTTGATCGATTTAGAAACATTTTATATTACAGAGATTACTGTTCGTAATATTGGATCTTGCCAAATTGAATTAATTTTTGAACAAAATGGTGAACTTCGAATGATACACATTTTGTGTAATCAAAAAATGCTAGTGCACATTTTGATCTATGCAACTTATTACTCAGTGGCAAGTTCATTGGTGATGAATATCAATTTATTACAAGATGAATCTTACCCATTCAACTATGATCCTTTATTTATTCAAGGCATGTATATTGAAATTAGCAAATGCCACATTGAACTTGACCAATTATTAAACCTTGAAGATGACGATATAGACGATAATTTGAATTTTATCATCAATTCAATTACCCCAAATGATCAAAATTTTAAACTACAAGACTGTAATCAAGATGACTTATATTTATAACTTTAAAACACTAACGGATGTATGATATCATTGGCGATATACATGGGCACGCTACCCAATTAGAACAACTATTATTAAAACTCGGTTATCAATTCATCGATGATTGTTATCAACACCCCGATGGAAGGCAAGTGATATTTGTGGGTGATTTGATTGATAGAGGTTCGCAGATTCGAGAAACACTGCATATTGTAAAAACCATGTGCGAACGTGGTTTTGCCCAATGCATCATGGGAAATCATGAATACAATGCGATTTGCTTTCATACACCTCATATCGAAAAAGGTGGATTCTTTAGAGACCATTCCTGGAAAGAAATCAAACAACATCTACAAACCTTGGAGCAATTTCATAAGAAAGAAGATGAATGGGAAATGTATTTGGAATGGTTCAAATCATTGCCACTCTTTCTCGAGTTACCTAGTTTTAATGTAGTACACGCCTATTGGAATGAAGCAAATATTGAATGGATAAAACAACACTATACAACCATGGATTCTACGTTCTTGTCTCGATGTTGTAATAAAGAAAATGAGGCTTTTCGAGTGATAGAAGAAACCTTAAAAGGCATAGAAACTGCTTTGCCAAATGGCATTACAAATCCAGATAAAGAAGGAAATCATCGGGGAGATTGTAGAGTAAAATGGTGGATGCCATTCGCTGATCGAAAAACAATGAATGAGGTATTGATACCTTGCCCTGAAGCCTTGAAACAATCTCCATTACCTATTGGAACTAACTATGCAACTTACGATGGAAGCAAAACAGTTTTCTTTGGTCACTATTCACTGAAGTATGCACCTGTCATTGAAAATCAGTTGGCTATTTGTACTGATTACAACATCACACATGGAGGGCATTTAGTGGCATGTAGAACAGATGTGAAGAATGATGAACTTGAAATAGAATTGATTTATTAGAACACGGATTTTTTTTAGAACACGGATTAGTTAGATTTAGCTGATAAAAACGGATTTTTTTGAACACGGATTTGATAGATTTAGCAGATTAGAACAGTTTTTTTTTGAACATGGATTTTTTTAGAACACGGATAGAATAGATTGAGCTGATAAAAACTGATTTTTCACTTGTAATTAAAATTCATTTCATTCAATAACTTATACAATAAATCTGTACAAATCTAACCAATCTTTCCAATCCGTGTTCCTCCTCTCTAATCTGTGTAAATCTATCCAATCTCTCCAATCCGTGTTCCACCTCTCCAATCTGTAAAAATCTGATTAGAATACGGATTTTTTTAGAACACGGATTGAATAGATTGAGCTGATTAAAACTGATTTTTCGCTTGTAATTAAAAAACATTTCATTCAATAACTTATACTATAAATCTGTGCAAATCTTTCCAATCTCTCCAATCCGTGTTCCACCTCTCCAATCCGTGTTCCTGTATTCTTGGCACTACATACACTGGTTACGTACCATGATACTAATTTTGTATTATTAAAAAAAAACTCTCAAATCTCAAATCTCATGAACAAAATCCACAACCTCATCATCCTCGACGAAAGCGGATCGATGGCAAGCATCAAAAAAAGCGTATTGCAAGGATTCAACGAAATCGTGCAAACCATCAAAGGCATTGAAAAAGAATTTCCCGATCAGGAACATTTTATTTCTATGATTAGCTTCAATGGGTTAGGGCAGAAATTGCTCCACTTTGTCGACCCGGCAAGCAAACTCAACCAACTCAACGATACCAACTATAACCCAGATGCAAGTACACCCTTGTATGATGCCATGGGTTTTGGACTCAATAAGTTGAAGCAGTATTTGGCGCCCATGACCGATTACAATGTATTGGTCACTATCTTCACCGATGGAGAAGAAAATGCTTCCAGAGAATTTTCAGGAGAGGCTATTAAAGCCTTGGTCGAAGAATTGAAACTCAAAAACTGGACCTTTACTTATATCGGAACCGACCATGATGTGACTGCTTTGGCAGATAAATTATCAATCAACAACACCATGTTTTTTAATAAAAATCAAGATGATATAGATCGTATGTTTTTGAAAGAACGCAGCGCACGTGTCAATTATTCTAACCGATTAAGTATGAAAATGAATGTAAGCGAAGGCTTTTATGACGATGAACTGATTAATAAACCAAACAATCCCGAGGATTCGAAGTAATTCCAATTCAACGCTGAGACTCGACTTAAGAAAATACTGATTAACTTTTAATTTCTTTCTAAAACAATTACAATTTTCTTTTAAATCGAATTTTCATAAAAATCGAAATTTCCACTTTTTTCTTGATAAAAAAGTGGAGCAAAAAATCAAGGCTGTCGAAAAATAGCTAAAAATGACCGTTTTTTGTCGGAAACAAAAAAGCTATGAATCTGATACTAAAAAAATGGCT
>CANHGW010000083.1 GCA_947460175.1 Bacteroidota bacterium | reverse complement strand
GATTTCAATTGCATTGATAGTAAAGAAGTTAAAAGAGTAGAAAAACTACTCAACAATAGGCCAGTAAGAAAATTTGATTATTTAACACCCAATGAAGTATTTTTGCAGCTTACAGGGTAAGTGTTGCACTTATCTATTGAACACAGCATTCAATAAAATGATAAGATGGTTTCTATTTTATACAATGTTACAATTTGTTTCATTTGAACTGAAAGCACAACATACTTCGTATATCAATTTAGACCACTCATGGAATTTTAGACAACTTGGTACACCAAAATGGTATACAGCTTCAGTACCTGGTACAATACATACCGATTTGATGGCTCAAGATTTAATTCCAGATCCTTTTTATCGTGATAATGAACAAAAGGTACAATGGGTAAGTCAAGTAGATTGGGAATATCAAACCACTTTTAAATTATCCGATTATCAATTACATCTTAAAAAAATTGTACTTCAATTTGACGGCTTGGATACTTATGCTGATGTTTATTTAAATGATAGTTTGATTCTTCAAGCTGAGAATATGTTTAGAACTTACGTAGTAGATATAAGTCAACTAGTTCAATCGAAGAATGTTTTAAACATTGAATTTAGAAATGCAGACAAGATGGTAGATTCAATCGCATTGATTGCAAAACCTCTTCAAAGGCCTTGTGAGAATAATCGAAATTATGTACGTAAAGCACAATATCATTTTGGTTGGGACTGGGCACCTAAATTAACCACATGTGGGATTTGGAGACCTGTGAAAATAGGTTTTGGTGATTTACCTTCACCTTCTTCGGCCTACTATTCAGATGTAAAATTGAAACTAGAAAAAGATTCCATTGGAGAATCTTTTTATTTCGAAGTGAATGGGATTCCTACTTTTATGAAGGGGGCTAATTGGATTCCAGCCGATGTGTTTTTACCACGTATTACAAAAGATAAATATAGGGCATTATTAATTGCTGCCAAAGAGGCAAATTTTAATATGTTGAGAGTATGGGGAGGTGGAATATATGAGGATGATGCCTTTTATGATTTATGTGATTCGTTGGGAATTAATATATGGCAAGATTTTATGTTTGCAGGAGCCATGTATCCTGCAGATACTCACTTTGTTGAAAATGTAAAGGCTGAGTTGCGAGATAATATTATCCGACTTCGAAAACATAAATGTATAGTACTTTGGTGCGGCAACAACGAGATTGATGAAGCTTGGCATAATTGGGGATGGCAAAAGCAATTTAAATTAAGTACTAATGATTCTACATTATTATGGGATGAATATGATTTACTTTTTAATAAAGTAATACCAGAGTTACTGTTGGAATTGGATCCAGGTCGACAATATATTGCATCATCACCACTCAACGGTTGGGGACGACAACGAAGTATGACCCATGGAGATGCTCATTATTGGGGTATGTGGTGGGGATTGGAACCCATTTCAATTATGAAAACAAAAGTTCCTCGTTTTATGTCTGAGTATGGTATGCAAGCAATGCCCAATATAGAATCAATCGAAGAGTTTTCAATTCCTGCTGATTATGATACTTCGAGTAGAGTAATGAAAATTCATCAAAAACATCCAACCGGATATCAGACATTAGCTAGTTATTTAAGCCAAGAAAAATTAAATTCTTCCAATTTCAGCGAGTACATCAATGCAACACAAGAATTGCAATCTCGCGCTTTAGGCATTTCTATAGAGTCACAACTTCAGTCGAATAAACGATGTATGGGTTCCTTGATATGGCAATTCAATGATTGTTGGCCAGTATGTAGTTGGAGTATCATTGATTATTATGGTCGAAAAAAGAAAGGGTACTTCACTGTTCAGAAATTATTTCAACAAAATCCATAAAAAAATCCCGACTTAAATCGGGATTTTTAGTAGCGAGACCGAGATTTGAACTCGGGACCTCAGCATTATGAGTGCTGCGCTCTAACCAACTGAGCTATCTCGCCATTTCGTGGTTTTTCAACCAATGAAATATTGAAGGGTGGCAAAGGTAATCAAAAAAAATAAATTTCCTTATTCATGATGATATTTTTCATTTTTTAAAATGGTAAATGATCGATACAATTGTTCAGTAAACAATAATCGAACGAGTTGATGAGGAAATGTAAGTTCAGAAAGTGATAATACCATATGGGCTTTTTCTTTGATTTTATTGGCTATGCCGAAGCTACCACCAATTAAGAATATAATTCTACTTGGCGATAAATTCATCATATGATTTAATTTTTCTGCTAATTGAACAGAAGAAAACGATTTTCCTTTATCATCTAAAGCAACTAAAAGATCTTTTTCAGTCATTTTAGATAAAATAAGGTCGGCTTCTTTATCTAAAAGTTGCTCTTTTGGAATATTTTTATTAATTTTTGAATTGTCGATACTAATAAGTTTAAAAGCCATGTAACGGTTGATACGCTTAGTATATTCAGCAATAGCATCATCCATCAATTTCGTATTTTCCTTTCCTAAACTCCAAAGTTCTATCAGCATTTTCACTATTTTTTTTGATAAGACAAAAGTACATTATATATTTGCACTCCCAAATACGTTTGGAATGGCTGCGTAGCTCAACTGAATAGAGTACCTCACTACGGATGAGGGGGTTTTAGGTTTGAATCCTAACGCGGTCACAAACAAAAAGAAGCTGTCCTATAGGGCAGCTTTTTTTATCTGTCAGCACTATATCAAACCTAAGAGAATGTAGGATTATCTTTTAACTGATTTAAGAAAATTCGTATAACTATTTTCAGGATGGAAGCTGTTAGAAACATTTTGAAATCTCAACTGAATAGATTATCCCGACGCTTTGGTTGGGAGGGTTTTAGGTTTGAATCCTAACGCGGTCACAGATAAAAGGACTTAGAAAATCTAACTCCTTTTTTTATTGATATTTAGAAAAATTCTAAAATCTCAACTGAATAGATTATCCCGACGCTTTGGTCGGGAGGGTTTTAGTCCGCCGCGGCGGATTAATCCTTACGCGGTTTCAAACAAAAAAAAGCTGCCCATTTAGAACAGCTTCTTTTTTTATTTCTAATTTTGATACTTTATACTATCTAATTAAAGTAACATCCCCTTTACGTTGCTCAGATTTGTCAGCATTATTAAATTTAAATTCTATAAGATAGTAATAAGTTCCTACTTCACAAGGATTTCCTTTATAGGTTCCATTCCATCCTTTGCTTAAATCTTTTGTAGTAAATATTTTTGTTCCCCATCTATCAAAAACTGACATGGAATAGGTATCTGGATTGAAGTTTTTTCCAATCGGTTTAAATGTTGGATTAACTAAGTCTCCATTAGGTGTAAATGCTGATGGAACAAATAAATCATAACAAGGGTCAACAGTTAAATTGATCGTATGCACATCTATATGAAATGGACCTTGAATTATAGTGTCTTTATATGTACCTGTTTGAGTATAAGTACGTCCATTGTAGGTATACGATTTACCATCGCAAATGGTTGTATCAAATGATGTCGGGAATACACATTGAACAACTGTAAGGTTGAGTGTATAGTATTCACGATTTGTAGGTGTATGGATGATACTATCTTTGTAGGTTCCTGATTGATTATAAGTTTTGCCGAGGTATGTAACACTCGATTGCTCACAAATGGTGGTATCTAAGGTGAAATAATTAACAGTATCCAATGGTGAACATGGTGTCATATTAGAAGATAATTGAGAAATAGGATAAAGTTTTACATCATCCAATACCACTTCTGTACAGGTAGAACAGATGTGTCCCCAATTGATAAATTCAATAGTATGAGAAGTAGAAGTTGGTTTGAATTCAATATAATATCGATTTCCTAAATCACCTTGACTAACGATGCTTTCATCGCATTTAAGCATGATAGGTCCAAAGCCTAGATCTAATCCAAATAATCCTTCATTGTAAAAACCTGGTCCTTCGCCACCTGCCCAAAATTCCAATACATACACATTACCAACAACTAATCCACCCACAGTTTGTTTAAGATGAACACCAGTGTTATTTCCATACTGAGGATCATTGGTAGGATAGCCAGCTGGTACGCCTTGCAATGTACAATCTACATGTACAATACAGGATGTATCATCAGTTATAGCTGAACATGGTTTACAAAAGAAATTACCTAAGTAAGCTGCGGTAGTACCATCGGGGATAACTACACCAAATGTAGAAGAAAAAATTTGAGCATATGTGCTTGGACCGCCACCAGTACAGGTCCAATTGGTGAGATCGCAAGAATAACTTCCAGAAGCAGGGCAAAATTGACCAAATCCTCCAGTACAAGTATTGATTTCAAAACTAGGATTTAAAATCATATTTGTAGCTAATGGGCTTATTGCAGGCGTTTGATCAAAACATTTAATACAAACAACTTGTGCATTGCTAATCGCACTAGAAAGCAACATCAAAACGAAAAGAGCTTTTATAAATCTCATATGTAGTTTATTTGTTAATATAGACGAATGTACAAAAAGAAACGTTTGGTAACAAAGTGAAAAGTAATAATTTTATTTTTTTCGATATGAAATTTTACATTTAGCAAGACTACTATTTTTATTCAAATTGAATAATTGAATGAGTATGGGTTAATTTACGTACCTTGCAGCCATTATAACACTTTATTCCCTGTTTAAACAGGTATTTTATCCCCACAATTTTTTATGTCATTTCAATCTTTGTATTTAATACAACCTATCCTTAAAGCTTTACAAGAAGAAGGATACGAAAACCCTACTCCCATTCAAGCTCAAGCAATACCTATATTACTTCAAGGTAAAGATTTACTAGGCTGTGCTCAAACTGGTACAGGCAAAACAGCCGCATTTGCAATTCCTATATTGCAATTACTTGCAGGTAAACCTACCTATGAAAAAAATAAAAAAATAAGATCTTTAATCGTTACCCCAACACGTGAATTAGCTATTCAGATTCAAGAAAGTTTTGAATCTTACGGTCGTTTTCTTGATTTGAAAACAACAGTCATTTTTGGTGGTGTAGGTCAAACCCCTCAAACAGATATTTTACGTCGAGGTGTTGACATATTAGTAGCAACACCTGGAAGATTACTCGATTTAATCAATCAAGGTTTTATTTCATTGAAAGATGTTGAATTTTTTGTATTAGATGAAGCGGATCGAATGCTTGATATGGGTTTTATACATGATATCAAAAAGTTATTGGTGCTTTTACCAAAGCAAAAACAATCATTGTTTTTTTCGGCAACCATGCCACCTGAAATTGTAACATTAGCAAATACAATATTACATAACCCTTCTAAAGTAGAAGTCACACCTGTATC
>CANHGW010000082.1 GCA_947460175.1 Bacteroidota bacterium | reverse complement strand
GGATCGGTAGTTCAGTTGGTTAGAATGCCGCCCTGTCACGGCGGAGGTCGCGGGTTCGAGTCCCGTCCGGTCCGCATTCTAAAAATTAACCCCTTGATAATCAAGGGGTTTTTTCATGTCTGTGGTCTCCATTTCAAGATGGTAATGATAGACAAAGCAGGTGGCTGCCAACCTACTTATAAACTACCGTAAAGCTTTGGCTATCGGTATTGGTACTTGTATTGTTAGAGGTTACTTTAATGGTAACATTACACCACTGTTGCTGCGGCAAACCACTTATAAGCATAGTGTTTTTTGCGCTTGTGCTGCTATAAGGAGCCCCTTGCGGTAAGGTTGTTCCACTAACCTGATTAACCGTAGTTGCTTCAATTTTAATGCCTTGAGAGGGCATTGCCGAAGTCAGTGTTATGGCTACAGCGAAGTTAGTTCCTGAAGCGATACTATTATTAACAGCATCCATGGTAAATGCTATTTTTTGTTCAGGTACAGCTTTTTTACAAGAAAAAAGCCCTAGAATTAATATAATGTATAATAAATTTTTCATAGTGTTATGGCTTCTGAATTAATACTTTTTTTACCTGATCATATTTCTTACCAATTACCCTTATAAAATAAATTCCAGACTGAATCTCACTAACATCAATGATGTTAACTTTATTTCTACCATTCGAACTAGAAAGAACTTTTCCGGATGGAGCAACTAATTGGAAATTTAAATTTATGGTTGGCAAGGTTGCGAACTCTAAAACCACTCTGTTTGATGCTGGATTAGGATAAACCGATGCAATATTACTTGCCGGTGTAGTTCCTAGATTACCTATAGCCGTTACAACCAATTTAAAACTATCACTAACATTCATACAGCCATTTAGATCCGTTACTCTAATCCTAAAATCGCCCGTATTTGATGGCTTATGCGTTGATGCTGTTGCACCTGAAATTGCCGTACCATTCAACAACCATTGATAATTTACCCCTGTAGCAGTGGTTGCAAATTGAATACCAGACCAGCTAATAACGGGCTTTGCAGGTAATGGATTAACTGTAACGCTAAAACCAAGTGATTCACTAGAACAACCTTTAGCATCTGTATTTACAATTTTATAGGTGCCCGCATTTAATACGGCATAATTTTTTGATGTTACATTAGTAATAGTCACGCCATTATTTGACCAAGCAAAGGAACCAGAGGATGAAGATGCAGTTAAAACAGTGCTATCTCCTGCGCAAATGGTAGCGCCTTTACTCGATGTTACTAGAGGTATTGCTGGTTTCACTATATCAGCAACCTTTATATTAAATACGGTGTTGGTATTTCCAACAGAATCTTTTAAAGCCGAATTATTCAATTGGATAGTAAGGGTATCATTACAATTCTTTGTGATTAACAATCCAAATGATTTACTATTGAGTTTGGTCAATGAATTAATCACTCCGTTTGAAACTACAAAATCATTCAGATTTGGTGTATTCGAAATAAACTCATCAGATAACAGTTTCACATATTTTTTTAACCCAACCAAACTATCGTTCACTAAACTTATTTCCGGTGCTTTGGTGTCTTTGTAAATAAATTGAGAAACAGATAAACCACTATTTCCAAGCGAATCCGTAGAAATCAACTTAATTTCTATAATGCCATCACCCAGCCTATCAAATACAGACTTTGGAATTCGCAGTGTAGAATCATAAAATCCGGTATTCATTGAAGCAGAAGGCATTCCTCCTTCAAATTCTGTATTATAATGATTACCGCTTCCGTTTTGTGAAGTAGAATTAACAACTGGAAGATTTACAGTATATATATCCCTTATTGAATTAATAATAATTGAGTCTCCTATCCGACCAGCACTTCCTGTATTAATGGTATTTTGTTTTAGTATAACCTGATTTGAACTATTGATTTCAACAGATTTAATAGACACTATAAAGGAATCCAAATTACTCCTTCCAAGTAATGACCTATTTGGAGTAAGATTGTAATTAGTAGGCAGTGTTGCGTCTTTGGTGTAGGTAGCCTTCCCTGTTCCAATAAGTGCCCTTGTACTATCTAACATAAATACAGTAGCAAATAGTACACCGTCATTCACACCTTTCAATTTCAAATTCGAAACAGTGATTGTGTCTTTGGTCATTTTACCTTCCGACACAACAGAACTACCGCCCATAGAACTATACATTCTAATTCTATAATTTTGGTCTATACAAGACTTACATCCAATTTTTACAGCAACAGAATCAACATTTTTGCTATTCACTTTTTTGCCTAAAATTTCAACAAAAGGGGTTACTTGTAATATTTTAGATTGTTCTACATCAAACCTTACATACTCAACAAAGCTGTAGTACTTTTTATTTTGTGCATGGTCGTTAATATTTATTGCAGAAACCCCCCAAATACCCGGAGGCGAGCCAGCAGGCAATAAAGTTTTAAAATAATACCTTTTATAACCATAGATGGAAGAGTCTGGTTTTATAGTATAGTAAAGGTTACCTAAATCTGATTGCATAGAAATTGAACGTTCAAGCCCCTGTGGATCTCTAAGTGTGTAATATCCATGTGCAAAACCAGACGCTTTGCCAACATAATCGGATTCGTCTTTTATCCAAAGCCACATTTCAAATAAAGTTTCGCCATTTGGACTGCTTGGATTAGTTGGCGTTGCCTTTATTTGTATATCATTGAGATCTAACACCGGGGGTTTTAAATCCGGATACTTTGTTTTCATGTATATGCTATCCCTTAAAGACCTTTGATTTACAAATGTAGGCGGCATGAAATAATTTTTATTAGCCGTGTCTTTATCAAAAAATGTTTGACGAACATTTAATGCCTGATCCATCATTAATAAAAAATTTACCGAATAAAACCCACTTGGGTAGTAATCAGGAACAGGAAAATAAAATTGAGCAGTTTTTATACTATCTGTAAAATCATTTGAGATTCCATTGCCATTTATTTGTACATCAAAAGAATAAGGTTGAATATTATACTTGTTGGTACTGTCAAAACTTGGCAAAAACACTCTTGCATAAGCTCTTCCATCCGGATTGATTTTATTTTTTTCATCAATTTTAAATTTGATTTTAATTGCATTTGATGGCTCCAAATTAATAGTATCAGCTCCTTCAGCTAAGCGTCCACCGAAACTATTAATCTTTACAAATACACTATCCATCTTTAAAGAATTTTGAACATATAATGGAGCAGTAACATCTTCAAGTGGATTATTTACAAAACACTTTATCCCATAGGTACTATTGTTTTCTAATCTTTGGTTGCCTACTGCATCCCAAATATTTATTTGAGGAATTATCCAATAACCACTTTTTGCAAATTTAGAAAGCGTAAATTCTCCCCGCAAAATAGAACCATCAGCATTTACTTTATTCAACCACATGTCTTTTATTGTTCCAATAGAACTAACAAATCGACATTGCGCCTGCTGTGCCCCGTCGAAAGCTTTGTTCATAATGGTAAGCTCGATTTCGAATTTAACTATCTTGTCTTCATTTGGAGCACCAACTACTTCTAGTTTTGTACGCTTAATTTTACCGGGATAATTGTAATCAGGAAATAAATTATACACCTTAAAAGTTAAATCAGGTCTAATTACAGAAATATATCTGGTGCCCTTCATAATACGGTCTCTAACAAACTCAAACTTTTTTAGAGATCGACTTCTAAATGCTTCTGGATTGGTAATAAAAAATGCAATAGATTCTGCCATATCCTCGTTAGGATTTTTTAAGTGCGCATAGGCAGAAACAAATTCGGTTGTGTTATTGGTAGACCATCCAGAAAGTGATGCTGGATCTTTCGACCAACCACCTAGTGTTGCCCAGTCGTCTTGGGTTGTTTTGTCAAAAGTATGTTCCCACAAAAAATGCGCTTTTTCGTGTAATACCAATCTTTGCATGTAAGTAATATCTTGGCTTTTAAAGGCACTCTCCATCCATTCTATATTACTATTTGTTACCCAAGCAATAGCAGGTGCTGTGGGGTATAAAGGATGTGATTGACCATTTACCCTTCTTACCATATATTTGAGCTCCGCTTGTCGCTGCATGGCGTCCGGAAACTCTTCAAACATTGATAAAATTATAATTTTTTCATCGCTTGTAAATTCCTGAAAATTAGTTTCTGTTTCTCCCATTAATGTTTTTAAAAATGGCGTAGGTGCTAAAAACTCAAAACCATATCTAGTTCTAGCAATTTCAGCTATTTTATCCCTACTAGTCCCTTTGTCAGTAAAGTAATATACAAGAGAAGTAAATAAGCGTTTTGAGAAAAATTTACCTTTCACGCCATCTACGATTACAGTTTGGGGAGTTGCGTATGTAAAAGCCGCTCTAGAAATAGTAATAACATCCACCCCACTAACTGTTTTAAAATCAATATCACGATCTACAAATTTGTCAGTTAAGATCCATTTAGACTTAACTCGCACTGGTTCATTTTCTCCAAATTTTTGAATATTAAACTTTTTTAAAGTTTGGTATAGGCGGTAACTTTCTTCACTTGTCCATTTAGACTCCTCGTCACTAAATAAAAAGCCGTATTCATTTAATGCATTAATCGAATTAAAATCATCTGGCACTTTTTCAGCTTTTCCAAGCACAACAATTTCAACCTTATCATTAATATATGCTTGTTGAGCATGACCCACAAAACTACTATCGTCTTGCCACTGATATACGAAATTACTATCTAAAGGAGCTTTTGTAAGCTGAATAGTACTTGCTATAGAATTATTGTTAATTATAATTGTTGCAGCTTTGGGAAATATATATGTTTTCGCATCAACCGATAATGCCCATTTACCATTAGACAAAGCATCAAATGTGTGAACAATGTCAGAACCTGTACCGCCTAGAAATTTGAATTTAAATTCTTCGCTACTTTTTTGAATACGAAGTAAGGCCGTATCACCAGTCTTCAAACCCTTTAAGGTTACCACTACTTTATTTTGCGCATATAGACTTATCTGATAAATACTCAAAAACAACGAGAGTAGAACAATCAATTTAGACTTGAGAAGCATATTTAGTAATTATGATTAAAATTCAATGATAATAAAGTTAGTCCATTCAAAACTTGTAGGTATAAATATAACGAATGAACTAAATATTTGGTAGAATATGTCTCATTTTATAAAGAAATGAAAAGTTCTAGTTACTTAATCAAGTACTTTTAAAACCCAAAGTAGTATATTAAGTAGGCAACACAATGCTTAAAATAGCATTCACTTCTATCTTGTTTTTATTTAAATCGGGTGTTTTCTATTCGCCTTCTCCCATAACACTGATTGTTTGGTAAAAAAGTACCTGTATGCACCAGCAATCATTGCATAATTGATTAAGCAGAAATAGTAAGGAATAAAAAAAGCCTTCAATTGTAGTTTTACATGCTGCTTTTCTAAAACGAATCCTAT
>CANHGW010000081.1 GCA_947460175.1 Bacteroidota bacterium | reverse complement strand
AAGGGTATTTTTTCGTTATTTTCAATTCTCTGTTGAATACACCCTGAAAGATAAATCCAGAAACAAAACGACGGGTCGCTAAATATAGCCCCCAGTGCCCCAGAAGGAATCAATTTACTTTTTTGATAGCTATTTTTTGCGAGTATTCTATCTTCCTCAATAGGAGCAAATTCAGAAATAAATTTCATGAACAAGCTGTATTTAATTAAGTTTTGATTTATACTTTGCTGTAAAATTTCATTGACAAATTCAGCACTTTCAAAGTATTTGATTTTCATATTTTACAAAGAAAAAGTTTTTACAAAAGTGTCATAATTGAAGTTTCCATTTTTCCACAAAGAAATAGATTCATTCAAATGAGTTAAGGAAGACGTTCCTAACAAAGTGCTTGCAAAAAAGGAAGAGGAAAGAACAAATGAAAGATTAATCTCGGCATTTTTCATATGGGGATAAATCAATTTAATTGACTCTGGAAACTTGTATTCAATAAGTTTCCCCTGACCGAATGGAGCACTTGAAATTGCAATTAACTTAAATTCATCGATCAATTTAAGTAAAGAAAAATTCTGAGACTTATAAACTTGTGATTTTTCTGTAACCGAATTAAGCTTGCCGAAGTTAAATGGAAATTGAATATATTTAAACCTGTCCAAAAGTTGAAATCTTTCCGCAAGCATAAGGAAATCTGTCAATTGAAGATATTCCTTCGGTTCAATATGAAAAAAACCATCCCAAGTAGAAATTCCAACGAACCTAATTTGCTTTGCCTTTATTTTAGATTCAAGCCATCTGAAGACCTCCCCTATTATTTTTAAAAAAGTCTTTTTACCTACCCGATGTAATAAATACTCTGGATTGTGAATGTAGTATATATCAACAAATGGCCGATTTAAAGCAGACAGACTATTTGATAATTGATATTCTAAATAATTAGGATCAAAAGATTGAAAATAATACTCATCGAAGAGTTCTGGTTCAATCAATCCTTTTTGGTAATAATTCTCATTTATATATTCGACTTCATTTAGTAAAGGATTTGAAAAGTCAAAAGGAACAAATCCTCCTTTTGTTGAGATAATAAGTTTATCTAGTGGGTTTTCCGCTACTAATTCTCCCAAAATTTTCTCCGATCTCAGGTTTCGATAGTTGGGTGCTGAATCAAATAAATTTATTCCATTTTTCACAGATTCGCGTAATACAGAGAGTAGTTTATTATCTATCTCATCAGTTTCATCGCCTTGATACAGACCAATTCCTATTCTAGATAAA
The DNA here is from genome assembly GCA_947460175.1 of Bacteroidota bacterium. Classification (GTDB taxonomy): domain Bacteria; phylum Bacteroidota; class Bacteroidia; order Chitinophagales; family Chitinophagaceae; genus OLB11. Next base: position 4,482 of record CANHGW010000081.1, on the reverse strand, counting down.
TCGAGTGAGTTTTTCATTTGTAAGAATTTTCAAACTTAAACCTATTCCCCTCAATCAAAGCATTATTATCTCCCATTTTCCACCTCTCTTTAATTTTTACAATCAACGCTTCGATCATACTGTTTTCCAAATTAAACGATTCGAAAATTGTAGATAATACAGTCACATCAAAAGGGGGTATCCATTCAGGAGATATTGAAATAAAAATCAAATCATACCTTTCCAATGGTTTAAACTCTTCAAGCTTAGATATTTCAACTTTCTGCGAATAATACGTTCCTATTTGCTTCCTTAATTCGTTATAAGAATTGTCTGTATCTAAATAATAAGGAATAATCCAATTTAACTTTTGCAGCGACTTCTCTCTCATTAGTTGCAGAAAAAAATTACCAATGGTAATAGCCCTTCCCCTAATGTGTATTGGATTAAGCCAAATTTTATGATTTTCTCCATACAAGTCGTGATGAGCATCTAAATTAGATACCGCAAATGGCTCATCGAACTGATCTAAATAAAAACATAACTCGTGGTGATCTATCCCTATTTGAAATTGATCAAACTCTACTTTTGACAAAATATCAAGATATGTCCCTAATTTAGGATCGACCTGTTTATTACTATTGATATATATTGTTTCTGAAGTATTCCAAAATACATCCAAATCGATACTAAGTATATTTTTCATTAAATACGAGGACTCTAAATTTAATTCCTTTCCAATACCAATATAAATTATCTTGCTTATTAGGATAAGGTATTTCTAGGCTAGTATTTCCCATATCATGAAAAACATTAAGTCCATGAAATTGTAAATCTTCAGTGTTCAATGTAATAGTGTTATCACTAATTACATAGTTTTTAAACGAAAATGCGGACTCCTCAGAAATTAAATAGGTACGGGACATAAAGTCCATTTGCATTTCGACGAAATCAACTAAACCATTGTCTAACCCTAACTTATAATATTGTTTACTAATCTTCTCTGTTCCCTTACACGTAAAACTACATGGAAAATAATCTGGGAAAATAGCATAACTATGAACTAAATAAGCGAGTTTATTATTCCAAGGTTTAAAAAACAATCCATCGCTATTGTCTAAAAGAGAATTTATCCAAAATTCACCCGTTGAAATTTTTTCATAATTTATGCAGCAACACTCCGGATATCCATATAATTTACCAGCATCTAAATGCTCTCCACTTACCTCAATAGTCAATGCCCTTTTAAGTGCATCTTGATTACTTTTTGAAATATAAGCAACAAACATTTCAGCACTTTCATCTTCCCAAGGTACATCTTGTAAAAATGTATCCCCTATTTCATTAACCCAATCTACTTTTAACTTAAAATCAGAATGACCAATTAACAGGGAGTTTTCCGTACAAAATTTCTCAAGTAGCGCGTATTCATCATTCTTATTTATATGAATTCGCATTACTTCCTTCTCGCCCTTTAAAACTGCGACAAATTCTAGTAAATGACGGTCCTCTATTCCTGATAGATTATTAATTAATTCAAAAATTTGATTACTATTTATTTTCATTATTTAAAGGTACAAAATGCGATATTCTCACTTTTTATAATGGATTTCACCCCAGCATTATCCACAAAACTAAGTTTGTCTTTACTATTTATAGTAATTGAATGAAGGTTTAAAATTTTATCTAAGGTCCTAGAATTACTAGGTACTGTAGCATGCAATGTAGCATCTTCTAAATAGACTGATTCATTACTAAATGTAGCCCCTTCAAAAAGATAAATGCCTCTGTATTCAGTATATAAGATAGGTTGTTTTTGAAAATGAATAATCTGTGAAGCCTGAATTGGCAAAATTGAATTTATTAAATCATAGGTATTTTGGGCAAACCTAGCGGATTCAACGCAATTAAATGAACATGGAAAAAAACTTAATAAGGAGTATCCAAAATACTGTGAAACATAATTATTCCAAAAATTAAATGAATGCAACTCCTTCGTATTTTTTAAAACCAAGGGAACAAAATCATTCTGTTTTTCATATGCTTTATCTAAATTTTTAGAATAAAAATCAATACAGCAAGCTGGAATTCCGAGCTTTTCACCAAATTCTTCCTCTTCTCCCTCTAACTCAGAGTTAAAAGCTTTTTGTAGTGATTTTACATCATTACTAACATAGACTAAATAATCACCATTTTTACGAGCTACCCATGGCCTCTCTTCAAATTTATTTGACCACCCACCCTTTCCTATGTCTTTTCTAGCAAAAACAGGCTCATCAGAAATCTGATAATGCAAATTCAATTTTGCAAGTTTTTCTTTTAGCACAAGCAGCTTATTCTGCTTCAATCCAATTCTTGCAACTTTCAATCCTGCCCAAGCAGACATAATCTCACGAGTCTGTAACAGACCAAACTGATCAACCATCTCATTAAAAATGCTACTCCATTTAGTAAGATTACTCATTCTTCACAAGGTTTTTAATTAAAACTGATTTCATGTGATTGATCAATTTATACAACGCCGAACAATAAACCGATGGATTCATAAACTCATTTTCATGAGAAAATCTATGTGGGTAATATCCACCTCCGCAAACATGAACGATTTCACAATCATTGCACTTCCCACACAATCCAAGCAAACCATTTTGTCTAGCCTCAATTGATTTATGTTCCAATACATCATTCAATGAATGTTCCTCAATATTCAATTTCGTTAAATTAGCTCCCGGATATACTGATTTCATTGTATCCACCTGTTCATATTGCCCATTAACTCCAATAGTCAATAAACTAATTTCCTCCACTCCCAAAGATTCCAAGCTACCTTTTTGACCAAATAATCTATAAATTATTTCCTCAAAAAACCTGATCCGAATTTCGCTTTTATAGCCATTAAACCAATCATCAAAGATGCAAATTAGCCAATCTCCATATTGCTCTATTTTAGCTAATTCATTTTTTTTTGTTGTATTTCCCCAGTGTGCATGTGGGAATAGAAAATCTATTACTGGTGGATTAAATGATGCTAAATAATGCCAAATGTCTAATGGGTCAGAATCTATATTTATAACGCAAAGAATACCTCCAAAAACGTCAGAATTCTGTATCAATGGTAATTTATTTTCTACATCTTTTCCGGATCCTTTCTTATTATGATAAAAACGAAAGACATCATTGACTTTAGGTGGTCCATCAAGACTGACACCAATTGAAACATCATACTTCTCAAAAATCTTTACATATTCTTCGTCAATAAGAACACCATTTGTTTGTATACCTACGGACAAATCATGATTAGGCAAGATCTCTTTAATTTTTTCTTGATACGTGGTAAATAAACTATGACCTACAAGCAAAGGTTCTCCTCCATGAAGTGAGATAGAAATATTTGAAAAATCGTGAATAGAAGAGTGTTCCTTGATTCGATAAAGTATTTTTTCGAAAACATCAATGGACATATATTTTGGCATCTGTTTCCAAGAATCATCCCCCATATTATATTCATAACAATAGGAACAATCGAGATTACACCGACTAGCAATTTTAATTACAAAACTTGAAAAGGGTACTTGCTTATTCATTTATACTATTTCTTTTAGCCCAGTTATGTTTGTGCTTTAAAACTACCTCATTAATATTATTTCCTTCTAACTCTTCTTCATCATGATGTTCCATAAAAAATGGCTGTAATTCCCCTAATTTATGACTTTTAACAAAAGGTATATATTGGTCAAATAGTAACGACTTATAAAAATCAAAAATATCTAATCCGTCTAATGTATACTTCACATTTACTAAAGAATAATAGGCATATTCTAATTGAAGTACAAGCATTGCAAACCGTCTTTTAGATATATTTTCCTCCAATGGACTCAACCGACCAGAATGAATCAAACTATACCAAAATTTACATGCCTCCGCAAAAACAATAAATCCATGGAAAACGCCATTGATAGGACGAGGATCGTCTCGCCACGGAGAATATATTGTGCAGGAATCCCATGCAGAACCATGAAAATTAGGATCTATTAATGGATCAATGTCTTGCAACCTGAAAAGTTTTTGATGGCTAAGTTCATGAACAATAATTTCAGCCATTAACATTGGATTATCTGTAAAAGAATGCCAAAACATAGTGTCAATTGAAGAATTACTACTACTAGGCAATGCACCATCAGGGGGAACTAGGGGTACAAAAAAATTAGTTGAATTACTGAAATAACTAGCATTATACTCATCAGTTTGCGATACGTAATTTACTGCTTTATCAATAACCTCTAAATTAGTATCTATTGAATCAAAGTCTTGAGAATCAAATCTTGTAAGTTGTTCTCTGCCATTAAAATTAATGTTAGCCACTTGCGATACTAGATCGACATACACATTATATTTTTCAGATTTAGGCAAATCGAAAAAAACGGAACCACTGCCTTTAAAGGATTTCAAGTCATGGCAACTCACAAAATCTTCTCCTGATACCTTTACATTAAGGTTGTCTTT
>CANHGW010000080.1 GCA_947460175.1 Bacteroidota bacterium | reverse complement strand
GCTGTGTTCAATAGATAAGTGCAACACTTACCCTGTAAGCTGCAAAAATACTTCATTGGGTGTTAAATAATCAAATTTTCTTACTGGCCTATTGTTGAGTAGTTTTTCTACTCTTTTAACTTCTTTACTATCAATGCAATTGAAATCAGTTTTCTTAGGAAAGAATTGCCTTATTACACCATTTCTGTTCTCTATTGTGCCTTTATCTTGTGAAGTATACGGTCTGGTGAAATAGGTTTTAATACTCAATTCTTTTGATATTTTTTTATGTTGGCAAAATGCTTGGTCATTATCAAAAGTCATGGTTTTTATAGGAGGCATTTTCTTCATTCGCCGTATTATTTTTTTAGTAATGGCGTCTGCATTCTTGCCTTCTAGTTTATCAATAGTAGTTAGTAAAGATGTGCGATCTACCATAACAAGTAGTGCTGATTTGTGATTTTTGCCCATGATTAAATCCACTTCTATATCACCAAATCGCCCTCGTTTTTCTACTATTTTAGGGCGTTTTTCTATAGATATTCTGTCTGGTATTAAACCGCGCGTATCCTTATAATTTCCTCGCTTACGCCTTCGTTTGCCGTGTTTTAGATATTTGTGAAGATGTTTAAACTCATTGTTTTTTCTTTTGTTGGAGTGTTTGCAATGCCAAATAAATTTATACATACTTTCATGACTAACACCTTTTATATTCTCTTTTTTCCATTGAGCGGATACTAACTCAGGACTATATCTTTTTTCAATCATCCAGTCTTTCATTTGCTGTTTTAAACAGTCGGTAAATACAACCTTCTTGTTCTTTTGAAGATGCCTTTGCGCAGTTTTAAGCTGAGCTTTTGAAGCAACGTATTGTTTTGCACCGGTGCCTCTTTTGGGGACGTTACGACGAAGCTCTCTGCTAATAGTGCTTTTATGAACATTTAGTAAATCTGCAATCTGAGCTTGATTTTTTCCTGCTTCGAGGTATGCCTCAATTTTATATCTTTGCTCTCGGGTAAGTTGACTGTATTTCTTTGTCATGTGGTAATTACAAAGGTAGTATTTGTCAGCTTTTCCCTGTGGGGACTTCGTTTCGCTACGCTTCACTTCGTCCCCACAGGGAAAAATACCTGTTGCACTTATGACTTGAACTTACAAATTTAGAGTAGCTAAAATTTTATTGATTTCTTGAGCATCCACACTAATATATTTCATTTGTTCATTCATACTTTCAGGCGAAAAAACAGATTCTTGAAATATAGCTTTACGAGCAGCAGTATGAATTTCATTTGCATTGGTTACTTCCAATACCTGTTGAACATTTTCACTTTTAAGTCCACTTCCAGGCATGATAATGATTCTATCATTAGCTTGAATCAGTAGTTGTTTTATCAATGACAATGAATTCATTAAGGACGGGAATTGCCCACTCGTTAATATTCGTTTACATCCACATTCAATTATTTTTTCTAATGCTTCAAATGGATTTCGTGTACGATCAAATGCACGATGAAATGTTACCTCCATTGGCGATGATAATTCAACTAATTCTTTCATGATACTTGAATTGACTTCTCCTATAGAAGTCAATACGCCTAATACAATACCTTTATAACCTAACTCTTTGCATAATCGAATATCATCTTTGATGATTTCTATTTCAGCATCAGTATAAACAAAATTTCCACCTCTTGGTCGTATGATTGGGAACACTGGAATTGGAATTTCCTGAATTATTTTTTTCAACATTCCATAAGAAGGAGTTGTACCTCCATCGTTTGGGTTTTCACATAATTCAATACGATGTGCACCTGCTTCATAAGCAGCAATGGCACCTTCATACGTAAAGGTTGCAATTTCTAGTACAATCGAAGTATTCATTTTAAAAAATAGATTTTGCTGAAATAATCTGCACCCCATCTTGACTATGAACAGCCATCGTAAAATTAGGCAACATGGAGTAACACCCATAATCACCATTTTTATTTAAAGCAATGAATCCAATTTGAATTTTCCGAGCATGGTTCTCCCCTTTCATAGATATTAAACGTTCTAAAGCATGTTTACATGCTTCTTCGGGAGATTTACCATATCGCATTGCTTCCACAATTGTATGACTTCCACAAATACGAACGACCTCTTCACCGACTCCTGTTCCTGTTGCTGCGCCAATTTCATTATCAACATACAACCCTGCACCAATTATAGGAGAATCTCCAACTCGTCCATGCATTTTAAATGCCATACCACTGGTGGTGCAAGCACCACTAATATTATTCAAACTATCAATGGCTAACATTCCGATTGTATCATGATTTTTTTTAATTCGCTCTTCTATTAATTCTACTGTTTCCATTGGATTGTAGTTCGATTTTTTAAGCCAATTTTTCCATGCTTCAATAGATTTAGGTGTCAATAAATTTTCACGTTTAAAACCATTTTCCAATGCAAATTGAAGCGCTCCATCACCAACTATTTGAACATGCGGTGTTTTTTCCATTACCAATCTCGCAACACTAATTGCATGAACTATTTCTTCTAATGCCATTACAGCTCCTATATTTCCCTCATGATCCATTATACAGGCATCTAATGTAACCTTACCATCTCGATCTGGAAAGCCACCGAGTCCTACACTGGTATCTTCAGGGTCGGCTTCAGGTACCATCACACCTTGATGTACTGCATCCAATGCAGATCCTTGTCTACTTAATACTTCCCATGCTTCAGCATTGGCTTTTTTATTAGGTTCCCAGGTACTGATTACAATCGGACCATTAGCAACCTTATTAAATGCCATCAACTCTGAAGGCATAGCCGCAATTACTGGTGTAACTGTTCCTAGTACTTTTACAAATTTTCTTCTATTCAAGATATAATGTTTTTGAAATTAATTTAAAGTAAGATTTCTAAAAATAGTTTCAAGCGTTTGGTCAGGATACTTTTGTTGTAATTCTTTCAAATTACTATCTACAACAATAGTTCCTTTATTGATAATAATTACTCGATCACACATGGCTTCTACTTCTTGCATAATATGTGTAGAAAGTATAACCGTTTTATCTCTGCCAAAATTTTTAATTAAATCCCTAATTTCTACTATTTGATTAGGATCCAATCCTGATGTAGGTTCATCTAATATTAATACTTCTGGATTATGTATCATGGCTTGTGCTATTCCAATACGTTGTTTATATCCTTTAGACAAATCACCAATTTTCTTTTTTTCTTCTACTTTTAATCCAGTCGCTTCTATAATCTCATTGATACGTCTTTCGGACTGATTACCCAATTGGTGAACACCGGCTAAAAACTCAAGATATTCTCTTATATACATATCCATATACAATGGATTAGATTCAGGTAAATAGCCTATTTTCTTTTGTATCCCTAATCTATTTTCAGATACTTCTTTTCCACACACAAAAGCACTTCCCTCGGTAGCAGGTACATAGCCAGTAATCATTTTCATTGTAGTTGATTTACCTGCTCCATTCGGTCCTAAAAACCCAACAATTTCACCCTTTGCAATTTCAAAATTGATTGAATTGACAGCTATTTGCTCACCATATACTTTTTTTAAATTTTCTACTTTTACCGACATATCATTTTTATTAGTTTGCTAAATTCGACAATAATTTTCAACTATACTACGTTTTTTATTGGATGAACCAATTTGTTTTATCTACTCATTGTTAAAAACTAATTTTCTATCTCTATTTCATATATAAGATTATGTTCTATATTCGACTCGAAAAAGTGACTCAATACGCGTGAAAGATAACAAACAAATACGAGCATTACTGCATCTGCTGGATGATCCGGATATTGAGATATTTGATAGTGTTTCGAAACAAATCATGCAATATGGGAAAGAAATCATTCCTAATTTAGAAGCTTTTTGGGAGAATACAACAGATACTGATGTACAATTTCGTATTGAAAATATCATTCATAAAGTTAACTTCAATACTGTTTTTGAAGGTTTTGAAAATTGGTTCAAAGCAGAAAAACCAGCGCTTATGGTTGGATCTATTTTGCTTGCTCGATTTAGATATCCTGACTTAAATGAAGAAACAATTCGAAAAACCATCAAAAGTATTTATCAAAGTTGTTGGCTTGAATTAAATAATTATCTCACACCTCTTGAGCAGATAAGCATTATCAACAGCATATTTTATAGTATGTATAAATTCAAGGGGCACGACTTAGAAGAAAACAAACCAAATCATTTTTATATCAACGAAGTAGTAGATAGTCGACTCGGAAACAATTATTCATTGGGTATAGTCTATCAAATATTATGCGAAATGCTTGATATTCCTGTGTATATGATACAATTACCAAAACAAACATTATTAGCTTATTTTGATACAATACATGACTTTTTGAATTTAGATAAAAAACCTATTAAGAAAATTCAATTTTACATTGATCCTTCTAGCGGACTAATCTATACACAGAATGATGTAGATGCTTACCTTAAAAAGTACCAATTGGTTACAGATGAAAACACCTATTTGCCTCTTTCAAATAAAGATTTAATATGTAACACCATCGATGCATTATGTGTTGTGTATGAAGAATTGCGAGAAGAAGAAAAAAAAGATGAACTCTCCCAATTGATAGAATTGAGAAACCGATTTGATTAAAGTAATCGTTTTATTACTCTTAGATGATGTGTACGTTTTGAAGTAATCTTATTTATAATACCTTCTTGGTCAATCGAATCAATCATCACCCTTCCATTACTTTCAGACGCATGAATTATTTCGTGAGCGTTAAGCATAACACCAACATGCTTTATTTCACCTTCACTATTTTCAAAAAAAGCTAAGTCACCACATTCCGCCATTTGAATAAAATCAAGAATTTCACCAAATTCCATTTGCTCACTTGCATAATGTGGCAATCGGATTCCTAAAAATCTATATAATATTTGAGACAATCCAGAACAATCAATCCCTGCAGGTGAAATTCCACCCCATACATAAGGTACTTGTAAAAAGCTAGATAGTATAGTTTGAATGAAGTTTTGATCCGATTTAATTTGACTTAATTGGAATAAATCTCCTTGAATTAGTTGACTTGATAAATGAATGGGTAAAAATGTACCCGGACAAAGTTGAATTATTTGATTATGGTAGGTAAGCAGATTAATACCAATATTACATATTTGAGTTGGTTTCTCAACTTCCTCAGCATGGTTGATAATACTCAATTGGCTTTCTAATATCCACCCTTCATAATTGTCCCAATCTAATTTAATTTTCACCCAACTACCTGATTTTTCACCCAATTCAAAAGCCAAATCGCCAAAGAGCATTTGTGAATGTAACTCACTTCTATGATCTGGTTCAATCATAACATTTGCAACAGACACATCACACATTCGTTTATTCATAAAGTAATATTACAATCGATTTCTTATTTGAACAATATCTTAGCCTTTTTTTGAAAAAGTAATGTATTTAACCTTTCGCAAACAAGTATTTTAGTAAATTCGTGACTCTTATTTGTGAATACCTCATTAAAAAATCTAGGCGACGAAGAATTGCTTTACGTTTACCGTACTAAAAAAAATACGGAGGTAATAGGTATTTTATATAATCGATATGCACATTTGGTGTATGGTGTATGCATGAAATATCTCAAAGATGCTGAAAATGCTAAAGATGCTACCATGCAAATATTTGAGAAATTAATCACCGAAATATCCAAACACGATATACAACTTTTTAAAGCCTGGATTTATAGAGTTGCTCAAAATCATTGTTTTATGATATTGCGAAGTAATCACCACGACACTAAACTTTTTGATGAAT
>CANHGW010000079.1 GCA_947460175.1 Bacteroidota bacterium | reverse complement strand
TGGACAATGTTTACAAACCGATTCACTACTTCGATACGTTTTCTTGGTGTAACCTTTGCTATCGGTTCGTTCACCTTTGCATGGAAGTATGGCTTTATTGCCTCGTTGACATTCATACTGATCTTGTTCTCTATTGTAAATAAATCCTTCGCGATGTGGGACGTATTGACCGAAGTTGGGGATGTAGGCATCAATATTATTCTCATCTAAATACTTCAACGCTTCACCACTCGAATAGCCTGTATCGGCTGTAATTTCATTCAACGTAATTTTATTTTCTGCCAAATTCTCTTTTGTAATTTCTAGTATGTTTTCTAAACATTGTGAATCTCAGTTCTATGAAGCGCCCTTCGCTTCATAGTCGTATTCTGTAGCTTTCAGCTACAAACGTACAGTACCTAGTATATCCCTGCATTTCATCAGCTTAATAAAGAAAATGTCCCTGAAAACTAGCCGCTATAGTAGGAAGCGCCGTGCGCGACGGATAGAGCGAAGTAGTTTAATCATGCTAGTTTGTTTGGCTCCAAATAAAAATATTTTTTAATCTATTTAAAGTAATTTTAATTTTCATTCGTCTTCTATGCTGTGGACCTTATTTTAAACAATTCAATGAACGAAATTCAATCTAAACAAAAGCTGTCTCAAACCATCAATACGTTTGGGAGGCAGTTGTTTTCGTTTATCAAAAACAAGGTGAAGATTATAGAAGATGCTGAAGATATCTTGCAAGAGGTATGGTATCAGTTTAGCAATTTATCCAATATGGATGAACTCGAGAATGCAAGTGCTTGGCTCTATGCTGTGTCTAGAAATAAAATAACTGATTTTTACAGGAAAAAGAAAACAGACAATCTCGAAGATTATACCTATGAAGACGAAGAAGGTGATTTTTCGATCAAAGACGCATTGCTTTTAGACGATAGCAATAATCCAGAATTAGCCATGTTCAAAGACTTGTTTTGGGAGGAATTGATGAAAGCACTCGATGAACTTCCAGAAAACCAGCGTACTGTTTTTATAGAAAATGAAATTGAAGATAAAACCTTGCAAAAAATAGCCGACGAAACGGGCGAAAATCTTAAAACGATTATTAGCCGAAAAGGTTATGCTATGAAGCATTTAAAGAAAAGATTATTGCCATTGTATCAAGAATTAAATTCGTAAAAAATGAAAAGAAAACCCCTATTTATATTACTTCCTATTGTCTTCATTTTAGCCATGAGTGGTATAGTATTGTTGCTTTGGAATTGGCTTATGCCAGTCATTTTTGGATTAAAGACCATATCCTATATTCAAGCATTGGGCTTGTTTATATTGAGCCGGATTCTATTTGGGCGATTTGGATTTGGTAATAAAAAGCCACCTTTTGCAAATCCTGGCTTTCGAGAAAAAATGATGCATATGACCGATGAGGAACGACAACAATTTAAAGCAGAATGGAAAAGTAGATGTATGCGTAAATAAGCGAATCAAAAACATTAGTCTAAACCTGTAACTCACCTGTTGCAGGTTTTTTTTAATGAAGTAGCGGTATTACAACCTGGTATTTCTACTGGATACTTTTTTTAAGAATGTAATTATTAGATATTGTTGTTTAAACTCTTTATAACAGCCTTAGTGGTAGTTTGAATTAAAAAAAATATTATGTAGAAATACTTTGAAAATAGTTTAGATATTTTAAAGTAAAATTAAATGTGAATCGTCTTCCTAGGTATAAACAATTAAATACATAAAAAAATGAAAAAATCAATTTTAAAACCAATCATCGGTGGTGCTTTATTTGGCGCATTTGTATTCTTTACTGGGCCATTTATTTTCATTGTACTACTGCTTAAATTTATCTTTACTCCTTTTGGAATGGGAAGGTTCCGAATGGCAGGCCGGTATTCACCAATGGGAATGAATATGCCTCCCTTTGCATTCGCAGAAAAAATTCGAGCAATGAATGATGAAGAATTCAATGCCATGAAAGAAAAAATGCAAAACCGTTTTGGTGGAACATGCAATCATCACTATTATTCATATTAAACAATAAAAACAATGAAACGAAAACCAAGATTTTTAATCGCTATAGCAACTGCTATCATTACATTCGGTGTCTTATTTGCGACAGTAGGTAAACCCAAATACATGAACAAATTTCACCATAATAAGGAATGTTGTAAGTCAGCAGAACAAAAGTAGTAGAATGAATACAATCAAAAGGCAACTCAAAAGAATGAGTTGCCTTTTTTTTTGAATAAAGATATGTCAACATCATTTTTACGCTAGCATTCGTCTTTATTAGTTGGCAACTCTTGCCACTTTGGTAACATATAATGCATGTCTACTTATATCAACGTATGCCAGTTTTAGTTTAAACATTGATTTCCTCAATAATTACATTATTTTCGTCGGCTATGATCAATCTCGATAACGCTATCATCACTAAATGCATCGTACATAAAGTAGGCAATTCCTATGCTAGTGAGTCATCAGTATTCTCTAATCTTGAGATGGAGATGGAGCCACATGAATTGCTTGAAATAAAGAAAATATTTACGAAAAATTTTAAAGCGCCCCTTAAGGCTAATCAATTTGCGCATCCAATTGATTTGAATCAAAATGTAATATTCAAATTGCTCGAAGATATGTTTGAGTCTGATACACATTATTTAAAAAACACAAAAAATATTGTCAAGTACCTTTTTGAGCAATCGACTCATTATTCGATCAAAGCGGGGGAGGTTTTTATCATGAATTTTGAGGATGTGGTTCATCAAGATGTAATGTCCAATGCTATTGGTATTTTTAAAATAGAAAATTCAACTAATTTTATCAAATCTGATTATCATCAAAATTCAATTAGTGTTTTTCTGGATAAAGGCATTGTTGGGCGAAATATTGAGAAGGGCTGTATCGTGTTTAACAGCGATCAGCACGATGGTTACATTGTGTATAGCTATGAGAAAAACAATTCGGATACCAACTACTGGAATAAGAATTTTCTTTCAATAGTCAAACGAGAGGATAGTTTTAATACAACATCTGCTTTGTTAGAGACTTATAGAGATTTTGTTATGAATGACATTCCAGCAGAGTCGATGTCAAAAAAAGAGAAAATAGAAATGATTACTAAATCTATTGAATTCGTTGGTGAGCAAGAGGAGAGTTTGAGTGTGGAAGAGTTTATACAAACTACTTTGGTGGATAAAGGCACACAAGAGCAATATAAAACTTATTTGGATAATTATAAAGAAGCCTATGAAGTCGAAATGGAAGATACCTTGGTTGTTTCAAAAGATGCAGTAAAATACCAGCAAAAGAAATTTAAGAAAGTAATCAAGCTTGATAAGAATTTTCATATTTATGTCCATACAAATGACGATTTAATGGAAACTGGCATCGACGAGCTCGGACGCAAGTATTATAAATTGTATTTTGATCAAGAATTATAGTTTATTAAATGTGAAAAATAATAATATGTTATTTTTATAACAAATTGCTCAAAAAACTTGCATGTATGGTCTAAAAAGTAAACATTTGCAAAATAAATATATATCTATGAGCAATTTACGTTTCGATGCCATCCAAAATTTATCCAATGGTGCACAAAATGTGTTGGGGTATGGCGATCAAAAAATCACTTCTTTTTTTGGTAGTAATGTCTTTACGGGCAAAGTAGCTCGTGAGTATTTGAGCGATGAAGCTTATAAAAGCTTGATGAACTCAATCAAAACTGGAAGTAAAATAGACCGTAAAATGGCCGAGCAGATTGCCAATGGCATGAAAGCATGGGCTATGGAAAAGGGCGTTTCGCATTTTTCGCACTGGTTTCAACCCTTGACAGGTGGTACAGCTGAAAAGCACGATTCTTTTTTTACATTGAAAGGTGATGGTACACCACTAGAAATTTTTGATGGTGACGCATTAACACAACAAGAACCTGATGCTTCTAGTTTCCCAAATGGTGGCATTCGTGCTACGTTTGAAGCTCGTGGATATACAGCTTGGGATCCTACTTCACCAGCATTTATATTGGAAACCGCAACGGGTAAAACCATGTGTATTCCTACAATATTTATTTCTTATTCTGGAGAGTCTTTAGATACTAAAACGCCATTGTTGAAAGCCTTGGATTTAGTTACCAAAGCGTCTTTGGATGTTTGTCATTATTTTGATAAAAATATTTCTCGCGTAGCCCCTACATTGGGTTGGGAGCAAGAATATTTTGTTATTGAAGAGTCTATGGCTAATGCACGTCCAGACCTTTTAGCTACCGGTCGTACGTTGTACGGTCATACACCAGCAAAAGGTCAACAATTGGATGATCATTATTTTGGTGCAATTCCAGAACGTGTTTTTGCATACATGCAAGATTTTGAACAAGAAGCTTATAAATTGGGTATTCCATTGCGCACTCGTCACAATGAAGTTGCACCATCTCAATTTGAGTGCGCACCGATATTTGAAGAAGTGAACATAGCAGTTGATCACAATTCATTGTTGATGGATGTGATGAACCGTGTTGCGAAGCGTCACAAATTGAAAGTTTTGGTTCACGAAAAACCATTTGCAGGTGTTAATGGAAGTGGTAAGCACAATAACTGGAGTTTGGCAACAGATACTGGTATCAACCTTTTAGCCCCTGGCAAAACGCCACGTACAAACTTGATGTTTTTGACTTTCTTCGTCAATGTATTGAAAGCTGTTCACGATCATGCTGATTTATTGCGTGCTTCAATAGCGTCATCTAACAATGATCATCGTTTGGGGGCAAATGAAGCTCCTCCAGCTATCATCTCCGTATTTGTAGGTAAGTATTTAACCGATGTTTTGAATGAAGTAGAAGAGCGTGTTACAGGCAAGTTTACAGAGCAAGATGAAGTTATTCTTAAAATGGATATTCATAAAAATATTCCAGAATTGTTGATGGACAATACAGATCGTAATCGTACAAGTCCGTTTGCATTTACTGGTAATAAATTCGAATTCCGAGCAGTAGGTTCAAGTGCCAATTGTGCTTGGCCAATGACCATCCTCAATACGATCATGGCTGATACATTAATCAACTTCAAAAAAGAAGTCGATGCATTGATCGAAAAAGGAGAGAAAAAAGAAATTGCTTTACTTCATATCATTCGTAAGTACATTACTGAAAGTAAAAATATATGCTTTGAAGGTGACAACTACAGTGAAGCTTGGGCGCAAGAAGCAGCAAAAAGAGGTTTAAACAATTTCAAGGATACGCCAAGAGCATTGGATGTTTTTGGAAAAGAAAAAACCAAAGATTTATTTAAAAATCACGGCATCTTCACCCACATTGAAACTGAAGCTCGTCATGAAATTATGCTTGAAGAGTATGTCAAAAAAGTACAAATTGAAGCACGTTTGATGGGGTATTTGGCTAGTAATTCAATTTTACCTCCTTCTATTCAATATCAAAATACATTGATTGAAAATGTCAAAGGTTTGAAAGAAATCGGATTGAACCCAGAATCATATCGTTCTCAAATAGAAATCATTGAAGTGATTTCTAAGCATATCAATGGCGTAAGTGACAATGTAGAAAAGATGATAGAAGAGCGCAAAAAAGCCAATGAAATTGAGAGTATGCACGAACGTGCTGTGGCTTATTGCGACAAGGTTAAACCATACTTTGATACTATCCGTTATCATGCTGATAAACTTGAATTGATTGTAGATGATAAACTTTGGGCATTACCAAAATATCGTGAAATGTTATTTTTACGATAGACTTTTATTCAAATATAGAATTAAGAAAGCTACCCTAGTGGTAGCTTTTTTATTTATGTCAAAATTTTGAATATACCCTTGCAAGGGTATGGTGCAGTGTTAATGGTCAAGGTACATTTGTAAAAAAATAGATAAATATGAAATTTAAAATTAACCTTGGACTACTTGCAATTGCGTTTATGTTCATTACAATTGTTTCTTGTAAAAAAGAAACTACGACAACTACAGCCAATAATACAAACACAATAAATGTGACTGGAAATTGGAATTTACAATTGTGGGACGGAGCCGCTGCTACTGGGAGTCTATTGTTTACTGCTAGCA
>CANHGW010000078.1 GCA_947460175.1 Bacteroidota bacterium | reverse complement strand
TGGAATAAATTTGTTTCCGTTGTGTACAGCAAACGTGTGTCCTACAAAATCAGGAGATATTGTTGAACGTCTGCTCCATGTTTTGATAACCGCTTTCTTGGATTTACCTTCATTGATGTTTACTACTTTGCTTTCAAGTTTTGCATCGATATAAGGTCCTTTACTAATTGAACGAGCCATTAATTAATTATTTTAGATTAGTTTTTTAATTTTTTACCATTACTACGTACGATAATTAGTTTATCAGAACCTTTTTTCTTACGTGTTTTTTCTCCTTTTGCATACTTACCAGTACGTGAACGTGGATGACCTCCTGAAGAACGACCTTCACCACCACCCATCGGATGATCAACTGGATTCATAGCAACACCTCTATTACGTGGTTTGATACCTTTCCAACGGTTTACACCTGCTTTACCAGCTGTTTCAAGTGCATGATCTGAGTTAGAAACAGAACCTACAGTAGCGCAACAATTGATTAATACTTTACGTAACTCACCAGAAGGCATTTTCAATACAGCGTACTTTTCTTCTTTTGCATTTAACTGAGCAGAAGCGCCTGCACTACGTGCAATGATACCACCTTGACCTGGTTGTAATTCGATATTATGTATTACAGTACCTAAAGGCATGTTTTTCAATGGGAGAGTATTTCCAACCTCAGGAGCAATTGTTGTACCACTCATGACAGTCATACCAACTTCAATACCTTGAGGTGCGATGATATAACGTTTTTCACCATCAGCGTAGCTAAGCAAAGCAATGAATGAAGTACGGTTAGGATCATACTCAACTGATTTTACAGTTGCAGGGATATCTTTCTTGTCACGTTTGAAGTCAATCAAACGATACATTTGTTTGTGTCCACCACCGATGTATCTCATAGAACGACGACCTTGAGCGTTACGTCCACCTGTTTTTTTCTTAGGTTCCAACAATGATTTCTCTGGAACGTTCGTAGTAACTTCTGCATAAGCGTTACCTATTCTCCAACGAGTTCCTGCTGTGACCGGTTTATATTTTTTTAATGCCATTTTCGTTTATATATTAAAATGCGTATAAATCTATTGTTTCTCCTGCAGCTACTGTGATAGTTGCTTTTTTGTATGAAGGCTTGCGTCCTGAAAGAATACCAGCTTTTGTCATACGGCTTTTTGCTTTTCCTGGAACCACGCTTGTGTTTACATCATCCACTCGCACGTTGTAGAATTCTTCTACAGCTTTTTTGATTTCAAGTTTGTTGGCCCTTTTGTCTACTACAAAGCAGTAACGATTAAACTTTTCAGTTTGCTTGTTTACTTTTTCAGTAACGATGGGTTGTTTTAATATTTCTGACGGTTTCATTTTTTCTTGTTTAAGGTTTTAGCCTAATGATTTATGCTTCTGTTTCAGATTCTGTAAATTGTTTTACAACATCTTCAGTCAATAACAATGTGGATGCGTTCATTACATCGTAGGTATTAGAACTATGGAATACATTCGTTTTAATTCTTGGGATGTTTCTAGCACTTAAAAACACGTTGTCATTATAATCAGAAAGTAAAAACAAGGTTTTCTTATTGTCTAAGTTCAAGTTTTTGATGATTCCAGCAAACTCACTTGTTTTTGGAGCATCCATATTGATTTCTTCTACAATTACGATATTGTTAGATTTAGCTTTGTGAGACAATGCTGAATAAAACGCTAAGTTTTTCACTTGCTTGTTTAATTTGAACGCATAGTCACGAGGTTTTGGTCCAAAAATAGTACCACCACCTTTGTACAAAGGATTTCTGATATTACCCTTACGAGCACCACCTGTTCCTTTTTGTTTGTGTAACTTACGAGAAGCACCTTGTACTTCCGCACGTGTTTTCACTTTACTTGTACCTTGACGCTGAGAAGCTTGGTATTGTTTCACAGCAAGGTATATAAGATGGTCGTTTGGTTCCATACCGAAAAACTCAGCTGGTAATTCCACTGTACGACCTGTGGATTGTCCTTTTATATTTAATACATCTATTTGCATACTACTCTTACTTTTGGATTAATACGATTGAACCATTATGACCCGGAACAGAACCACTTACGATTACATAATTCTTTTCTGGAAATACTTTTAATACTTTAAGTGCTTTTACTTTAACTTGATCGCCACCCATTTGACCAGCCATGCGCATTCCTTTGAATACACGTGAAGGGTATGATGAACCACCAATAGAACCTGGCGCTCTTTGACGATCGTGTTGACCATGAGATGCTTCACCAACACCACTAAAGCCATGACGTTTTACAACACCTTGAAAACCTTTACCTTTAGTAGTACCTATCACACTTACCACTTCACCTTCTGTAAAGATTTCACATGTGATCGTATCTCCTAAATTATGTTGCATCTCACAATTGCGTAATTCTTTCACTATTGATTTAGCTCCAGTATTCGCTTTTGCAAAATGCGAAATCATAGCTTTATTGCTATTCTTTTCTTTTTTATCACCATAAGCTATCTGTAATGCATTATAACCATCAGAAGCTTCGGTTTTCACTTGTGTTACAACACAAGGACCCGCTTCAATGATGGTACAAGCAGTTTGCTTGCCATTGGCTTCGAAAATGCTGGTCATGCCAACCTTTTTTCCTATAATTCCTTTCATTCTCTTTATTTTTAGTCAGCGCCACGCGTGAGCGTGGATGACGATGATCTATATGTTATAAAAAAATTATGCTTTGATTTCTACCTCAACACCAGAAGGTAAATCTAATTTCGAAAGCGCATCAACTGTTTTAGAAGATGAAGTGTAGATGTCCATTAGACGCTTGTGCGTACATAATTGGAATTGTTCACGAGCTTTCTTGTTTACGAACGGAGAACGGAGTACAGTGAATATTTGCTTTTCTGTAGGCAAAGGCATAGGACCCGTTACCACAGCGCCTGTACTACGAACAGTCTTGGCGATTTTCTCAGCCGATTTGTCCACCAGGTTATGGTCGTAAGATTTTAGTTTTATTCTGATTCGTTGCGACATAGATTTTGTCCCTATCTAATTTTTGGGAGTGCAAAGGTAACTTTATTCTTTAATGCAGCAAATATTTTTTGAATTTATTTGATAAAAACATAAAAAAAAATAGATTTTTACTTCATTTTTACAAAAAACAGTCCGATTTCTGTTATTTATCAAAGTTGAAACGTAAAATTACAACGATTTCATCCATTTTGATCAAAAAAACTAACTAAGAAAATATACAATTTGAAAATAGCTGGCTTCACAATTATAAAGAATGCAGTAAAATATGGCTACCCAGTCGTAGAAAGCATCCTATCTGCGCTACCATTGTGTGATGTCTTTTATGTTTCTATTGGAGATGGTGAAGATAATACTGAAGAGCTTATACGCTCAATTAACTCAGAAAAAATCGTAATTTTACAGAGTATTTGGGATAAATCGTTGACCAAAAATGGTGAGGTACTTGCAGCTGAGACCAATAAAGCATTTCAACAGATTCCATCGACATATGACTGGTGTTTATATTTACAAGCAGATGAAGCCTTACATGAACAAGATTATGTTCATATACAAGCATCTATCCAAAAAGCATCTCAAATGAATCATATTGATGGTATTTTATTCAATTACAAGCATTTTTGGGGCAGTTTTGATTACATTGGCTCTACCTCACGATGGTACCGAAAAGAAATCAGACTGATTAAAAATAATAAATCCATATTCTCATACAAAGATGCGCAAGGCTTTCGTAAATTACCCAATGAAAAATTGAATGTTATTGAGACAAAAGCCGCTGTGTATCACTACGGCTGGGTACGTCCACCTAAAAAAATGCAAGCTAAAAATGCTGGTATACAACAATACTGGAGCGACAATAAAAACTTCAAAGATTTAGATGAATTTGATTACAGCAATATTGATGGGTTGGATTTATTTGAAGGCACCCACCCTGCCGTTATGAAATCGCACATTGCTGCTCAGGACTGGACTTTTGTTTTTGATAAAAAAAATATCAACCTCAAGCCTAAGGAACGATTTAAAAAGATTTTATTCCGACTGACTGGCAAACATTTTTTTGAGTATAAAAATTATAACTTGATCAAATAATAAGTTGACTTATTTCTTCGTTTTGCAACTATGCTTTTTAAAATATCCGAATTAATTGAAATTGATACCGACATCGAGCGACTACCCACAATTGAAATATTCAATTATTTAAAAACTTCTTATTGGCCCAAAATCGCACTTATGAAACTGTTGAAAAATCAATTCTTCATTCACTCAACTTCGGCTTGTATCTTAATAATCGCCTAATAGGGTTTGCAAGAGTAGTAACAGATTATGCTGTCGTTGCTTACTTATGTGATGTATTTATTCTACCCGATTATCAAGCGAAAGGATATGGGGTTATGCTTATAAATCAAGTACAACGTCATCCCGAATTAAGCTCACTTAGGCGATGGCTTTTAGCCACAAAAGACGCACATGATTTTTATAGGATGTTTGGATATACAGAACTTGACAACCCTACACGATGGATGAATATATTCAGACCGGATTTGTAAAAAAAAAAGAAATTTGTTTAACCCAATATCCAATTATTTCACCAAGACAAAATACTGTGCAATAATATCTTTTACTTTCGGTTTTAAGTTTTCACCAGCACCATCCAATATTATTAAATCATTAGGAAACGGCATTGGTCTATTTCCTAATCTTCGTTTAGTTTCTTCAGTCAATGCGCGTTCATCACCATTGGATTTAGCCGCAAAATTTTGCCAAAGCATTGTACTGGTAACAGGTACTTTTTTCATTATTTGTTGACTTTCTTTATCATAAAATTCGACCAATCCACTCACATTCGCTCCTTTGTTTTGTTCCACTTCTGTTACTTTACATCGTACTTTTTTGGTCACCATTTTGAAAATGTCTTTACCTAATGAATCTTTCAATACATGACCTTTCGAATCCTTAACATATTCCTTCACTTGAATTTCTTTCTCTTCTACATATTCTCTTGTATTTTCTCTTTCAGGACTTACATCAATATTTTGCAAACGAATAATTATATTATGAGAATAACTAATTGAAGGTCTACGACGAGTATCGTATGTAGTCCAATTGGTCTGCAAATCACCTGTAGTAATGCTCAATAATTTATCTTCAAAATCCTGCGGCAATACCACTCTAGCATCATTAACCATTTTGACAAAAACATAATTTTGCCCATCGCGATAAGCTTGCTCTTTTAAGTTTTGAACTTCTTTATAATCGGGATTGAGTTGTATTACTTTCATAAAAAATCCATAGGCTTCTCGAGCATCAAATCGATTATATTTTTCCAAATAAACTATTCCTTTTTTGTAATAATATTCAATAGTTGCTTCCTTGCTGCTAATCAATTCTTTATCGACATCTACAAAAGTAAACAGCGCATTCCGTCGTTGAAACTTATTGTAAATAGGCAACAATGGCTTAATAGCTTCCTGTCTATGACGAATCGATTCATACAACTTAAATATCCGTTCTACATTGGATGGAATATTTTGATTTTTCAAAAATGAAATTTCTTCGAGATCTTTTTTATTGGCAATTGCAAAAGATTTTTCCAATACATCGACTTGAGCATATTTCTTTTTGTTGCGCTGTACTTTTTGAGTGCTAAGGGCAGTAGCTTGACTGTAGTCTCCATGCTTCATAGCTTGTTTGCTTGCATTACAAGAAAACAAGAGAACTAAAATACTAGGGAGTAAAAATAAATAAAAACTTTTCATAGTGTACGGTTAATATTGATGGCGTAATGATACTTAAAATATCGTTTTATTCTAAACAATAAATGTATAAACTAAAACTAATTTATAGACCAATTGAAACCAATATTGTTTAACAGATCAAATCCTTCTGAATTGTTATTTAAAATCATCCAATATTAAACTCTGTGCATTCATGATTTTAACTTGAAAACGCATTATCGATAACACAATCTTTGACATAAAAAACTACCATGTGGTAGTTGTTCAAAGTTTGTTTATTCGTAAATAAATTACTTTGTAGCACGAACAATTAGATTCATATTGCTGTGCATAAGCAATACATTAGAAGTTAAAGAATCCATGACCCAAGTATTACCTGCACCCATGACACCTGCACTAGTAAAAGTATAATTGCTTCCAGAGTTTGTATAAGTGCCATTGTCAGCAATACCAAACGTAGTACAATTGAGCGTGAAATTGCTAGCAGTAAACAATAGACTCCCAGTAGCAGCG
>CANHGW010000077.1 GCA_947460175.1 Bacteroidota bacterium | reverse complement strand
TGGAATTAATGGTAATTTTTGGGGGCCTACACTTTTTGTTAATAAAGGTGATGTGATACATATGAATGTTCAAAATAATCTGAATGATTCTACGACTATTCATTGGCATGGTATGCATTTACCAGCAGTCATGGATGGTGGACCGCATCAAATTATACCACCCGGAACCATGTGGCAACCATTTTGGGAAGTAAAAAACAATGCAGCAACCTATTGGTATCATCCTCATTTACATGAAATGACCATGGATCATATTACCAAGGGAATTGGAGGATTATTAATCGTAAGAGATCCAATTGAAAGTGCATTGGCCTTACCACGAAAGTATGGAGTCGATGATATCCCAGTCATATTAACCGATCGAGATTTTGATGCTTCAAACCAATTTGGTTTAGTACCCTATGGTGATAGCATGGTAACCAATGGAACTCTTCGCGCGCAATATAATATACCATCTCAGGTAGTTCGATTTAGAATTTTAAATGCAGCGATCGAACGATCATTTAATATTGGTTTTAGCGATAATCGTACGTTTAATATTATCACTTCAGATGGTGGATTATTAAATGCACCCGTTCCTTTGACACGTTATATTTTACATGCAGGTGAGCGTATTGAAATTTTGGTTAATTGTACAGGACAATCTGGAACAACGGTCGATTTGAAAGCATATAATTCTACATTAGCTGGTGCAATTCCAGGCGGTGAAAATTTTCCAAATGGACCTTTTGCAAATGCACTTGGGAAAATTGATTTTAATATATTGCATTTAACTATTGGCGCACAAACAGCATCGCCAATCACATCGATACCATCTACTTTAACAGCAAATACATTATTAAATGCGGCCAATGCAAATATCACTCGTAAACTTACTATAAGTGATAGCACGGGCGTAACAACTGTTCCTATTTTAGGCCCCAATGCATTTATAATCAATCATAAATTATTTGATATTAATTACAATGAATACGAAGTACCATTAAACAATACTGAGATATGGGAAATAACTAGCACTTCAGGCTTTGGACATCCATTTCATATTCATGATGTTGAATTTAATATTTTATCAGTGAATGGGGTTGCACCTGCGGCTGCACAAGCAGGATGGAAAGATGTAGTATTTATTCCTGCCAAAGCAGGGCCCAATGGAACAGCACAGGTTGTACGGTTTATTGCAAAGTTTGATGATTATGCCGACCCACTTCACCCCTTTATGTATCATTGTCATATTTCATTGCACGAAGATGAAGGTATGATGGGACAGTTTGTGGTAACAAATCCTAGTAGTGTGAATTCAATTGAAAAAAATGAAACACAATTTTCACTCTATCCAAATCCAGCAAATAATCGGTTGTTTGTAAATTTTGCAAACCCTTCTTCAAGTGCCTATTATATACGTATTGTAAATTCATTGGGTAAAACTATTTATATGCTACCAAAACCAGATTTAAAAAATGGTATTGATATCAGTAAATTATCAAAAGGAAATTATTTTTTGCTATTGACCGATGATCAAACAAAACATATCACAACCAAACAGTTCAGTGTACTTAATGATTAAATCCTTTCTATCAACAAGTATTTTGATCATCCTGTATATTATTACATGTTTAAGTTATAGTCATGCGCAAAGTAATAAAAATGCAATACAAGATTTTAGCCTAAAAAACATAGATGGTAAAATGGTATCGCTCAAGGATTATCCTGATGCCAAAGGATTTATAATAGTATTTACTTGTAATCATTGTCCATTTGCTAAGTTGTATCCACCTAGATTAAATGCATTGAATGAAAAATATAAACCCTTTGGTATCCAACTCATTGCTATAAGTTCAACAGACACATTACTTTACGAAGAAGATGGTTATGAATATATGGTACAAAAAGCACAACTTGAACATTTCAATTTTCCATATCTTTATGATGAACAACAAGAAGTTGCAAAACAATTTTTGGCACAAAAAACACCTCACGCGTTTGTAATATGGAAACAAAAAAATCTATGGGAAATTAAATATAACGGAGCAATCGATGATAATGGCGCTGAAGAAGATAAAGTACAAATAAATTATATTGCAAATGCAATAGAGACATTATTAAAGGGAGAAGAAATAAAAATCAAGGAAACAAAATCAATAGGATGCCAAATTCATTATAGAAAAAATTAAGAACATGAAAAAAATAATAGGTCTTTTAGTTTGCATTTTAATTATTGGAAAGTTGAATGCACAACGAAATACAATACTTATAATCGCTGATGATCTTGGAACAGATTACTTTGGATTTTATGAAAACCATGGAGATACAGTGGATGTTCCAAACATAAGAGGTTTATTGGCTAAAGGAGTTCGATTCAAATATTTCTATAGCAATCCGGTTTGTTCTTCCACACGTACGACAATCTTAACCGGAAGGTATAGTTTCAGGACAGGCGTAGGCGGTATAGTAGGTGGTACTGGTGGTTCAAATCAAATAGATACTGCCGAGGTATCAATACCCAAATTATTGAAAATACATAATCCATCTATGGCTAAAGCAAACATTGGCAAATGGCATTTGAAGCAACCCAATCCAGCTATCAATTTAATGAGCCCACAAGCATTGGGTTATGATTGGTACGAAGGGCCGTTTATAGGGGCTATTCCAAGTTATACAAACTGGACAAAATACACCAATGGTGTTTCAAGTACAATTACAAATTATGCTACTTCAGAAAATGTAAACAATGCAGTCAGTTGGTTGAAAAGCATAAATCAAACTCAGCCCTTTTTTCTTTGGCTTGCGTTTAATGCACCTCACGATCCTATTCATTTACCACCTGCTAATCTTCATACATTTACGTCACTATCAGGAACGCCCGCTGATATTAATGCCCAACCCAAAGCTTATTTTAAAGCGATGATACAAGCATTGGATACTGAAATAGGTCGTTTGTTTGATAGCCTACAAGTGATAAATAAATTAGACAGCACAGACATCATTTTTATAGGAGATAATGGCAACACAGCAAGAACAGCGCAAATCGTCGATTTGTCTAAAGCAAAAGGAACCGTATACGAATATGGAACCCACGTGCCTTTAATTATAGCTGGTCCATCGGTTGTGAATCCCGGGAGAAGTAGTAATGCATTAGCAAATACAACAGATTTATTTGGCACTATTGTAGAAAATTTTGGTTATACAAATTGGCAAACACAAATACCTGCTAATAAACCGGTGGATAGTAAAAGCTTACAACCGATTATTAAAAACCAGAGTGATAGTGTAAGGCCTTGGGTCTTTAGTGAAATATTTAAATTAACAACCGATAGTGTCGATGGAAAGGGAATGAGAAACAGAGATTATAGATTAATAAAATTTGATACAGGATCAGAAGAATTTTATAATTTATCTATAGATCCACTAGAAAGCAATAATCTATTGAATAGCAACTTAACGCCTACAGATATTTCAAATTATTATTATTTATGCAATGAAATGACAACTCTAGTAGGTAGTGGAAATTTTTGTCAAAGTGGTGTTGGAATTAATACGATAGAATCAACAGAATTAAATGTATATCCAAATCCATTTATTGATAAAATTTCATTAAGAAATAAGCCGGCAAATGAAAGTATACAGCTAGTAGATATCAAGGGCCAAACAATGTATGAGGGGATTGATATTGAAAAGCAAGATTTTTCTTATTTATCAAAAGGAATTTATTTTTTGAAAATTAAAAATAGAGCGATTAAAATTATTAAAGAATAAATTGATTAAAAAGACACATTCAATTATTTTATTCTACTACAAAAATGGATGTTTCTTTTATTAAATCAGTCACAGGCATAGTTGGGTGTTGACTTTTTTGTTTCACATCCAACACCATTTTAGGTACAGTAAGTTGAATGTAATTATAAAGCTCTTCTAATGTTATTAATCCATTGTTGTTTTTATCGGCAGCGCTGTAGAGCAGGCATCTACAATTGCTTTTGTAAATGCGCCATTGTTCCATGATACATCTTCGTAGCTATATTCATCATTGCTACAACTGCTAAATGTAGTAGTACCTGTTTTTTGTTTATTCAATTCGTCAATGGCTTCATTGATTTCAGCAGGATTAGCTTTTGCACCTCCACTAAAACAAGCGTCTAGAAAAATGATTTTTTTGCAATCTATTTCATTCAGACGACTTATGATTTCATCATATGCCACACTGTAGGTTTCCTTATAAATGTCTTTGTAATCATCGCCCTGTATCCTGAATTTATTTTGATATATAAACCCATGTGATGACATAAAAATAAGCAACACATCATTGGGTAAAATACTTCCTTGCTTGTATTCGTATTTGTAAAATTCGATTGCTTCTTTAATGGCATTTGTAGTGGCATCTTTGCCAATGAGTTTTTTAATATGTACTT
The DNA here is from genome assembly GCA_947460175.1 of Bacteroidota bacterium. Lineage (GTDB taxonomy): Bacteria > Bacteroidota > Bacteroidia > Chitinophagales > Chitinophagaceae > OLB11. Next base: position 1,952 of record CANHGW010000077.1, on the reverse strand, counting down.
GTTCAAATAATTTATCCTTGCCTTGTTGTTTACTAAATAAGTTTGCGAAGTCTTCGGCATCTTTTTTAGGAAATTGTAAATCCAAGGAAGTACCAATGCTGAGAATATGCAATGAAGGTTTTTTAGAACTATAATATACTTGTACCGACTTAGTAGCTTTTTTCCCTTTAGTACTTACTTCAATTGTATTAAGCCCTGCCTCTAAGGGTATGTTTTTTACAAAGGTGTACTCGTCCGATTTTTCGTTGGTATTTGCCTTCGATGGGATGAGTGATACTTCATTGAATTTGTTTTTGATGATTTCTTTTCCATTGATAAGGATTATAACATCTTCTTTTTTTACTACCTCAGAACTGATAATTTTTAGTTGTATTTCAAAGGAAGGTTTATCGGTTGATATAGGCTTGTCATTCAACAAATCAGGGTTTGGATTGATCCAAAAAATATTGATTATATTCGTGACTGAAGTTGGTTGTGGTACGATAGGATTTTCATTAACTATACTTGGTTTTTCTTGTTTAGGTATATTGCCTGGTTTTTTGTCTTGCAATATGATAGAACTTCCTTTGATACCTTGCAGTGCATAACAATAGAAAATGTCATTTGTACCCGCGAGTAAAAATTTACCATCTGTACTAATTTGAATTTTTTCTATTTCAGCTTCAAATCCTTTTTCTTGTTTCACCTGTTGTAATGTAAAATCGTCTGTAATTTTCCATACCGTAATCATGGATTTATCAGAATTATCATCACCTCCAAAAAGATAACTTCCGTCTGTGCTAAAACGAAGGCTTTCCAATTCCTCAGGCAATTCAATTTCATCTGTTACGATATAGTTACTGCCTTCTGCTTTGCATATTGCAAGTTTTCGATCATCATTGATTGCATATAATTTATTCTTTGTGTCATAGGCTGTTAAGTCTATACTAGTAACACTTAATTTTTTAAACGAAAGCGATTTGAAATTATATTCTTCTGAAGCTTGTTGTAGATTTTTAATTGCATATTGTTTATCATTGATAAGCAAAGACATACCGTTTTCTGTACATTGAATATTCCCTCCATAATCAATGGTTGTGCTTTTAGTAATCTTTCCATTTTGCAATGAATATATCCATGTGTGATCATTATCTGCTAGGATAAATAATTTTCGGACTGAATTGTACTGAATGATTTGTGGTATTTCATCCAAGTCACTTAAAAATTGTGTTTCTTCAAATGCAAATGGAGAAGTGCGTGTATATAATTTTAATGAGCGATCGGTAAAGGCAACCAAAAAAACATTGCCTTGATCGCCAATACAAATTTTTTGTGGAAACTTGTTATTTCCAGTCGCAATTTCACCGGTTAGTTCATAACCTGTTTTAGTTCGTTTAAGTATTTGTATACCCACGCCAAATCGTTTATTAGCTAATGCATATGTTCCATCAGGTGATTCGCACAATGAAATGCAATTTATATTTTCGATGGTATGACGAAGTTCAATGGAAAAAGATTGTGCATTTACAGTAATCCAACCAGATAGTATACAAAGAGAGATTAGAATTTGTTTCATTTGTTTAGTCTTCTTTTGATTCTATAATAGTTGGAATATCTTCTTGAGATTTGCTATCGACTCGTAATATAATTGGAATAATTTCATCTTTATTTACCTGCGTACTAAAACTCATTTTGTTGGGCATATACTGTATAGCTGTAGGAGGAAGCCCACGACTGTTAAACTCATAGCTAAGTAGATTGTACATTTTGTTCAAATCTTCTTCGTCTTTAATCTTATCAATGATTTTTGAAACATTGTCTATTTTATTTTTGGAATAAAGAACGACAAGCCAATCGGTACCTTCTTGTCCTATACTAAATGCAGATTCTGGAGAAGGGATAATGATTTCGGCATTTGTGATTGACACAAGCGGTGTTTCATTGAAGCCGTCTTGTGTATTATGAAACTGCTC
>CANHGW010000076.1 GCA_947460175.1 Bacteroidota bacterium | reverse complement strand
TTGAATACAGATAACTTCATGCTTCGCCATGACGTTGATACAAGTATGATTTCATCTATTTAGGAAACACAACTCCATTGTATTTTGTTACATCTACAGTAGGTATCGTAGATCCAAATTTAGTATTAATTGACTTTATAAATTCATTGGCAATCAAGGCATAACCTCTTGGTGTAGGATGTACACCATCCAAGCTGAATCCGCCGCCACTCACAAAGGTTGCATTCAAACCTATGCCATTATACACAATACCAGATTTAAATGATTTCATAAACGTATTCATATCTACAAATGCCAAACCTTTTTGCGAAGCAATGTTTGCAATAGATGTGTTGTATTGTGTGATATAAGTTTGTATTGTATTTTTTTCAGTATTGTCCAATACATACTTATCAGCCAATGGTTTCGCAGGACTTATACCCCATTGTCCACATCGAATTGAATCGCCAGGAGTAATTAGTAAGATTAAATCATTGGCAGTAGCATGTCGCATAGCACCCGGTGCTGTACTATCCACTATCATCAATCCATTGGCTCCTGCACTCCAAGTAATATTAGTCAAGCCAAGCGAAGCATACAATGCAGTTAACGTATCAGCTTTACCTTGCGTCAATACCACACTATTCCAAGGCACAGTTGTAAAATAAGGAACCGATGTTACATCAGGCACATTCGCAATAGCACCTTTTGCACCATTTTTAGTCAATGAATCTACTAGCAATTCGAGTGACTGACGTACTTGTGTCGTATCAGACAAACTAGGACTAAAGATATTGGCAGGAGGCACAGCACCACCTGTTGCATACAACAAAGCATCGTTGCTTCCGAGCCAAAGAGTAAAGAAAGTTGGATTTACACGCATTGCTTCCGATAGCATTGTACTAGAACCCGGTGTTAAACAATATCGTTGTAAAAAAGGATTCAAATAACTATACAAACCTAAATTGGCATCAATGGCTCTAGCGCCAGGTACACCGATTAAATTATAAGGTCCATTGGCAGCAACATTATTAAATGCAGTTGCACCACTTGGGTCATTTACTGGACTTAAGGATGCTGTATTACTGCCACATGGTATTACATAGCCCAATACGCGGCGTGGATTACCACTCCCATCATTTCCTCCACCATCATTCATATATGGAATTTTAAATGAACCTCCACCTACTAACGTAAATTGATCTGCCAGCATCATAGGATACGATTTTAGTTGTCCGGCTTGTGATAATGCACCATCCGAATAACCAGCAGTGAGTGAATTACCAATGGCTACATAGCGAGCAAAGTTGGCACTTCCTGATTTGATGTCTTCCGTTTTTAAATTTGTTTTGCATGAAGTAAATGCAATACTTGTTAATCCAACGATATATAAAGTTTGAAATATTTTGTTCATAGATGTATGAGATTAATTAGTTGTAGATTTTTTATGAAGAAGATAATTGATACCAATTCCTGGAGCGATTGCTTTCGTTTTAAACGTACCACTCAAGCCAGTTTCCTTATTGGTTTGTTCACGTGGACCTAAATGCTCGTATAAAAATGAAATATCTAAACTCAATCGTTTTGAGCATTTAAAGGAAGCACCACAGGTTAGTCCAAGTTTATCATTGTCAGGCAATTCAGGTGCTACATAGCCATCTTGCACAGGCGTTTGATCGTAAAATCCACCTACACGTAGCATTACATTTTTTGATGCTTTGTATTGTATACCTGCTCTTACTGCCATAGCATTTTTATAAAGACGTGGCGATTTTGCATCGGTCAATGAAGCAGAATTTTTGGCATAATCAAATCCTAACGAATCAAATGAATTCCAGAAAGTATAATTCATATCAATTGCAATCGTAGTGCGATGTGAGGCTTTATAAGAAATACCAGCAGCTAACTCAGAAGGTAGAGGCAAATCAGTTTTAAAAGTGTTACCACTCGGAAAGTTTGATGTCAAGGCCGATGGTATATTTTCAAACACAGCTGTACCTTCTTTCACACTCATCTTTACTTTAGAGTGATAGGTTAAACCAATATTAAATTTCTCACTTGCTTTTAAGTAAGCACCTGCATTAAATCCTATACCTGTTGCATGTCCTTTCAATTGTGCATTGGCAATATCCTGATTCGGTCCACTTACGATTGGCAAATCTTTTTCGAGCAATACACTTCCAGTTGAATATATGAAACCTGCACCCAATGAAAAATTGTTGGAAAGTCGAAGTGATAATGTAGGTTGTATAAAAATCGCTTTCAGATCAATGCGATGTAAAATATTACGTCCTGACCAGTCGGTAGGATACATAATACCACTGCCAAAAGGTGTATAAACCCCTACTCCAAAATTAATACGATTACTAAGCTTAGTAGTTGCAAATACTTCAAACGGTGTAAACACCTGACTTGTAGCATTGGTAATGGTATTCGTACCTTTTTCCAGAAAACTCGTAGATGGTATCAACGTAAACATTCCACCTGTAAATTGACTCCCTACAAAACTCATCCCGGCTGGATTAAAATATATAGTAGCCGCATCTTGTGCAAACCCAACACCCGTATGTCCCATACCGAGTTGTTTTTGACCTTGTAGACCTATTTTAAATCCACCTGCAGACGATTCATGGAATAAACCACATACGGCCATTCCCATTAATAGTAATGATTTTTTCATCGTATATTCTCTAATTTTAATTGTAATAATAAGCAAGCTTTCTCTCCTCTTCTAATTTTTAGAAAAGAAAAATATACATTGTGAATAAAAAAAATGGCCTACGAAACTCGGTTCAATATATCCAATTTCATCTGTGCGATGAGTTCTTTTACATTCACACTACCTTGATCGCCTTTACCTTGTATACGAAGCGAAACAGCACCTTCATTCATTTCTTTCTCACCGATTACAAACATGTAAGGCACCTTGGCCAATTCTGTATCACGAATTTTACGTCCTATTTTTTCACCTCTATCATCAATCTCTACACGTATACCATTGGCACGTAATTCGTTGCGAACGGATACAGCATAGTCCATAAATTTATCACTGATAGGCAATATTTTTACTTGCAATGGTGCTAGCCATAATGGGAATTTCCCAGCATAATGCTCTATTAAGAAACCAATAAATCGCTCATGGGTTCCCAAAGGTGCACGATGTATAATCAATGGTATTTCAGGTTCATTGTCCTTGTTGTTAAACGATAATTTGAAGCTACGTGGTTGTGCAAAATCTACTTGATTGGTAGCCAATGTAAATTCACGACCAATAGCACTCCATATCTGCACATCAATTTTTGGTCCATAGAATGCGCCTTCACCTTTCACTTCTACAAATGGCACGCCTGTTTCAATCAATACATTTCGTACCAATTCCTCTGTCTCAAGCCATAACTCAGGCTCATTCACATATTTCTGACCTAGTTTTTCAGGATCGTGAAGCGACAAACGCATCACATATTTTTCGATCCCAAATATTTTGAAATACTTCAAGTACATATCATTCACTGCACGGAATTCCTCGGCAAATTGCTCTTTCGAACAATAAATATGTGCATCATTCATATGCAAGCAACGTACACGCATAAGACCAAACAATTCACCACTTTGCTCATAACGGTAGCAAGTACCATACTCGGCTATTCGGTAAGGCATGTCACGATAACTCTTAGGTTCGGCATCAAATATTTTGTGGTGATGCGGACAGTTCATGGCTTTTAGATAATACTTAGTACCATCCAATTCCATTGGAGGATACATACTATCGGCATAGTAAGGTAAGTGACCACTGGTCAAATAGAGATTCTCTTTCGCAATATGCGGCGTTACTACACGTTTATATCCAGCAGCTTCTTCAGTTTCCTTGGCCAATTTTTCCAATTCTTCTATGATGATAGTACCATTGGGCATCCATAGGATAAGTCCTGCACCGATATCATCGTTCATGGTATAGATACTCATTTCCTTACCCAACTTACGATGATCGCGCTTCTTAGCTTCTTCTAGCATTTCGAGGTGAGCATCCAGTTGTTTTTTATCAGGAAAGGTTACACCATATAGTCGAGTTAATTGTTTATTTTTTTCATCGCCCTTCCAGTAGGCACCAGCTATATTGGTGAGTTTGATGGCTTTGATATGACCAGTGCTGGGGATATGTGGCCCTCGACACAAATCGGTAAAATTACCCTGTTTGTAAAAGGTAATATTGCCATCTTCCAATCCGCTCAACAAATCAAGCTTATATTCATCTTGTTTTTCGGTAAAATACGTTACGGCTTCTGCCTTCGATATTTCAGTACGCTCGAAAGCATTATTTTGCTTAGCAAGTTCCACCATTTTAGCTTCTATCTTAGCCAAGTCCTCTTCGGTAATGGAGGCATCGCCCAAATCGATATCGTAGTAAAACCCATTGTCCAATGGAGGTCCTACCCAAAATTTCACACCCGGATACATAGACTCTATAGCCTCAGCCATGAGGTGAGCCGAGCTATGCCAAAAGGTATTTTTACCAAGGTTATCATCCCAGGTCAATAATTTGAAGGTACAATCGCCCGTAAGCGGACGAGTCAAATCCCATACTTCGCCATTAATTTCGGCAGCCAACACTTTTCTGGCCAAGCCTTCGCTAATCGATTTGGCAATATCCATCGATGATACTCCTACTTCGTAGCTTCTACTATTCCCATCAGGTAATGTTACATTTATCATAAGGTCGCAAATTTACAATTTCTCTACGTACTACGAAATTTAATCTCAGAAAGTAATACCAATGTTATTTTGTATCGTCCTGATTTTGGTTGACCGTTTTTGGCGTTATCCACAAGGGGATAAGATACTTGTGTTTTGCTGTTGTAATAATAATATATTTCTTTGTTTTATTCAAGTGAAACAGATTTGGCTCTGACGTTGGGGGATGTCAACCAGAAAGGGATAACTTGATGCGACGAAGTAAGTTTACTAACTTTGTTAGTGCCACAACATGTTTCTGTTGTGGCATTTTTATTAATTTTACTTTTGAGCTATTATGCCTTTGTAATTCCCTCACACTTAGTTTTTTTATAGGTTTTCCAATATTTCTTTAACACACCTTCCCTTGCATGAGCCTGGTTGGGTGTAAGCCACTCCACACTGCTGTGAGGTCTTTGCATATTATAAAATTCTATAAATCGCTTCAATTGTTTTTTTGCTTCATTGTAATTTTTGAAGCTAATCTCCTTTTCAGTTGTAAATTCTTCTTTAATTGTTCTATTGACTCGTTCTGCAACTGCGTTATCAGTTGGCTCACTATCTTCTGTCATGCTAATAACAATCCCATTATTCTCTAACATTCTTGTATACAAATCGCAACAGTATTGTATTCCTCTATCGGAATGATGAATGCAACCTTTGTAGCTACTTTTACTTTCGCTCATGACCATTGACAATGCACTAACTGCACCAGTAGTTTTTAAAGTTTTATGCACACAATAACCAATTATTCTCCTACTATACATATCTGTAATTAAGAATAAATAGCAAAAACACTCCTCGTCACTTAGCCATATATAAGTAATGTCGCATACCCATATTTCATTGGCTTTCATCGGTATTTTATCTTTGATCAAGTTTTTGTATTTATGATAATGATGATAACTATTGGTCGTAATGACTTTATATTTTTTACGGTAAATAAATAAATTATTCTCTCGCAATATGTCAAAAAATTTATCTCGTCCAATACTAATTTTATGCTCCTTAAAATCTATTTCTAACGACTTGAAAAGAGATCTATTACTACCACGTTTCCAAATAGCCCTTTTTTGCTTGATTAGCCCAACTATCAAATATTCAGTAAAATGTTCGTCCTCTTTATGCTTTAATTGCTTGTAATATGCCTGTTTGCTTTTGGCAAATACACCACATTGCTCAATAATAGAACTACTACAATTTATTACTTCTTTTCTGAACGCTTCGATCGTTGGGCACCATGCTTTTTTTTAATATCAATGTTTAAATCCCTTTCTGCAACTTCAATCATTTTGAGCCATAAATCCGCTCGTAAATTTGCTATACGAAGTTCTTCTTCTAATTCTTTAATCCTGATTTCAAGCTCCTTTTGTTCTGTGGGTTTTAACATCTCTGTGCTATTCTCACCAAAGGTATGAATTGACCGGTAATCTTCATTGCCGCTAAACTTTCGCATCCAGTAAAGTATGGAGCAATTTCCTTTAATACCGTAGGCAACACGTGCTTCCTCTTTGCTCATTCGACCACAAAGTACTTCTTGAACAACTTTCCATTTAAAACTTTCGGAGTAAATGGTAGCTCCTTGTTTCTTTGACATCTTTTGTCCTAGTTTAAGTTGACTTATCCACAGATTTTTAGTCAACCTATTTCAGGACGATACA
>CANHGW010000075.1 GCA_947460175.1 Bacteroidota bacterium | reverse complement strand
CCATATAATCCAACTAATGGCAACGCTGATTGCTTTTTCGATACCATAAAGTGATACTATTTTCTCTACTAGTCCGGTATAAGCACCAAGTCCGCCTGGTGTTACTATCATGCCTACACTACCAAAGGATAATACAGAAAAAGTTGCATTTACACCTAGGCCACTTGTTTGTTCAATACTTTGAAATCCAATCAAAATCATTCCAAAATACATTGACCATATGATTATAGTATGTATGATAAATCCTTTTTTGTTTTTCATGTTTTTGAAGCTCATGATACCAGATAGCACATTCTTTACAATTTGCTTTACTTTTTGTAAAAATTGAAGTTGACTTATTTTTTTTCTAAATACATATATGAATAAAATAAGAATTAATAAAGTTCCTAAGATAATCCACAAGCCAGTTTTTGAACCAGAAGAAGTGTTAGTACCCATTTTAGACATTAATTCAAATGCAAAATCAATTTGAACTAAAAATGTGATTGCAAAAATGATTAACAAACACAACATATCAAATGCACGCTCTGTGATAATAGTTCCTACTAATTTATCAGCTGGGACCTTTTCATATTTTGCCAAAATGGTGCATTTTAATACTTCGCCTAATCTAGGGAAAGCCAAATTTGCTAAATACCCAATCATTACAGCAAAAAATGTATTACTTGTCGAGGGATTTAGACCCAGCGGTTCCATTAGGTATTTCCAACGTACTGCTCGACTCCAATGACTTGTAAATCCCATTATTAATATTGGAATTAATAAAAAATAATTAGCTTTTGAAACAGCAAACTTCATCTTGTCAATATCTTCAGGTTTTAAATCTTTGACTGAGAGCCATATCAGAAAAAAACCTAAACCTAAAGTAAAGAGATAGGATAAAAAGCTGATTACTTTTTTTGACATATTGAAAGCTAGTTTAGCTTATTTTTCTCATTCGGAAAAATAATAGATGGCTTGAATTTTTTGGCTTCTTCAAAATCCATTAAAGCATATGAAATAATTATAACGATATCGCCTAATTCGACTTTACGAGCAGCAGGGCCATTTAGACAGATTGTTCCACTGCCTTTTTTGCCTTTGATTACATAGGTTTCTAATCGTTCTCCATTGTTAACATTCACTATTTGAACCTTTTCATGTTCGATAAGGCCAGCTGCTTCCATGAGATTAGAATCTATAGTTACACTACCGATGTAATTTAAATCGGCCTGAGTTACTTTTACTCGATGGATTTTTGATTTTAATACTTGTATCTGCATTAGGCGACAAAAGTAGGATTTTGTATGAATATATTCTATTTTGTTGTCAAATTAACTCAACCTTTCAGAAATTAAATACGTCTTTATGATAATATGAGTGTGAATATTTGTTAACAATCGAATGTTTTTCAGAATTCTATCTTATTTTTATTAATTTAGCAAAACATATAATTTCAAACTATGAAAATTTTTTTAAAACTAACGCCGATTTTATTAGCATTTTTAGGAATGACAATTAGCCTGAAGGCGCAGTTGCCTGATTGTGCAGGTGCAGATTCTAATCTTTTATTTATCCATGGAGGTCCAGGAATTCAAGCTTATGATCCATCCTTGCCTTTATCTGCAACAAATCCTTACACCTATGTAGTTGGCGGTGGCGGTGGTGGTCTTACCATCAGTACTAATCTAAATGGCGGTACTCCTTCTCCTGCTTTCTACTCAAATGTAGGTGGGATGTATAGTTATTACAACGGCGTTTCAGCATGGATTAGTACTGGCCATACTGTTCCAGTTGTAAATCCTGGAGGTGGTCCAAATTTTATTTTTAGTATCAATGGTGGCACAGGTGAAATATGGAAATATGATGGCACTGGGAATGCAACCTTTTTGACTACTACTTATCCTAATTCAGGACCTTATGATTTAGTAGTAGATGCACAAAATAACTTCTATCATATGTATGCTGCTACTAGCCCGGGAAAAATTCACAAATACAGCCCTGCTGGAGTTTTAATTGATAGTTTTATTGTGAATGGCAATCCAGTTCAAACTGCAGGTGGTGGTTTTGCTATGATTGGAAATGTTGTTTATGCTGTGTTTAACTCAAGTCCTAGCTTTTATTCAGGACCAATCATCAATGGAGTTTGTAACTTGACACCAATTGGAAATATGGCAGCAAGTGACTTAGCTACTTGTCCTACTTCAATTCCGAACATTACTTCCAATCCCATTCCAATTGCAAATTTTACTGTCAGTGATGATACTATATGCGCTGGAACATGTGTCACATTTACAGATATGTCGATTAATTCTCCAACTCAATGGACTTGGTCTTTCCCATCAGGTAGCCCTACAAGTTCAATTCTTCAAAATCCAGGAATCGTATGTTTTAATACGCCTGGTGATTATACTATACAATTGATCGCTACAAATGCTGTAGGAAGTGATACGGCTACTAGAACCATTCATGTGGATTATTTAGCACCAATTACTTTTGATGGCGATAAAGATGTTTGTATTGGTGAAAGCACTACTATCACTGCAAATCCTACTGCACAGTCTTATGCTTGGAATATTGGAGATGTTACTCAAAGTATTACTGTTTCGCCTATAACCACTACTAGTTATACTGTCATTGTTGGACAAGGAGCGTGTGTAGACACTGCAAGTGTGATTGTAGAAGTGAATCCGCAACCATCAGTTAGTTTGGTGCCTAACCTTACTGGTTGTGATGATCGTTCTGGTTCTGTTATATCGACAGTAGTAAGTGGAACTTCTCCTTTTGGTTATAATTGGTCAAATGGACAAACAGGACCTGATGCCCTCAATGTAGGCGTTGGAACATATACTGTTGTAGTAACTGATGCTAAAAATTGTTCAACATCATCTTCTGCAACTGTTGGAGTTTATCCAAATCCAGTAGCAACCGCAACTCCAGCCTATTCTTCTATCAATTATGGAGATACAGTGCAATTGAATGCAACAGGCGGAAAAATTTATTATTGGACTTTGCCAACTTACCTAAGTGCTATTGATATTGCTGATCCTAAAGCCTATCCAATGGTTGATATGGATTATTGTGTTGTAGTAACCGATGAACATGATTGTAAGGACACAGCTTGTGTAGAAATAGATGTGAAATACTGTGAAGATATGTTTATCCCAAATGCGTTCTCACCTAATGGTGACGGCATCAATGATAGATTTTTAATTAAAGGTAAATGTGTTGTACATTATTCGTTTAATGTAACAAATAGATGGGGGCAACAAATATATAAGTCACAACATGATAATGAAAGTTGGGATGGTACATTTAATGGTGTAAATCAAGACCCTGGAACTTATTTCTATTATGCCGAGATTGAATTTGTAAGTGGAAAACGAATAATTAAAAAAGGCGATATAATGCTCATTCGATAAATTACTTCTTTTATAAATTTGAAGGGTGGAATTTCATTATTTCCACCCTTTTTTTATTTTATTGAAATGATAGTGATAATTAATTATATTTGCATTGTTAGACTAGTCTAACTTATAATTTTTATCTTATGAATTTTAGAAATAAACATCAGGAAAGCCTTGAAGAAGTGAATGCATCGGTCGATATAAGTGCAAAAAAATCAATTTGGAAAAAAATACTTGCTTTTTTTGGTCCTGCTTATTTAGTTTCAGTTGGCTACATGGATCCGGGCAATTGGGCAACAGATATTGAAGGTGGAAGTAGGTATGGGTATGCGTTGGTTTGGGTATTGGTAATGAGTAATATAATGGCTATTGTATTGCAATCATTATCGGCACGATTAGGTATTGTTTACAAACGTGACCTAGCACAAGTTAACCGCGAGACTTACCCACCTGTTATCAATTTTTGTTTATACATCCTTGCCGAAATTGCTATTGCTGCAACCGATTTGGCCGAAGTAATAGGAATGGCGATTGGTTTGCATTTATTATTTGGATTGCCCTTAATATGGGGTGTAAGTATAACCATACTTGATACTTTTTTGTTACTGTATTTACAAAAGTTAGGAATACGTAAAATGGAAGCTTTCATTATCAGTTTAATTGCAATCATTTTTGTTTCTTTTTTTATAGAACTATTATTTGTGAAACCATCCATTACTGAAATATTAAAAGGAATCAAACCTACTTTACCAGATGGTGATGCGCTTTATATTGCAATAGGGATTATTGGGGCAACTGTAATGCCACATAATCTTTATCTGCATTCTGCATTGGTTCAGACAAGGAAAATAGGAGATGATGATGAATCAAAACGAAAAGCGATTAAGTACAATTTCATTGATAGTGCGATTGCATTGAATTTAGCTTTGTTTGTGAATGCAGCTATTTTAATTTTAGCCGGAACAGTTTTTTTTAAAAATGGTATGAGTGATGTCAATAGTATTGAATCAGCTCACAAATTATTGGCCCCTTTAGTAGGAAATAAATTGGCTCCAATTTTATTTGCAGTAGCATTAATAGCAGCTGGTCAAAGTAGTACAGTCACTGGTACTTTAGCTGGACAGATTGTAATGGAAGGTTATTTGCATATTCGATTTAACCCATGGCTTAGAAGAATTATAACTCGATCGGTGGCTGTTATACCGGCATTAATAACTATTTGGATTGCAGGTGAAGATAAAATGACTGATTTACTTATTCTTAGTCAGGTTATATTGAGTATACAATTAGCATTTGCTATTATTCCATTGATTTATTCTGTGAGTAATAAGGAGAAAATGAAAAACTTTGCGATCAAGCCTTGGCTCATTGTTGTATCAGTTTTGATAACATCTATTATACTCTATTTAAATATTAAAATGGTGTTGGGAAAAGCAATTGATTTTTTAAATAGTAATTCTATTACTTGGTTGAATGTAATTGTTATGATAGGTTTAATATTGTTTTTTGTGCTATTGATATTGACTATTTTTTATCCTTTGGTAATGAAAAAAATAAAAAATAAACATTATTCTATTCATAACTCTATCAGTGATTTAACATTGAATCCAATTCCATCCTATGACAAAATTGGTTTAGCATTGGATTTCAGTCAGAGCGATCAGCAAATAATATCCCATGCACTCAATCAAGCTAACGATGCCACTAAATTCGTTTTAATACACATCGTTGAAAGTGCAGGAGCTAAAGTGTTAGGTGAATATTCGGCCGACAACGAATCTCTTACAGACGAACAGCAATTGAACTTTTATAAAGACTTTTTTAGCCATCAACAAAAAGAAGCTATCATTCGACTTGGTTATAGAAATAGAACGGACGAAATTGTTCGAATATGTAAAGAAGAAAATGTAAACATGCTCATACTTGGTGCACATGGACACCATGGTTTTTTTGATTTATTCTTTGGACAAACGATTGATACAGTAAGACATCAATTAGAAATTCCGATTCTTATTGTAAAATAATTTTAATCTAAAATATTTATGAATAGTAAATTAGTTGCGTTGCTTTTATTGATCTCTCTTTTTCAATTAGATAAGGTAAAAGCTCAACTTTACGAGTTGCCACCCATTCAATTAGATCGTCCTGATTTAACCGAATCACCTTATCTCACCTTGAAAAAATATCTACAAGTTGAATCTGGATTTTTGTTTGAGCAAAATACTAAAACTAATTTCGATAGAACTTTAACCACGCCTACCATGTTGATAAAGTATGGTATCTCCGATAATTTTGAATTAAGATTAGTGACTGAATTGGTTACTACATCCACTGCTGTTACCTCAACCAAAACAGCAATTTCACCTATTTGGATAGGATTTAAAACACCTCTATTAAAAGAAAAAGGAATTATTCCTAAAACATCTTTTATTGCACATTTGGCAATACCTACTTTATCATATCCAACATTGAATAATCAACACATAGCACCACAGTTTAGGTTTGTAATGCAACATTCCTTAAGTGATAAATTCAGCCTTGCATACAATGCTGGTATGGAATGGGACGGTATAAATACGCAAGGCGTTTTTATTTATACACTTACTACCGGTTATTCTATAACAGAGCGATTGGGATGTTTTGTAGAGGGGTTCGGCTATTATCAGCCAAGCTTTTTTACTAATCATCATGTAGATGGTGGAGTCACATATGCACTCAATAAAAATTCAGTCATTGATATTTCACTTGGGTATCAATATTATGGTAAAAATCGTGCAAATTTTATTTCTTGTGGATATTCATTTAGATTGAATACTAGTAAACAACTTCAGAGTATATTTGTAAAATAATTTTTCAAGGTATGAATCCTATAAAGCTGATTGAATGTCCGCGTGATGCTATGCAAGGTTGGAAAGATTTTATTCCTACCGAAACTAAAATTGAATATATCAATAAGTTATTAGAAGTAGGTTTTGATACGATTGATGTTGG
>CANHGW010000074.1 GCA_947460175.1 Bacteroidota bacterium | reverse complement strand
GTTAATGATTACATTAGAACTATAAACGCTCTCTTTGTAAAATAGGAGCTAACGGGATTTCAGCGGTGTAGTGATTTTATTTCTTACTGAAGCAATCAATCTACTAAAACGAGGAGTTCAGGTTTTTCGCCTATTCTTCCAAAAACAATCGCATTCTGTGAATACTTTACACCAATCGCTTTTGCATCATCAAGAGTAATCCTTAAGCTCTGGAAAGTAAAATGCTTATCATTTTCAAAGCAAGTTTGGTGATTTCAAATTGCCTTTCTGCAAAAGGTTAGTAACAAGCAAGAAATAAAAGTGATAGCTTAAAATATTTTTTATAATAAAACTAAATTTCGCCATAAGCTTTTCTAATTGCTAAACCGATTGCCTTAGACAATAAAGGTGGTACAGCATTTCCAAGTTGGACAAGCTGTTTGTTTTTAGCACCTTCAAAAATAAAGTCATCAGGGAAAGACTGAATACGGGCCATTTCGCGTGCGGTTAAAACTCTACCAAGTTTTGGATGTACATTGACACCACCGTGATTTTCTTTTATAGTACAAGACGCTTCATCCCAAGGACACTTTTTCCAAGCATCCGAATAACCTTTGTAAAGACTTTTCCCTTCTTCTAATAAAAGCATTTTTTCTGCCATATCAGGTCGATGTTTTGTCTTCACATGATTAAATTCTGGCCGGTCACTCATATCCATTAAGTCACCAATAGCTTCTCCTGTTGTGACATATTTCGCAGGTGTAAGAAAGGCTTTTGGATGGTAATTCATCTTACCAATTCTATTTCCAATAAAAATAACACGATCTCTTTTTTGAGGCACGCTATAATCTGCAGCCCTCAAAACGGTAACATTCATTTCGTATCCAGCTTCCAAAAAATCATTTAAAATCATTTCTTCAACTTTACCACCTAACATAGATCTTAGACCAACAACGTTTTCGCAGACAACAAATTCAGGCTGAAGAGTAGTGACGATTTCCAATAATTCTTTATAAAGAGAATTACGAGGGTCATCTACAATCCTATTGCCTGCCATACTGAATCCTTGACAAGGGAATCCACCGGCTACTAAATTAAGAGTTTGACCTTTAAGGCCTTTCTTCACTGTTTCATAAAATTCTCTTTTCTTTTCAGGTGATTTAATATCGCCCTCAATAAAAGGATGTTTAAAATTGCGTCTGTATGTTTTACCTGCAGCCTCAAACCAATCCATACCACAAACACCTTTTAGACCAGCAAGCTCAAAACCTTTTGTTATTCCCCCAGCACCTGAAAATAAATCCACAAAAGTTAACTTGGATTTCTTGGGGTTTTCCCAATTATCAACTATGTCAACCCAATTCACATCGTCCTTCCCATTATTCTTATAATTGAAGGTTTTCTTAACTTTTAAATCAAGAGCCTTAAATATTTTCTTTCCAAATAAATCGTAACCTACAACTTCTTCATCCTGAATCTCATTATGGTTCATAAAATCATCTAGAGCGTCAATAGGTACTCTATAAACTCCGCCTATTTTTATTGACTTTAATTTACCACTTGCAATATGTCTTCTAACTGTTTTCTGTGATACATTAAGTTTCTCGGCTACTTCTGTAATGCCAAAAAAAGTGCTAACTTGTTTATCTTTGTCCATATTTGTCCAATTAATATGGCAAATATATGAATTTATTTAACCGCAAAAAATGAATGGGTAATTGTTTTGTCTAAATTCTCAAAAATAAAAACAACATCAGATATCGTATTTTGATAATTTATGAATTTAGAATATGAATTTATTTTTTCTGAATAGAGCTTGTATACGTCAATCTTAAATGCCCAATGACACCTTAAATACATTTCTCTTTCTTGTGCTCTATGTGAATGATGCACTATGAAAAGTCTATTTTGATGATTGTTTCTTACTCCTTTACTTTGTTCATCATAAAAAAATTTAATCATATCGGTAGGGTCTTCTATAACTGCATTGATATTTGTTCTAAAACTTCGCGGTATAACTGTTCCTTTTACATCAAAACGCAAGGATGAATTATTATTAAATTCTATGTCATATGATTGGTCTTTAAAGTTTGGATTTGGGCTTACATTATTATTCATACAGAAAATGTGTTCATCACATTGTGCAGATTTCCATAAAAACCATCTCCTTCTAAAATAATTTCTAGAATTTTCGGATAAAGAAGCTGTCTGTCTTTCCAGTTCTTTAAATGAATGTATTTGAAACATATTTATTTGCTTATCTGTCCCATCATTTTGAATTCCTCCCCAATTTAAAGGGACAATTCTGGCTAGGGATTGTAAGTCAGAGGCTAGTTGTTCATATTCACTTTGTGTCATATTAAATTGCTATTAGTTGTACCAATATTTCAATTCCATCTATTTTAACAACAAATGGTGCTTTCATTTTTTTTACTTCATTTATTAATTCAGCTAAAACTCCATCAGGGTCTTTAATCCATCTATCCTGGTTTTCTACTAAAAAGTAAAAACGATTTAATCCCCAATTATTAACTGTTTTTTTGGCTTGTTCTCTTATTCTTTGTACATCAGCTCCTGCTAATAGTTGTTCCGCAACATATTGTTTGTTTTTATTTACATATTCTTTTGTTTGACCTCCAAAATAATTTGTGATTTTCAAGTCATATGGTATTCCATCAAAAATGAAATCCGAGATGCTTTTTGACCCGACAGGTGGTATTGTATTTGGAAAATTTTGAATAATCGTTGTTTCACATAAATCATGTGCGGCTACCATAAAATATTCATGCTTCATAATATCTGCACCAATAGATATTAGCTCTTCTAAGGTAAGTTTACCATCAATATGATCTCTAACTTTATTTTGCAAAGAAAGATGTAACATTGAAGGCATTGCACCGTGCCAATTATGACCAGATAAAAGTCCTGATTTTAAATTTTCTATATGCAGTTTAGTGGTTGTTGGCTTCCAATTGTCTCTATAATATTTTGTTATTACAGTTTGATTAATTTTTTCATAATCTGTTGTGTTTAATCTATTGACTAATTTCTCATAACTATCACTTTCCTTATATGTTATTTCAAACTCATCAAATAAGTTATGTATTAATTCTTTCGAACTCATATGCCTGATGCAATATTTGATAATGTCCATTTAGTTTTTTTCTATTAACATTTAGCCTCAAAAACTATTTCATTTAAATCACTATACTTATAGGTAATCCAATGCACATTATTTATTCTAACGGGAATACCTCTTACTCTTCCGTTTCCAGTTAAAACAACTTTTACTACTTTATAACTCCTATAAAAGCTGGCAAATGCGCTATGAATAAATTCAGCATTGACTGAGACTTCGTTTGCTGCAAGGAAATATTTTTGAACGTTTTTTCTTTCGTGTTTTAATTCTATAACTAATACAACTTTATGTTCTCCATTTGATATAATAGCAACAACATCAATATTACTACCGGAGACACCAAAAGGTATATAATTGCCAACCCATTCAAATTGATAATTATTAAAACCTAATGAATTCAGAAAACCATTCAAATTATTGCTATTTGCTTCTTGTAGAAACCAAGCCTCTAATACTTTTTCAACTCTAAAATAACCACCATTTCTAAAAGGTAAATTGCCAATAACAATTTCATTTAATGAATCAACTTTTTGAAAAGCAGCATTAGTTTGATTATGATTTATTCGAAGTGGAACTGATGTTGGGTAATTAGCTGGCAATTCAGGAGCAAGTTGATTAGTAATTCTTCCTGTTGGATTTTTTCGGTTCAAAAGACTTATCAATAATTCATCTTCATCAGGTGTTTGACTAGTTATACTTCTTGGTCTTCCTAAGCTTTTCTTTCCAATTGCATTCCATAATAATTGACTTCTAAATAAATCTAATGCCTCATTTTCTGACAACGGAATAGCATAACTATAAAATTCTTGTTTTACAGGTATCTTAAAAGGATAAAGTTCACCTTGAACATAAATTGGATTTCCTGCACAGATGAAAATATATTTAAATCCAACTCCTCTAACATCACCATTATGAATAATCCAGGGGAATATATAATCACCTTCTTTTATACATAGAAAACTTGACATTATATCTGCCATCGTTTTTACTTGGTGTTCTCCAACAATGCATTTCCCAGATATGTAACCAGTACTTATTATCTCCGCAACGGTTTGATTATTGCAAATAGCTAAATGTCCCATAATAATTAACTTTTTAAAGACTTGCGAAATTCAATTGGATCATACCAAAAGCATCCTTCACATCCAGTGATACTACCATTATGTTGTTTCACTCCTTTATAATAAGAAATAGGATATCCCATTTTTTTAGCATCATATCTTTCATTAGTTAGATTACAGTACTTACAGTGCTGTCTTTTTGAATCATTAGCAGCTTTACTTAAAGGTTGAAAATCATTAAGGGTTTGAGTTTTAGAATTTAATACACGTGGGTCACCACCAGTATTCATTTTTCTTCCATTCTTATGATCAACTTCAATATTTGTTGAAACATCTAAGACTACACATCTTTGTTGACCGATATTTTTTTTTATGTCGCTTCGAATGTGTTGGCTATGTGTTATACTTTGTAGTCCATTTAATCTAACTCTATCAATACTGTTTCCATTTGAAATTGATTTATCAAATTCGACTATGTAAGTTTTTGCAAGTGATGATTCCTTTCTCGCCCATGATGCCCCATTTCCAAATACTAAAACAGAATATTTACCAATAAACTCTTTCGAGGTTACCCACCTGGAGATACCATTAACAGGTTTTGCTAAATCTAAAAATAAATCAGTTTTTGTCATTCAGTTAGCTATTTATTTTCTCATTTAATTTCACTCTCCACTTAACGCCATCATACCATCCGCATCCTTCACAAGTTCCTTCATAATTTTCATCACCAGAATACCAAAATTTGATATCAGAAAATGGTGGTCGTTTATTAGTTTGCTTACAACTACCACAGGCTCTGTCTTTTAATAAATTGTGTTCTCTAGTTAATAATTGAAAATGTAATTTGATATCGCTGTCACTCATACCTGATGTATCAATATCATCATTAAGTCTAGTCCATGGTATTTTATGGTCTATTTCAGGTGTTGAACTAATACTAGCACCGGTAAAAGCATCTTTCCCATTAAATATTTC
The DNA here is from genome assembly GCA_947460175.1 of Bacteroidota bacterium. Taxonomy (GTDB): domain Bacteria; phylum Bacteroidota; class Bacteroidia; order Chitinophagales; family Chitinophagaceae; genus OLB11. The sequence continues at coordinate 1,264 of CANHGW010000074.1, read as the reverse complement.
TAATATTCTTTTTCGGTCTTGTGGCTTTATGCTTATTCTAGGTTTCTCACTAAAGACAGGTTCAATATTTAATAGTTTTGAATGTGTGGTTTTAGTGTTGCAAACTTCACAAAACATACTTTTATCCCATCTGTTAGAAGATACTTCTTCAAATTGATATCCTCTTTTTTTTATCTCACGAAAGGTGGCAGCAGATTGGTTTGCTCCATCTGAGTTATGCGCTCTACAAACCCATTCATTTATACCTTCTTGAAATGCCTTTAATAAAGTTTCGTGTTTTGCCATTTTATTTTAATAATACTGTTATGTCAACATTAAGAGCATCAGCAATTTTTTGTATTACTGTAATGGAAACATTTCTCTCGCCTTTTTCAATGCTAGGGATATATGTTCTATCTAAGTCTGCTGCCAGTGCAAGTTTTTCTTGCGACCAACCTTTTTTAATACGTAAAAGCTTGACTTTTTCCCCAAATTTTTTTTTAATATTCACAGTTCAAAGTTCGTTATATGTAGACAACTATACAACGGACAATTGTCTACTAAGTAAAATTTAAAGTTTCGATTCGTTGAATAATTGGCCAGCATCTAACAGCGGTTCATCTCTTAAAATGTGGCAGTTTATTGTTTCGTATGGTTGCAAACTTTGGTAACATTTCTTATATTGTATTTCATCATAAAGCGGGATGATGATTGTTATCTTTCCGTTTCTTAAAAAAGTGTTGACCTCATATTATTGGAAACATCACAATAGATTAAGTGCGGCTGTGAATAATCAGTTAGATAGCTTTGGGAAAGCTTTAATCATTGACTGCCATTCTTATCCTAGCAGACCATTAGTAAGAGACCTAGATAAAAATCCCAATCGACCTGATTTTAATATAGGGACTGATTTGTTTCACACCCCTAAAGAGTTAATAGATTTATCTGTTTCTTTCTTTGAAAAAGCCGGCTATACATTAGGAATAGATTGGCCATATAAAGGCTCTATTGTTCCGTTAGAGCATTATCAGAAAAACAAAAATGTTCACACTATAATGCTGGAAGTTAATAGAGCACTTTATCTGAATGAGCCAACGAATGTAAAGTCTGAAAATTATGAGATAACAAAACAAACCGTTAATGATTACATTAGAACTATAAACGCTCTCTTTGTAAAATAGGAGCTAACGGGATTTCAGCGGTGTAGTGATTTTATTTCTTACTGAAGCAATCAATCTACTAAAACGAGGAGTTCAGGTTTTTCGCCTATTCTTCCAAAAACAAT
>CANHGW010000073.1 GCA_947460175.1 Bacteroidota bacterium | reverse complement strand
ACAATATGAAGATGCTAACTATCCCATTCCACTGCCAGATCCAATTGATGCTATTAAAGTAAAGATGAACGAATTAGGATTAAAGAATAAAGACCTTGTTGGGAAAATGGGAAGTAAAGGATATGTGTCTTCTTTACTCAACAAAAAGAAGCCATTGACCCTGGAGCTAGCTAAGTTGTTTCATCAAGAATTAAATATTCCAGCTGAGGTGCTATTGTCCTAGCGACAGCTTGAAGTCGCAAATTGCGACCTCAAGTATGGACTTGGTTCCAATAAAAAAGCCCTGCAAAATGCAAGGCTTTTTTGTGGCTCCCCTTACCAACGAAAGATGCAACTATAATGCGATGATTGAGTATGTGACTATTAGGAAATTAAAGAGTTAAACTTCGCGTCAATTTGCAGGAAGTTGTATAGGCCTATTTATTGACTTCAATAAATTTATAAAATCAGGTAGAATTCCATTTGAAAAACTTAGATCATAAATATGTATTATTGGGTTGGGTATAACATTTCGCAGATTTGCGATGATCGCGCTTTTCAGCACTAATAAAGTGTATACGGGTAGAGAATGTTCAATTAACCACTAATAGGCTTTTTTGCCAAACGCCTGTTATGCCTTCGAACAGTTTACTTTATTTATTTGTGCCGAGAACTCGTTTTAAAAACTTAAATGTTTCTTCCCAAGTTTCCTTTCTAGCATTATAATTTGCTTCGGGAGTTCCTCCTCCTGCGGCTAAACTATTCATTGCTTTACTTTCATTTGGGTTTGGCAATAGCCCAAAAATTCCATGACCAGCTTCAGGATAATGTAAATGTTTAACTTCAAAAGCAAAATTTATAGATTTGAGCCTCTTTTCAATTTCTTTTGCCATATAGAAAGATGGCCAAATGTCATCTTTTCCACCTGAAGTTAGTAGAATGGGTCCTGATATCTTTTCTACCAATATCTTGGCAGAATCAATCTTGTCAGGATGTTTTTCCAATCCAGCCTCATAAAATTCAGCAATTCGTTTAGTAAACCATCCCGATTTTGGCTTTGCATTTGGAACAAAGGGTAAAGGCTTGTCTTTATAAGTCCAAGAACTTTTATTCAGTCCTACCCATTTTCCCATGCCATACCAGACTACATGGCTTGGTAAATGTGCTACAACTGCTTTAACAGAATTATTTTTGGAAGCTACCAGCAGTCCTAATTCAGCACCTTTAGATATTCCAAGCAAAGCAATCTTAGTGCTATCTACTAAGGTACTTTTTTTAATATAATCAATTGCTTCAAAAACTTTTTCAATACGGATTTCATTGAGAGTCTGTTTTAATGTTTCCTTCGAATATTTGAAGTATCCGAATCGCATTATTATAAAACCTTCTTTAGCCATCATATTGGCTTCTTCCTCAACAAAGGAAAGTCCCCCTTCGGATCCGCCAATTGTAATAATTACAGGAGTTGGTTTTTTTGTAAATGTTGGGTAATGAATGACTGCTCCCCAATCATTCTGAGTAATTTTTTCTACTCTAATAGAGTCGTTTGCTTCAACCAAGTTAGCAGAAAAAAGCACAATTGCCAGAAAAACTAATTTAATATCCATACTATTTCTAATTTTTGTTATATTTTTTATGAATATTTAATCAAATATTTGATCATGATGAATTCCTTTGATTGATGACTTTTTAAATTTTAGATATTGAATAAAATGAAAAATCAAACCTAAGCCCCAAAAAATTAAAACATAGTCGAATATTAATCTGGGTTCGTATTTGGAAAGCAAATCAGAAAAATAAAATCCATAGGAAACTATGAAAAAAATACAAAAAGATGATAGATGATATTTAAACGAAACATCCGTCGGTAAATCTTTCCATTGTTTTAAACCAAAATACTTACCTGTGAAAAACATTAACAAAGCGAAAATAACTGGGGGAATAATAACCATATTGAATATTTCATTTTTCAGTACATAAGATAAAGCGACTCTGAACAAAACATTCCAAAGGGTAATTAAAACGATAAAACTAAATAGAAATTGATTTTGTAACTTTTTCACGATTATGATTTTAAAAGTTTTAAAATATTTGGTGTCTGCAAAAGGAAAATATTTCTTTTAATAAACTTTTCAAAAAGTTCTAAACCGGAGGGAGTGAGTCGATAATATTTTCGTTCCGGCCCTGAGTTACCTGGTTTTAGAGAGTATTCAACAATTTCTAAGTGCTGAAACTTTCGCAAACTGCGATATAGGCTCTGTTCATCATATGAAATGGTTTTTTCAGAGAATTCTTGAATAAAATTTTGAATCTCTTCTACATATTTCTCACTGTGTTTCAGTGCAAGAAATAACCAAAAGGTAAGTTGACCTTTTTTGTAAGTCTCCTCCCAAATAACTAATAGTTCATCTATCATACTACTTGTATTATACTAGTGATATAGTAAAATTACAGAAATAAATTTATTTAAAAAATAATATTTTTGAAAAAGATGCAACTACTCTAACCCACTGATAGACAAAGAAAAAGCCATCATTTCTGATGGCTTGTCCAGTGTGGCTCCCCCTTCTGTTTTATTCTCAAACCATTTTAAGGAGGATTTAATCAGAATATATGAATTAAGCCACTTTATAGATGTTAAAGCAGAACCAAGGGTAATAAACAACCATTTGGTATATAAGGATTATCATCCCCTATTAGTATTGAATCATACATTAAAAGAGAAAGTAAAAAAATAATGGGAAGTTGTAACTATTTGCGCCCTAAATTTGGCTCAATAATGAAAATAGAGTGGTAAAGAGAGACTTATTATGGTACTGTAAGATAAATTACTCAAATGGCATAAGATCGGCAATCTTAACATTCAGGGCCGAAGCAATCAACTTTAAATAAGAGATTGAAAAATTAACTTTTCCTAGTTCAAGCCTATTTATTTGACTGTAATCAATATCGTTGCATTTGAATGCTAAATCCATTTGTGTCAAACCAGCTTTTAACCTGTTCTCTCTAATTTTGGCACCCACCTCCTGTAGGAAATTATCATCTCTATAATATGGCTTTCTAGCAATCTTATTCACTATACAAAGTGACCGATTAAGGATATTTGTCATAGGGATAATTATCCTTATATTTACCTAGAATATCCCCCATATTCTAAATTTATTGATTAACCGCTGACATTTTTTAAATGTTGGAAAAATTAGCTAAATGAACTACAAAAATGGTTTGGGGATATTGCTCGTAGCATTAACCCTATTTACAAGCTGTGCAACTTCATCTCAAATTTCAAGGTATAGCGAAAGTCGCACTTATTTTAATTCTCAACCGAGACTAATTAAGAACGAATACCCTGCATCAGATATTTACACTTTATATGAAAGAGGAGCAACGGGCTTTGTTTCAATCCAAACATTAAGATCAAATCTTGAAAGACGTGCCGAATTGTTTGCTAATAGACAAAACAAGTCCTTTATAGTGTTAGGTGAAAAAATTTCAGAGCCCCCTTACATTCTTGGTAATTTTCCTAGAATTCAATTGGTTTTTGCATTAATTGAAAAGAATAATTAAAATCTGTATATGGAGTTCAGAAACCATAAAAACGAGGCGAAACCGAAAAGCCATAAGAGTAGGAAATAATAAAATATTTATGAAAAAATTTATCATGTTCTTTGTTGCGACATTTTTAGTTGCAAATTGTTTGTTTTCACAAGACGTAATCACAAAAAAATCTGGCGAAGATATCCAAGCCAAAGTACTAGAAGTTACTACCTCAGAGGTTAAGTATAAAAAATTTGATAACTTAAATGGACCAGTGTTTTCAATTTTGAAATCAGAATTATTACTAATTCGTTACGAAAATGGTTCAAAAGATGTTTTTAACGATAACAAAAAAGTTGAAGAAAAAACGATTTCGGTTAAAGACATGTATCTAGAAGGTCAATCAGATGCAAATAGATTCTACAAAGGATATAAGGGTGCAGGTAGTACAGTTCTTGTAACCAGCTTACTATTATCTCCGTTGGTTGGTTTAATTCCTGCAGCAATATGTGCTTCTTCTGATCCGCAAGATGAAAACCTAGGTTATCCAAGTTCAGATTTAATGAAGAATACAGAATATGCAAATGGATACCGTGTTAGAGCAAAAAAAATCAAAAAAAATAAAGTTTGGACAAACCTCGGTGTTGCTTTTGGTATAAATGTAGTACTTGTTGTAGCATTGTCTTCTGGTCAATAGGTTAATAATTTGACTTATTAAGTTCGCTTTATTCTTCTAATAAATTGAGAGATTTGATTATAATTTTTAATATTATTTTCAAATCTCTTTTTACTTGGCTAATATTAAGCTAATACTTTGATAAAGAAGGATGGAATGACGACGTCAGGAGGAATGACATCCTTCTTTATCAAAAATTACATTTTACATACCCAACGGATTGGAAAATGTAATCCTCACTTGTCAAAGTGAACTTGATAAAATTATATATTTAACTGTATTAGGAATCTAGCTTCATCAGATTACTGATACCTGCATTTATTTAATCTACCCCCTTATATATTAAACCCTACGTCCATTTGGGGGTATTTAACTATATATCACTGGGTAGGCTTTCTTTATAAGTTTTTCAAATTTTTAAATAAATATTATATTTTCATAAGTTATTGGAAATCAATTGTTATTAAATATTTTATAATATATAAATCATTAAATAGCAATATTTAAGAGTATTATTTTTAAAATCTTACCATTTGGTAAGATTTTTTTTGTTTACTACTTTCACATAAAATAAGGAAAATGGGAGATTTTGAAAACAAAATGAGCAAGGCGCAATTAGAAGAAATTGATAAGCAATTTATACGCTACATGGTTGATAAGAGATTAATTAAAGAAAGAAAACAAATAAATACACCTTATAAGGGAATGGCTGATATGGGTATATCATATCGTCTTATTAATCATTGGGAACAAAATGGCATAATTGATGTTGAAAGAGGAGTTGATGGCAAGGGTTGGCGAAAATTTAGCTTTATGGACCAAATATGGATAAGACTGGTTGGGGAGCTGCGAAGTTTTGGTATTTCTCTGGAAAATATAAAAACAATATATAATCAAATAAGAACGAATGATATTGATTATAGTCCATCAGTATATCCTAGGTTAGAATTTTTTATATACTATTTTATTAATTACAAAGTACCTATTAAGCTTATAATACTGAAAGATTACAAAGTATTTATATGCACAAAGGAGGAACTTGAAGCTGCTGAAAAAGAAGACCTTCTTGATAGTTATATTTCCATAAACCTACATAAGCTAATTCAATTTGTTCTTAATAAGTCATTTTATAAGCCCAATTATAAAGAAGAAATTGTATTAAATGAAAAGGAACTAGTCTTATTGAATCATATTAGAAATGGCAACTATAAATCAATAAATATAGTTTTTAAGGACGGGAAAATGAAATTATTAGAAAAATGTATGATCAATAATGAAACAGAAATACATAAGATTCTTAATAAACAAAAATATTCTGAAATCATAATGAAAACTGAAGACGGAATTGTCGTGAACATACAATATACAGAAAAAGTAAAAATATAAGCTATGATTAAAAAATCGGGCTATTACAAACCATCAATCTTATCTGAAATAAACAGAGAGAAAGTGAAAATCATTAAAAATGATTTCAATTTCAAAATGTACCCAAATATTGAATAAAAAAGGGAAAAAGTACACAGATGAACAAATTAAAACAATTAGAGAATTTCTAATGTTTTTAGCTCAAATAGAATATGAATTAAATAAAAAATAAAAGCTATAATACAATGGATGTAATAATATATACAAGGGTTTCAACAGATGAACAAAGGGATAATGGATTTAGTCTTCCGAATCAAGAACGTCTAATAAGAGAACATTGCAAAAAATATGGGAAAAACATATTAAAACATTACCAAGAAGATTACTCAGCAAAAAATTTTAATAGACCAGTATTTAAAGTATTACTTGATGATTTAAAAGAAAAAAGAGTTAAACCCTGTCAATTGGTTTGCCTAAAAATGGATAGATTTTCAAGGAGTCTTGAAGCAACACTCTCAATGACTAGAATTCTAAGAGGGTACAAAGTTGACCTTTATACAGTAGATCAAAATTTAAAATTTGATGGGCCAAATGAAAAGATTTTATACATGTTATCAGCTTTGTTGCCAGAAGTTGATAATGATATTAGAGCACTAAATACAAAAAATGGAATGAGACAAGCCATGAGACAAGGTAGATGGATGTGGCAAGCTCCTAAGGGTTACTTAAATGATAAATTAAATAAAACAATACACCCAAATGAAGATGCAGATTATATAAAAAAAGGTTTTTTAGAGGTAAGTTATGGGATAAAGTCCCCAGATATGGTAAGAAAGGAGCTTAATTCATATGGTTTTAAATGTAGTAAACAAAGCTTTTCTAAAATTTTAAAAGATACCTTTTACACTGGTAGAATTTTAATAAAAGCATGGAATGATGAACCTGAACAAATAGTAAAAGGCATTCATCAAGCAATTATTGATGATGATCTTTTTGAAAGAGTACAAAATATTCTTAATGGAAGAAAAAGGAACCAACCTAAGAAATCTAAATTAAATGGACTATACCCATTAAGAGGGCATCTAATTTGTAGATTATGTGGCAATAACCTAACTGCAAGTTCATCAAAAGGAAATACAAAAAAATACGATTACTACCACTGCCAACATGGATGTAAAGAAAGAATCCCAGCTATGCTAGCAAATGCTGAATACGAAAAACTATTAAAATCCTTTGTCGTAAATAAAGAAATTTCTGAATTATATACTGAAGCACTTAAAGATGTATATGAACAAAATGAAGGACTTAAAGAAAAAAAGATCCAAGAACACCTCAAGTCAATATCAACTTCAGAAGACAAGCTTAAATCAATTGATGATAAGTTAATAAATAACACATTAGATATTGATAATTATACGAGAATTGCTAACTCATTAAAAAATGATATTAAGCAAAGCCATCAAGAAATCGCAATACTCTCTGAAACTGAAACCAATTTAGATAAACAACTTAAATATGGTATAAACTTCATATCCCATCTTGATTATTACTACATTAATGCTCCATTAGAATTAAAGGGGAAAATCACGAGTTCAATATTCCCCGAAAAATTGATTTTTGAAGAAAAAAATTACCGAACTATGAATAAAAATAGTTTAGTGTCTCTAATATGTTCAGATTCAATAAGTTGGAAAAGGAATAACAAAGAAAAAGCCATCATTTCTGATGGCTTGTCCAGTGTGGCTCCCCTTACAGACGAAAGATGCAACTATAACGCGATGATTGAGTATGTGACTATCAGGAAATTAAAGGGCTGAACTTCTTGAAATT
>CANHGW010000072.1 GCA_947460175.1 Bacteroidota bacterium | reverse complement strand
AACCAACAACTCTCAACTAACAACTCTCAACTAACAACTCTCAACTAACAACTCTCAACTAACAACTCTCAACTAACAACTCTCAACTAACAACTCTCAACTAACAACTCATAACTAACAATTAATAACTATTAAACATGAACATAATTATCCCAATGGCCGGAATGGGCAAGCGAATGAGACCTCATACTGTAACTACACCTAAACCTTTGATACCAATCGCAGGCAAACCAATGGTGCATCGTATAGTAGAAGATATTGTCAATACAACCGATCAAAAGGTCGATGAAATTGCCTTTATTATTAGTCGAGTATTTGGCGAGGAAGCCGAAAAGAATTTAATTGCTGTTGCTGAAAAGTTTGGAGCAAAAGGTAAGATATTCTATCAAGATACGCCATTGGGAACAGCACATGCTATCTTATGTGCTCAGGAATGTTTGAATGGCAATGTATTTATAGCCTTTGCTGATACCTTGTTTAAAGCCGCTTTTTCTATCGATACGCATAAAGATGCTATCATTTGGACTCAAAAAGTATCAGATCCATCGGCATTTGGTGTGGTGAAGATGAATGAAGAAGGTATCATTACTGAATTTGTGGAAAAACCAACTGAGTTTGTATCTGATTTAGCAATAATCGGCGTATATTATTTTAAGGATGGCGAAAATTTGAAACAAGAATTGCAATATCTTCTGGATAATGATATTAAAATGAAAGGTGAGTTTCAGATTACGGATGCGATGGAGAATATGAAGCAAAAAGGTGTGAAATTCTATTCAGATCAGGTCGAAGAATGGCTTGACTGTGGCAATAAAGACGCTACGCTTTATACATTGGAACGTGTGCTTGAAATCAAGAAAGGTACAGAATCCATGAGGCATAGTAGTGCTATTATTGAAAATAGTACTATAATAGAGCCGTGTTTTATAGGAGAAAATGTACACGTGAAAAATGCAGTAGTAGGTCCTTATGCATCACTTGAAGCCAACAGTATAGTCGAGAATGCCATAGTAAGCAATAGCATCGTTGGTGACCATTCCACTGTTAAGAATTCTGTAATTAAAAATTCATTATTAGGAAATTATGTAAATTGCCAGTCCAAACCAGAAGAACTAAGTTTGGGAGATTACTCATTCAAACTATAATGAATATAAAACCGCTGTTTCTAATTTGTGTATGTGCCCTCGGGCTCAGTGCGTGTAGAAGTTACAAGAAATTAGAAAAAAAACAAGAAGATGTAAAAGCTCCTTCAAGTGTTTCCAAACACACACAAACACAAGAAACAAGTTTATTTTTCGATGCCGAAAAAGCTCGTTTGTTGGGAGATACTAAGTTGGCATATAATCTTTACACCTCTTTTGTAGAATCTTATCCTGCCAATGCTACAGCTAGATATAACTTAGCTCGTTTGCAATTTCAACGTCAGGAATTAGCAGCTGCTGAAAAAAATGCACAAAAGTCTGTGGAGCTTGCTCCTCAAAATAAATATTTTATTGAGTTTTATGCACAGATTTTGAGTTACTTGAAAAAGAATAAACAAGCCGAGTCATTGATAAACAATCTAGTAGCTACAAATCCCGAAGATGAGGAATATTTGTACAAGCAAGCCATGTTTTATTTAAAAGAGAAAGAGTATGATAAGGCTATTCAGTCGATCGATAAATTAGAGAAATTAACAGGTTTCAACGAAGATTTAGTTATTCAAAAAAAGAATATCTATGCTAAGCAAGGTAAAACAGAGCTTGCGATCAATGAAATTAAGAAATTGAGAGAAATCTATCCTCAGTCAGCACAGTTTCCTATCATGATGATTGATGTATATGAATCGGCAGGACAAAAGGAAAAAGTGAAATTGATTTACGAAGATCTCGAAGTAAACTATAGTGAAGATCCCATAGCACAGGTAGCGCTCTCACAATATTTTATTGAACAAAAGAACATTGAACGTTCGAATCAATACATGAAAAAAGTGATGAAGAATAAAAATTTGGATGTTGAAACCAAAATTTCATTGCTATTGCCAACATTGAAATTTATTGAAACTGGTACGCCTGATGAAAAAGACTTGATATTGACGATGTCAAAATCAATTTCGGAGGAATCGCCTGAAAATAAAGATGCGGTTTCTTTGTATGCTGATGTGCTTTATTTTTCTAAAAAAAATGATGAAGCCCTCGTTGAATACAAGAAATATCTGAAGCTTGATAAATCAAAGTTCTCAATCTGGAATCAACTATTATCAATCTACCTTAATAAGCAACAATATGATAGTGTACTAGCCTATGCCGACAAAAGTCTAGAGGTATTTCCTAATAATGCATTGCCTTATTTCTTCAAAGGGATTTCATATGTTCAACTCAAAGAAAGTGATAAAGCAATTAAGCCGTTGAATCAAAGCCTTGAATTAGAAACAGAGAATACAGCCCTTATTGCTCAGATATATTCAACATTGGGTGATGTATATAATACCAAACAAAATTATCCTTACAGTGATAGTTGTTTTGAAAAATCACTGAAGATTCTACCGAATGATGCCACAACGTTGAATAATTATGCATACTACTTATCGCTTCGTAAAACAAAATTAGATGATGCTGAACGAATGTCGAAAAAGTCGCTAGAATTAATGCCTGAGTCTAAATCCTTTTTAGATACCTATGGTTGGATTCTTTATCAACAAGGTAAATATACAGAGGCTAAATCGTATATGGACAGAGCATTGAAAGCTAATGGAGAAGAGGATCCTACCTTATTGGAGCATATGGGCGATATCTATTACAAATTAAATGACAAATCGAAAGCTATTGAATATTGGAAAAAAGCACAAATGAAAGGCGAATCAAATCCAACATTATTAAAGAAAATCAGTGATGAGAAATTATATGAATAATAGTCGAATTGGTCTTTTAGTGCTTTTCTCAATTGTGATGGGAAGTTGCAATCTCGTTCGACCTTTTTTTATCAAGAATACGAAGAAAGAAGAACGAAAAGAAAAACGTGTAGAACGAAAGAATGAACGCAAATCTGTACGTGGTAATCTGGTGACAGTTGTTATCGATAGTAGCGGATTAGCCAAAAAGGATTCACTCAAGATTTCTCCTTCGGATACTAGTTATGCTCGAAAAATAATAGACCTGAAAAGAATTAATTACAATACTTTTCAATGCAAAGCCAAAATGCATATAGAATCAGGAGATAATAAACAATCCTTTGCTGCCAATTTTAGAATGCAAAAAGATAAAGTGATTTGGGTAAGTATTAATGCACCCTTGATAGGAGAAGTAGCTCGAGCAATTATAACACCTGATAGTGTAAAGGCAATTGAACGAATCAATAAAAAAAGTTACTTGTATACTTACGGTGATATTCAAAAGATTATTAATATCGAAGTTGATTTTAATACATTGCAAGAACTTATTATTGGCAATGCCATGTCTACCAATGGTGCAATAACTGAAATAAAAGAATTGGGTGCTACAAGTACAATTTTTATAAAAGGAAATGATTACAGTAATCAACTCACTTATAATAAATCAGATTCTACCTTGCGACAGCTACAGTTGCAAACTGTGAGAGCGGTATCTACAAGTTCAATTTTAATAGCTTATACTCAATATTTATTGCAGGATGCTCGTTATTTTCCAGCTATGAGAAGCTATCACATTCAAGATGTGAAAGGTGCGGCCGAACTTACCATGGATATCAATAAATTTGATTTTGATCAAGTAATTGAATTCCCTTTTTCTATTCCAGCTTCATATAAATTGCAAAAATAATTTTAAACTGATACCGTTTGTTATTATAAATTAGTCCAAACTAATTTATAATTTTTATATCGTAATGCCGATATAGCTTGAAAATAGTACATTCGAGTGTAATGAGGCATGGACTATTTTGAAAGTATAATCGGTATAATTTAGTGGATATTCAATTTCTCTCGTTGAAATTGGAATAAAAAATTACTTTTGTAAGGATGAATCAGACACAACGTATTTGGTTGTTAATCAAGAAAGATTTTTTACTCGAGTGGAGACAAAAATATTCCTTTTATGGTTTATTACTCTATTTGATAAGTGCTGTGTTTGCTATCAATATGCTACATGAAAGTCCTGAACCCGAAACCTGGAATTCACTTTTTTGGATAATCTTATTGTTTATATCTGTAAATGCTGTTGCAAAAAGTTTTTTACAAGAAAGTAAGTTTCGATCAATCTATTATTATACCATCAATCATCCTAGAGATATCATAGTGTCAAAACTCATTTATAATCTGTTATTGATGATTATCATGAGTTTAATCAGTTATTTCCTTTTTGCATTTTTGTTAGGTAATCCTACCATGAATTTTCCGCGATTTTTATTAATGGTGGTAACTGGTGGTATGAGTTTGGCGATGCTGTTCACCATGTTAGCGGCTATTGCGAGCAAGGCAGGTGGTAATTCTGCATTGATTGCTATTTTAGGATTCCCATTGGTAGTGCCACAATTAATATTGCTAGCCGACTTGTCCAAGCCATTGTTTATGACTTTACAAGTAGCAGGATGGTGGCAATTTTATTTTGTACTGCTATTTTTAGATGTGCTTATTTTGGTATTATCAATCATATTATTTCCCTATTTATGGAAAGAATAAACTGAAATTAAATAGTGATTTCTTTTGGTAAAAACTGACTTGTATCACCACCATTTCTTATTAAATCCCGTACGATCGATGATGAATATGATGAGTATTCAGGAGAACATGCAAGAAAAATCGTTTCTACGTTAGGATTTACCATTCGATTCATATCTGCTATGGCTTTTTCGTATTCAAAATCTCCTACAGATCGTATGCCTCTTAAGATGTATCTCGCATGATGATGTTCGCAAAAATTGACCGTAAGTCCTTCATAAGATTTTACTTCTACATGTGGATGGCTTTTTATTACATTCGTAATCCATTCAATTCTTTTTTCAAGACTAAACATGGTTTGTTTACTCGCATTCACACCTATTCCTATTATAATTCTATCAAACATATTTAAGGTGCGATTGATTATGTCAACATGTCCAAGTGTCATAGGGTCGAAAGTGCCTGGAAAAACTGCTATACGCATGATGAAAGTATTTTATTTAAATGTAAAAAGAATTTTTATAACTAGGATTTATTCAGGTTTATTTTCCTCTTCTGTTTTATACACAAAAAAACTAAATATCGTGGTGCCGTAATTTTTAGCTCTTACAAAATAAGGATATTGTTCATAATTATTTCGAGGAGTATGTTCTAGTACAAACCATCCATCGGGGTTCAATAATTTTTTCTCGAATATAAATTTCGGTAAATCATCAATCGTATTCAATGCATAAGGTGGTCCTGCAAAGATGAAATCATATGAATTTTTGGTAGATAATATGTACTTAAATACTTCCATTTTTACGACCTGTACAAAATCGAATTTTAAGGTATCCAAGGTTTTTTTGATAAACTGATACATATTTAAATCTTGCTCCACAATGGTTAAATTTTTACATCCACGTGAGGCCAACTCATATGTGATGCTTCCAGTGCCACCAAATAAATCTAGAGTAACTAATTCTTCGAAGTCAAGATTGTTTTGTAAAATATTAAACAAACCTTCTTTCGCAATATCAGTAGTAGGACGAGTATGAGGCATGTGTGTAGGTGGATTAAATTTTCGACCACCATGTATTCCACTTATGATACGCATAAAGCAAATGAGAATAAATTGAAAAAATAATGTGAAGGGTAATTGTATAATTCCTCCGGATAAGCAAACTCATGAAGTCTGCTACAATAGCGGGTTGTGTAATGATTTTTTAATTCATCATATAGTAAACTGCATTGATTAGATTCGCCATGCACATTGATACCAATGGTTGTTGCTTTCATGTTGTATTGTGTTGCGCTATTCACCACATGAAAGACAAGTTCATTTATAGAGAAATACGAAACTACTTTATGAAGCAGAAGTTCTTTTCCTTTGTAAATTGTAAAAACAGCTGAATCAGGTTTAGCATTTATGAAAATTGAATGCTCATCGTCAGAATGAATTTGTTTAGGATACGAACTTAGCAAACAAGATGACGGGTCACTAAATTCAACTTGTCGTAATCTGTTTTTAAGATACTGAGTACTTTCTTTCTTCAGAGCATAAATTGAAGTCAATTGAGAACCAATTTTCATTTCATGCAATTCCTCTTCTTGTGCCAATTCAAAAAGATGTTTAGTATAAAGTTCAATAGTTGAAGTACGATAGAATTCGTTTGGAACCAAGGTAGTTTTGAGAGAATCTATGGCAACATAAAATTTAGACGATTTCTGAAGAATTCGATCTGCCAATATTTCATCAAAATCACTTTTCCCAATGACTTGGTTTTTGAAATCGAAATGTTTTATAGAAAAAACAACAGAATGATCTTCATTCATTAAAACATAATTCAAATAATTTTTACCTAAAACGATAAAACAATCATACCTATCATTATTTTTTTTGATAAATTGTGGATTGTCAATATGGATAGTTGCTATGCTTGCCATGGTATAAGAAGTTACAATATTAAAAAATTTAAGTGATGATGCAATGATATTCTTTAATTAAATCGATTTTACAATGAGCAACAATTTGAAATCTATTTAATTTCATTGCTATTAATTATTTAGAAAAATAGTTGCTGAGAATTTAGTTATTTTTTTAAATGGCGCTTCAATCATTATTCCTTTACATTTGCGTGCAATAAAATGAAGTCAACTACTGATATACAAGTCGAAAATTCGTATAGGAATATACTTAAATTGGCCATGCCAATTAGTATCGCTATTTTGATTCCTCAAGTCAATATGCTTACCAATACTATTTTTTTAGGTTATTATAAACCTGAAGGAGTCATTGCAACTACGCAGGATTTATTGGCGGCTTCGGGTATTGCGGGTATTTATTACCTCACGATAGTGATGGTAGGTTATGGTTTGTCATCAGGGATGTTGATGCTTATGAGTCGTAAGGCTGGCGAAAATGATGTATTTGGCCTTGGTAAATTATTTTCAAATGGGGTATTGCTTTCATTGGCATTGAGTATCTTACTCATTGGGGCTTCCTATTTTATAGCTCCCTTGTTGTTTAACCAAGTAATTCACGATGCTTCCATTCGGGAAGCGGCAATTTCTTTTATTAAAATTAGATATTGGGGATTACCATTTGTTATGCTTTGTCAATTATCCAATTCATTGTTTTTAGCCACATCAAAATCTAAGGTAATTGTACTAGGTTCATTGATTCAAACCATAAGCAATATTTTATTGGATTATTTATTGATTTTCGGAATAGGTATTTTTCCAGAAATGGGTTTAAATGGCACTGCATTAGCATCTGTCTTATCTGAAGTTTTTTATTTAATCACCGTTTTATGGATAATCGAAAAATCCTCCTTGTTTAAACAATATCGAATCAGTTACTTTAGTAACCCAGATTGGAAATTGATGAAAGAAACCCTGGTGAAATCATCGCCATTAATCATGCAGTACTTTTTAAGCATTGGTGCTTGGGAGGTATTTTTTATATATGTTGAACATTTAGGGAAAACAGAATCTGCTGTTTCGCAAATACTTCGAAGTGTGTTTGGATTAGTCGGTGTTGTCACTTGGGCTTT
>CANHGW010000071.1 GCA_947460175.1 Bacteroidota bacterium | reverse complement strand
GGCCTCGGTTTAGATTTATTTACGGAAGTTATTAATTGGGAAGAGATGAAAGACTTACAGGTTGCTTTCTTAAAATCCCAAATTGCCGATCAAGATTTACCCCAAGACTATGCATTTTTTTCCGGACTTTATAAGTTTGCCAGAAAGAATAAAATCAAATACGTTTTAACAGGAGGTAATTTTTCTACTGAATGTTGCAGAGAACCTGAAGAGTGGGGTGGTTTTCCAGGTATAGACACTTTATTGGTAAAAGATATTCATTCAAGATTTGGCATAAGACCTTTAAAGTCTTTTCCTTTGGTCGATATACTCTCTTATAAATTATACTATAAGTACATTTTGGGCATGCAGGTTTTTAAACCACTAAATTTAATTCCATACATTAAGGTTGATGCTGAAAAATTATTGATGGAGAAATTTGGATGGCAACCTTTTCAACACAAACATCATGAATCAAGGTTTACTCGTTTTTATGAAGATTTTTGGCTTCCAAGAAAGTTTGGATTCGAAAAAAGACGCGCTCATTTTTCTAGCTTAATTTTAACTGGACAAATGACCCGTGATGAGGCATTGGATCGAATTTCTAAACCTGAATTACCAGAAGAATTTTTGCAAAAGGAATTTGACTATGTTGCCGATAAATTAGACTTAACTAGAGCAGAGTTACAAGCAATTTTTGATGGTGAAAATAAAACTTTTCATAATTATAAAAACAAAATCAAATTGATAGGTTTTGGGGCTAAAATGATGCAAAAACTAGGACTTGAAAAACGCCTTTTTAGATGATTACACTAATAGATTACGGTGTTGGAAATATATTTGCCTTTCAAAATGTTTATAAAAGATTAGATATTCCTACAAAAATCGCAAAAACATACGAAGATTTGTCAGATGCTAAAAAATTGATTCTACCGGGAGTTGGGTCATTTGATTATGCCATGGGACAGTTGAATGCTTCTGGTATGCGTGAAAAATTAGATGAGTTAGTAATTGAGCAAAGGGTTCCTATTATAGGAATTTGTGTAGGAATGCAGATGATGGGTAACAGGAGCGATGAGGGTAAATCGGAAGGCTTGAAATGGATCGATTCGGAAATTTTAAAATTTGATGAAAGTTTAATTCAGCAACGTACAAAACTTCCTCATATGGGCTGGAATGATGTAGCTCCTATTAAGAATCACCCACTATTTATTGGATTAGACAAAGAAGCTATTTTTTATTTTTTACATTCTTTTTATTTCAAGTGTAATAATCCAGCAGATAGTATCGCAGTCTCTGATTATGGTTTGTCTTTTTCTTCTGCTGTTAATAAAGACAATATTTACGGAATTCAATTTCATCCGGAAAAAAGTCATCAATACGGTGAAAAATTATTACACAACTTTGCAAAGCTCTAAGAATGTTACGTCCTAGAATTATTCCAAGTTTATTGCTTCATGATAAGGGCTTAGTTAAAACACTAAACTTTAAAACTCCCAAATATGTTGGAGATCCGATTAATGCAGTTCGCATATTTAATGAAAAGGAGGTTGATGAATTAGCCTTCTTTGATATAGATGCAACAGTTCTTAATAAAGAACCAGATTATATTTTAATTGAAAAATTAGCTAATCAGTCGCGAATGCCATTATGCTATGGTGGAGGTGTGAAGACAGTTGAACAAGCTCAAAAAATATTTGGTTTAGGAATAGAAAAAATTGCTTTGAGTAGTGCAGGGATTCAAACCCCTAAATTAGTTACTCAAATAGCTGATCGTGTAGGTTCGCAGAGTGTAATTGTTGTATTAGATATCAAGAAAAAATTACTCGGTGGATATGAAATTTATACCCATAATGGTAAAAAGTCTACTGGAATTAATCCCATTAAATTCGCGAAAGAATTGGAAGCTTTAGGAGCAGGTGAAATTATAATCAATTCGATTGATCAAGATGGAGTAATGAAGGGTTATGACATGAATTTGATTGATAAAATAGCTGAAACGATTTCTATTCCTTTAACTGTTTTGGGTGGCGCGGGTTCATTATCAGATATTGAGAAAGTAATTGAAAAAAATGGAGTAATTGGTGTTGCAGCAGGTAGTCTATTTGTTTTTAAAGGGCCTTACAAAGCTGTTTTAATCAATTATCCTACCCAAATAGAAAAAAATAAAATTTTTAAAATCAATAATAGTGGAAATACAGAATAAAGTTCTTCTAATAACTGGCGGTACAGGTTCTTTTGGGAATGCGGTATTGCAACGTTTTTTGGTTACCGATCATTTTAAAGAAATTAGAATTTTTTCTCGTGATGAGAAAAAACAAGATGATATGCGTAATCAATTGAAGAATCCTAAGTTGAAATTTTTCATTGGTGATGTTAGGGATTATGATAGTGTTGAACCAGCAACTCGTGGAGTTGATTATATTTTTCATGCAGCAGCTTTGAAGCAAGTTCCATCATGTGAGTTTTTTCCAATGCAGGCAGTAAAAACAAATGTGGAAGGGACACAAAATGTTATACGTGCTGCAGGTTTTAACAATGTTAAAAAAGTTATTTGTTTGAGTACGGATAAAGCCGCTTATCCAATTAATGCCATGGGTATTTCTAAAGCAATGATGGAAAAGGTAGCAATTGCCGAGTCCAGAAATCTTCAAAATACGATTGTTTGTTTAACACGCTATGGGAATGTTATGGCATCTAGAGGGTCTGTTATTCCACTTTTTATCAATCAAATTAAAAGTGGTCTTCCTTTAACAATTACCGATCCCAATATGACTCGTTTTTTAATGAGTTTAAAAGATGCGGTTGATTTGGTTTTATTTGCTTTTGAAAATGGTAATCAAGGGGATTTGTTTGTTAATAAAGCGCCTGCGGCTACTATTGGAGATTTAGCAAAAGCCATTAAAGACTTAGCCAAAGTTGATAATGAAATTAATATTATTGGTACACGGCATGGCGAAAAATTGTATGAAACCTTGTGTACGAGAGAAGAGATGGAAAAAGCCGAAGATATGGGCGATTTCTATCGAGTTCCTGCGGATAATCGGGATTTAAATTATTCGATGTATTTTTCGGAAGGGGAGAAAAAATTAGCTGAAATTGAAGATTACCACTCCCATAATACAGAAAGATTGAATGTAGAAGGAGTAAAAAATCTTATTTCCAAATTGGCACTGGTTAAAAAAGAATTGTTTGGGGAAGAGGTTGCTGATTTCTTGGTTTAGGCAATTGTTTTCGAAGTCAAAATAACAAATAATTACAATGATTAAGGTTGGGATTACTGGAAGAGAAGGTTTTGTAGGACATCACTTGTATCAAACCTTAGCATTGCATAAGGATGAATTTTCTCTAATTGAGTTTGATAGAATCTTTTTTGATGATAATCGAAGCATGGATGAATTTGTATCCTCATGTGATGTAATTGTTCATCTAGCTGCTTTAAATCGTCATAATGACCCTCAATTCATATACGAAACCAATATATCGTTGGTTAAAAAACTTATAGCTTCATTAGAAAGAACAATTAGTAAGGCCCATTTAATTATTTCATCCTCCACTCAAGAAGAGCGAGACAATCTTTATGGAAAATCTAAAAAAGAGGGAAGATTATTACTTTCCGAATGGGCTAATCAAAGTGGTGGCAGCTTATCTGGCTTAGTTATACCGAATGTTTTTGGACCTTTTGGTCATCCCAACTATAATTCCGTAATTGCTACTTTTTGTCATCAAATAGCTAGGAGTGAAACACCTAAAATTGATGTTGATGGAGATTTAAAATTGATTTATGTCGGGGAATTAGTTGAAGAAATCATAAACGTTATTCGTAATAATGATAATACTCATAAACTAATAATACCTCATTCAGCTCAATCCAAAGTTTCCGAAATATTATCTCTATTACAATATTTTCGCAAATCATATCAAGATGATGGGGAAATACCAGTATTGGTCAACGATTTCCAACATAAGCTTTTTAATACCTATCGTTGTTATATGGATGTGGCAAGCTATTTTCCAAAGAAATTTGTGCAGCATGCAGATAATAGAGGTGTATTTGTTGAAATTGCCCGTCAAGGAATTGCTGGTCAAACGTCATTCTCTACGACTTTACCGGGCATAACAAGAGGCAATCACTTTCATACCAGGAAAATAGAACGTTTCGCAGTTATCAAAGGAAAGGCATTAATTCAGCTAAGAAGAATTGGAACAGCAGAAGTTTTTGATTTTTATTTAGATGGGCATGAAGCAGCCTATGTGGATATGCCAATATGGTACACGCATAATATAAAGAATATTGGAGATGATATACTTTATACCATTTTTTGGATCAATGAACCTTTTAACGCGAATGATCCAGATACTTATTTTGAAATAGTATAATTATGAAGAAACTAAAAGTAATGTCAGTAGTTGGTACTCGCCCCGAAATTATTCGTCTTTCGCGAGTTATGGCAGCATTAGATGCAAGCCCTTCAATTGAGCACATTTCGGTGCATACAGGTCAAAATTACGATTACGAACTTAATCAAATATTTTTTGATGATTTAGGAATTAGAAAGCCAGATTATTTTTTAAATGCAGCTGGTACCACTGCAACTGAAACAATAGGTCAAATATTGATAAAAATTGACCCTTTGTTGGAGAGCGAAAATCCAGATGCATTTATGGTTCTTGGTGATACAAATAGTTGTCTTTGTGCAATTCCTGCAAAAAAACGACATATTCCAATTTTCCACATGGAGGCTGGAAACCGTTGTTTTGATCAACGAGTTCCAGAAGAAACAAATCGGAAGATCGTTGATCATATTTCGGATGTCAATCTTACTTATAGTGATATAGCGAGAGAATATTTGTTGAGAGAAGGTCTGCCAGCTGATAGAATTATCAAAACAGGTTCTCCAATGTTCGAGGTTTTAAACCATTACCTTCCAAGTATAAACGCCTCCGATGTTTTAAACAAGCTTGGCTTAAATAAGAATGAATATTTTGTAGTTTCTGCTCATCGGGAAGAAAATATCAACGATTCGAAAAATTTTGAAGGCTTAATGTTGAGTTTAAATTTAATTGCTGAAAAATACAAATTGCCAATTATTGTCAGTACACATCCAAGAACACAGAAGATGATTGATAAAATGGCAATTAGGATGCACGATGAAGTTAAGTTCTTAAAACCTATGGGTTTTAATGATTATAACGCCTTACAAATGCATTCAAAAGCAGTATTGTCAGATAGTGGTACTATATCTGAAGAGTCTTCTATTTTAAATTTTCCGGCATTAAACATCAGACAAGCGCATGAACGTCCAGAAGCTATGGAAGAAGCGTCTGTAATGATGGTCGGACTTAGTCCGGAAAGAATTTTACAGGGATTAGTTCAGTTAGAATCTCAAAAAAGAGGTGAAGAAAGGACGTTAAGACAAGTGTCAGATTATTCGATGCCCAACGTATCAGACAAAATGGTCAGAATTCTTATTAGTTATACTGATTACATCAAAAGAGTAGTTTGGAGAGAAGAAATTTAAAGAGGGTCTTAATACATTCTATTGTGTTTAGTCCTGATGGAGTTTCTACTGCGTATTTATATAATGATATTGCTTTAGGACTAATTAAAAATGGTTTTGAAGTTGTTGTTCTAACTACAACTCCTCATTATAATATCATTGATTCTGAACTGCTTAAACAACCTATTACAAAAAAACTTTTCGGATTATATAGTTTAAGTGATTTTAATGGTATTAAAGTTTATCACATACCATTAAAAAAATACAAAAGCACCATCTTAAGACTATTCTCTTTTGTTTATTGGCACTTATTTTCTTTCCTTTTTGGCTTAACTTTTAGAAACTTAAATTTTGTATTTAGCCCATCTCCTCCCTTGAGTATTGGATTCATATCTATTTTGATTGCCAAAATAAAAGGTGCAAAATCAGTTTATAATGTTCAAGAAATCTATCCTGATTTATTGATTAATCAAGGAAATCTCAAATCGTCTTTGATTATTAATTTATTGAAAAAATTTGAAAAGTTTATTTACAATAATTCAGCAGCGGTAACCACAATTGACGAGGTTTTTTATTCACAGATTAAGCCGAGATTTTTAAACTCCAATAAACTACATATCATCCCTAATTTTGTTGATACTGAGTTATATAAACCTATTGAGTCTAATTTGATTTTACCTCCAACATTTGAAAAAGTAAACAATAATTTAAAGCTATTATATGCAGGTAACATTGGTTTTTTTCAAGACTGGGAGCCCATTTTGTATGCTGCAAAAGAGCTTTTAGATGAAGATATAGAGTTTTGGATTATTGGGGAAGGTGTTCAAAAGCAATATTTAGAAAATTCAGTTATAGAGCAAGGTTTAACCAATATTAAAATTTATCCATATCAAAACAGGTCCTACATGCCTGCAATAAATAATTTCGCAGATATACATTTTATTGTGATAAATAAGGAAATGGAGCAAGAAGGCTTTCCATCTAAAGTGTATACCATTATGGCATGTGCTAAACCTTTAATTGTTGTTACAGGAGTTAAGACTCCTTTATTTAATTTTTTATCTAATAAGGATTGTTCGGAATTGATTACAGAAGACAGAAATGAACAATTTGTGAAATCAGTTAGAAAATTGACTAGCGATAAAAATTTAAGATTGGAATTAGGTAATAATGGATTTAAACATATTCAGGATTCTTATTCAAAAGAGATTGTCGTCTCTAAATATGTGAACTTACTAAACTCATTATAGTTTAATGTCAAATATATTTGTTACAGGCTCATCCGGTTTTGTAGGTTCAAATCTAAAGGGATATCTTGGGGCTTTAAATGTTATTTTAGAATTTCGTCGTGAAAAGGAGCTTAGCTTTAATGCAAGTGCAGTTATTCACCTCGCCGGCAAGTCTCACGACCTTAAAAATACCTCGGCATCACAAGAGTACTACGAAGTCAATACTGAACTAACCAAAAAAGTATTTGATGCATTTTTGGCATCAAACGCGAAAGTATTTATCACCCTAAGTTCGGTTAAAGCAGTTGCGGATGAGGTGGATGGAGAATTAACCGAGCAACATATTCCGAATCCTGTAACTCATTACGGAAAAAGTAAGTTATTGGCTGAGCAATATATTTTATCAAAAGTTATTCCTGAGGGAAAAGGAGTTTATGTATTAAGGCCTTGCATGATTCATGGCCCAGGAAACAAAGGAAATTTGAATTTATTATATAAACTCGTATCAAAGAATATTCCTTGGCCATTAGGAGCTTTTGAAAACAAGCGTTCGTTTTGTAGTATCGATAATTTGATGTTCATTTTTAAGGAGCTCATCGAAAGGGATGATATCCCATCAGGTATATATAATGTGGCAGACGATGAACCTCTTTCAACCAATGAAATGATTGGATTGATTGCGCAATCACAAAATAGAAATCCGAAGCTTTGGAATTTTTCAAAGAAGTTTATAGAAGGTGTTGCATCGATAGGAGATAAACTTCATTTACCACTCAATACAGAACGTTTACAAAAATTGACCTCATCTTATGTGGTGAGTAATGCAAAAATTAAAGCAGCAATTGGTAAACCCTTGCCAGTGTCAAGTAGAGAGGGTTTATTAAAGACATTTAAATCATTCAATAGTTAGTGACTCGTATTTTCGATATTCTTTTTTCATTCTTTGGTTTAGTCCTTCTAAGTCCAATCTTAATCGTATTAATAATCATTGGGTATTTTGATACGGGTTCTCCCATCTTTCGTCAAGAACGAGTAGGTAGTGGCATGAAACCCTTCAGATTGATGAAGTTCCGTTCGATGCATGTAAACGCACCCTCGGTGGCCACGCATTTGGCGAGCGCTAGTTCAATAACTCCTTTTGGTAGTTTCTTGCGTAAATCCAAACTGGATGAACTACCTCAGTTATGGAATG
>CANHGW010000070.1 GCA_947460175.1 Bacteroidota bacterium | reverse complement strand
GATTTGCCGAATGCACTTCCAATTACACAATTTGAACATAGTATTGAATTCAAAAATGTAACATTTGCTTATGAAGGAAAGCAGGTTCTTAAAGACATCAATTTGAAAATTCAAAAAGGAAAAACAATTGCCATTGTAGGTGCGTCAGGGGCAGGTAAAAGTACCTTGGTCGATTTAATTCCTCGTTTTCATGATGTAACCTCGGGCGAGATATTGATTGATGGACACAATATTAAAAACTATCAACTCAATGACCTTCGTAGCCTAATGGGAATTGTATCACAAGAGCCAGTTTTGTTTAATGACACTATTCGAAATAATATAGCATTAGGTGGAAATACCAATGATATCAATGCAATTCAAGAGGCTGCAAAGGTTGCCAATGCATTTGATTTTATACAGAAAAAAGAGCAAGGATTTGAAACCATTGTGGGCGATCGTGGTTCAAAATTGAGCGGCGGTGAGAAACAACGTGTCACCATTGCTCGTGCTATATTTAAGAATCCCCCTGTATTAATTCTGGATGAAGCAACTTCCTCATTGGATACCGTGAGTGAGCGTCAGGTGCAAGAGGCAATTGATAATTTAATGAAAAATAGAACATCTATCGTAATAGCTCATCGATTATCTACAGTTCAAAATGCAGATGAAATCATCGTACTCGAACAAGGAGAAATACGCGAAAGAGGTACACATGCAGAGTTAATCTCCCAGCAGGGGATTTACAAAAAGCTAGTAGAGATGCAACATGTTTTGCAATAATTTTCTGAAAATTATACAGAAAGCCATTATATTTGGGATTGAAAATGAAATTTAGGTCATTGGATTTGAATTCATTTTAAAGAAAAAACAGCACACATGAAAAAAATTATTCTTATCAGTTTTGCATTCGTTTCAGTATTAGCATTCACTTCGTGCAATAAAGATTATACATGTTCGTGTACATTTCCATCCAATACTACCAAAAATTTTGATGTACAACTTACAAGTATGCGACACAATGATGCTAAAGTAATGTGTACTGATTATAGTACATTTATTGATAGCACAAGTATGACAGAGGGGACTTGTATATTGAAGTAATTTCCTTTTAATAATTATATTTTTCCTTCCATCTTTCTTTCAGAAATTTTCTTATTTCTTCTTCTCTTGTATTTTTACCAGGCTCGTATATCTTCTGGTTTTGTATTTCATTTGGTAGAAATTCTTGTCCCGAAAAATTCAAATCAGATGAATGGTCGTATTGATAGTTTTTACCATAATTTAAATTTTTCATTAAATTGGTTGGAGCATTTCTAATGTGAAGTGGAACAGGCAAATCGCCAAATTGTTTTACAAGTCCTAAAGCATCACCTATCGCCATATAGCTTGCATTGCTTTTTACAGATGTAGCAAGGTATACTGCACATTGTGATAAAATGATTCTTGATTCAGGATAACCAATTTTGCTCACAGCATCAAAGGTTGCATTCGCCAAAAGCAATGCATTCGGATTCGCATTACCAATATCTTCGCTCGAAAATATCAGCATTCTACGAGCAATAAATTTAACATCTTCACCACCTTCTATCATACGAGCAAGCCAGTAAACGGCTGCATTAGGATCACTGCCACGCATACTTTTTATAAATGCAGAAATAATATCATAATGTTGTTCTCCTTGTTTATCGTATAAGGCTATTTTGTGTTGAGCAATAGATATAACTAGTTCGTTTGTAATGATGCCATTTGCATCGGAAGGTAAATTTTGAACAACCAATTCCAATAAATTTAAAAGCTTACGGGCATCACCCCCTGACAGTTGTATAAAGGCTTCATATTCTTTTATCGTTACCGAGGCTATTCGAAGGTATTCATCTTCTAGTATGGCATGATTTAATAATTGAACAAGATCATCATATTCCAATGCTTTTAAAACATAAACCTGACATCGACTCAGAAGGGCTGAGTTAACTTCAAATGAAGGGTTTTCAGTAGTTGCTCCAATGAGTGTTATAATGCCTTTCTCCACAGCACCTAACAGCGCATCTTGTTGTCCTTTGTTGAATCGATGTATTTCGTCAATAAATAAAATGACTCGTTCTTGTGTACTTGCTTTTTCTATAATATCCCTCACATCTTTCACGCCACTTGAGATAGCGCTCAATGTATAAAATGGTACTTTCAATGTATGAGCTATAATATTGGCAATAGTAGTTTTTCCTACACCTGGCGGACCCCATAGTATCATGGAAGGTATTACGCCACGTTCCAATGCTGTACGCAATATACTACCTTGTCCAGTAAGATGTTGTTGCCCTGAAAGTTCATCTAAAGTAGTTGGTCTTAATCGTTCGGCGAGTGGTGGTGTCATGTTGTATTATTTTCCATTTAAAAACTGACTACAATATTAGTTGATAAATAAACATTAGTAAAGCTTTTAAACTATTCAAGTTGGAATTGAGAATAACTATAAAACAGGCTATTACAAAAATCTATGTTCATTAGGAAATTGCAGAAGTACCTTTGGCTTAAAATAGTACATGGCAAATTATTTATTAGCAGGTGGTTCAGGTTTTGTGGGATCACTTTTGAGCGAAATGTTGGTCAGCAAAGGCCACATGGTTTATATATTAAGTACTAAAAAAAGAACTTCAATACATAGCAATATTCAATTTGTATTGTGGGATACTAAGAATAATCTTATAGATAAGTCATTTAGTTTGATGGAATGTTATATCATAAACTTGGCAGGTGCTGGTGTAGCCGATAAGCGTTGGACCAAAGCCAGAAAGAAACAAATTATAGATAGTCGATTAGATAGTTTGAAAACAATCTACACTGCAGTTGAACAAGGGCAACTAAAACCATTACATATGGTATCAGCTTCTGCAATTGGTTATTATGGTGAAGGAGACAAGGAGTTTACCGAATTAGATCCTTCAGATGAAAGTTTTTTATCAAGTACTTGTAAAAGTTGGGAAGATGCAGCTTTAAAATTTTCAGATTTTAAAATTCCTATTGCGATTGTTCGTATTGGTATAGTAATGGGTATAGAAGGAGGGGCTCTCAAGGAATTTTTAAAGCCATTAAAATTTGGCATAGCTGGAATTCCTTCTGATGGCAAGCAAATATACAGTTGGATACATCGTGCAGATTTATGTAGTATGATTTGTTTTTTAGCTGAAAAAAATATGAATGGCATTTACAATGCTGTAGCTCCAAATCCTTCTACACTGAATGAAATATTTGATGAAATATTAAAACTTAAAAAAGGGATTAGAATCCATGCACCTGCATTTGCTATAAAAATATTGCTTGGCGAAATGGCCATTGAAATATTAAAAAGTAGTAAGGTTAGCAGTCATAAAATTGAGTCTGAAGGGTTCAGTTATAAATACCCTACAATCAATACTTGCATTCAATCCTTGTTGAATGGATAGTGTTAAGCTATGCAATAAGGTTTTTTTTAACAAGGTTGCTTGCTATTCACAGCCTACTACTCTTACTTTTGCACAGTGAATAAATTTTGGTTGTTGTTATTTTTGAGTTGTTTTGTCATACATGCAAATGCGCAAGTTATGATCAAGGGGCATGTATATGATTCTTCCTCCAAAAAGGTATTATCACCTGTAAGTATTGAAAATCTAACTACACACCAAGGAACATTCACCAATGCAAATGGTGAATTTCAATTGGAAGCAAAAATGGGTGATTATCTATATTTTACTTATGTCGGATTTAAAAACAAATCGATTAAAGTGAAAGAAGATGATTTAACTAAATCAATCGAAATGTACATGTCCTTGAAACCAGTACAATTAAAAGATGTTACTATCTATCGTGGACCTACAGAATATCAGAAAGATTCTGCCAATAGAGCTTCAATTTATAAAAGTGCGTTTGAATATGAGCAACAGAAATCTGTGATGACACCTGTAACTTCGATTTATCAGAAATTTTCAAAGAAATATAAAAATCTTCGAAAGTTTCAGGACCAAATACAAGATATGGAACGTCAGAAATTTATTGATACACGTTACAATACTGATTTAGTCAAAGTATTAACTAAGTTACCCGATGATTCAGTAAGTATATTTATGAATCAGTATCCTATTGAATATGATTTTGTAAGAGCGGCGTCAGATTTGGAAATAAAAATGTGGATTAAATACAATTATCAAGAGTTCATTTCTAAAAAGAAGAAATAAGCAGCCAATTATGCAGGTAGAATCATTATAGACAATGCATATTTCATAAATTCATTTTATATTTACCCATTCATGTCAATATCCTTGGGAAATATTCATTTAGCAGAAGGGAAAAAGATTTATTTCGCGTCAGATTTTCATTTTGGTATACCAAATTATACTCTTTCTCGCGAACGAGAAGTAAGGGTTTGCAATTGGCTAGATAGTATAAAACATGATGCTCAACAGATTTTTTTATTGGGTGATATCTTTGACTCATGGATGGAATATAAAATGGTAGTACCAAAAGGAACAATACGCTTTTTAGGTAAATTAGCTGAATTGTCCGATGTTGGGATTGAAATCATTGTTTTCACTGGCAATCACGACCTATGGATGCATGGTTATTTTGAACAAGAATTCAATGCTAAAGTGTATAAATCAGTTCAAAGCTTTACAATTAATCAAAAAAAATTTCATATTGGACATGGAGATGGTGTGTGTGATCAAGAGAAAAAGTATAAAATGTTAAAAGGATTGCTTCATAACAGAATAAGTCAGTTCATTTATCGGCAAATTCATCCTGATTTAGGGCTTCGAATGGCCGATTTTTTTAGCCGACTAGGACCAAAACACAAATATGATGATCTAAAAATGTTACCTGACAACAAAGAATACCAATTAATTTATGCAAAACAACTTTTAGAAAAAACACATTACGATTATTTTATATTTGGACATCGACATATCCCAATTGAGTTAAAACTCAATGATAATGCAACTTTCATCAATTTGGGCGATTGGATTTCTTACTATACTTTCGCTCAGTTTGACGGGCAACAACTCTTTTTGAAAAAATATTGAAATAAAATGACACAAAGAGTTTGCCACACTTCACATTTCACACTAAATTAGCAATCTGAAATCGATAGAAATCAGTTTTAATAATATTAATAGAACGATTATGAAAAGAATTATTACCTCACTTATACTTATTGCATCCTTTTGCTTTCAGGTACAGGCTCAATTGCAACCAATGAATGGTGCATGTGAGCAAAATCCTTGTACGGCAAGACCATTTTGTGGTACTACAATAAGTAATCCTTATTCATATCAATCAAATACTGGTAATCCTGGAGGAGCACTTTCTTGTACTAGCGTACCTGGAGGTACTTTTGGTTTTGTCCAAAACTGGATGTATTATAAATTCACGTGTTACACATCTGGGACATTCAATTTCTCAATGGTAGCATTAGATCCAGGGTCTGATTTAGATTGGGCGCTTTGGGATATTACAACCTCAGGTTGTGGTGCATTAACTGCAGGAAATATCATTGAATGTAATTCATACCCAGGTGGTGGTGGTGTTGCGACAGGTATTCAAGCTGTAGCTGCTTTAGGATTTGAACCATCTGTTGCTATGACTGCTGGCAACACTTATATTTTAGGAGTAAGTAGACGATCTGGTGGAACTGTTACCACAGGCTTTACAATCACAACATCTGGAACAGCTGTTGTTTCTGATCCAAATCAGCCTGCACTTGCTTCTGTTCTCCCATTTGACGCTTGTTCTGCGGTCGATACTGTAAAAATTAAATTATCTGCACCTGTTCGTTGTACTCAAATTGGTACAAGTGATTTTAATGTTACAGGTGGTCCCGCATTTACTGCTTCTGGAGCTAATTGTCCTGGTTGCGCAGGTGCTACTGGAATCAATTATAGTAATGTAACAGATACAGTACTCTTGGTTTTCAGTCCACCATTGGCACCTGGTAGTTATACAGTAAGTTTAAACGCAAATCCGTTTTTTAGTATTTGTGGTATCGTTGCTAATACTGTTCCAACTGTTTCTTTTAATGTATCTGCTGGTCTAAAAGATTCTGTAAGAACAGGGTTTAACTGTGCTACATCTACATATATAGATACAGTTTACGGTAAAAATGGGATACCTAACTACCAGTTTAAGGCTCAAGGACCTGGTCAAACAAATACATATGGCGCAGCTGTGCCTAGTTATCAAGTATTTACTGGTCTTTCAGCTGGTACATATACATTTACAGTTAGAGATCAAGGATTGTGTACGAATGATAGTATAGTTATACATCCAACTTACATACCAATCGGTGTCGCGACTTATAAGAAGAACATGCCTTGTAATAACCAAGCGTTGTTGGATACATTCCGGGTTACCACTGTTTCTGGAGGTAAGCCTCCGTTTTCGTTTGCGATTAGCCCCAATGCAGGAACGCAGTATGCCCCAGGTTCATGGAATAATTTACCACAAGGTTCATATACAATTACGGTCACTGATGGTTGGGGATGTACAGGAACTGCAACAGCCAATATTGTAAATCCTGCAGTAATAAATATTCCTTTACCTACTTCAACCAACCCGCAATGTTTTGGTGATAGTACTGGTACCATTACTGTGAGTTCTTCGGGGGGGACTGGATTTATTACGTGGTCTATCAGCCCTATGCCACCTACGGCAGTCGTTCCTCCAACTGGAACAAACCCAGCCACTATTACTGGCTTACCTGGTGCACCTTCACCAGGATTGACATATACAATTACGGCTACTGATGCAAATGGTTGTACTAAAACGGCCACTCGCGCCCTTACTACACCGTCTGTTATTACGATTAATACAGCAGCCGCCAATTTTGCAAATCCAACATGTCTTAATCCATGTGGAGGAACAATTACAACATTTGCAATAGGTGGTACTGGAGGTAAAAAGTTTTACAAGTTACCTTTAGTTACGCCTCCCAATACTTATAGTGATTCAACCTTGGCCAACGGAGGTCAATTTTTGAATTTGTGTGCTGGAACTTATACCATTTTAGCAAAAGATGTGGTAGGGTGTACCACGACGGCTATTTTCACATTAGTAATGCCGCCAATTCCAGATATTGTATTTAATAGTGTTACCAATGTTTCATGTAATGGAGGATGTAATGGACAAATTTTATCTACAACTACTGGCGGTACAACCCCTTATGCCTACACTATTACGCCTTCCAATAATCCACCATGTGGAAATGCAGTATTATTTGGAACTGGCGATTATCAAAACTTACCAGCAGGTACATATAAAATAGTTGTTACCAGCCCTAATAATTGTAAAGATTCAATTCAAAATGTATCTATAACTCAACCTCCAGCGCTAACATGGAATAGTGTGACCTTTACAGATTTATTGTGTTTTGGAGGCAATAATGGTGATATTCAGGCAAATGCTACAGGTGGTTCTGGTACTATAACTTATACCATTTCTCCATTAGGACCTCAATCTAATATCACAGGAAATTTTATAAATCTAACAGCCCAATGTTATACAGTAACTGCTACAGATGCTAATTTATGTAGTATAACTACACAAGTTTGTTTAACACAACCTACTTTATTGACAGTTTCAATTGCAGGTTCTACACCAGTTACATGTTTTGGAGCTTGTAATGGAACCGCTACTGTGACTAACAATGGAGGAGGTACACCTGGTGTTCCAGCATATACTTATACAATTGCAGGTGCTGGTTCTCCAGTTATTAATCCTACTACAGGTGCAGCAAGTGCATTGTGTGCAAACACAACATATACTATTACTATCACTGATGGCTATTTATGTACTGCTTCCACAACTGTTTCAGTTACTGAGCCAACGGCTGTGTCTATTACAAGTGCTGTAGGAACGAATGTGACTTGTAATGGTTTGAACAATGGTCAAATCGTCGTAACGTCTACTGGTGGAACAGGAGCTAAAACATATACAATTAATCCGAATTTAGGATCACAAGG
>CANHGW010000069.1 GCA_947460175.1 Bacteroidota bacterium | reverse complement strand
CCTTTCTTTACTTTGGTTGAAATAATTAAATCGTTACTCATCAGCCCTCAAAGTTAGAAAAAAATATGACTTTTTATGTTTCAGGGTACGATTTTTATCAATTTTAACAGCCTTTGAATTACGTAGAATGTAATCAGTGAAAATACGATTCTTTAAATATTGGATAAGCCGTTCATCCTTTTTTTATGTTTTGAATCATAAATTCTAAATACATTTGGCAAAATATTTTAAAAATGAATTTAAAACCATTTCTTTATGTATGCTCTTTTGCCTCGGTAGGATTATTTTCTTGTCAGGAAAAAGCAAGCGATAGTAAATTTACATCATTGCCTGAAGGCGTGAAATTTATTGAACCATCCTATATTGATACAACCGTAAATCCAGCAGATGATTTTTATGCTTATGCCAATGGTGCTTGGATGAAAAATAATGCGATTCCTGCATCTGAAACAAGATGGGGTAGTTTTAATCTGCTAGAAGATTTCAATAAAAAAGCATTGAAAGGATTGCTAGAAGAGGCTGCTGCTAAAAAAGGCGCTTCAAAAGGAAGCCCAGAACAGATGGTAGGAGATGTGTATCGGTCAGGTATGGATTCAGTCGCTATAGACAAAGCAGGTGTAACAGCGATTCAATCGGAACTGGATAAAATAAATGCAATTACAGATTCAAAATCTTTATTGAATGAAATTACACGCGAGGCCACTTCAGGTATGAATCCATTATTCGGTTTCTATGTCGGTCCAGATGATAAAAATGTTACAAATAATATTTGTAATTTATATCAAGGTGGTTTAGGCTTGCCCGATCGTGATTATTATTTGAAAAACGAACCTCGTGAAAAAGATATTAGAGCAAAATACCTTGTTCATATGGCCAAAATGCTACAATTGAGTGGTGAGGCTGAGGCTGATGCTGCCAAACATGCAACTACCATTATGAATATGGAAACAGCCATGGCTAAAGTGAGTATGGATCGTGTAACTATGAGAGATCCATATAAAGTGTACAATAAACTTACCCTGGCAGATCTAACAGCAAAAACACCGGGTATTGACTGGAAAGAAATGATGACAAATATGATGGTTACCAATCAAGATACTCTTTTGGTTGCACAACCCGATTTTTTTGTTGCATTGTCAAGTATGATTAAACAAACACCTATAGATGATTGGAAGGTTTATCTCAAATGGCATCTTATAAGTGGTATGGCTGGTTACTTAAGCAAAGATTTCGATCAAGAAAACTTTGAGTTTTATGGTAAAACCATGCGTGGACAACAAGAGCAAAAGCCACGATGGAAAAGAGTATTAAGTGTAGTTGATGGATCAGTAGGGGATCAATTGGGTAAAATGTATACCGATAAGTATTTTACTGCGGCCGCTAAAAAGCGTATGATGGAATTGGTTGATAATTTACAAGTAGCTTTTGAGGCTCGTATCAAAACCTTGGATTGGATGAGTGATAGCACAAAGGCTAAAGCCAATGAGAAATTACATTCGTTTATTAAAAAAATTGGATATCCTGATAAATGGAGAGATTACAAAGGACTTGAAATAGTCGGTGATTCGTATATGAAAAATATATTAGCTTCCAATGCATTTGATTATAAATACATGATAAGCAAATTGGGCAAGCCTGTTGATAAAACAGAATGGGGTATGACACCTCCAACCGTAAATGCGTATTACAATCCAGCGTTTAACGAGATCGTATTCCCTGCAGGCATTTTGCAATATCCATTTTTTGATTTGAGTGTTGATGATGCTGCCATTTATGGTGGAATCGGTGCTGTAATAGGTCACGAAATGACCCATGGTTTCGACGATCAAGGATGTCAATATGCGGCGGATGGAAACCTTAAAAATTGGTGGAGCGATGAAGATAAATCTCGTTTCGATGCCAAAACTAAAATGGTTAAAGAGCAATATGATGGCTATACAATTTTAGACAATAAACATGTCAATGGGGCATTGACATTAGGTGAAAACATTGCTGATTTAGGAGGTGTAACGATAGCGTATGATGCATTTAAATTAACTAAACAAGGTAAGGGGCAAGAGAAAATTGATGGCTTTACACCTGAGCAACGTTTTTTCTTAAGTTGGGCTCAAGTGTGGCGTCAAAATATTAGAGATGAAGAAGCGGCTCAACGACTAGTAACAGATCCGCATTCACCGGGACAACATCGTTGCAATGGACCTTTGAGCAATTTTGCACCTTTCTATGCAGCTTATAATGTAAAAGAAGGAAATAAGATGTTTAAGCCTGAGGCACAACGTGCTAAAGTGTGGTAAACAATAAAATTCAATAAAATCTTAAAACCGCCCTTTGTGGCGGTTTTTTTATATCGTCGTGATATTAATAGACCAATATATTGGTCTAAACAACTATCCTATCGGCCATGCCGTTGGCCTGGAATACATTTACTCCCGAATGCTTTCAGGATGAAAAATGATCTTCGAATCATTTCACATTTCTATAGCATTGTAGGATATGTTGAAATACAGTGAGTAAAACATTAAAATTCATTATAGAATAAAATATATTTTTCGAAATGTAAAGTTCATTCAGGCAGTGGCCTTAGAAAAATAACGTTAAGAAAATGACTGTTTTTTGGCGTTAGAAACAAAAACAATCGCAATCAGTCAAATGATGCCTAGTCGCTTAATCTATCTGCAGGAGCTCAAGAATTAATTACTGTTGCATAGCTTTTTTGTTTACGACAAAAAGCGGTCATTTTTAGCTATTTTTCGATAGCCTTGATTTTTTGCTCCACTTTTTTATCAAGAAAAAAGTGGAAATTTAAATATTTACGAAATTTTGATGGGCAAGAAAATTTCTATTGTGTTATTCAGCCTAGCAAAGTTAGACAGTGTTTTCTTGAGTTGCGACTCTAAGAAGAATTGGTATTACATCCGCATATTATCAATCAGTCTTACACCTTCTAGTTTGGCTGCGACTAACACTACTTTGTTGTTTGCGTGCTCAAATGAATCAATTAGATGTAGATTGTCAGCATCAGCTAGCAATAAATATTCTGGTTCAAACCCAGCATGTGTTAATTTAGCAAGACAATATGCTTGCAATTCAGCAAATTCAGATTCTGTTTGATGAGTTTTAATATAAGTGAGACAATCAAAGATTGTAGAGGCTTTTACTCTTCCTTGATCGCTTAATCGAGTATTTCTAGAGCTCATAGCCAGCCCATTCGATTCTCGAAGGGTAGGGCAGGTGATGAGATGAACGGGTAATTTTTTTTGTTCAATTAGGTGTTTCACTACCAAACATTGTTGAAAGTCTTTTTCACCCATGTAAAGGTTGGTAGGTTTGACCGCGTTCAGTAATTTGTGCACAATCATGCTTACACCATTGAAATGGCCAGGTCTGAATTTGCCATCCAAAACTGTATCCAAATAACCTATATCATATTGTTTTTGCTCGTCAAGTCCTTCGGGATACATTTCTTCTAATTCCGGAAGGAATAAAATATCGGTACCAGCAAGGCTTAATTTTTCAATGTCTTTTTCTATAGTAATTGGGTATTTGTCAAAATCCTTTTTGTCGTTAAACTGAGTTGGATTTACAAAAATGCTACAAACTGTCAATTGATTTTCAGCTTTTGATTGCATTATCAACGAAATATGACCTTGATGAAGCGCACCCATAGTAGGTACAAATCCAATGGTAAAGTTGTCGGATTGCAGCCTTTTTTGAAGGTCTTTAATGTGTTTTACGATAAGCATCGCCGCCAAATATAACAGCCAGAAAAGGAATTTTAGCATTTTCCCTAAAAAAATAGTACATTTGCACCCCGAAATTTTTCATATTATAAATTAACAAACCTAAATGGCTGTTGTTCAGAAGAAAAAAATTCTTTTTATCTCGCATGAGTTTGCTCCTTACAATGAGGAAACAGATTTTGCGAAAGTACTCAATATGTTGGCTGTAAAGTCAAATGATACTGGATACGAAGTACGTGTAATTATGCCTCGTTTTGGCACAATCAACGAACGAAGACATCGATTACATGAAGTTGTAAGACTTTCTGGAATCAATATCAATGTAGATAAAGAAGATTACCCGTTAGTAATTAAAGTGGCTTCGTTACCCAATGCACGTCTTCAAGTCTATTTTATGGATAATGAAGATATGTATAAACGCAAACAAACATTTCACGACGATAAAGGTATCTTCTTTGATGACAACACAGAAAGGGCAATCTTTTTCTGCAAAGGCGCATTAGAAACAGTGAAAAAATTTGGATGGCCTCCTGATGTGATCCATGTACATGGTTGGATGAGTGCATTGATTCCAATGTATATCAAATCCTACTACAAAAAGGAGCCTGTGTTTGCAAACTCAAAATTAATTTTTTCAGCTTCAAAGGAAACCTTGAAAGAATCACTTGGTGCTAGTTTTGGTGATCAAGTATTAGCAAGTACACCATTAAAAGATAAAGATTTAGATATCTATAAAGATGGTGCTACCATGGATATGTATGCTGGTGGAGCAAAAAGTGCAGATGCCGTTATATTTTCAGATAAGAGTATTGATGAAAAACTCAATATCAAGCCATCTCGTAGTAAAAAAGTGTTAAATTTCAGTTCAGAGAACGATGATTTGACCGAAATAATGGACTTATATAATACCTTGGCAGGCAAATAAATTGAATGAAAAAAATAATGTCGAATCTACTGATGAAAAACAAGCTGTTTTGTTCAATTATACTACTTGCAATCACTTTTTCTTCTTGTAAAGAAAATACGATTTTACCTTCTAGTTTGGTACCAGCTGTAGACAACGTGTTTACGTTTTTTACAGATACTAATACGGTTATAACACATAATATTTATCAGGATTCGTTGCTTACAGGCGGTATCGTAGGGAGTAATCGTATTTCAAATGCACCTTCATTCTATCATACGCTAGGTACCATTACTTCAGATCCTGTTTTTGGAAAGACCTATGCTTCATTTCATGTTGAGGTATTGCCACCCGTTGCCAATTTTGCATTTAAAACCAATGCTACTGGCACTTCTCGTACCATCGATTCGATTGTATTGTCCATTCCTTACAAATCATGTTATGGAGATACACTCAGTAGTTCTAGTCAAACATTTAAAGTTTTCAGATCGATCAAGCGATTTCCTAGAGATTCTGCACAATACGAATTTACAAAAGATTCAGTCGATTATTCAAATTTATTAGCTAGTCAGACTGTAAATTTCAAGTCTTTTTCTCTTGATTCGCCTACTGTTGGTAATGTGAAATTACAACCGCAACTTAGAATGAAACTTGCTTCTTGGTTTGCTGACAGTCTTCAAACCCAAGTAGATCTTGGAACTGCTGGTGCTGCAGCCGACTATAGCAAATATTTAGATTGGTGGAGAGGGTTTGCTATCGAACCAGATTCAAACAATGGTTCTGCACTTGGATTTTTTGATACATACAATACAAGAATGTATATTTATTATCGATATACCAATACGAACAATAAAGTTGATACAACGGTCGATGTATTTTCTTTTGATCCTAATAATTGTAATCGCTTTAATACGATCATTCACAATTATAATGGGACTTTGGCAAAATCTCAATTGAATACAGGAAAATCAACTGGAGATTCAGTCCTTTTTGTACAAACAAACCCTGGAATTGCTACATTGATTTCGTTTCCTTACCTCGCCAATTTTGAAAATTCAGTTGTGAACAAAGCCGAATTGGTTTTCACTTCTACATCACCTTATTACAGTTGGATTGATACTTCTCTCTATGGAGTTACACCGCGTATGCAGATTATAGCTAGTGATACCACGGGCTTTGATGCAATCGTACCAGAGTATGCAGTTTTTGGCGCGAGTTTTGTAGATGGTAAGCGAAGTCTGTATACTTTAAATGGAATTAACTATATTCAGTACAAATTTGTGATCCCGCAAACAATTCAGAAATTAATTTCACAAAAGAATACTAACTTTAGGCTCAAAATAATGGGATTAAGTTCAGGATTGCCAGCTTCTTTTCGTACCCTTCTAAGAGGTAGTGGAAGTAAATCGACTGAATTTAAACCTACCTTGAATTTAATTTATACAAAAATAAAGAAATAATTACTATGTGTGGAATAGTTGCATACATCGGACCTAAAGAAGCGTATCCGATCTTAGTAAAAGGATTAAAGAGATTAGAATATCGTGGTTATGATAGTGCAGGTATTGCATTGCTCAATGGCGATTTAAGTATATTAAAAAAAGAAGGGAAAGTATCAATTTTAGAGCAGTTCGCTGCTGATAAAGATAAGCATGGTACTATTGGCATTGGTCATACGCGATGGGCAACACATGGAGTACCTTGCGATCGCAATGCACATCCTCATTTATCTAATTCAGGCAACTTGGCTATCATCCACAATGGGATTATAGAAAATTATGGTGCTCTTAAAACTGAACTAGAAGGACGTGGCTACACTTTTACGAGTGATACTGATACTGAAGTATTATTAAACTTGAT
Source organism: Bacteroidota bacterium (assembly GCA_947460175.1). Classification (GTDB taxonomy): domain Bacteria; phylum Bacteroidota; class Bacteroidia; order Chitinophagales; family Chitinophagaceae; genus OLB11. The sequence continues at coordinate 1,575 of CANHGW010000069.1, read as the reverse complement.
TGAAGATATCCAAAAAGCTGAAAATACAAGTATTGAAGAAGCAGTTCGTATTGCGTTGAATGAAGTAGTGGGCGCATATGCAATTGTAGTGATCGACAAACGAGAGCCTAATAAATTAGTGGCTGCACGTAAAGGGAGCCCTCTTGTAATCGGTGTTGGTAAGGATGAATTCTATGTTGCATCTGATGCATCACCTATTATCGAATATACCAAGCACGTTGTTTATTTGAATGATGAAGAATTTGCAGTGTTGAATCGTAACGGAGTTTTAGATATCAAAACATTGGGCAATATTCAGAAATCACCTTATATCCAAAAGCTAGAAATGGATTTGGAAAAAATAGAAAAAGGTGGATATGAACATTTCATGTTGAAAGAAATATACGAACAACCTCAAGTAGTGTTGGATTGTATGCGTGGTAGAATGAATGCCGAACAAGGCTGGATTAAACTTGGTGGTGTAAGTGAATTTGCAGGTCGTATCAATAATGCAAAACGCATTATTATTACAGCTTGTGGTACCTCATGGCATAGTGGTTTGATAGCAGAGTATTTAATCGAAGAGTTAGCTCGTATTCCAGTGGAGGTTGAGTACGCTTCTGAGTTTAGATATAGAAATCCTATTGTAAATGAAAAAGATGTTTTATTAGCTATTTCCCAATCAGGAGAAACGGCCGATACACTTTCTGCTATTCAAATTGCAAAAGATCGTCAAGCTTTAATATATGGTATTTGTAATGTAATCGGTTCTTCGATTGCTCGAGCTTCTCATGCAGGTTCGTATACACATGCAGGTCCAGAAATCGGAGTAGCATCTACCAAAGCATTTACAGCGCAAGTCACTATTTTGACCCTGATGGCATTGCAATTAGCACAAAGTCAAGGAACTATTTCTCAATCAAGACTTCGCCAAGTATTGTACGAAATGGAAACCATTCCTGATAAAATCAGAGGTGCTTTGAAAACCAATGATGTAATCAAAGAAATCGCAGCTAAGTATAAAGACGCTAAAAATTTCTTATACTTAGGTCGTGGGTTGAATTTTCCAATTGCATTAGAAGGTGCTTTGAAGTTGAAAGAAATCTCTTACATCCATGCAGAAGGATACCCTGCTGCTGAAATGAAGCATGGTCCTATTGCTTTAATCGATGAGAACATGCCAGTTGTATTTATTGCAACAAACATGAGTGCTCATGAAAAAATTGTTTCTAATATCCAAGAAGTAAAAGCTCGTAAAGGTAAAATAATAGCTATTGTAAATGAAGGTGATACAATCATCAAAGCCTTAGCTGATGAAGTGATTGAAATTCCTGAAACTGATGAATTACTATCTCCATTAGTCTCTATTGTGCCATTGCAATTATTATCATACCATATAGCTTTAATGAGAGGTTGCAACGTCGATCAACCTAGAAATTTAGCTAAAAGTGTAACCGTGGAATAATCATGTCCGGATTTTGGCTTGCGTAAATTTGTTAGGTTAGTACCCTCGCCAACGCATAAAGTGCGTCGGCTCGGTTGGCGTCCCAACGTATAGTCCATTATTAAAGGGACATTTAAATTCACCTTTAAATT
>CANHGW010000068.1 GCA_947460175.1 Bacteroidota bacterium | reverse complement strand
TTTTCACTCATTAAATATATGCCTTTATATACACTATCTATCAATACTTCACACAATCGTGTGCGACAACTTGTATTGCCCATTTCGCCAAATAGTTTAAATGCCAAGCTATTCCTTATCAATGATCGATCATTGTAATTAGACAACAATGTATAATCATTTTCACTCGGCATGCCAAGAATCGATACATTGTTATTCGTACCCGCAGCAGTACGAGTTTCGATATTATATGGTTTTTGTGGATAGCCTGATGATGTAGCACCACGTATTTCAATTCCAATATGACCACTGTAAATATTGGCAGGGCTATTCAAGTATGTAATATTGCCTGCACCATTGTATTTAATGTCCATCAGGCAATTGATTTTGGTATTTTGTATGATTGATTGATTTTGTGTATTGATCATCACCAAAGGCAATTCAGTACTATCCAGTGAAACAGTTCCTAAATCTTCAACACATAAATGAAACGTGCCTACAGCAGTCCCGTAACCAAATACTTGAATATAAATGGTTTGACCAGGATCCAATTCATACAATGATAACATCGAAAAAGTCCCAATGCCTGCATCATCATCACAGCCTAGATACTGAGGATTTGAACATAAACTATCGGTCCATAAGGCAAGTCCCGTATCGTTTATCGTACCGCTATCGGTGGCAAAACTCAAATTGCCCGAGGGAGGTACTACCACTTTATACCAAACATCTGCACCTTGATAGCTAGCGCATCCGGGGTTAAATCCAGAACCTTGATAACCTGTATTATCGCCCCAAATACATTGTCCTGTATCAATCGGTATAGCAGTACAAGGATTATTACCTGCCAAAAAAGTAGCATTGCAGTTGCCAAGCGTATCGAATACCAGCCCTGTGGGTGGTGTTGGTCCAGCCATATGGTACAAATTCCAATTGGCATCGTATAATTGATAAGAGTTTTCGTTTTCGTAGGAACCAGATGTGTAATTCAGTTTCAATGTGTCGCCATTACATACCTGAAAGGAATCCAATGAGCCAAAATTGCTTGCGCTAAAGTTTCCGACTGGGTTATTATTAATCGTAACACTCAAAAAGCCGCCATTCCATCCATCTCCATAGCTATCGTGCATACTAAGTTTATAATAACAACACTGTGCTTGAGATTTTGTACTTATTCCTATGGTTAATAGCAACATAATGATTAAAAAATAGATGAACCGAAGTCCTGTTTTGATGTTGAAATACATGAATGAGAGATTTATATTCATTTCAAATATAATAGAATGAAATTGGAATTGTATTATTTATTGCTTATAAGTCTATAATGAGGAATTAGATAACTAATTGCAGTGCATAATCAAATTTTTAGAACCCTGCATCGTATATCATGAATTTTGCTATATTTGTAATCAACTTATGATAGTTTTTCTCAAAGGGCAATATGTTGCAAAATCGCCAGCAGTCGTATGGATGGAAGTCAATGGAATTGGCTATGAAGTTGGTATTAGTTTACATACCTACTCCAAAATTAGTCAACTCGAAAAAGGGACGCTTTTAACTTATTTGCAAGTGAAAGAAGATGGGTTCTCTCTGTTCGGATTTTTTGATGAAGAAGAACGTACGCTTTTTATGCAATTAATATCAGTGAGCGGCGTAGGAGCGTCTACGGCTCGTATGATGCTTTCGAGTATGAAACCTGAAGAAATTACACGCGCCATTATTACTGAAAATGAGCGCGAACTGGAGCGTATTAAGGGAATTGGAGCCAAATCGGCCAAACGATTAATATTGGAATTGAAGGATAAACTAATGAAATCCAAACCAACCGAGAATTTACTGCCAACCAAAAACAATAATTTGGAAAATGATGCGTTAAATGCTTTGGTAAGTCTGGGTATAGCTCGCAATACAGGTTATGCTGCCATTCAAAAAGCCTTAAAGCATGATTCAACATTAACTTTGGAAGACCTTATTAAACACGCATTGAAAAATTTATAGGAACATTTTGAATCAACTTTTTAAATATACCCTTCAGTTTGTCGCTTTGTTTTGTATCACGTTGATTGCATTGGTCGTGAGCAATGAACAAACTTTTTCATTTTCGGCCTACGAAGTGCCTGAAGTAGATTCGCCTGAAGTGAAAAAGGATAGTTTGAAATTCGAAATCGAAGATCGTACCAATGATAAGATAACCGAAGATGCCCCGACAAAATTTGACCTTAAGGATCCTAAAAATATCAAAACAAATGTTGAATATGATCCTGCACTTCAGCAATATTCAATTACAGAGAAGGTAGGAGATGAGTATTATCGTGCTCCATCCTATATGACCTTTGATGAGTTTATGAAATATCAGGCAGGAAAAGATGAGGAAGCCTATTTCAAAAAAAGAGCCAATACAATTAGTCAAATTTCTAAAAAAGGGGGCGTTATTCCCAAGGTCAATTTAGGAAATGCCTTATTTGATCGAATATTTGGTGGAAGTACTATAGAAGTGAAACCACAGGGGAATGTAGATTTGTTTTTTGGAGGTAACTGGCAAAATGTAAAAAATCCAACCCTTGTTCAAAGTGCTCAGAAATATGGCATCTTTGATTTTGATATGAATATGAACATCAACTTACTCGCCAAAGTGGGAGAAAAGATGCGTATGAATTTCAACTATAATACGAAAGCGACCTTTGATTTTGAAAATCAACTTAAACTAGAATATGCAGGGCAAGAAGATGATATCATCCGTAAGATAGAAGCTGGATACATAAGCTTTCCGCTTAAAACATCGTTGATACAAGGTGTTCAATCATTATTTGGTTTGAAAACACAATTACAGTTTGGTCGATTGATGGTTAACTCAGTTATATCTCAACAAAAATCTAAAAAAGAAAGTTTCTCACTCAAAGGCGGTTCGCAAACTCAAAACTTTTCAATATCATGTGACAATTACGAAGATTTCAGGCATTTCATGATTGGTCATACATTTCGTAGAAATTACAATGGAGCTATGAAGAATTACCCGATTATTCAATCGTTGAATAATATTAACCGATTGGAAGTGTGGGTTACCAACAGAAGTGGTGCTACTGAAAATGCACGTGACGTAGTTGCTTTTCAAGATTTGGGAGAGCCTATTCCATATCGAACCGATTTTTCCAAAGGTTCAGCAGATGTAATGGACAACAATTCGAATACCTTATATTCGCAGGTAATCCAATCACCGGGAACAAGAGGCATTGGAACAGTCGTTTCATCCTTGCAAGGACTAGGTTTGAAAGGGCGCATTGATTTCGAAAAAACATTTGCACGTAAACTCAATCCAAGTGAATATTCATTCAATCCTCAGCTTGGTTTTGTATCGATTAATTCGCAATTACAACCTGATGATGTAGTGGGTGTAGCCTATGAATATACTAACAATGGGAAGGTGTATCAAGTAGGAGAGTTTGCACAAAATCTTCCTCCGGATAGTACAAATCCCAAAGTGTTGTTTTTGAAAATGTTGAAATCAACTGCGCCTGATCCTACAGTGCCTTTGTGGGATTTAATGATGAAAAATATTTATTCATTGGGTTCGTCTGGAGTTTCAAATGACGAATTTATTTTAAATATTTTCTATTTAGACCCAGGCGGTGGAGAAAAACGATATTTACCCGAAGGACCGCAAGCAGGTGTGCCATTGATTAATTTATTGAATTTAGATCGATTAAACAATCAAAATGACCCTCAACCCGATGGACGTTTTGATTATGTAGAAGGCTTGACCATCAATTCTCAACAAGGGAAAATTATATTTCCAGTATTAGAGCCTTTTGGAGATGATTTGAAGTCTGTATTTGCTGGGAATACACAATTGGAGAAAAAATATCTTTACAAGTTGCTTTACGATTCAACTAAAAATATAGCCATTCAATTTCCCCAATTCAATCGTTTTTTAATGAAAGGTTCTTTCAAATCCTCTAATTCGTCTGAAATTTATTTGGGTGGTTTCAATATTCCGCAAGGATCTGTAACTGTATTTGCCGGAGGAACAAAATTGACTGAGAATGTAGATTATACCATCGATTATGGTATTGGTAAACTGAAAATCATCAATGCAGGTATACTCAATTCAGGTATTCCTATCAATGTTTCTTATGAGAATAATGCTACGTTTGGCGCACAAGTTCAAAATTTCATGGGTACTCGATTGGATTATTTTGTAAATGATAATTTTAGTATTGGAGGTACCTTACTTCGATTATCCGAACGACCTTATTTCAATAAAGTAACCTTTGGCGAAGACCCAATTAAAAATACTGTATTAGGTTTAGATGCCAATTATCAAAAAGATGCAATGGGATTGACTCGATTCCTAGACCGATTACCAATTGTAAGTACTACTTCACCTTCTATGATAGTAGCAAGTGGTGAGGTGGCTAAAATTATTCCTGGGCATAGTCGCTTTATAGAAATAGATGGCGAAGCCAATATTTACATAGATGATTTTGAAGGGACACGAAGTGGATACGATTTGAAATTTCCAGTAACAAGTTGGGCATTGGCATCAACGCCGCAAAATGCAAGTGACAAATTTGGGAATAGTCTATTCCCTGAAGCAACCTTAGTCAATGATTGGAAATATGGTAAAAATAGGGCTAAACTAGCATGGTATAATTTAGATCCATGTATGGTAGATCCTCGACAGAATTGTATGCCAGAGCATTTGAAAAAAGATACAGCCCAGCTTTCAAATCATTATATACGATTGGTACAACAGCAAGATGTATTTCCTCTTCGATCATATACAGCATTGCAAGGCAATTTAACCACACTCGATTTGGCGTTTAATCCTAAAGAACGCGGACCTTATAATTTTGATGCATCTACATCTAGTGTGACTTCCGATGGAAGATTGTTAAATCCATCGCGCCGTTGGGCAGGTATCATGCGTCCGATCGATTACAGTGATTTTGAAACGGCCAATGTTGAGTTCATTGAGTTTTGGGTCATGGATCCATTTATTAATCGACCCAATGATCCAGGTGGATTTTTCTATATTAATCTTGGAAATATTTCAGAGGACATTTTAAAAGATTCTAGAAAGTTTTTTGAAAACGGATTGCCTTATCCAACGGACCCAAGTAAATTAGATAAAACGAAGTGGTCAAATATTCCACGATTCCAACAACAAATTACACCAGCCTTCGATAACAATACAGATGCCCGTGCAGCGCAAGATATTGGCTACGATGGGATGGTGAATACAGAAGAAGAAGTTCAATTCAAAACCTATCTTGATGAATTGACTGCCAATTTTGGTACTACATCAGTTGCTTATCAATCGGCCATTGCCGATCCTGCCAATGATGATTTCCATCATTTCAGAGGTGCAGATTATGACAATGCTAAATTGCCAATCTTAAAAAGATACAGTCGTTTTAATAACCCTCAAGGCAACTCACCTGTGTCTGATAATAATAGTCAATTTTCCAATGCATTTACAAATGTACCTGAGTCGGAAGATATCAATAGAGATAATACGCTCAATGAAAATGAACAGTATTTTCAATACCGTGTAGAGATGAAACCTAATATGTTGGTAGGTGAAAATTATATTGTCAACAAACAAATATCGGCTGTTAAACTTGCCAATGGAAATACACAAAATGAAACATGGTATCAATTTAAAGTTCCGATAAGAGAATACACAGATCGCGTTGGAGGAATTTCAGACTTCCGTTCTATACGTTTTATGCGTATGTTCTTGACAGGCTTCCAAGACAGTGTGATTTTACGTTTTGCTCGTTTGGAACTCGGTCGTAATCAATGGCGTCGATACAATTATTCATTGCAAAAACCAGGTGAGTTAGTACCTGATGATGATAACAATGCAACTTTATTCAATTTGTACTCTGTAAGTTTGGAAGAGAATAGTGGTCGATCTCCTATTCCATATGTTACACCTCCAGGTATACAACGTCAGCAACAACAAGTATCAAATGGTCAAAGTGTATTGCAAAATGAGCAATCATTGGCAATACAAGTATGTGGATTAGATGATGGCAATGCCAAAGGAGCCTTTAAATCATTGGGTATGGATTTGCGTCAATTCAAATCTATGAAAATGTTTGTACATGCTGAAGGCATAGATGTTACTCCAATCAAAAAAGGAGATATGAGAGCCTTTATCCGTTTGGGTAGCGACTTTGTTTCAAACTATTATGAATACCAAATACCATTGACCTTTACTCAATTTGGGATTAAAGATCCTAATTTAATATGGCCTAAAGAGAATGAGATGGATCTTAATTTCGAATCACTTGTAAAAGCGAAAGATGCTCGTAATAAAAGTGGTGTTAGTTATGCGATTCCGTATGAAGTAAAAGATACATTTGGTAATTATATCAAAATTGTGGGTAATCCAAATTTAGGCGATGTGAAAATGGCGATGGTTGGTGTTGTAAATCCTAAGAAAACTCCAAACGATCCAAGTGATGATGGGGGTAAAAAATGTGCCGAAGTATGGTTCAATGAATTACGTCTGTCTAATCTTGAGGAATCTGGTGGCTATGCAGCCATGGGAAAAGTAGATATTCAATTGGCAGATATCGGAACTGTAAAATTGAGTGGAAACATGCATACCGCTGGATATGGTAATATTGATCAAAAAGTAAATCAACGTTATCGTGACAACTTCTCACAATTTGATGTATCGGCCAATATCAATGCTGGTAAATTATTGCCTAAAACATGGGGTGTGCAATTGCCAGTTTTTGCAGGTTATTCTCAAACTGTGAGCAACCCGGTATTTGATCCTTATGATTTAGATATCAAATACAAGGATAAAGTAAAAACAGCATCAGGTGCTGAAAAGAAAAAAATTAAAGAAACTGCACAAGATTTTACATCTATCAAAAGTTTGAATTTTCAGAATGTACGTATTACCCCAACAAAAAATAAGCGAAAAGAATTGTGGGATTTGCAAAACTTTGATGTGAGTTACTCCTATACTCAAACAAGTAAACATAATCCATTGGTAGAAAATGATGAACTCAATGAACATCATTTAGGCTTAGGTTATAACTACTCATTTAAGCAAAAATCAATTGAACCATTTAAAAAGCTAATACCTCAAAAGCGCAAATATTATCAATTGCTTCGCGATTTTAATTTCAATTTGATGCCTTCTAATTTTTCATTTAGAAATACAATCAACCGTACTGTGGGTGAAACAGTGGTACGAAACATAGATGAGGGGGCTTATAAATTAGAGCCATTGTATTTTAAATTCTTCACTTGGAATAGAACCTATAATTTCAGATGGGATCTTACAAAGTCACTTTCATTTGACTACAATGCTGTCAATAATTCGAGAGTAGATGAACCCTATGGTCGCTTAGATACAAAAGCTAAGAAAGATACCTTTTGGTCCAATGTAGGTAGCTTTGGACGAAATACGGGTTATGCACAAACCTTTAATGCCAATTACAATGTACCTCTTTCTAAATTTCCATTATTGGATTGGACTACATTGAGAGGAAGTTATGGCGCTAATTACAATTGGACTTCTGCATCACTTTTATCTAAAAATCTTGGAAACGTGTTAGGTAACACCCAAAATAAACAAGTGAATGGTGAAATGAATTTTACCCAGTTGTATAACAAAGTGAAAATATTGAAAAAAATAAATTCACCAAAAGTAAATACCCCCGCTAAGCCACAAAGTAAATCCTTGGCTCAAAACGAAAAAGGTAAAGGAGGGAATAGTGATAAAGGGAATACCAAACAGGATGGAGGTAGTACTAAAGGAGGTGGACGTGATGGCGGTAAGGACAATGAGGGAGGTAAAGATGAAGAGCAAGATATCGTAAAGATGAATCCTCGAGAAGAAAAAGAGAAAGAACAAAATGCGCAATCAAATGGGCGCAAAGATCAACAGATTTTTAATAAAAATCCAAACGCGCAAATTGCGGCATCTGATAAAAAAGATAAAGGACGAAAAGATACTTCAGGAGTTGCTGGTAAAAAATCAGTTGTGAAAAAAACAGTAGTGGATAAAAAGAAGAAAAAGAAAGAATATATACCTTCTGACGGTGTTCGATTTGTAGGAGGACTTTTGATGATGGTAAAACGTGCAAGTTTTTCTTATTCAGAAAATCAGGGAACTACTTTGCCAGGTTATATGGATAGTACCCAATACAGTGGTATGAATTTTGGAAATAAAATGAACCCAGGAGCGCCATTTGTTTTTGGATATCAACCTGATCGTTTATGGCTCGAAGGCAAAGGGCGTGATAATGTAATGACAAGAGATTCCTTATTCAGTGCGCCTTTTCAACAGCAATTTGCTCAGACCTTTAACATCACTGCTAACATAGAACCATTCAAAGATTTTAAAATAGATTTATCTATGAATAAATCATTCAACAAAGGTTATTCTGAATTATTTAAAGATACAGTTGGTGGTGGGTCTGATTACTCTCATTTGAATCCTTACGAAACAGGTGGATTTAGTATTTCTTACATTGCAATCAATACATTGTTTCAGAAAAAAGGAAAAGATAATTTTACAGGTGCATTCAATGATTTTGAAAATAATCGAAAAGTAATATCCGAACGATTAGGTATTGTAAACCCTTACTCTGGTAATATAGCAGCACCTGAGGATGAAGAATACAAAAAAGGATATACTCGGTATTCGCAAGATGTATTGATTCCGGCATTTTTATCAGCCTACAGAGGAAAAGATCCTAAAACGTTCCCGTTGCTGAATTATAAAAATGAAGGTGTGAGATCAAATCCATTTAAAAATATATTCCCATTGCCAAACTGGAGACTCAATTACAATGGCTTATCTCGATTGAAGTTATTTAAAAATAT
>CANHGW010000067.1 GCA_947460175.1 Bacteroidota bacterium | reverse complement strand
GTATACTTAATTATTTAGCATCTATTCATATAAATTCAGTTATAGTAGAAGGCGGGGCTCATTTACATCAAAGCTTAATAGACTTCAATCTATGGGATGAAATTCGAATTATTCGCTCTTCACAATACTTACAAGAAGGTTTAAAATCTGCCCATATACCTTTAAATACAATGCCTTCTTCTGTTGAAAAAATTGAACCAGATACAATTTATACTTTTAAAAACGCTCTACTTTATTAATGATTTTCTTATTATTATCCATATTATTCAATTCCTATTTAGGTGTCATTTTCGCATATTTTAATCGATATAAAATCGATTCCTTTCAAGCGATTGTATTCAACTATTGGGCGTGTGTTATTACAGGCACTATCATATTAGGGCATTTTCCTATCAACATAGAAAGCATCCAATACCCTTGGTTTAAGTGGTCTATTTTAATGGGATTTTTATTTATTACAGTATTTAATTTAATATCGATATCATCAGTCAAAGTAGGTATAACCATTACACAAACTTCAAATAAATTATCTTTAGTCATACCTGTACTTTTTTCATTTTTAGTTTATCAAGAACATATTAGTTGGTTAAAATTCATAGGTATTGTAGTCGCATTAATAGCAGTTGTTCTTACTTCCAAAAATAACAACACTATAGAAACATCAAAAAAAATAAGTTGGCAATATATGTTGCCAATTATATTATTTATTTCGTCAGGCATTATCGATACACTTACAAAATATGTAGAAAGGACCTATTTAATCACGAACGACATTTCAAATGCCTATTTGATTTCAGGTTTTTTTATTGCAGCTATTTTGGGGAGCATTGTTTTGAGTTATCAATATATCACTTCCAAAAGAGTTTTTAATATTAAAAATTTACTAGCGGGAATTGTGCTAGGAGTGCCCAATTATTTTTCGATTTATTATTTAATCAAAGCATTGCAAAGCAATTCATTAAGCAGTTCTGCTACAATTCCAATAAATAATATTGGTGTTTTGTTTGTTGTAAGCATGTTTGGCATTTTCATTTTTAAAGAAAAATTAAACAAAGCCAATTATATTGGTTTACTTTTTACATTATTGGCTATACTGCTTATTTTCTTTGGTGATAAATTTTAAATTATCCTTACACAATGTATACGTTCAAAACAATTTCTTCATTGTCACAATCTGAATTTAAAGATCGTGGAAGTCGTTTTTTAGGATTTTGCATTCCTGTCAACACATTAGATCAGATTAAAATAGAACTTAAAAAATTAAAAGAATTACATCCCAAGGCTGTACATCATTGTTATGCTTATAGACTCGGTTTTGACCAAAATCTTTATCGTGCAAATGATTATGGCGAACCCAGTGGCAGTGCAGGTAAACCCATATTGGGGCAAATAGATAGTTATGGACTAACGAATATTCTCATAGTTATTGTACGATATTTTGGAGGCTCATTGCTTGGCGTTCCTGGACTTATTAATGCCTACAAAACAGCTGCTCAAGAGGCTATTCATTCGAATATAATCATTGAAAAAGACATCGAAGTGAATATAACACTTGAATTTGATTATACCATGATGAACGAAGTGATGCGAATACTCAAACAATTCAATTGTACTATCTTACAGCAAGAGATGACATTATTTTGTAAGCTCTATATAGGGATTCCATTGATTAACAAGGATGATGTGATTCAACGACTGCAAGATTTAAGATCAATAGAAATCAATTAATCAGAAACTATTCTTCAGTATCCAATTCGGTAGACTTATCGGCAACACCCATTACAATATTGTAAATTTGTTGTGGTTGTCGATAAATACTTTTATTAAATTTATTCCCTAAAACGATTATAGTGAAGTTATCTTGAATAAATCTATAGAAACATGTGTTATTGCCATGCCACCAACCATTATGGTAAATAATTTTCACCCCATCTGGATAATTAAGCATTCGCCAACCTAAGCCATAATTTTTTACGCCAGGTTTTTCAAAACTATAAGGTTTAAAAGCTTCTTCTAAGGTGGACTGTTTAATGAGCTTTCCTGAGTACAATGCTTGATCCCATTTATACAAATCCCTTACAGAACTATAGATACCTTTATCTCCCATCACTCCGTCAAAATGCATATTAGGTTCAAGTGCCCAATTGTTATTGTAACAAAATGATGTAGTACATTCCATATCTTTTTCAGGATTAAAAACAAACGTACAATCCATTCCTAAGGGTGTAAAAACAAATCGTCGCATAAAATAATCGAATTTCATACCACTGATGCTTTCGACTACACTCGCAAGCATTGCAAAATTTGAATTACTATAGGTAAATTTTGTATTAGGAGTAAAATTTAGTTTGGGTTTTTTAGTAGCAAAGATTGATAAAATGTCATCATTAGAATAAAACATTTTACCAATAGGTTTGCCTACAAACTTGATATAATCTGGCAAACCACTCCTATGATTTAACAACATCCGAATGGTAATATCAGGATAAGGAAAGTTCGTTAAATATTTCATGACAGGATCATCTAAATCCAACAATCCTTTATCTTTTAAAAGAAGAATAGCTCCTGATGTCAATGTTTTAGAAGTAGAAGCTAATTGACTTTGTGTTTGAGGTGACCATTGTGCTCCACTCTCCTTTTGACTTAACCCAAAATACCGTTCGTACAAAACCTTCCCTTTATAACCAATCAAAACACTCCCGTTAAACCCCGCACTGATTTGCCGTTTGTAAAAGGTGTCTAATCGATATATTAGTTGTTTAGTGGCAGGTAGAGTTGTATCTGTATATTGTATATTAACTTTCCCAAATCTTGGTTCTCCATCTGGAGATGCAGGCTTTGGATCTTTTCCATTTAAAGAACAAGAAGTGCTTGCTATTAGGAAAGAGGATATAAATAAAGTCTTAATTAATCGTTGAAACATATCTACAAAAGTAAAAATCTTGGCTTGTATAATATTGTTAAAATATTAAGGTATGTGTGAATAACATTATTAAGACAAATAATCCCAAAAAGCCCAATAATTCATTATTTATCCTCAATAATCAAATTCATTTCGATCAAATTTCACACAACAAAAATTGTTTATTATGTTTGCGTTGTATTAAAACATTTCTATATGAATTTTCAATTATCAGAAGAGCAATTAATGATTCAACAAGCAGCCCGAGATTTCGCTCAAAACGAACTATTGCCTGGTGTCATAGAGCGTGATGAACTTCAGAAGTTTCCTACCGAGCAAATTAAAAAATTAGGCGAATTAGGTATGATGGGAATCATGGTTGATCCGAAATATGGCGGAGCAGGAATGGATACAGTTTCATATGCATTAGCAATGGAAGAAATTTCGAAAGTTGACGCATCTGCTTCAGTATGTATGAGCGTGAACAATTCACTTGTATGCTGGGGCCTTGAAACATATGGTTCAGAAGAACAAAAACAAAAATACCTTGTTCCGTTGGCATCAGGTCAAGTAATTGGTGCATTTTTATTAAGTGAGCCAGAAGCAGGGAGTGATGCTACTTCACAACGAACTACTGCTGAAGATAAAGGAGATTATTACTTATTAAATGGAACAAAAAACTGGATAACCAATGGCAATTCTGCAACACACTATTTAGTTATCGCACAAACGCATATTGAGAAAAAACATAAAGGAATAAATGCTTTCATCGTTGAAAAAGCATGGGATGGTGTTACAGTTGGTGGTAAAGAAAATAAAATGGGAATTCGTGGTAGCGATACACATTCAATCATGTTCCAAGATGTAAAAGTACCAAAAGAGAATAGAATTGGAGAAGATGGGTTTGGGTTCACATTCGCCATGAAAGTATTGAGTGGCGGTCGTATTGGCATTGCTGCTCAAGCATTAGGTATAGCAAGTGGAGCTTACGAATTAGCATTGAAATATGCAAAAGAGCGAAAAGCTTTTGGAACCGAAATCATGAACCATCAAGCAATACAATTCAAATTAGCTGACATGGCTACTGAAATTGAAGCTGCTCGATTATTAGTTTTAAAAGCTGCTTGGTTAAAAGACCAACATGAAAATTACGATATGGCATCTGCAATGGCAAAACTATTTGCATCCGAAGTCGCACAAAAAGCAACTACTGAAGCAGTTCAAATACACGGTGGCTATGGCTATGTAAAAGAGTTTCATGTAGAGCGTTTAATGCGTGATGCAAAAATCACTCAGATCTACGAAGGAACAAGCGAAGTTCAACGTATTGTTATTAGTAGAGGCGTATTAAAATAATTCAACAACTTATTAATTAAAAACCCTATTCAAATTGAATAGGGTTTTTAATTTGTAACAAAATAAACAACCATTAATTATTTATATTTATAAACAAAAAGTATATTTACGCAAACTAAAACCAAACAAAAATGAAAAAAATTATTTTAGGCGCAATGATATTGTCATTTGCTGCTTGTGGAGAAAAATCCACCACTACAGAAACAAAGACTGAAAACAAGACAGAAGCAAATTCTTCAGAATCAGCTATCAAAAATGGCATTGTTATCACCGAAAATGGATTGAAAGTTTCAAAAGCGATGCTTTTACATGAAGATGGGACTGAGATTAGTAATGACAATACCGTTGGAATTGGAGAAGTTATTCTTTGCCGCATTTTTGTAAGTGGTTGGAAGGACGAAAACGGTCAGGTTAAAATTGGAGCTGGTCAAACTGTAGAAACAAATGATGGCACAGTAGTGCTAGATCAAGAAGATTTATTCTCTACGCTTGAATCAGCAAGCCTAGAAGATGCTGGTGTAATTACACTGAAAGCTACTATCACAGAATTAAACAAATCCATTCATGATTTTACAGTTCATTTCAAAGTATGGGATAAAACAACGAATGCTGATGTTACAGGTTCATACAATTTCAAACTAAAATAAAAAAAATAATTGTTTTAAAGCTGCATCCTCTCGATGCAGCTTTTTTATTGTTCAATAGATTTATTTACAAATTTCTTTTCATAATACGATTTAATCCATTGATTGGCCTTATATGTGATCAAGGCTGACCCAGCGCCAACTATTGCACCTGCAAAAACATCCGAGGGATAATGAACACCCATATGCATCCGCGAATAGCCAACTGCAGTAGCCCAAGCATACGAAGGAAGTATAACATACCATTTTTTAAAATTCAAACTCAATGATGTTGCCGTTACGAAAGCATTGGAAGTATGCCCTGAGGGAAAAGAATGAAAGCGCTCATTTTCCATTGCAATAATATCAGGATAAGTTTGGGCAGGTCTATCCCTATTTACAATTCGTTTCAGAATATACGTTGAACCTGTATTTAATATTACTGCAAAAGACATGTTTACACCCTTTTGTAAGAGTTTGAAATCTTTTTTAGCAAGTGCTGTTGCACAAACTGTAATAGGTGTAAGCGTACCTATTACATACTCTGTTTTAGAAATAAATTTCATAGTTCCATCTAGATTTTCATTTCTATTTATATTGATTGATCGCAAGATATTTATATCTGCATTCTGTGTATATCCATCAAAACTGATTAAAACGAACAAAAGAATAATAAATCTCATTTTACTAAATTAGGATTTCGAAGATACAAAGTATATTTACACCCCATGCGAAAATATTTCGTCTATTCGATATTCATTATTTCACTATTAATTATCCTCTTCAATTGTAACACTGAAGAAATTAGTCCTTATTTAAATATTCAAGATAAAAATGCTCATTATGTAGGTATGGATGAATGCAAAACATGCCACTTGCAAGTATATGAAACATTTATTCAAACAGGTATGGGGCAAAGCTGGGGAATTGCAAATAAAGAAAAGTCTGCAGCTGACTTTTCATCCTCTAAAACACTTGTGTATGATAGTGTAAAAGATTTTTATTACAAACCTTTTTGGGATGTAGACAGTTTATCAATTCTTGAATTTAGATTGTCAGGAAAAGACACAGTTCATAAAAGATTGGAAAAGGTTAGTTATATAGTCGGAAGTGGTCAACATACCAATTCTCATATAATCAATATCAATGGATATCTGCATCAAGCACCCATTACGTTTTATACACAAAAAGGACAATGGGATTTAGCTCCCGGATTTGAAAAAGGGTTAAATTCTCGTTTTGATCGAAAAATTGAATTAGAATGTATTAGTTGCCATAATGGTTATCCTGAAATGGTTGAAGGAAGTTTAAACAAATATTCTCAAATAAAATTAGGTATAGATTGTGAGCGTTGTCATGGACCTGGCAGTATTCATGTAGCAGAAAAAAGAAAAGGAAATATTGTAGATACATCCAAAGGTGCTGATTATACTATAGTTAACCCACGACGTATGACCACAGATCAACAAAACAATCTTTGCCAGCGTTGTCACTTACAAGGTATTACTGTTTTAAATGATGGAAAATCATTTTTTGATTTCAAACCATCTGATAAATTGAGCAATTCGATGAACACGTTTATGCCTAATTATAGTGGATCTGAAAATCATATGATAATGGCAAGTCATGTAGAACGTATGAAGATGAGTAATTGTTTTATTAACTCTGGCAAAATGAGTTGCATTACATGCCACAATCCACACATTAGTGTAAAATATACTCCGCAAGAACAATATACAAATGCTTGTAAAAATTGTCATTCAACATCTAATGATTGCAAAGAAGACATTTCAATAAGACAAAAAAATAAAGATAATTGTATTCAGTGCCATATGCCTAAAAATGGAAGCATTGATATACCACATGTAGCAGTCACCGATCATTTTATTCGGAAAAAACCAATCCTGGAAAACAAAAAAGAGCTAGTTAAGTTTATAAGTATGATTTGTTATAATAATAATCAACCTGACAATAGAACAAGGGCAAGGGCTTTTTTAGAATTCTATGAACGATATGAAAATAACCCACTATTGATTGATAGCTCTTTATTTTATTTGAAAAAATCAGGTGTTGACATTGAAAATGAACCAGATATAGACTTAATAAGAACCTATTTTTTAAAAGAAAATTATACTAAAATAATACAGTTAGCTAAAGGGGAAAACCCAGATAAAATAAATGACGATTGGACATACTATAGAATCGGGGAATCGTATTCAAAAAATAATGACATTAAAAAAGCAATCAACTATTTAGAAAAAAGCATCAAACTAAAACCATTCAACTTGGACTTTCAATACAAATTAGCTAATGCCTATTTAAACAATAATCAAATAAAAGAAGCACAACGTATTTTTAAGTTCATCATAAATGAAAATCCCAAATATGCTTTAGCTTATGCTGGACTAGGCTATATTGAAATGACACAAAACAATTTACAACTTGCTAATTACTATCTTCAAGTATCAAATGCTCTAAATCCAGATCAAGTTCAAACATTAATCAATTTATCAGTTATTTACTATCAGACAAATCAGAAAGAAAAGATAAAACCATTATTAATGAAAGCTCTTAAAATAGAACCTACTAACAAACAAGTCATTTCAATGTTACAGGACATTAATAATTAAGAAATCAATCTTCAGAAATCCATTTAATTATCTACATTTGTTCTCTAATAAAAGGATAATGAGTGTACATCAAGAAAATAAAGAGTTTAAGAAAATAACTACACATGCCTTACAAGCAATGAAAATGCGTAGCGAAAAAATATCTATGTTAACAGCATACGATTTTTCAATGGCAACAATATTAGACGATGCTGGAATAGATATTCTTTTAGTAGGTGATTCAGCAAGTAACGTAATGGCCGGACATGAAACTACATTACCTATAACATTGGATCAAATGATATATCATGCAGCATCTGTTATACGAGCTGTTAAAAGAAGTTTAGTAGTTGTTGATTTGCCATTTGGTTCATATCAGGGAAATTCAAAAGAAGCTTTAAACAGTGCCATTAGAATAATGAAAGAAGCTGGCGCACATTCAATAAAAATGGAAGGCGGAATTGAAATAATTGATTCAGTTAAAAGAATTATCTCAGCTGGTGTACCAGTTATGGGCCACTTAGGTTTAACTCCACAAAGCATCTACAAATTTGGAACTTATACAGTAAGAGCAAAAGAAGAAGAGGAAGCTGAAGAATTAATAAAAAACGCTCATGCATTAGAAGAGGCTGGGTGTTTTGCAATAGTACTTGAAAAAATACCAGCAATACTAGGAAAAAAAGTAGCTGAAGAAATTAAAATCCCTATCATCGGCATTGGTGCAGGAATGCATGTAGACGGTCAAGTATTAGTAATGCACGATATGCTGGGAATAAATAAAGAATTTAGCCCAAGATTTTTAAGAAGATATTTAAATATGTATGAACAAATATTTGATGCAACTCGACAATATATTGCCGATGTAAAAAGTAAGGACTTTCCTAATGAGAATGAACAATACTAAAACATCTTAAATGATATTAAAATAAAAAAACCAAAGCAATAGCTTTGGTTTTTTTATAAACAAGTGGTAAATAAAAAGAAAAAAAAATCCCGACTTTTCAGTCGGGACTTAAATAAGACGGCGGCTACCTACTCTCCCAGGATTGTGTCCAAGTACCATTGGCCATGAGGGGCTTAACTGCTCTGTTCGGAATGGGAAGAGGTGAACACCCTCGGTAAAACCACCATAAGGTTTCGAAGATTCTTAAGATTACAACCTATGTTCACACTCGGAAAATCTATTTTAAAAGAATCAAACGCAATAAGATTAACATATTGGAAAAAGAAATGTATATAAGAATAAAAAAATAAAAGCTTACGGGCAATTAGTACTACTCGGCTTTGCTGTTACCAACTTTACACCTATAGCCTATCAACGTAGTCGTCTACTACGACCCTTAAAAGTAAACTCATCTTGAAGAAGGTTTCGCGCTTAGATGCTTTCAGCGCTTATCCTTGCCACACGTAGCTACTCTGCACTGCACCTGGCGGCACAACAGATACACCAGCGGTGTGTACGACCCGGTCCTCTCGTACTAAGGTCATGTCTTCTCAATTTACTAACGCCCACCACAGATAGAGACCGAACTGTCTTGCGACGTTCTGAACCCAGTTCACGTGCCACTTTAAT
>CANHGW010000066.1 GCA_947460175.1 Bacteroidota bacterium | reverse complement strand
ATCAATTTTAATATAAATCATAATGAAACAACTAAAATTAATAATGCTATTTTGCATTGGAACCTTATTTATAGCTTCTAAGTCATTTGGGCAAGCTAATCCATTTATAAACGTTTTGCCATCAAATTCAGGTATTGTATCTGTAGGTGCTACCATCGATATTGAAGTAACAATAGGTAACACTGGACCAGGATCAGCAGTTCCACAAGCTAAGCTTAGACCTGTTATTCAAGTACCACCTTCAGTTACTTTTTTGCCTAATGCACAACAAACAGGCATACCTGCTGGCTGGACCATATTGACAAACAATGGTTCTCAATTGCGTGTTTGTAATTCAACAGACCCTATTCCAGTAAATACTAGTCGCACAATTATACTAAAGGTACAAGGTGTTACAATTACACCTCCACAAACATTTTCTGGAAATATAAACTTTGGTAATGGTAGTACTTGTGCAAATGGCCCTTCTGTTGTTGGCGACCTTACAACAGATAATTCTGCTTTGTCAACTATAGAAGTAATTGGTATTCCACTTCCATTGATTTTAAATAACTTCTCTGTAAAGTCAGACAATTGTATAGCACACCTTAATTGGAGTACGTCTTCTGAAAGTAATAGTGGAAAATTTGAAATAGAAAAATCTGAAACTAATACTGCGAAATGGGAAACTATCGGAAGCGTAAGAGCTCAAGGTAATTCTTCTACTAATACAACATATTACTTTAAAGATGATAATATTTTTGTAAACAATAAAGTAATATTGTATCGTTTAAAGATGATAGATATTGATGGTTCGTTTACTTATTCATCTGTATTAAATGCACTATTAAACTGTGATGAACAAAATCTATCAGTATTTCCTAACCCTGTTACTAATGGAAAATTTAATGTAAGCTTAAATAGTACTGAAAAATTAGAAGCAAATCTTACTTCTACAACTGGTCAACTAATAAAGAAAATTACTTTAGAGAATGGAATTAATAACATTGATGTGTCCGAATTGAGCAATGGAGTATATATCTTAAGCACAAAATTTTCAAACGGAATCAACCAAAATGTAAAAGTTAATATCCAAAAATAATACTAATTATATATTTACTGTTTTGCTTTAAATTAGTTTTTTTATGATGGTATTAATATATTTTAATTTCTTTTATATTACTTGTATAAATCTGTAAAAAATAGAAATAGTATTAACATTTACTAAATGTTAATACTATTTTCTTTCCCTTAACGAAATATTTATTTCACTTCACACAATTTTTAAAATGCTTTCAAAACATTTTCTTATTTTATTCCTATTAATTGGAAGTACCGCATTTGCCCAAAAGGGAATGATTACCGGAAAGGCAGTAGATGCCCAGACTGGTCTACCACTAGAGGGAAGTTCAATTTTTTTAATTGAAAAGTCTATTGGTACACGTGCAGATCTAAATGGTGTTTTTGTTTTCGATAAACTTCAAGCAGGAACCTATTCTGTAAAATGTACTTATATGGGCTATGTCGAAAAAATTGTTACAGATATCAATCTAGGAGAAAATGAAAATAAAGAAATTAATATTTCATTAAGTAAGAAATCTTTTAAAGAGCTTAAAGGTGCTGTGGTAGTCGCTCAAAGAGTGAAAGGAGCAGGTGAGACTGTAGCAACGTTATTAGTAGCTCAAAAAAACAGTGCGAGTGTTAGCGATGGTGTTTCAGCAGAAACAATTAAGAAAACACCTGATAAAAGTAGTAGTGATGTAATAAAACGTGTTACAGGAGCAAGTATCCAAAATGATAAATTTGCCGTAATACGTGGTTTAAATGATAGATACAATGCATCATTTATAAATGGGGCCCCGTTACCAAGTACAGAAAGTGATAGGAAAGCATTTGCATATGATATTTTTCCATCTGGCATTATTGATAATTTAGTTATTTATAAAACGGCTACTCCAGATAAAACTGCAGAGTTTGGAGGAGGAATTATTGAAATAACTACAAAATCTACTTCATCTAAACCTATTACTATTATTTCACTAAGCCAAGGTTACAACAATTTGATAACTGGGAAAAAAAGCTATGTTTCTGAAATGAAAGGTAGTAGAGATTGGTTAGGCCTAGATGATGGTTCACGGGCGTTGCCAAACGGCATACCATCTGATAAACAAGGTTTTATAGATGCAACAACATCTGATAAACTTGGATATGCAAAATTATTTGGGAAGTACAAGTGGGGAGTAAAAGAAGTAAATACCGATCCGAACCTTAGTTTACAATTAGTAAAAAGCGTTAACATAAAAAGAAAAGATAAAGAATTTATTTCATCGCTCTTTTCAGTTACCTATAACAGAAGCAATTCATTTGTATCAGGAGAACGTAATTCTTACAATGGTAATGGTGGTAACATTAACGACTCAAATTATGTTCCTATTCAAGAGAGAAAATTCATTGATTCTGTATATAATCAAGAGGTAATTTGGTCGGCATTGGGCAATGTTAGTATTAAGATAAATAATAGAAATAATATAAGTTGGAAAAATAACCTAAGCGTAAATACTGATAATACATTAGTGAAGCGGGGAGGATATACTGAATATACAATAGACTCAACTAACAAAATAAAAGAAATATTTCGAAATTTTGTTTCAGATAAAATTTTCAACAGCCAGCTATTAGGCGACCACCAAATAGGTAAATTTAAAACAAAATTAAATTGGTTAGTTGCATACAGTGAAGTGGATAGAAGTACACCATTTCAGGCAATTTCCAATAGTAATCAGTTAACTTCTGACATTCCAGGAAGACATGGCACTATGATATCTGCTAGATCTCAAGAAAATCTTAAAACTGCAAAATTAGACATTTCGCAACCTTACACACTTTTTAAAGGTAGCCAAAATATGTTTAAGATGGGATTTGGATACCTAGCTAGAGAAAGAAATTATACGAATAGAGTATTAGGTTTTGCACAAGCTACAACCGGCAATCCTTATGAAATAGATTATTCAATACTAAGCTTACCTTATGATCAGATTTTTTTGACACAAAACCTAGGTTTGCTTTCTAGTGGTAAAGCAACAATATTAGTGAATGATGCAACAGTTCCCAATTCTGCATATGATGCATCTTCTTCAGTTTTGCATGCATATTTAATGAACGATCAGCGTTACAAAAAATTTAGATTGATTTATGGCGTAAGAATGGAAAGTTTTAATCAAAAATTAGTGGCTGCTCAACGTGGGTTAGGTGCAATAAATGTCAATTACACAAAGGTAGATTATTGCCCTTCAGCTAATTTGGTTTATTCATTAACTGAAAAAACTAATATTCGCATGTCATACAGCAAAACGTTAAATAGACCTGAATTCAGAGAATTGGCAAATTTTGGTTTCCCAGAATATCTTTCAGGTTTTTTTGTTAGTGGTGATTCAACTTTAAAAAGGGCAAGTATAAATAATTTTGATGTTAGATATGAAATTTTCCCAGGAAGGGCACAATTGCTTTCTGTATCTGCTTTTCATAAAGCAATTACAAACCCAATTGAATTTTCCACTTCTTCATTTTATGCAAGTGAGGCACGTTATGTGCAAAGTAAGTCTGCAACCATTTCAGGAGCAGAAGTTGAATTTAGGGTTCTTTTATCAACTCTTTTTGCTAGAAAAAATGAAAAATCATTGCTTAATAATTTTACGTTGTCAGGTAATGGCACTATTACTAGATCGCTGGTAACTGTTGGTAATGCATCATCAGATTCTATTACTTCTCGACCTTTACAAGGTCAGTCGCCATACATCATAAATTTTGCACTAAGTTATGCAGGTGATAGTTCTGGTTTATCATCTACCTTGTCACTAAATAGAATTGGCAGAAGGCTTGCTCTTGCAGGCAGTAATATATTGCCTGAGTTTTTTGATAAAGAAAGAACTGTAATTGATTTTCAAATAGCTAAAACTCTCTTAGATAATAAAGTAGAATTAAAATTTAATGCCAGAGATTTATTAGCGCAGGATATAATAACCTATCTCGATTTTGATAAAAGCAGAACCCTAACCGACAAAGATAGAATCTTTGTTAAAAATAGAGCACCTAGAATATTTATATTTAGTGCGAGTATTAAATTTTAATTATTGAGTTTATTGTCTCCTTTATTAGACAACAAATTAGAAATCAGCTCTGCGGGATGTTAGGCTCTGCGGCATACCGTATGGACGTTAACATTACCTAAAACGTAAGTCTCACGATTGAGGCTTGACAAATAGGAAAAACTCAATCAACTGAGTCAATCGAAGATTGTAAAACCATTCGAAAAGCCATGTATTAATTTTATACCTACCATGAAACATTAGCTAGGTATACCTCGCGCGTAAATGCAGATGCTCTATTTAGAGAATTTCATAGACCAGGACTGGTAGTCAATGCTAATGCCTATTGCACATTCCAGTGGAGACAGGATTTTGTTGTGACTTATTATTCTAAACCTATCCAGTCTAACAGCAACTTAAAATCTTCTTCCTGCTTGTTTGCAATCAAAAAACTCAATTGCCCTATCTGTTCAAAATTAAAATTAGGAGCATTCATTCGTTGTCCTCGAAACTGAGGATAAAACCCAGCGATGGGTAACTTTATGGTTTCCCATTCTCCCGAGGTGGGAAATTGATGGACATAAGATTCATATTGTGAGCTGTTGCCTTTCATGCGAAATTCATATCGTTTGCCATCTCCTTTTACACGCAGCACAATGTGTGTCTTTTCCTTGTCTAATTTTATTGTTTGGTTTAGTTGAATAGAAGCAAAGCCGCCATAATTTTCCAGGGATACATGACCCGAAAATTCTCCATATCCTTCTTTATTTAGTATAAGAGCGCTTTCTGAAATACCACCCATTACGCCATCATTTAGGACGCGCCATTCATTTGAATTCGATAGAGAGGAGAAGGTATAAATCGTTTGCATATTTGTATTAAAGTATAGACTAAGAGTAAGTAAAATAATGAAGGATTTCATCTAGGCAATAATTTATATGTTTGTAACGTATAGAGTTTGATTTACAAAAGTAACATGCAGCACTGCTCATCACCCTCATAGCCTCAATTATTTCGAATCACCTTTATCTATTGCTTATTCGAACCGTTAATCAGCACTTGAAAGTCAAGAGAGGAGCAGAAGCGTTTTTGCAAGTAACGTGTTCAAGTAAGATAGGGTAGGTTGCACATTAAGTTTAAGGGACACAAACCAAACGTGCAAGATCCGCGAGAGAAGTAGGTTGCGATGATAATCGCTATTGTATAGCTTCCAGGTTGAAGTTATACCATTTGAATGCTTCTACTAACAAATTAAATTGTTCAATAGCTTGCTCGTCCATGAGTTTGCTTTTGTATTCAAAGTAGTGTCTTAACCTATTTGTGGTTGTATTTTCAATATATGAAAACCCATATTTAGTGAGGTCTTGCTTTAATTGTATTTGATTCAATGCAATTTCTGTATTTGTAAATATTCGATTTGAAAACAAAAGTGAATCATCTTTGCCTATTAATTTGGTTATGCAGGTAATCTCGTCATTTTTTATAAGAACTTGTAGCATCGAGTCTTTGTCTACACTTGACAATAATGTTGCATCTATAGTTGTTCTTATTTTTTGTTGTTTTACTTTCAGTGTTGGGTATTTGCTCTTTAGAGTTAACATGATTGAACTTACTTTGTTTGGCTCAATTTGGTTTTTCCAAATGATGGCATATTGTTGATGATTATAATCTACAGGCCGTTTTATTCCTTTCCAATAAATATAAGACTCATTTGGTTTTAACAAGTAGAGGTCTGTTATTTTATCTTCTCCTTTTTGCAGCAAGTAGTGAATACTTGCGCTATCACTCCTTATTACTATTTCGCTAGCGGCCATTGGTAAACTCAAACTAAATTGATTTTCAGTAGGGAAGAATTCAAATTCTCCAGCTACCCACATTTGTTTATAGAAGAATTTACATTTTTTGTAATCCGCATTTTTAAGTTGAAATTTAAACTCAATTGAATGGTGCTCTACATCGTAGCCATCACCAAAACGTGCCTTCTTTGTCCATGAACCTATCTTTGCACTATCGCTATTTCTTTTATGGCCATCTTCTTTCAAGATGCCATTAGGAAAGGTGTTGATCACATAATGCATTTGATCGTCAACGGGAATAGTAAAGTTGAAACTACCGTCCTTGAGTTTTGTAACTTTTGCTTTTGGATTGATGACTTGCCCATATACATTTATGGCTAAGTTTGTTTGACTTGCATTGTATCTGATATTTGCGTACTCATTGATCATTTCATAAGGTCCTGTAATGGTGTCGAATATCCTGGTATAAACGAGCGGCGATTGTCCTTTTGCTTTAATAACACTGTCTAATTTCCAATTCTTATGATACAATGGATTCATGAATATCGATATATCTCTGTCTGTCGGGTTTATAATCCAAAAGGTATCTTTGAATACCAGTTGTTTTTGGCCAGGTGCAAAATACAATACTGGTAGTTTCGTATTGGTACGTAAGCATTCAAGATGCGGCTTAGTATATACCGGTTCCTTATTTGAATTTCCATCGACTAGTTGGATATGATCGATTATTTTACGTTCATGTGTGTATTGTCCAGTGCTGTTGTTAAATGTAAAGTAGATAGATTCGTTTTCGTCAAATTCAACTAGGAAGTTGGGTAATTTTTCTTTTCGAATAGGCGCTTTGTTCTCAGGTGGTAGCATCGATGTAGCGCGCCATTTGTTATTCATTGAATTTAAATCGTTCGCGTTTATGCGTTGCAATACCTTGCCATCTTGTTCATTTATAATATCTATCTGCTTTACCAATTTTTCATCATATGCACTCCAAGGACGATCAAATACAGTTCTAGATGTGAGGTGTTGGATGATATAACTTGTATAAAGCGATTGATCTATGGGGATAAATCGATTTGGGCTTAGGGTAATATTGATGGTCTTATTTGTTTGTGTGCTATCAGATAGTTGGTAAAACATCGATTGAGGAAGTATAAATTCTCTCGATGGATAACTACCGTTTTTGTCACCGTCCATATCATCTATGACAACTTTAATCAGAGGCGTTTCGCTATGGGCTTGTATTTGGTAGCTTTTGGGTGATTTTGTTTTTTTGTAGGATTCATAGGTCAGGTATTTTTGCCAACTTTCTTCAGTATGATGTACTATACCTATCTGATCCTGCATTCTATAGTATGAATGTATACCTACAGACCAGTTGGGCAATAAAAGTCCATAATCATGTTTAAGGTATTTGCTGATGCGTTCCTCTTGTGTTTGAGTAAGATCATAATCAGAAGAGAATCGGGCATGTTGCATTTGTTTGAAGGTTGCAGTGCTCAGTTTGGATGAGTCATTTTTTTGATATACAACATGGAACATTTTACCACTATATTGACATAGTGTAATTCGTAAGTCAGGTATAATTTCCTTGCTTTGTTCGTCGATAATGTGCAAGGCTAAAAGTTTGTAATCCATGGATCGATTTTGTTGAGCAACACACTTTTGGATTGCAAACAAAAATGACATAAGAATTAGAGAATATTTTAGCATTTTTTATATAAAAATTAAAGCCGGCATGTCTTTTATGAATGAGGATTGTTGGATCATGAAAAATTAAGTGAACAACTATCCAAATAATTTTGTAGTCCGAATACTTTAACCGCAGCGTTCAAGCCATCTCGGTTATAAAAGTTTTAAGCTAGCACATTCAAATATATTATTTTATTGGTAAATAAATGAATTGCGAAAAATGAATATTGTTAAATATCTTTCCTTGAGAAGTAACTTTTACTCTAATTGGAAACTTTATATACTCTCTTGTCATAGAATTCTTGGTCATGTTTCCGGTCAATAGGAAATATCATCTGTGCCATCTTTGGTATTTGAAGATATTTGCCTTTGTTGAAATAGATCTACATTTCATTTAATAAGCACAAAGTCCCACACAAGCATTTGTAAATTAAGATTCTTTTTAAGTATTGGAGATTTAGCGGAGACTAAAGATTCCTAATAATTAGGATAGATTTTGCGAAGACATTATGGCTAGTTCAATTAATCAATTTCTAAGCATGCTAAATTTTTATAATCTGAATTTTGAATAAATTCTGCTATTAGATCAATATTATTTCTAATGCATGTTGCTAATTGTTTAGTTGAAATATTTCCTATTCTCAACCAAACTATTTTGGGCGGAGTGCCTTTAATTAATGAAATGTCGTAAAAATCTGTATCAAAAGTAATTATAGTGTAATCGTTAGTTTTGGCAAAATTCCATATTTCAAAGTCTGTACTATTCTCCAACCCAAGCAGTCTAACCTGACTAGCATGTGGCAGCAAATCCTGCAATTTCCCTACTATCCTAAAAGATATATTTTGATCAAAAAGCAACTTCATTATGCTACTTTTACCCTATGTTCTCGGTCTGCTGCAAAAGCTAATACAGCTAAAAGATCTTCTTTTGTTAATTCAGGATAGTCTTCGAGTATTTCATCTTCGGTCATTCCGGAGGCATACCAACTTAGTACATCATAAACTGAAATTCTCATGCCTCGTATACATGGTTTCCCAAATCTAATTTGAGGGTTGATCGTGATTATCTCCGAATAATGTTTCATATAGCAAATTTAGAACATAATTATGAAATTTGTAGATTTTTAAGTTTCCCGTCCTTATTCTTGAATCCACTAAAATCATCAGTGCTATTTATGGTATTTGAAGATACCTGCCATGGCACAAATAAAAACTACATTTCGTTTTACATACGCAAAGTCCCACACATTGTTTTGTAACTAAGATTCGTTTTAACTAGTGGATGCTTTGCTGAGACTAAAAAGGATTAGTTTTTATTTTGGAGCCGAGCTTCAATACGATATTGATCAACATCCCGCTCTCGTTCACGTCTTTTTGGACGTGACGAGATCGGGGCTATCCATCATCGACATCTTCATTATTAAGCTGTGTCAATACATGGCTTTTGTTAGTGCTTGAAAGGTTGGTCTATTATGCTAGTGAATTTTCATTGATCAAGACGCTTAACGAAACGCAAAGAGATCCTTCATTGCACTCAGGAAACGAAACGCTTATCGGT
>CANHGW010000065.1 GCA_947460175.1 Bacteroidota bacterium | reverse complement strand
TATGGCTGTTAAAGTAAGCAATTACATGTACTATTTTCATTAAGTTTGCTATGTGTAAATTCTAATCAGTTAAATACTAACCATTTCAACTTCAAAAACTTTAACCCATCGGGCCAAGCAAATTAAATTCCAAAAATTATATTTAAAATTAAAATCATTTTTTATAGCTTCATCAAACCAATCTAAATACAAATCTTTATCGATAATAGTATTTAATACATCACAAGATTTCGAGATCTCTTCGCGCAGAAATTCATGATTGCCCTTTATCCATTTCTCTTGAGGCGTAGTAAAACCCACTTTGTCTTTTCGATTAATTATCTTTAATGGCAATACAAATTTCATAGCATCTCTAAAAATATATTTCGTAACAGATTTATTTATTTTATACTCATTTGGCAATTGAATACAATATTCAACTAATCGATAATCCAAAAAGGGAACACGTGATTCTATGGAAAATGCCATAGAATTTCTATCCTCAAATTGAAGCAATGTTGGAATTGTGATTAATCTCAATTGGGCAATGTTCATATCGAACATTGATTTGTTAGCTGTTCTATAAATATCCCTAATTATTTTATTTGGACGTAATTTCAGCCAACTTCTTTTATTGTGTGAGAACTTGTGTTTAAGAAACAACCTCAATTTTTCTGGTACAAGAGGAAAATTATATAGAATTACGTTAAAAAACCAGGAAATAAAACCAATCATTTTAGATAGACCATAATTATTGTAAATACACTTAATCTCCTCAAAAAAACGGTAAAATCTTGCGCCTTTAAAGTAATCCGCTAGTAAAATGCCGTAATAATTATCATACCCTGACAAATATTCATCAGCACCTTGACCGTCTAACATTACAGTTAAATTATGCTTTGAAGCTTCCTTAAACACCTCCCATTGAGCGAAAATACTTGTACTTGTAAAAGGTTCATCTTGATGCCAAATAACTTTTTCAAGTTCAGGGAATAAATTCGCAAAAGATGGAATTACCTTGTGAGAAATAGTGTTAGTGTGATCTGTAACAATATCAATATATTTTTCCTCAGAAAATTCACTATCATCAAAAATAGCTGAAACAGTTTCTTGCATTTCAGCAAGATTCTTTGATTTAAGCAATTCATTTACAGTACATACTATGGCTGAACTATCTATACCTCCAGACAAACAAGCACCAATCTTTACATCTGATCTTAATTGCAATGATACAGAATCAAAAAACAATTTATTAACAACTTCTGATGTACTTTCGAAATTTAATTTAATGTTTTTAGATGATAAAATAGGATTGTACCATTCAACAACAATATATTTAAACGTCTTTAAATTGTATATTAGATTGTGCCCACCTTTAAGTTGAAAAACGTCAGAGACAAGTGTCTCTGCGGTATGATTTCTAACACCATAATTTAAGAAATCATAGGTTCTATCAAAATTCATTTTAAATTTAAATCCAGGCACAGCCTTGAATTGTTTTATTTCAGATCCAAAATAGAACAAATCCTTGAAAACTGTATAATAAAAAGGTTTAACACCAAACCTATCGCGAGACATGAAGATACTATCATTTTTTTTATCATAAATTGCAAATGCCCACATTCCATTAAATTTATGCACACACTCAACACCCCAAAAATCATAAGCGGCCAATATAACTTCTGTATCAGTTGTTGATGTAAAATCATATCCAAGAGTCAATAATTCTTCTTTCAACTCCAGATAGTTGTATATTTCTCCGTTGTAGGTAATAACGTTTTCTCTATAAATCATAGGTTGTTTACCTAAAATAGATAAATCTATTATTGATAGCCTTCTATGGCCAAAATTAAAATTTTCATTGTAGTAAAAGCCTTCCCCATCAGGACCTCGATGATTAATTAAATCATTCATTGCCTTAATTAAATCAATTGATTCAATTGCTTTTTTAGAAATTATTCCAGATATACCGCACATGATTAATAAAGAATTATAAATTGAAATTTAATTAACTTTTTGTATGTTTTAAAAATTAGAATTTTTTTGTCTAAAGTTAAGAAAAAAACCTAAAACGAAAACGAAAGAAGTAGCGCCCCACCAACTACCATGTAACGAACTTAAAACAAAAAATTGAATGAATAGCAAAAATAAAAATCTGTAATTACCATCTAAAGAAATAACTACCTGACTTAAATAAAATACTCTAAGGTGAAAAATAAATACTACTAAACCGCCAAAAATGCCAAAAGCCATTAAAGCTTCAAGAAACAAGTTGTGCGGATAGTCACCCTTTCCTAAACCATATTTCAACACAAAGTTACCTCCAATAAAAGGTGATTCGAAAAATTGTTCAATTGCCGCGTTGTAATAACTGTCTCTCTCTCCAGTATCACCATCTTCAATAGAGGCACTCAACCTGGAAAAGGCGACTTGCGAGTATAATTTAACGAAAAGCAATATATCTTCTAGAAATATATATATAGTGGACATAAATAAGACTAATGTCGAAAACAATACAACTTTATTAAGTCTTGATTGCATTATAAATACTCCGACAATAAAAATTAAGGCTAAAAATGGACTTCTACTTCCGGCAATTATTATAATGAATAATCCCAAAAATAGGGAAAAAATAGCGAATATTTTATAATAAACACTTTTTCGAAAAACTGAAAATGACAATATAATTAAAGAAACCCCGAGATGCCCAAAAGAAATTGAACTCAACGCTACATTTGCATCTAATCTCTCCTCTATACCCGTTTGAATGGCAGGGTTATACCCCAACGTTGCCAAAATTGAGGATATAAAGACTATCAAAAATGAATTCTTCAAAATAAAATTTAAATCCATCTTTGCACAAGATAGTAAAACAGAGATCAAAGGTATAAATACAATTAAAATCGAAAAAGAATAGTATGTAATGTCTGATTTGCCATAAAATACAGAAGTATCAAAATTCAAACAAATAAATATCTTTAAGATGTATGCTAAATAAAACAGTATAAAAACATTGGCTAATATTGTTATTTTTTTATAATTTCCCAAATTATAAAAAATAACTAGAATACTAAAAATTAATGATGCCAACCGATAAGGTATTGTGATATTTGTTGAGATCAAGGATTCGCCATTATTTAAAAATAGTGTCGTAACAAAAGAAAACCCAAAAAGTAAATTAACAAAATTCCAATTTGAAATTAGAAAATTAATTCTTTCCCTATTCACAATATATTAGCCGATAGAAAAATCTGGGTCGATACAACAATTTAACTTACAAATTGATTCCAACGCGTGTATATAGACATCCTCATACCATTCCTTAAAATCTATAACATAAGTATTATGCCAAAGTATCGTAAACTTACCTCCAACAGCTATGCAACGACTGTTCAATTTAAAGATTGAATGAATTGCTTCTTTTTTACTATACGCTTTATGTTTAAAGAGTGTAATATCCATAACTATTAATGGACGCTCGATTAACTTGAACTCGCAATTATTTCTAAAATCCCATAGTCTGTATTCGTGACAGGTGCCGCAACGAAATCCTTCTTGCTCATTATAACCTAAGCTGCTATCTACTCTGATACCATTTTCTTCCATGAGATTGGGTGTTTCTTTTATTTCGAAATTTAAATAATGCTGTCTAGTAATACTAATATCCAACTTTGTAGCTGATTCTAATTTCATTTTTTCCAACCTAAATAATTCAAGATTATTCCTAGTCCCAAATCCACCATGTAAACCAATTTTTTGGTTACCTCTTTTCGAGAGACCCACAAATTTATCCATGTCAAAATCCAAGATGTTATATCCTCTATTCAACTTGCTTTTTTTTGCAGTCATAAAATAAAATTCAGCTTCTAAATTTAATCGCTGAGAATCATGTAACAGGGTGTATATTGATTCGTTAAAAGGATCTTTCTCTTTGTTGAAAACATTTGTAAGATAATCTTTTTTTCTACAATTAGGCTTTAGAAGTAAATCAAATACAATACGCCGAAACCCAATTAAATCCCTTTTATATCGGTATAATTCATCGATATCATGTGAAGGTATTATCTGATATTTATTTGTGGTGAACTCTATTTCTGGCAGAAAATTCCTCAAATAGGGTCTCAACAACATGGCATATTCATCAACAATTGGGTAATCTATAAAATTATAAAAAAAAGCTAAGCTATTTTTGTATTCGAAATTACCGATATCATCACGACTGTCATAGTGAAATTCTTCATATCGCGATAACAGGATAAATGAAATTGAAAGTATGTCAGCATTTACACATAATACTTCCTCCTTAATTGTAACAAATTCTGCGTCTTTTTCTAATATAATAGGTATTTCTACTGCCTTGTCAGCTGACAATATTTTGTTCAGAGTAATCTCCCTGTTTAACAGCTTAAGAATCTTATCTTCTGTGAGCAGATTAAAGAATATTTTTTTGTTATTTAATCTTAATATTACTTTTTTTCGATTACTTGCAACTTGAAGTTCAAATGTTTCCTTTAATCCCACAATATTGAAAATGCAATTGATTGTATATTCAATAGCATTTAGAGTCATAATTGGCGTATTCAATTCAACATTTAACATCAAAGTAGAAGGTTCTTTAAATAGAGTAAAAATTTCATTTTCTTAAATTTGTAAAAACTATATCTTAATTAAAATCACGATGATTTCTAAACTAAATCGCATCGTAGATAAAATAGGTTTTAAATGGAAAACTATCTCCATGTCCGCTATGAATAAGAGTTTCAGGACTACACTCTGTTTTGAGCTTAATAAAAGTTTCTCTTAATTTTGTGACAGAACCATTAGGTAATTTTGTGACAGTTTTTTCATCCTGAATAAGCAAATCACCACAAAAAAGCATCTCATCAAGTTGAATACTGATTGATCCTTCTGAATGTCCCGGTGTTTGAATGAATTTAAATTGTTTTCCATTCCAACTAAATTGATAATTCAACTTTTCGACCGTTGTTACCTCATTCAAAACGGAAAACCCTACCTTATCATGAAAAAGCGATAGATTCTTTTTGGGATTTACTATTGCATTTGCGCAAACCTGATTGCAAATTAACTCAAATGTAAAATGATCAGCCAAACCAACTACTCCCCAGATATGATCAAAATGTTCATGTGTCAAAACAACTGTTGTCGGCAATAAATTATGTTGGGTCAAATATGCCATGAGTGCTGAGTTATCATCTGAACCCGGATCAATAATCAAACATTCTGCGCTATCGCGTTCATGCAGCACAAAGCAGTTAGAAGTGACCGGTGTGTTAAGAATTCTTTGAATATGCAAATCAACCCGAAATATCAATGGTTCTTCCACCATCTACCGTAAATTGCTGACCAGTAATCCACTTGGATTTATCAGACAATAAAAACTCAACCATATTCGAAATATCTTCAGGAAAGCCTTCTCCCAATGGATATGTTGAAAGCATTGATTTTGCTTTTTCTTCGTCCTGGAATATAGCTGAAGTCATAGGGGTATGAATAGCACCCGGCAAAACAGAATTCACTCTTACATCAGGGGCCAATTCAACAGCTAGTGATCTCATTAATCCATCTATTCCTGCTTTGGAAGCTGAATATAAACTAAACGCTTTTGCTCCAAAGTTTGAAATATTGCTTGAAATAAAAACTACATTTTTTAATGCACCTGCATTCACTTTACGCTGCAACAAAACTTTCACAATCATAGCCGCTGAAAACAAATTGGTTGAAAATGTTTTTTGAATGGCTGCAACTGACATCATTTTTGCCGGCAACATATTCATAAATCCTGCACAGTGCACAAATCCGATTACTTCAATATCTTTTTCGATAATAAATTTACCCAAAACGGCTTCAATTTCTTCAAATTGTTGTAAATCGGTAACAAACGCAAGCTGTTTATCGGGATTGTTACATTCTGAAATAACTTGATTGATTTTATCTGTATTCCTCCCATGAATGATCACGTTGTAATTTTGAGACAGGCATTTTGAAATAAAAGATCCTATGCCGGATGAGGCGCCTGTTACCAGGATGTATTGCACTTTACTCATTATTTTGTTTTTTATTGGGCAGTAAAACCACCATCTACATTCACAATCGCTCCTGTCATCCATTTCGAGGCGTCAGAGAGTAAAAAGGCTATTGGATTTGCTACGTCTTCCGGATCACCTAATCCTAGTGGATGTAATGAAGTGAGGTAAGAATCTCTGCTATCATCAAACGATATATTGGTATCACTCATCATTTGAGTTTTTACAAATCCCGGTGCTACACAATTTACCCTGATATTTTTAGGAGCTAATTCAATAGCCAATGCTTTGGTAAGCCCGTTAATAGCAGCTTTACTCATAGCGTAGCCCACGTTTGCAGCAGAACCAACTACCCCATATACCGAAGATATAAATACAATAGAGCCTGAAACTCCATTAAACACATTGCGATTAATAAATACTTTGGAAAGCTCCAATGCAGCATAGGAATTCAATTCATACACTTTCATTGCTTTTCCTTTTTCAATAGACTTTAATGGCGAAATATAAGGGATACCTGCACAATGCACGAAACCGTCAAACTTTCCGCCTTCCGTTGCAGATTTAATGAGGTCATCTTTAATTGCAGCTGAATTTGTTAAATCCAGAATTAATGTTTTCGCCAATTCGCCACATAACGCTTTGGTTTCGCTTAAAGCAGCTTCATTAATATCTACCAACAACAAGGATGCTCCAATTTGTGAAAGCACGATAGCAGTACTCTTTCCGATTCCTGAAGCAGCTCCTGTTACAATATATCTTCTATTGTTTAACAGAAACTGACTACCAGTTATACTCATTTAACTTTGGTTTGAATTAACGATTTTAATCCACCCACTGATGCCGCACCGTTTACGTCTGATGCACTTATTGTTACATGATAGGTTTCACTTGCCAATGCAATGATTGACAAAATCGTTAATGAATCCCAGCAATCAAATGAAGTTAAATGATCCTCCATGTTTACAGAATCTACTTCAAGTATTTCTGCGATTTCTACATCGAAATTTTCCATATTGTTTTTTTTAGTTATAAATTATTTTACATAACGAAAGATCTTTCATATCAATCATCATGCCTGCCCATGTCAATCCTACACCAAAACCAGAAAGACAAAGACGGTATTTTTGGTTGCAAAGTTTATCACCCAAATTAAAAGTGATAGCCAAAGGAATTGTTACACCACTAGAATTACCAAAGTTTTCTACAATATTACTTGGCATTTTATCACGTTCTACTCCTAACCTATCTGCCAATTTGTTTAGCATAAATTTATTTGGCTGATGAAACATATAAAAATCTACATCATCTTTCCCAATTTTAGAATAATCATATAATTCCTCAATCAACGGCGGAACTTCAGTTTGAACAAAATTGAAAACCTCGTCACCTTTCATTACCAAGTGATTTTCACTTCTAAGGTTACCGTTTTTATCTTCTTTAAGTATTGCAGTTTCAGGACTCGATGGAAGTCTTGCGCCGCCTGCCGGGATTTGTAAGGCAAATGCACCTTCACCGTTCATTTTAATACTCACAAATATCTCTTCATTGTCCGTACTTTTCTCTACAATGGTAATTGAAGCACCATCTCCAATCAATGGATTGCTGTTGCGATCTTTCTTGGAAACTTTCGGACTTAATACATCCGCATTCATCAAGACTACTTTATTAATAGCACCCTGATCCAACAACATAAATGCCTGAATAAGGCCAACAATATATCCCGCACAACCTTGGTTGATATCCAAACAAATCATATCATGTTTTAATCCGAAATAACCTTGAATGACATTGCTCGTAGGTGGCATGATATAATCCGGCGATTGCGTTACCATGATCAATGCATCCACATCCTCCATGCGAAGTGTCTCGTTATCGAATAAATGGGTAAGACCTGCAATACATAAATCAGCAGATGTAACCCCATCGGCAACTATACGCTTCTTGTTAAAGCCCATAGCCGCCTTCAATTTTAATGATTTTGCAATAGTAGAATTGTAGTTCTCCATTTCATCCTCAAAATGGACTTCATGGGCAGGTAAAACAGTTAATATTCCAGTTACCTTTTTGTTTTTAAAATGTAAGTTCATTCTTTAACATATTTCGACAACAAAGAACAAATAGATTCAACAGAGACAAAATTGTCAGGTATAATTTGTGTTCCTTCTATTGAGATTTTAAATTCTTCGTCAAGCATCGTTACGAGGTTAACAATGTCAAAGGAGTCCAACATACCATCTTCAATAAAATTCGAACTGGTTGAAAAATCAAATTCAGAACGAATTTCTCTTAAAATCTCGGTTATTCTATTTTTCATATTTTTCGCTTTTCTCTATATTTAATACTCCATCCTTAAATTGAATGTATTTTTCATTTTTAATTTCAACCAACCCTAATGTTTTGTCAATCATTTCAACATTAGGTATTTTATCCTTATCAACCACTCTTGCTTTCCAAACTATAAGATCATTATATCTTGCACCATAATATGGAAATGACACTGCTCTAATCAGATTATAGGCATCCAAACAACTCATTTCCAGATTAATTTCACATTCCCTTTTCTTCAATTTCCCGTAGTAACTCCCGGCTAAATGACTTTGCTTTATAAAAGCTTTTTTTTGATTTTCAATCAATTTCAATGCATCTTTTACTATGGTTGCATACACCTTTTTCATTCGATTTTGCAGATCAAATACATAAGTATCGTTGTCAATCAAAACCTTTTCTTGTATAATTATATCGCCCGTATCAACACCTTCATCAATGAAATGAATTGACACCCCTGTTTCAGAATCTCCGTTAATTATAGGCCAATGTTGTGGTGACATCCCTCTGTATAAAGGCAGTAAAGACGGATGGAGGTTAATACTTCCAAATTTTGGAATATCAATCAGTTCTTTAATAAGAATTTTTTGAAAATGACACACAACAATAAGATCAAGATCTAATTCTTTCAATTCTTTTATGAAGGACGAATCAGTAAAATCACTTAATCTTTTGAAACAAATAGAATTAGTCCCACAATAACCTTCCAGTCTTTTATAAATAATATTGTTATAAACCGGACAATAAGCTGCCAAAACGGAATGCCCACACTTAACAAGTGAATCAAGCACAGTCACACTAAACGCATCCTCCCCAAAAAACGCAATTCTCATTTACTCAGCCTTTCCTTAAGACTTAATCTGTCTATTTTACCATTGGTATTTCTTGGCAATTCATCCATTCTGATATATTTAGAAGGGATCATATACTTAGGAAAATGTTCTAGTAATCTTTTTCTGAATTCGCCATCTGCAATATCCTTATTCGCTTCGTAAATGGTGGTGATTTCCTTCTTTGCGGTATGATACACTACACAACAATTCTTCACCATTTGCAATACATTAACAATCACATGTTCAATTTCACCCAGTTCAATTCTATATCCTAGGTGCTTTATTAAAGTATCTTTCCTACCTATAAATACAATTTCTCCTCTGTTATTATAACTCACCACATCACCTGTTCTGTATATGATTTCGGGATATGATTTATTC
>CANHGW010000064.1 GCA_947460175.1 Bacteroidota bacterium | reverse complement strand
GTACGATTGTGACAGGTCAAAATAGTAATTCACAAATGTGGGTAAATAGTTTAAATACCGCTAAGAATCAATACCATCCTTCATCTTGACTATCTTACGATTCATGACGCTACACCATAATGGTGGTATAAGCGCGAGCAGAATACTTCCTGGATACCCTGCCGGCAAAAGCGGTGCCTGTGCATGATGGCGAAGCAGTTGGTAGGGACGACTAGCCAAATAATGATGATCACTGTGTCTACTCAATTCAAATAACATCATTCGACCCAATGGATAATGACAATCCCAACTATGATATACTTGTGTTCGCTCAAATGATGTTGGACTTGTAGCCTTTCGATTCAAACCATAATGTTGAATATAATTGACTGACTCCAATAATAAAATGCCCAACAAGGCAGCAGCTAAGAACGAGCCCAATACTAATAATCCTCCATATAGATAAAGGATAATCAAAAATGAAATCTCTATTATATGTAACTGTATCATTTGATTGCTCAATGTTAGCCATGTCCCAAATTGCTTCTGTGTATCTTTATTCTCAATTTGCCATGCAGATAAATAGGAACCTACTATACTTCGTATATAAAAAACATAAATCCATTCATTGTATCTCGCACTTGCAGGATCATGATCGGTAGCAACATGCTTATGATGACCTTTGTTGTGCTCTATAAAAAAATGCATGTACATGGAAGTGAGCAAACTTGCCTTGGCTAACATCTGATCTGTTTTATTGACATGATGTCCCAACTCATGTGCAACATTGATACCAAATACACCACAAAGCAAACCCATACAAATGATTCTACCTATGGATGTTGCTGTGTCTACATCTTGGTGTTTTGTAATGTATAAAAAATACAATAATGTAATCCATTGAAGAAATACAAACCCAATTTGTATCCAACGGTACAGAGGATTTTTCTTCAACGATTCTTCATCATCAGGATTTTCATTGATGGGTTTTAATATCAATTCTAAGGTGGCTATCACACCAAAGGCTAATATCAATGTGGCATAGGCTCCTATTCCTTCTGCTTGAAAAGCATAGAATGATGTGACATAAAATAATACGGGCATTAAGTAAGCGTACCACTTCATTTGATTATCGTTGAATGAATCAAAAATACTAATAATCGATGATGCAAACTTCTTGAATTATTAAAAAAATAAATAAATAATACAAAGTACTTCATATTAAAACATAGCTTTGGGTTTCAAACCAATACCAACCATTCATATGAAAAAATGCATTTATACTTTTTTAATAGCATGCAGCTTAGTTGCGTGCAAGGAATCTCCAACTGATTCTAAATCATTATCGAACCCAACAGAAGCAACTTCAAAAGCAAACGATGATAAAACAATGGCTGCAAAAAAATGGCTTATTAAAGCTATCGAAGATTTCTTTTTGAATAGCATGTCGGACCAAAAAATGATAACGACCACTCGATACAATGAGTACAAATCGGATGCCATTGGTGTAGATATGGATGGAGGTATGACGGCAAAGGAATTCCAACTTAAATGGGGAAAGATATATGATACCAACTATGCAGGCATGGGTGTTGGCTTTCTGATTTCAGGACAAGACTATGGCAAAAGCAAGGTAGCTAAATGCGATGCAAAAGCAAGTAATGTTGAAAATGAATTTTTTTTTGATGTACAAATCGACGACCCTGAAATGAAAGCAGTTTATCATCGCGAGATTAAACTGGTTGAATCCAACAATTCATTTTTAATCGATGATGTAAAAGAATTTGATTAACCCAAACTCATTACAACCTCTAACGTATTAAAATATGACAAACAATAAAATAGCCCTCGTAACTGGAGGAAGTCGTGGACTCGGAAAAGACATTGCACTTAGTCTTGCTAAAAAAAATATACATGTTATCCTTACATACAATCACAATGAATCATTGGCACAACAAACTGTAGAAGAAATTCAAGAACTGGGTTTGAAAGCAGTGAGTATGAAACTGGACATGAACGATTTTAAATCCTTGGGGGCATTTGTAGATGCATTACAAATTGTGTTACAAACCAACTTTGATACAACTCAACTTGATTATCTTATCAATAATGCTGGCATGGGACAAACGGTTCCTTTTCTCGATGTGACCGAACAACTCTTTGACGAATTTTTAAATGTGCATTTCAAAAGCATTTACTTTCTTACGCAAAAAATAATTCCCATTATGAATAGTGATGGAGGCATTGTAAATATTTCATCAGGCACTACTCGCTTTAGCTATCCTGGCTATTCGGTGTATGCATCTATGAAAGGTGCTATGGAGGTATTGACCAAATACCTTGCAAAAGAATTGGGTGCCAAAGGCATACGTGCCAACATAGTTGCACCTGGCCCTGTAGAAACCGATTTCAACAATGCTGCTATCCGCAACAATCCTCAAGCCAAAGCCATGATGAGTTCTATGTCACCTTTAGGTCGTGTAGGCAATGCTGATGATATTGGTAGCGTAGTCGCGTTCCTTTGTTCTAGTGATGCAAAATGGATCAATGGTCAACGCATTGAAGTGAGTGGAGGCATCAATGTTTAAAATGAAGTAATTTGATTGTTGATTTCTCGTCTTTTTTTTACATTGCAGGATGCAATCACTCAAATCATTATTTCTACTTGATCCCTCTATTACCTTTCTCAATTTTGGATCGTTTGGCGCTTGCCCCAAACCTATCTTTGACGATTATATTCAATGGCAATATTTACTCGAACGAGAACCTGTGCAATTCATTGCTTTTGAAGGTACAAAATACCTACAAAAATCAAGAGAAGCATTGGCAAGCTATATTCATTGTGATGCTGATGATATTGTATTAGTTACGAATCCATCGTATGCAGTCAATGCTATCGCAAAAAGTTTTACGTTGCAAGCCGGCGATGAAATATTGACGACTAATATTGAATATGGTGCTTGTGATAAAACATGGAATTACTATTGCAAAAAAGCCGGCGCAATATATCGTCAACACACTATTCAATTTCCAATACAAAGTAAGGAAGAAATAGTAGAAGGATTTTTCAAGGATGTGAATGAAAAAACAAAATTAATTTTCATTAGTCATATAACAAGTAGTACAGGATTGATATTGCCTGTGGAGGAAATTTGCAAAAAAGCAAAAGCACTTGGCATTCCTACGTTTGTTGATGGAGCGCATGTACCTGGTCATATTCCTCTAGACCTTTCTAGTTTAGATGTCGACTATTATACGGGCGCTTGTCACAAATGGATGATGACACCTAAAGGTTGTTCATTTATGTATGTGCGCAAATCATTGCAACAAACTATTGATCCATTGATTATCAGTTGGGGTTACGATAGTGCCATGCCGAGTCATTCACAGTTTTTGGACTATCACCAAATGAATGGCACGCGCGATTTTTCGGCCATGCTCACCCTACCCAAAGCCATTGAATTCATGCAGGAACACAACTGGACTGAGGTATCGACAACGTGTCGTAAAATGGTACAGGAAAATGCGCCACGATTTTGCAAACTACTCAATACTGAACCATTGTGTCCTATAACGGATGAATTTATTGGGCAACTTTATAGCACAAGAATTCAACTTACAGCGCCAGAACAGTTTCAACGCATGTTGTTTGAAAAGCACCGCATAGAAGTACCGATTACTCGAATGGGGAATGACTTTTTTATTCGCTACAGTATCAATGCGTTTAATACACAAGCAGATTTGGATGTATTGTATGATGCGCTGAAGAGTGAGTTATAGATGTCTGACAAAATCCATTTTTTCATGTAAAATTCTAATAATAATTAGTTGTTTATTCTCTATTCTGAAAAAGATATAATGATGATTCACTTTATAATACAAATAGGCTTGAGAGTTTAATGATATGTTTTTTGCAATTTTATTATTTTCAGAAAGAAGTTGCATCCCATAATATAATTGATCCTGATAAAAATCTGCTTGTTGTATTGACCATGTATGAAATGTATACAACCAAATCTCTTCTAAGTCTTGAAGTGCAAGTGGCTTAATAATAAGTTGAACCATTCACTTATTTTATTTTTAAATGCATTTTTGTTTTAAACTCTTCATTGTTGAATGGCAATGCCAAGCCACTGTCTTCTCCATGCTTAATTGCTGATTCTAATAAACTTTGCTGCAACTCTTCTTTTCGTAGTAATTCCAAACCAGCTTCTATTACATCTGATTCAGTTCGGTATTTCCCTGAGTCAATTGCAGATTTGATTAAATCGGTATAATAAGGTGCTAAATTATTTACTTGCATTTGAATAAAATATATTGACAAAAATAATCAATTTATTGCAAAACGTAATTACACTTATAAATATTAGATCGCACATTTCATAACTTTTCTCGTTTCTAAACGAATTATATTATGTTATTTCTCGTTTTGAATCGCAAAAAATGATGTTTTATGTGTTATCGTTCTTTTGTACAAATTCATGATAATTCGTAGTGGTGCAAACAGAATAGGTATGATCCGGATACGCCTTCGAAAATGTCAATGGTAAACGAGTGCGTTTATTGTCTGAATATTTGAACTCAAAAGCATGCAATATGCCATTTCGTTCTTCAATATAATCTACTTCTTGTTGTTGGGTCGTACGCCAAAAATAGGTATTGCAATAATAATGATGATAATGATTTCGTTTCATTCGTTCACTCACTAAGTAATTTTCCCACAAGGCTCCTTTATCATTTCTCAGCGCCAATGGCGAAAAATTATTGATTAAAATATTACGAATACCATTGTCATAAAAATAGATCTTTCGACTCCTTTTCAATTCATTCCTTACATTTCTACTTAAAGCTTGTAACCTAAATACAACGAACGATTGTTCTAACAAATAGATATAGCGTTCAATCGTTTCTTTATCCGCTCCTACAATTTGTGCCAATTCATTGTAACTCACTTCGCTCCCTACTTGCAAAGCCAATGCCTTTAAAATATTCTCCAATAAATATGGTTTCTTAACGGCCTCTAATGCAAACAGATCTTTATATAGCACACTATCAGCAATGCTTCTCAATATTAAATTTTCTTGTCCGGGATTATTGATGACTTCAGGATAAAAACCATAGAGTAGTCTTTGCTCAAGTAGTCTATTTTCTTCAAAGTAGGATGTATCTTGGATTAACTCTTCTGTCGAAATTGGAAACAAATGATATTCAAATTTACGCCCAGTCAACGACTCTTTAAGCTTATCATTTAATTCAAATGCTGAAGAACCTGTAGCTAAGATTTGAACGTCTTTATAATTGTCAATCATGATTTTCAAAGTCAGACCAGCATTTTCTAAACGCTGCGCTTCATCTATCACAATCAATTTTTTGTTGGCAAAAATTGGTTTCAATGTTGTTTTGGATGGATTTCGAAACAATTCACGCACATCCGCATCATCGGCATTATACCAATATTTTTCTTGAGCAAACTCATTGTAGATAGTCTGCAATAAGGTTGTTTTACCCACTTGTCGAGGACCTATGACGAGTAAAATCTTACCTTTAAAAAAATGTTGCTCAATGGTTTTTTGTAATAATCTGCAAATCATACCAAAAGAATTATATTCAAATTTATAACTTTTTTCGTTTCTAAACGAATTATATTATGTTATTTCTCGTTTTGAATCGCAAAAAATGATAAAATGTACCTTTTAACAACAAAATGAGTACAGATTAGCAATCAACAAAAACCTAAAAGCTTTTTAGCATTGTGCTAAAAAACTTTATAGATTTTAATTCATATTTACTTATTGCCTCTTCTTCCATTATTGGATTTACGGTTGTTGCCATTTCCATTGTTCATATTTCTACGACCA
Source organism: Bacteroidota bacterium (assembly GCA_947460175.1). Taxonomy (GTDB): domain Bacteria; phylum Bacteroidota; class Bacteroidia; order Chitinophagales; family Chitinophagaceae; genus OLB11. The sequence continues at coordinate 4,008 of CANHGW010000064.1, read as the reverse complement.
TTATTCATATGGCTACGTCCATTATTATTCATACGATGCTTACCCCAGCTTTTATTACGTGCATTGTAATATTCTCTTCGATTCGGATATATGCGTCTATTGTGACCAGTATAATAGCCGTTGCGATTATAGCGGTAACCATGGCTTTGCATCCAAGCATGTGAGTTGCCAAAATAAAGTCGTTGGTTGCCAGCATGCATACGTACATTAATTGACAAGTTTTGTGCATACGCGCCCATACACATCATGGAAATAAGGAGAGCTAAAAATAATTTTTTCATTGCTTCGTTTTTTAAATTGTAACGTAATTATTACGATACAAAGGTCTTTAGTATAGATTCGAAAAATTAACACAATTGCAATTGATAATTGTACAATTAATTGTTTGAACACAATGTACACAATAGACCTATACGTAGTGGAACAATAATTTGATGATTAGTTACACACATTCAATGCCAACATGCTGAATCGTTGGGATTCTGCAATCGTTTGCTTATTGATTGAAATACAAGTACATAGTCCTAAACGCATGTTAGACATACGAAGATTGACTTTAATAAAACCATTCCTTATAGTATTGTAAAAATTGATGTGGTATTGAAATAAAAACAAGCTGAAGATATAGTAAATATTGATAGTGAAGTGAAAATAAAACTGTTTAAAAACAACTATTAAATGGCCTTCATGAAACAAAGAATCTACATTTGTACTTCATAATTAAAAATAAAAAAAATGAAACAAACAACATTATTATTCGCATTCTTAATGAGCACATTATTTTCTTTTGCTCAAACAAAAGACGTCGTAGACATTGCCATCGGATCCAAAGATCATGCTACATTAGTGGCTGCTGTAAAAGCTGCTGACTTAGTAAGCACACTTAAAGGAGATGGTCCATTTACAATATTCGCACCCACAAATGCAGCTTTTGATAAATTACCTGATGGCACTGTAGCAAGATTATTGAAACCAGAATCAAAACAAGCACTAACGGGGGTTCTTACTTACCATGTGGTAGCTGGCAATATTGATGCTGCTGCTGTCATCAAAGCTATCAAAGATGGCAAGGGGAAAGCAGTATTGACAACCTTGAATGGTGGTACTATAACAGCTTCATTAAAAGCAGATAAAGTAATCCTAACAAATTCAAAAGGCCTTGAATCAGTTGTATTAGTAACAGATTTAAAAGGTAGCAACGGCGTGATTCACGTAATTGATGCTGTACTTTTACCTTAGTTTTCGTGGTTTTTAGTTTTAAAAAATGCTCCATCATATGGAGCATTTTTTATTTATTAGAATAAAAATTAAATTCAACACTTTCGAGTTTCAAACGTTCTTTCCTTACTGCTTTTTACCCGACAACAAATTATTATTGTATACACCCCAGCCATTGGAAAATATGACAAAAGCTGAATCATTTCGATAGTAGCCAGTAAACATACAGCCTGTATTAATACCCAAGCTATCGAGCGGATAAAATTCTACCGCACTAAACTCTTTTGCAACAGGGTATGAGTATTCTATCTCATCTTTGTGGGTTCCAAATACCAAATAATATTTGCTATTCTCTTTGGTGATTTGAAACGTGGTATCTTTATCATAACAGACCACAGGGCCGCATTCTTGAAACATACCTTTGTAAGTACCCACCCGCAAATCGGCAGGTTCTATATAAGGTATGCTCGGTGAAAATTCACTTTTTTGGCATGCACTCATACCCATCAACAATGCTACACATATGACTAACAGCGTTTTTACCTGCATAACGAATGATTTAATAATCAAATTTAAAAAAGAAAATTGAGAGGAAATGTTAAAAGTAATAGGTAGGAAATATTAAACAATATAGAACTTCCTATTCTAAACAAAACTATACTAACTACGTTGAATTATTGAAAGCCTTCAAGTGATTGCATTATCGCATATTTAACCTAATACAAAAGACTCATGCCAAAAACTGCAAGCATACTTAAAAGAAATTATTTTGAGAAGTAGAATCTACAACCAGCAAGCATATGATAAAATATACACAACCATGTGCATTTGTTTTGCTTGATTCTCTGACACAAAAATCTGAGTTTTACAGTCCCACAAAACTTTTTTACCATGGCACATACACGATGCAACTACTGCGGACAAGTAGTACAATTTATAGACATTAGAGGCAACAATACCTGCCCCATTTGCCGACAAAGTAGCACTAGCTGCTGCGAAGGCGGTAGCTGCACTATATCCTATACTGACTCCAAACCAACTGAAGAAAATACTTCTAACAATTACGCTTTACAAGACTTTGAACGAGTGAATGAGAATGGGTAAAAAGCCGAAGGCTTACAACTTGCCTGTGGCAAACAGGGAACATAAGGCTTGCGAAGGCGAAGCCATCGAAGAGAGGTGTCTCTGTTTTAGCTTAAACACATACTTTCAATAACACAATCCTGTTGTTCGATTTCTTCTATCTCTTCAATATTGATTGGCGCTAATATTTCGACAAATCTATCCATTCTGAAATGGATTTCTTCATAAACATATGTTCCGTCACGAGTCTTTAAAAACTCCCAGTCCCCAAATATTTCTTCCAATGCAATACCTGCGGGATTAGCCTGCGGAGGATCAAAAATGTCCGGGATTACCCTTCTAACTTGGTAGATTTTATTTTTTATGGGTAATGAGTTAAAGATTGCGTTTGCATCAGGAGACAAACCGGAATCGTTGATACAAATGACTAATGAGCCTGGTTTCATAGCATGACAAATTTTAATTGTTAAATAAAACTATTTGTCACAAAGAATAAGAGGAAGTGTTTTTGGGCGGCAGGTTGATCAATTCCCTGGAACGTTTTGGCCTGCCAGACCCTCATCTCTTAGACCACCGTGGCGTTCCGCTCGGTTGGCATCCAATTTCTGGAATTCTTGATGAAAAATAATAGTACAAATATATTACGATAAAATGTATCACACAAAATTATTTTTATAGCCTGCTATTTTATATGAGGAACAAGCGAGACGCTTGCACCATAGGGGACGCTTGCACCATAGAGGAATTTTTTATACTACCCCTTTATTCAATAATTGAAACAAACTCTCCAACAACTCTCATTCCAGAACCATTTTCTTCATTAATAATGATATCTTTATAGTATAAATCAAGCGAATTTGGTTTTAATACAATTAAAGTATGTTTCCAACCATCTTCAGTTATCTCTTTTATACTTGAATAAGTTTTTATAGTAAACGCCGACTTGAAATCAGGATCTTGAATATCTATATTCTCCACTAATACTATTTTCCCGTTTCTACTACCACCTGAATCAGGCTTAAATAAACAAATTGAATCATTTGGGATAACCCTGTTCATTGATTCACCTTTAATTTTACAAGCAAAATAATCTTTATTGTATTTAATATTCTCTTGCAATTCAATTAAAGTGTAATCTTTTTCAAATTGCATTTCACTAAATGAGCCTGCTGCTGCATAAAAGTCATATAGTGGAATAAGATTTTTAGAATTTTGGTTACTATCTAAATTAACAACTTTATTTTCTAATATAGGAACTTGTTCAATTGATTTAGTTTTGATATTATTTGTTATATATCTATAAACACTATCAATTACTGGTTGTTCTAAATGAAATTTAAAATGAACAACTGGCAATTTCGAATCAGTCATATAACTTTGTTCTATTGAATCAGGTATTATAGAAGCATCACCCATGTAATAAAAGTCAGTTCCTTCACCATCCTCTTTTTTTACAAATAATAAAATACGTTTAGAATTAATAACTGCTTTTATTTCATTGCTTTCTATTTTTCTATTTGATCTTGATTCCCAAGCAAATGTAGATGGGTTTATAAAATAATCATTGTAATTAATTGTACTATCTATTTCATCAGATTTATGATATGTAACAAAGCAAGGAGTAACTTCATTACTTGTCCTATAACCATATATTGTACTACTAATATCTTTTTCCCAGTTTAATAACCTACAAACATCTTTTCTACT
>CANHGW010000063.1 GCA_947460175.1 Bacteroidota bacterium | reverse complement strand
GATTTCAATTGCATTGATAGTAAAGAAGTTAAAAGAGTAGAAAAACTACTCAACAATAGGCCAGTAAGAAAATTTGATTATTTAACACCCAATGAAGTATTTTTGCAGCTTACAGGGTAAGTGTTGCACTTATCTATTGAACACAGCATACCTTCTACTATGAAAAACAAAATGATTTTACTAGCCTTTACGTTGGGAGTCTTTTTTAGTAGTTTATGTTATTCCAAAATTAAATCAAATTATGGTTTACATGTAGGGTTTACAAAGAATGAAAAAGCAATTTCAACATCACATTTCACTCCTCAATTGTTTAATACCTATCACACTTATAACAAAAAATCGTATGCTATGCCTTTAGGAGGTATTGACGCTTTGTTTTGTTATAAACATTGGTTTTTAACTACATCATTAGAATATAGTTCATTAAAGTCCTTTCACAAATCGTATGATGAACATGGTTTTTATTATAACGAAAATGGACAAACTATCACTAAATTATATTACCAAGATTACTCCTTAAAGCAAACCTATCATAAAATAAATTTACCATTAGAAGTAGGGTTTCAATTTTTAAATAGTCGAAAATTAAAGCCAACTATATTCTTAGGCTTTTCTGTTTCCTATCTTGCAAAAGGGGAAATAGAAGAAATCATGAATTTCCAAGATCCATTCACAAAAGAAGTTACTCAGAAAAAAATGAATATTAATGCCTTTAGTCACGAAGACAACTATATTGCACAATCACGTTTTAATGAACAATTTATAGTTGGTTTAGGTGTAAATTTTAATGACAATTTAGCATTAAAAATATTTACAAGAAAAGGGGGAAGTCTAATTGTATATGGAAATTCTAATCCCAATCAATATTTTATGAATTCTTATATTATTCAACAAGTTGAATATGGAGTTTCATTGTCGTATTGGCTTAAGAGACACATAAAATAATTTAAATTTCAATGATGAATACTTCCAAACTCACTACTGAAAAATTAAATGTCTATTTCATCAGTGGATTGGGTGCCGATCGTAGAGCATTTGATAAAATAAAACTCAACTCTTCATTTCAGATCCATCATATTGATTGGATTGAACCCTTGCCCAATGAATCGTTACAAGGCTATGCACGACGAATGGCAAAAGACATAGACACCAATTCTCCATTTGCTTTAGTAGGTCTTTCCTTTGGTGGCATTGTTTGTATTGAAATTGCTAAGTTTTTAAATCCACTTCAAATTATTCAAATTTCAAGTGTATCAAATCGAAGTGAGTTGCCATGGTATTTTAGGCTCTCAGGCAAATTGAATTTGCATCAATTAGGATTTGCTCAAACAATTAAAAAAAGTGATCGATTGTTATTTTGGTTTTTTGGCACTAAATCCAATAAGTTGAAAGCTTATTTGAAAGAAATGATAGATCAAACAAGTACCACTTACTTAAGGTGGTCCATGAATGCTATTTCAAATTGGCAACAACTAGAAAAGCCTCAACATGTAATTCATATACATGGCACAGTCGATAAATTATTTCCAATCAAATACTGTAAAGCAGATATTGTAATAGAAAAAGGAAGTCATTTTATGATCGTTACTCATGGAAAACGAATTTCAGATGAAATCAATGCTATCTTAGCGAAACTTACTTACCACTTATAATCTTTCTCAATTTTCTCTTGCATTAAACTGATAAATTTGAATGTAGCTGGGCAATATTCAATATTCTGATCATGTATATGATTATAACCTGCAAAGGGCTTGCGTTTAAAATGCGGAAAGGTGGCGCAATCCAATGGTCGTATTTCGTATATTGAACATTTATTGCTTTTCAAATCCAAAAACTGACAAGGCTGTATTCGATTCACCTTATCGCCATTGTCTTTGTCGGTCATCAACCATTTGTCATAAAATTCTTGTTCGGTCATATTTAAATGAGCCGAAATCCGAACTCTATCGGCTTTTGTAAATGTAGGTGTCATCACTTTGCAACAATTGGCACATTCCAAACAATCAGTTTCGGCCCATGCTTGCTTATCAGCTTCATCTATCATTTTTTGAACGTTGGGAACAAATTGTTTGTCAAATTTTTTCAAAAACTTTTTTAATGAGTCCCTTTTCTTGGGTAACTGTTTTTTGAAATTAGTTAGTAATGCTGACACGCTTTTTAGAATTTAGTAGTACAAATATAATTGATAAGTCTTTAGAGAAGAAGTGAATTGATTGCTTATTTAGATAAACATTGCTTTGCCTTTGTCGCAATATTTTTCCAAGCAAATGTTTGATAAAAAAGGTTGTTGTCATTGCTAATTTCTTTACTTGCTTTTTCAATGATAGAAGTTGCAAAGCCTTGCCAATCATGATCAGCGATAATAGTTAACCTTCCCTGTGTACAAGCTTCTTCTACACCAATGGCGCCATTCAAGGATGATACAGCAGCCTTGCCAAATCCCAATGCTTCTACCAATTTGGTTTTGATTCCTCCGCCGTCGAGCAATGGATTTAGGAATACATCACATGCTTTGAAGTATAAATCGATATCATCTACAAATCCCGCATAGATAATATGCTGATTGATGTAGGCTTTTAATTCATTCATATCTGCAGGTAAATTTTTCCCACATACTATTATTTTATACTTCAAGCCTGCAGTCATCAACAATGGATTTATATCATCCAGAATATGCTTAAGCGCATCTAGATTGGGTTTGTAATTCAATGTACCATTGAATAAAAAAATCTTCTCTTCGTTGGGAATATGACATTGTTGTTGGATGACATTTTTAGAATTTTCAATTTCATTCTCTGAGGGCAACGAATCCATTTCTATTCCATAGGGAATGACTTCACATCTTTTCAAATCCAACTTATATTGATCAATGGCATATGTCAAGTCTTCGTTAGTTTTAAACCAAACATAATCAGCCATTCGGTAAGCCATTCGTTCGTAGAACCAAAGCATTTTCCACCACCACTTTCCTACACTTCTGAATCGCTCACTTTCAATATTATGTGAGTGAACAATGATTTTGTAAGAGGTAAACAATTTCAACAGAACTATCAACCATCCAAAATAAGGATGCTCAAATAGCAAGTGTGTTGATTTGGTTTGCTTAGCTTCCTTTTTCAATAAAAAAAAGATGGAAGGATTGATATATCTAACTTGTGAATTTGTAAGGATGTTTTTAACCGAATATGATTCGTTGGCTTCATTTTTTTGAGTGGTGATTACACTCAATATCACTTGTTGTGATAAGTATTTATAAAACAATGCAATCCCTTTTTGCCCTCCCATAATGGCAGGGAACACTTTATAAGGAACGAGCGATAGAATACGAATTGAATCTTTTGTTGTTGACACAGGATTCAAAGATAAAACTACCTTAGTAAAGTAATATCACCTTTTTTTAAAATCTTACCACAAGAAGTTTCAGCTTTGAAGTACTAATAAAAAGGGTCCGATTCTGTGGGTTTATTTCCTATCACAAGAATAATCTTTCTCTGACCTGACTATTTTAATGTTCAATCTGAATTTTAGAATAGACTCTTTTCTGCTGTTCTACTTCTGTTTGCACAATATAAGTGCCCTTTGACCATGTGGAACACGGAATAATCATTGAGAATGAATTACAGGTTGTAGAATAGATTTGTTTTCCATCAATTGCAAAGACTGTAATCGATTTTATAGGTTTATTTTTAGTTGAAATTGTTACAGTATTTATAGCTGGATTAGGAATAATAGAAAGATCATGAACAACTAATTCTATGTTAGATGAATTCAATATTTGACCAGTGCAAGCGTTTACAGCCATCATGGTATCTTTGGTAATGGTATACACATCCGTAAATAATGGCGTGAAGGTGTTTTTAACAACATTACTATCTTGTGTAATAGTGAGTATACTTTGTGTAAATGACTGATTAAATTTTTTGCAAGGCAATTCAAGTTGAGCATCTGTATTTAAAAAAGTATAATCATAAGGCATGTTGATGGAACTCCACAGTGAGCCTGTACCAAAAGAGTAATAACCACCATTGGGCGCATTTTGCACATTGAAGAAAAATGCACCATTGCCCATGGCAGTTCCATATACTTTATGAAAAACAGTATCATTGTTGAGTGTAAACTTGGTAAAGAATACATTTCCACCACATACTTCAACAGGCTTTGACATTCCGACGGCTACAAAACCACCATCGTCTGACTCGCATACATCATAATATGTATCATGAAAAGGATGGTCGATGGATTTGTTATTGACATAATTTCCATTTGAATCAATCTTCAGACTCAGTCCATTGAATGTATTCGTTGTATTGGTTCCATTATATCCTACACCAAAAAAACCATGATCATTTTTTGATTCTATAAATTTGTCAATCAACATCGATGCATTTGGACAAGTAAAAACAGACGACCAAATTATAGTACCAGATTTAGTTAATTTGAGCAAAACAGGTTTTGCATACGTACCATTTAAATAGGATGCTACGCCGCCAACTACAAGATTTCCATCATATGTTTCTTCGATACTTTTTCCAAACAAATAACTAGATACAGGCGTTAATGAATACCCACTCGTCCAAACGATCGTACCATTTAAATCCATCTTGCTTAACAAAAGCCTTGAACCACTTGTTGCTACCATGTAAACATCTCCATTGCTATCTTCAAACATGTCTTCCCAATTAGAAACATTCGAAAAGTCTTTATACCAAAGTATATTTCCCAAGGCATTAAACTTTAATACGATACCCGGGTAAAAGGATGCAATATAATTTCGGTCTTTTGTTTGAATAATTTTTAACGCAGTGGCAGAGGTTTTGTTGAGGTAAAATGACCATTGGTAGACATTATTCTTATCAAAAAAACCAATATGAGGATAGTCATTCGTTTGAAACCGTTTGCCTGTCATGATTCTATTTTGCTCATCATCCAACAAACCTTGTTGACCTAAATAGTTGGCATTCGAATCGCCATAGGCAATGACTTGAGCTAATTGAGCATGAGAAAAAAAACATACAAACATGTAAGCAAAAAATAATGGGATAACCTTTTTCATTGAAGAGTGTTTGTGTAAAATTAGTGTTTTTTTACTTCATTATCTATTACAAAACCCTTATTGAAATTTGATCAACACCATTCATGTACTTGTTTTAATCAATGGTACAAGCACGAATATCGATTATCGAACCAGTGTAATATCACCTTTTTTTAAAATCTTACCACAAGATGTTTCGGCTTTGAGATAATAATAAAATGTCCCAGACTCAGTAACTTTATTTTTATACTCACCATTCCAACAATCGGATGGAGTATCAGCTTCAAATACTCGCTCGCCCCAACGGTTGTAAATGGCGAAGTAGTATTCTTTGAAATTGGCATTGTGTCTTACATGTAAACAATCATTGTTCCCATCTCCATTGGGCGAAAAAGCATTAGGAATAAAAATACCTGTCTCATCATTATTGTAGTTATATACAACAATAGAATCTACATCGGTACATGACCCTGTTGAGCCCGATACATAAAAAGTAGTTGTCTGTGATACAGTTGCATTTGTAATAGCCGAGGTAGGACTACTTACTAAGTTAGCTGGGGTCCAGTTATAATTTTGTGCGCCATTGGCTTGTAATTGAATTGTAATTAAATTACACTCAGCATCTCTGTTTTTAGAAACTGTAATGTCTATATCGGTTATTACATCAACATCTACACTTGCAGTTCCACTACATCCATTGGCATCTGTTCCGGTCACCATATAAGTGGTAGGACTTGTTGGATTCGCCCAAACGGTTGCTCCTGTATAAGTATTTAGACCAGGCGCTACATTCCAATTATAATTGGTCGCACCACTTGCTGTAAGCAATACACTGTCTCCAATACAAAGTATTGGATCTAAGGGTGTAATACTAACAGGTAAACTAGAAGCAACATTTACAGTAACTGAACTTGTATTGCTACATCCATTGGCATTTGTTCCAGTAACGGTATAAGTTGTAGTACTTGATGGCACAAAAGCTACGCCGTTGGTTACACCGCCTGTCCAGGTATAAGTTGTAGCACCACTCCCTGTAAGCGTTACAGGGTTACCAAAACAGACGGCAGAATTAGAAGCAATTGCATTTACAATCATTGAATTTTCAATTGAAATTACTGACTGATAAAATGTATCTTTTTGGTTTGTATTGCTTGTTACGATTAGAGAAACAAGAAATGAGCCACCGCCAGTATATGAATGTATTGGATTTTGCAACGTAGAACTATTTCCATCACCAAAGTACCATTCCCAACTTACAATTGTCGAATTAAAGGCCGATGACAAATCGTTGAATTGTATGGTTGATGAATCGCAAGTAGTAGGATAAGAAAAATTAAAATTAGCTATAACACTATCTTGGGGCGCTGCATTGCAAATACAATTTGCAGGACTTGTATAAGATACAATAGAATTATTCAAACTATTTATTGTACCATAAACATTCAGTTGATGTGGATTTACAGCATTGGCCACATTGAAATTCTGAACATCGATTTCAATAGTATGATTCCCTGTCAAAAAAAATCCATTATAATTAAATGGTGAAAAATTCATCCAATTTGTATTAATCGAACTAACTGGTTGATTAAAACTAGTTGTAATTCCATCTATCCTAAGTGCGCTAATATAGTTATCGTTTGCTAAGTTGAAATTAAACAATAAACTATCATCTGCACAAGTTCTAAAGGGCATTCTAAATGTAATTAAGTAAAAGCCTACAGTCGGATTATTGGTAACATAAGAACTTGTAGTTGCAAAACCAATCCATGCTGAATTTACGTTTGAAGCTGCTCCGCCTGCTGGATTACATAATACTGCTGGGGATAAATTTACTGCTCCTGGTATATTATTTGCATTATCAATGATCCATCGTGGATCATTCATCCCAATAGATAATACATTATTCGTTGTGTTATCAAATCCAGTATTGAAGTTAATTTGATTTGTCAAAATACAAACCTGACTTTTTGCAATTAAAGTAAAAAAGCAACATATTAATAATCCGTATTTCATAGTAAGCTATTTACATTCAAAAATACAATTTTATTCATCACATAACAAAACGCTCCTATATCCCTTTCTAAACTTTTCAGCCGAAAAATTTGAAATTGCATAATTATATGCATTATGAGAAATTCCTTCTAAAGAATCTTTATGCTCAAGCATACTTTGTATTTGTTGAACAGCTTCTTCTATCAACCTATTTTCATCATTAACATGACTTAATAAATAACCATTTTGACCATGAGTTATATGCTCGGGGATTGCATCAATATTCGTTACCAATGGTATTGCGCCGAAAGCCATTGCCTCCATGATAACTAACGGAAATCCTTCCCAAGCAGACGTCATGAGTAAGATGTCATTACTTTGATGAAAATGATACATATCTTGTCCTCCTTTTAGTTCTCCTACATAGCAATCATCATTTAATATTTCTTGAGGTAATTCATCTTTGAACGATCCAGCTAGTTTAAATTGGACAGGCAAGTTCAATGTTTTACATCGTTTTATGATTTCAACTATAATCCATACTCTTTTTTGAGGTCCACCACGTCCTGCATAATATATTTTAAGTGGACGTTCGAAGTTTCGTTGATGAAATGTGTCAGGTAAAAACTCTAGCCTGTAAAAAACGATTTTTAATCTATCTAGATACTTTTCAGGGATACCTGCCTCACGATAGCATTGTCCAAATTTTTGTTTAAAGATTTCGCCAACTATAATTCGAGTATCTATAAATTGAATAAAGGGAGCCCAAACCCAAGTAAAACGTGGGTCGTACATATGTATTAATTCATGAATTTTAATGCTTCGATTAATATGTGGTGTTAGCTTGTATGCAAAATTACATTGACCTATAAATACCACTGGCTTTTTAGATTGTGCATTGATATATCGACTACATATACCTCTATAGATAAGATTACCCCAATACATCCATTTATTATCCGTCCAATAATTAATTTCTTTTAATGTCACATGTGGTAATTCAAAAAAATGTTTCATGCCATCATTGGGTGAATTTTTAGTGAAAAACAATATGATTTTTTTATCTTCAAAAGACTTGATAATTTCTGCATTCACACGTTCAGCGCCACCAATAGAAAAGCCGGGGAAAAAGAAAAATAAATCATATTCGGTTTTTAATGGATTTAAATAAGCAATTAAATTTCCAATCAGAATAAAAGGAAACATAATAATTTGCTCTAGATATCTTTTTATTGTAAAAAGTTTATACATCTTTGTAATTAAATAAAAAATAATCAATGGATAAAAGTACGACTATAACATCACCTGTAACGCATGGTGCAGTAACTTTTTTGTATGATATCCCTAAGAAAAACATTATTGATAGTTATCTAAAAGAATCAGGTATTGATGTAAGTTATTTATTTAAAAATACAGACGTTATCTCTATATACAAATGCAATGATACTGGATATCGATTTTTTTATCCATTTGATATTGATGGTGACAGTCCATTTTATGAAAAATTGGAACAAATACCTTGGTACTATGCAGATTGGAAATGGGATTATGATATTGCAGAAAAGTATATCAACAACGAGACAAGTGTATTAGATATTGGTTGTGGCGAAGGAAAATTTTTAAGCTTTCTTAAAAAGGAAAAAAAATGCAATTGTTCTGGTCTCGAATTAAATGAAAAAGCAAAAAAAATTGCATGTAATAATAATTTAAATGTCGAGAATGAATTCATACAAACACATGCAACATCTAATAAAAACAAGTATGATGTTGTAACTTTTTTTCAAGTACTAGAACATATCTCCCAAATTGATAGTTTTCTAAAAGCTGCCATAGAGGTAGTGAAACCAGGTGGCAAAATTATTTTGGCTGTCCCTAACAATGAACCTTATTATTTGACCTATGACAAAGATCATTTTTTAAATTTACCTCCACATCATATGGGTTGGTGGAATGAAGATTCATTAAAATCTCTTGCTCAATTATATCCATTGAATTTAGTTGAAGTCATTAAACAGCCTCTTGAACATTATACTTCATATTCAAAAAATGTGTTGAAAGAAAAGTTGAAACTCCCTTCTTTTTTAGTGACGCTTTTAACGCCTATTGCAAAGGTATTTTTCTATTTAAATCGAAAGAATATCAATGGGGCATCCATCATGGCAATTTATACAAAAAAATAAAATCAAGCTTTTATTGCAATACGTGCCGTGTAATCCACTTTATTTAAAAATAGTGTTTGATTTGTTTTCAATAAATATTCGTCTAATGCTTTTTTGGCACCTACCCAATGTCCATAATCATCTATGATAAAAACTCCTTTTTGAACCAAAGAAGGGTATAAATGTTCTAATTCGTGTTTTGTAGATTCATACCAATCTGTATCCAATCTCAATAATGCAATATCGCCCTTTGGTATAGCCCCAGGTATTGTATCTTCTACTTTTCCCTTAATAAAATTAAATAAATTAGAAGGATAATTTGTACTCTTCAAATTACTTTTTACTTCATCAAGTGAGGATACACACCATCCTGATTTATCTTCTTTTTTCAATTTAGTCCAAGTGTCATGAGCTTTTTCACCTGCAGTATCTTTATCTTCTTCTCCAGGTTCTACCATCCCTTCATACGTATCATACATCCATATGTTACGATCTGTTACGCCAAATTTTTGTAAGGTTTTGGCTATCAACATAGAACTACCGCCTTTCCACACCCCACATTCTACAAAGTCGCCTTGTATATTATTTTTTACTACATACTCTACCCCTTTGTACAAAGCATACATTCGTTCTACACTTGTCATGGTATATGGTTTGCAAAATGTATAGATATCTAAAAATTCTGCATACTCTTCATTGAAATTATCTTTGATGATTTTATAACCAAATCCACTTAATATTTTATTTAATGACTGAATTATCATTTTACAGATTAAATTTGTTGTTGTAATCGCTATGAAAGCCAACAAATCTAATGCATTTTTTTCCAAAAACTGGCTCGGGGCCTTTTATAGTCCT
>CANHGW010000062.1 GCA_947460175.1 Bacteroidota bacterium | reverse complement strand
GGTTTGTTGAATGGATTTTGGGCTTTTGATCATAATCCTATCGACTATGCAAGTCATATCCAAGTGCCTGTTTTGCTCATGAATGGAGGTAAGGATGCTCGAGTATCTTTAGATGAAATCGATGATATTTATGCGAACTTAAAAGGTCCTAAAAAGAAAGTCATATTTCCCTATGCTGGACATGAAAGCTATTTGAATGATTATGCAAAAGAGTGGAAAAAAGAGGTGAGTGGGTTTTTGAAAGGGAAGTAAATAGTTGAATTAATGCTCAACTTGCTCTTAAACCATTGGATAAAAAAGTATTAGGCCAATACCTCTTAAGGTTTCATGAATCAGAATAACCTCTTCAAGTTCTATCATTTTGCTAATTTTAAAAGAACTTCAGCATCCTCAAGAAGTATGGTATTTAAATGCAATGATAATTTACTTTTCTCCTTAGATGCTTTTTCAATTTGTTTAAGATATTGTAGTAACTCATTTAAAAAATCTTCTGGCAAGGTATCCACTATGAGAGATATTTCTTCTTTTACATGCATGACATTTCTTTTGGTAAAGTTAAAATCTTTTTTATAAAATTAATTCAATCATTACAACCCCAATTCCTTCCTCTGCTTATCATCAATCGGACCAGGTGCATCCAACATCACATCACGACCTGCATTGTTTTTAGGAAATGCAATAAAGTCGCGGATAGAATCTGTACCACCTATCAATGCACACAAACGATCGAAACCAAGTGCTATACCACCATGTGGTGGAGTACCATATTCGAAGGCGCTCAACAAAAATCCAAATTTTTCGTTGGCTTCTTCTTGCGTAAATCCTAAGGCATCAAACATACGTTCTTGTATGTTTTTGTTGAAAATACGAATTGAACCGCCGCCTACTTCTGTACCATTCAACACCAAATCATAGGCATTGGCTTTGATATCGCCATACTTTGATTTATCATTCATCCATTCAAGTTGTTCGGGCTTTGGTGACGTAAACGGATGATGCATAGCAATGTATCGATCCGATTCTGCATCGTATTCAAACAATGGAAAATCAACTACCCATAATGGTTTGAAAACGTCATTGTTTCGTAAGCCCAAACGTCCACCCATTTCAAGGCGTAATTCACTGATCGCTTTTCTCGTCAAGTTTTTCTCGCCTGCCAATATCAATATCAAATCACCTGCTTTGGCATCGCAAACCGAAGCAATTTGTTTTAATTGTTCTTCGTTGTAAAATTTATCAACCGAACTTTTAAACGTTCCATCAGCATTGCATTTTATAAACACTAAGCCCTTCATGCCTATTTGTGGACGTTTCACCCATTCTGTCAATTCGTCGGTTTGCTTGCGCGTATATTCGCTACAGCCTGTGGCTGCAATTCCAATGACCAATTCGGCATCATCAAACACCGGAAATCCTTTGCCTTTTACCACATCATTGAGTTCCTTGAGTTTCATCTCAAAACGAATATCAGGCTTGTCGTTTCCATAATCTCTCATGGCTTCGTCAAACGTCATTCTCGGAAAATCATAATCAAATTCTATTCCTTTTACATCCTTAAAAATATGTTTGGTCATGGCTTCAAACGTCGTCAAAATATCCTCTTGTCCTACAAAACTCATTTCACAATCAATTTGTGTAAACTCAGGTTGACGATCTGCACGCAAATCCTCATCTCTGAAGCATTTTACGATTTGATAGTAGCGGTCATAACCAGCTACCATCAAGAGTTGTTTAAACAATTGCGGACTTTGAGGTAAGGCATAAAATTGATTTTCGTGCATACGACTAGGTACCACAAAATCGCGTGCCCCTTCCGGTGTGGATTTAATCAACATGGGTGTTTCCACTTCCATAAAGTGTTGACTATCTAGAAAGTTTCTAGCAGCACGACTCACTCTATAACGAAGTTCCAAATTCTTTCTCACAGCATCACGACGTAAATCGAGGAAACGATATTTCATACGCAATTCATCACCTCCATCGGTATCGTCCTCCAATGTAAATGGAGGTGTGAGAGATGCATTCAAAATAGTATATTTTACGACTTCGAGTTCAATCTCCCCAGTTGGAATATTCGGATTTTTATTGCTACGCTCGATTACCTTACCTTCTACTTGTATTACATATTCACGACCAATAGCGCTCGCTTCTAATTCAGTGGTTTTGGCTTCATTGAAAAACAATTGAGTAATACCATAACGGTCCCGTAAATCGACGAAGGTAATACTGCCAAATTTACGGATGGTTTTGACCCATCCAGCCAAAGTTACTTGCTCGCCTACATTCGATATTCTTAATTCACCACAGGTTTGTGTTCTAAACATACAATTGCTTTTATAAAGGCGCAAAGATAGTAGAATGGAATGAAGTGTACATGCTGAATAAGGAGAATATTGGAAAAATAGTAGAATAGAAGGACTATACTTTCGAATGCAATACGAATTAATATTGTTTTTTGTTGCTTTCAAAAATTGAAACCATAGGTTGGGCTTTCTTAATATTCTATAAATACAAATTTTTATAAAAGTCTGTTTCTTAAACATATTGCATATAAAGTAGTTGAAAGCTTATACTTCTTTTGTCATATTGCATTGAATGAATTTGAATTATATTAACTTTGGAATGAAAAATACAAAGAAGTCATGACATTTGTAACCCAAAATCATTTAGTATCTCAAGTTGCGGAGACTTAGAAGTGAGGGAATCTGCGTGGACTAAGAATGCTTACTATTTGCAATATTTTTTAATATCATCATAGGCATCATAAAATCCAAGTTCACCTGCCTTACTCCAATCTAAACAAGCTCCATTTATATCTCCTAGTTGAGTTTTTGAAAGCCCTCGGCAATAATAAGCATTAGCAAACTTAGGATTAATTTCTATAGCTTTAGTATTGTCAGCTATCCCTCCTTTATAATCTTTAAGGATAGTTTTTGAAACTCCTCGATTATTATATGCCTCAGCAAACTTAGGATTTAAATCTATTGCCTTAGAAAAGTCTTCTGTAGCTCCACTATAATCACCAATTTTTATTTTCGTATTTCCACGATTATAGTAAAAGTCAGGATCTGATGGATTTAATTCTATAGCTTTAGAAAAGTCTTGATTAGCTCCACGATTATCGCCAAGTTTTTCTTTTGCAATTCCACGATTAAAGTAAGCATTAGAATAATTAGGATTTAATTCTATCGCGAAATTATAATCAGAAATTGCACCTCTGTAATCAAGAGACTTAAGTTTTGAAACTCCTCGATTTAAATATGCTTTAGAATAATTAGGATTTAATTTTATAGCTTTGGTGAAATCTGTAATAGCATCTTGATAATTACCAAGTTTTATATTTTCAGTTCCAAGAAAATAATAATCAACTGCTTCTTGACAATAAGTAATATTGCTAATCACTATAACAGAAAAAAACAGTAAGGATTTAAAAATTAATTTTATCATTTTTTTTGCAATTATTTTTGTTTGTAAAGTCACCAACAACACATAGCATGCAACTACAAATTCTTCTGACTATCTAGTTCAAGTGGTGATTTTATTCTTTATTACTAATTTTAATTTTTAGATGAATTTAATTATTTATATTTCGTGGTGTCTCCTTTTCTATAATTCTATATATTTTGAATTGGATACTCAGCTTATTTAGGGAGGAAAATCAAGAGGCAATATTTATTCAAACCTCAATAACCTCAAACCTTTATTTGGCTAATGTTTTACTCTTCTAATTTTAGTCTTTCTATTGAGACTTCAACAACTTTATGCGTTGCTTCGTTACCTTCAAAATATTCTACTGTTGCTACTGTCCCTTCGACTTTTGTCAAAGTCATTCTAAATCCCTTATTGAGTATTTTTTCTTTGTCCGTAACAATTGATGGTATTTTACTTATCATAATTAGTCAGTTTAGTTGTTCACACAGTTGAACATTTCTATCAATAATCTTTTATATTTTGGTGTTATTTCAAGTTGAGTTTCTTCTCTTATATCCGCTATATAGAAGGAAGATATACTAAGGCTTACTAATTTCTCAATATCAGTATCTGTTAGCATAAAAATACCTTCAATAGTATTTATATTTTTTGATTTAGGCATATTATTCAATGTATTTGTCGACTTTTCATTTGCAATTAAAGTCAAATTACTACCATCGCTAAAATATATTGTAAGCTTACCTGCTGTAAAAGCAGGTTGGAGTGGAGAGTAAATATAAGTAACCACTAATGAATTTAGTAGAGTTTTGTTGTATTTGTCTTTAAAAGCATTTGCATAAATGTAGACAGATTTGTAACCATTTTCTAAGTCCTCGTTTCTATAAAACATTTCGTACATTGAAAATCGTGTATAATCTTCATCAATCTTAAAAGATTTTACTTCACATTGACTGAAAGATTTGAAATTAATAACCGAAGTCAGGCATATTAAAAATAATATTTTTTTCATTTTATGTTTTAAGTAAGATATATAAAAATTGAATGCATTATTTTTTATTTACCAAAGTTAACATTTTAAACTTATTTAGTAAAACATTTTAAACTTTTTAATAGCACACTACTTAAATGTACGCTATATTTTGACTGATTTTTATATAAAAGTATTTTTAATATAGAATTTACGTTCTCGCAGGTACTATCTTATAAACCAAACAATTTTAAGTAATTTTTTAGTTTTCAAACATTGAGAAGATTCAAACCTCTCCTCAAAGATATGTGGGTATGACTTCGTGATGCTTATGTTCTTTGAAGCCTAAGGCTAAAAGCATTATCTCATTTATTTTGCTCGCATACCTTGACAATTTAATCATCCTAAGATGTAAAAATTAAATGAAAGTCATGCACAGCCAAGCTCAATTATGCGATAGTCCCCGAATGGAGCGTCCCAAAACCGCTTCATTGAAGTACAGACCTCGATGACCAAAACTTAAAAAACATGATGCAAATAATAATAATCTCACTTCATCTTCCACCTCACCCCAGCATACACATTTCGTCCCATACTAGGCCCCCATATCAACGAGCCATCAAAGTATGAACCAAATGGATTGGGTGCATCGATAATGGCTGTTTGTTGCATGTAGTTAAGCAGATTTTCGCCTCCGGCATATAATTCAAACCCTTTGCCTATGGCTTTATTGATATGCGCATTCATAGTAATGAACGATGGCGATTGCGTAGCAAATTGTAAGCCGATTGGATTCAAAGCCGTAGATGGAATGCGCTTAGAACCTGTCCATTGTAGTGTATAATCAAATGACCATTTAGACCTTGTTTCGTATGCTAGATTGATAAAAGCCCGATGACGCGCATTGAGTGGTCGCTGTCTTAACGTATTCTCGTAAGTGGTTTGTACATCATTGAATCGATATGCTATGCGTATATCAAATTTGCGAATAGGTTCGTAATCCAATTGTATTTGAAAGCTATGCGCAAAGGACGGTTTGGTGGAATTGTAAAATTTTACAAATCGTTCTTCTTCCCAGTCGGCCACTACTTGATTTAAATAATGGGTATAATAATAATCGGTGCTCAATGTGCCGCTTCTGTAATTGAGTTTGAATTTATACGTAGCATTGATACCGCCATTGATGGCTTTTTCGTTTTGTAGTCCGTATACGCCATTGGCTTGCGAAGGCATAATCAATACTGTACGATTGGTCGAAAATAAACCTAAATTTTCGGAGAAAATAGTAGCCGTTCGATAGGCTTTACCTACGGAAGCTCGAAGCGCAATATTCTCATGCGGCGCATAGCGCAAATGAAAACGTGGCGTAAGATAAGTGCCATACAGGTTATGTTGATCTGCACGAATACCCAATACTGCATTTAGTTTTTTTGAAAACGTATGTGCATACTCTGCAAAAGCCCCGGTTGTGATTTCTTCATTAATGTAATTCGTTGTATTCACGACTTCACTTCTACGAGTATAGGTGGCATTTGCTCCGAGCTTGAGTACATGGTTGGTGTTGCCAATGATGGTTTGATAGATATAATTGGCATAACCTGTTTTTTCAGTTGCATTGTATTGCTTTTTGCCAAATTGCATGTTTTGTTCATGCCCCGAATAGGCTAGTTGTAAGCCCATACTTTTCCATGGTTTTAACTCAAATACTTTTCCGATTTTACTCCATGCATCTAACCGATTGATTTGATTGTTGAAGCCCCAATACTTGCTTTCATTGGGAGCTTCATCATTGTTAAAATGTTTTGAACCACCCCAATTGGTTTGGTTTACATATTTTACACCAACTTGAAGTTCGCGGCCACTTTTTCCAAACCACATCCAACGGTTTGCACCAATGAAGGAGTTACCCATGGGCTGATCGATAAAATGATCGTGGTTTTGATCTACTTTCATCCATTGTGATTTGCCATGTAAAAAAAGATTGGACGTCATATTTTTTCGAGGTTCAAATCGTAGATAGGCATTGGCCTCGGTTCTACCCTGTGCACTTTGATACAGATTGGCAAATACACGATCGCCTTCCATAGGCTTCATGAGCTCAATATTGATTTGGCCTGCAAGACCTTCAAATCCATTCACCACACTTCCAGTGCCTTTGCTAAGCTGCATGCTTTCTATCCATTGTCCAGGTGTAAAGGTGAGTCCTGTTATACTTGCTAATCCTCTCACCTCGGGGATGTTTTCTCGAGTGATGAGCGTATTTGGGCCTGTCAATCCAAGCAATTGAATTTGCTTGTAACCCGTTACTGCATCTGTAAACGCCACATCAACACTCGGTGTAGTCTCAAAGCTTTCACTGAGATTACAACAAGCAGCCTTGAGCAATTCTTTGGAACTAATGCGTTCAGTTTTTATCATGCTGAGTAAACTGATTTCTGTTGCAAATCGTTTTTGTTTGATTTGTACATCTTTCAGTTTTTGCATGTATGGAAATACTATTTTTATTTCCTTGTTGATGTTGGTAATACGAACTGTATCAGTGCCAATTTTGTCGTAAAATACAATCAATCGAGATACAGTATCAGGAACAAGAATCGAAAATTTGCCTTCTTTATCTGTAAACGTAAATACCTTTTTGGAGTAGCTTATTTTCACAGCCGATACAGGCTCTTCCGTATTGTTTTGTTTTTTTTCAAATACACTTCCTTGTAGAGTTATATCAGCAGGTTGCGCTTGCAGTGATATAGAAAGAAATGAAATAAAAAGTAAACTCGATATAAAATAGAACGACGGTTGTTTAATCATGTTCGCAGACACCTGTTCTGTATGCGCAACAACTAGGAAGAGTTTTATAAGCTTTGTCAGCTGCAGTATGAAGTTGAGAATCATGACCCGCTTTTGCAATTGCATCTGCAATTTTATCCAAGGACGTTTTATCGGTATTGAAAACGACCGTTAGGATTTTGGTTGTTTTATTCCATTCGGCTGTTTTAACGCCTTTGATAAAAGCAGCTTCTTCTATACGTTCTTTACATTGACCACAGTTACCTTTGATGGTAATTGTATCTGTTTTTATTTTATTGTTTTGGGCTATTGTTGTAAAGCTGATAAGCATCACAACGATTAAATTGAATAAGAAAGTTTTCATTGTATTGTTTTTTGAATTAATTAAAAAAAGTAAATAAATATGTAGTTCCCTTTGAAGGAAAAATTACTTACTTTTTTAACTATAAAACAAAAATGAATGATTCAATTTATAGGCAGGAATCAAGCAAACCCGATCTGGTGGTCGAGGTAATTGTTGATTTGAAATGATGGTAGTTGTATAAACAACATGTTGAAATGAAAATGAACAAGGTGTTGGAAGTACTGCTAAATCTTGAATCTCCTTTACAACGTATGAAATCGATTTATGAATGTTCTGATCATCTGAAATTTTTATGGTCTTGATTTCATCTTTACAACAATCATCCTTTGTAGGTAACTTTTCATCATCATCATCACAACAACAAGATGCTTTTGCAAATAACTTCAACGAAGCCAAATCACCACCACAATAATGCATTGAAATGACGATGCCTGCCGAGAAGGTCAGGTAAATCATAAGCAATGATATGGAAAGAAATTTCTTCATTTCGGCACAAAGATAGTACTTCAATTTAAAATGGTACGTTAAACTGAGAAATCAAGATTTGTTATAGATTAGGAGGTTTGGTTTTTTTTTACAAACTTTACTTGAATAAACTGAACTTAATTGTAAGGTGAATTTATTTTTCGATTTGAAAACAATGGAAATTATTATTATATGAAAAAATACATATTATCTATTTTATCATTACTCGTTCTTTGCAATTTATCAGTAGTTGCACAAACTACTATTCCTGCACCCTATTGTACATCTGATTATGCAGATACGCCTACAGTCGTTCAAACTTATATTAAAAGCGTGTCAATGGGTGTTTTCTCAAATGTAACCAATGCTCAATATGCATTTCCACATTATGTGTTTTATAATAATGTGGCTACCACTATTCTTTCACCTGGGATTCCTACGACTATTGATCTTTCATTCAATGTCATCAATACGGCTAAATATTCTATATGGATCGATTACAACAAAAATTATACGTTTGGCGACCCCGTGGAAGAAATTGCTTATGGCACATTGACGGCTTCGCCCAATGCAATGGTTTCTCATACATTTATCCCACCGATAACGGCGTTGTATGGTATCACTAGGCTACGTATAAGAGTGGTAGAAGATGGTATGTTTAGCCATCAATCATGTGGCACATACAGCAATGGTGAAACAGAAGATTATGAAATTACGATTGGTCAATCGCCTACAAGTATCTACAATTCAACTATTGAACAAGTTGAGTTGGATATTTTTCCTAATCCATCGAAGGGCTATATAGAACTTAGAAGTAATCAAAATGATATAAACAATGAAATGATTGAGTTATACGATGTCATAGGCCAACGAAGATTATCAATACAAAGCCATTTTGTAAATCATATATGTATGATTGATTTAAATGGAATTGCAGCAGGTATTTATTTTCTGAAACTAGGCAAAACCGTGAGGAAGATTGTAGTAGAATAATAATAGAGATTATATATATCATTTAAAAACCATTCAACCATTCTAAAAAAGCATTTATCAAATTTCTTTGAAAAAGATATAGACTGAATTTAAAAAATGCAGATATTTACCTAAAATTTTCAAACTATGAACGCACACGAAATTGACTACAAAATCCACGGTGAAGAAATGCAACACGTGGAAATCGAATTAGATCCCAACGAAACTACCATTGCAGAAAGCGGATCGTTTATGATGATGGATGAAGGTGTCCAAATGGAAACCATTTTTGGCGATGGAACACCTCAAACTGGGGGCTTGATGGGGAAATTATTCTCAGCCGGCAAGCGTTTGTTGACTGGTGAGAGTTTATTTATGACTGCCTTTACCAATGTAGGACAAGGCAAAAAGAAAATTCATTTTGCATCACCCTATCCTGGCAAAATTATTCCAATGAATTTAGCTGAGTTGGGGGGTAAACTAACTTGTCAGAAAGACGCGTTCCTTTGCGCAGCAAAAGGAGTTAGTGTGGGTATAGAATTTCAACGTAAATTGGGTACAGGTATTTTTGGTGGTGAAGGCTTCATCATGCAAAAATTGGAAGGAGATGGAATGGCTTTTGTGCATGCAGGTGGTCATGTGTTTGAGCGCAAACTGAATCCAGGCGAAGTATTAAAAATAGATACAGGTTGTGTCGTAGCCTATACGAAGGATATAGATTTTGATATTCAGTTTGTAGGAGGTATAAAAAACACCATCTTCGGAGGAGAAGGTTTATTTTTTGCAACTTTACGTGGACCAGGTACTGTGTGGATTCAGTCGTTACCTGTGAGTCGACTAGCTTCTCGTATCATGACGTATGCTTCTGTCGGTCGTCGAAAAGAAGAAGGAGGTCTTCTAGGAGGTATAGGTAATTTGCTCGATGGTGATGGGATTTAGTTATTATATAAGTAATAAAAAAGGATTGCATAAAATTGCAATCCTTTTTTTTATACCATCAATATGGAATGAAATTATTATTTACAAGTTTTAGCAATATTCATTAAGTCTTTACATAGTGCTAAGTCATCAAATTCAGAACTTTCGATCATATACTCTTTACCTTTGATTACACGTAAAATCATGAATTTATATATTTTATGTCCGTCGTCTTTGTAGGTCCTTTCAACAAGAAATTCGTTGGGAGTTTTTACCAATGGTTTGAGAGTAACGGTTTTATTGGGTTTTGCAAATACTTTATTGAACTCGCTTCGTATCATCGCAATTGTCATAGGTTTTCTAATTTCTGCAACAACAATACGTTCGCCATTTTCAAATTTAATTTTGACTTCATTGTTTTCCATGTCACCTTTTTTATTGCTTATTTCTTTAATAGGATAGGTTTCATTTGTTTCAATACT
>CANHGW010000061.1 GCA_947460175.1 Bacteroidota bacterium | reverse complement strand
GTGAGATGTGAGATATGAGATGTGAGATATGAGATGTGAGATATGAGATGTGAGATATGAGATGTGAGATATGAGATGTTGGGAGTTGTTAGTTGTTAGTTGTTAGTTGTTAGTTGTTAGTTGGGAGTTGGGAGTTGGAAGTTGTTACTGCCTTCTATCGACTTTATACTTTATACTTTTTACTTATTCCTGTCTACTCATACAACTTCAGTGTTTCTTTTAATTGTTGAATAATCATATTTTTCAGCTTGAGTGGTTTTAATACTTTCACACGGTTTCCTCTAGAACGTATTTGCATGATAAAATCATAGGATAAATACAGTTTTAATTTTATTTGACATTCTTCTTCATTGTCTACTATGATTTCCTGTGTTTCGTGCAAGGGTAAATTTTTGATATAGAGCGCTTCCTCGGGATCAAAGGAAAGTATAATCTCCTCTGGCCTTTCTGAACCATGGCTATCGATACCAAAACAATATTTGAAAGCTTCATGAATATTAAAATCTTTTTTTACCTGAAATCGACGCTTAAACACATCGATATCAACAATACGATCAAGACCAAATGTTTTTACTTTATCGTCATTCGGTTGATACGCCAATACATACCAAATGTTTTGAGATTCCTTCAATGCATAAGGCTCTATAATTCTTTCTGTTACTTCATCAGACCATATTTTTTGATACTTCATATTGATCTGCAATTTATGTTTAATGGCATGCAATAACCCATACAAAAATTCGGTTCCTTTAGGTTTTCTGCGCTCAAAAAAAACATAGTTTGAAATCCCTTCCGATACCTTCAGCATATTCAACGTATCAAAGGCCTCGAGCATCCGAATATTCGTTTCAGTATCATCATCTTCATTTACTTTGTACTTTCTTGTGCTAAAATCATAACAAATATCAATCTTATACAACGAAAATATTTCTTCCAAATCGCGCTTGAAGGTTCTTGCACAGATATCGTAGCGAAAACCTTGTATCTCGCCTTGTGTCATCAAATAATCTTGAATTTCATTGAATGTAGAAGGTTGACTTCGCACTTTATTGATAATGCAGGTATAACGTAAAAGGGATTCTCGTTTTGACATAAGGCTTAATTATGAATACAAAGTTAGGATTTAACTACGACAATATATGTCGTAGTTAAGAAATTAATTAAGAAGCAATACGTTCATTTACAAATCCAATTTGATTGCGTTGCTGTTTGTATTGCAACGGATCATCATCGTTATGATAGATTTCAGCAAGTGTCATGGGACTAGTCACCAATACATCGTGCTTTGAAACCTTCTCTAACAACGCCTTTGCTTTTGATAATTCCAGTGGTTTAAACTCGTACAAATTATTCAAACGCCCACGACGCAATAAAGCAGGATCAATATTATCTACATTGGTATTAAAGGTGGCAATAAATTGAATACCAAGTCCCTCACCCAATAAGCCATCACTCAGGTTTAATAGCATAGACATACCCGAATTGCGATTACCTTGGTGATTGACGATTAGTTCTTCCGCATCTTCTATAACAAATATAGTGTTGGGATGCTGTACCAAAAACTGTGTAAAATCTGGGCTATCCATCCCTGCCGCAATACGAGGTGGTAAAAAAATAACTTCTTTACGAACCTGATAAATCAAATGCTTGATATAGGTCGATTTCCCGGTGCCTGGCTTTCCATGAAAAAGCACTAAGCCGCTCTCATGCATTTTATTGAGCGTTTGAATGAGTTTTTTATGCATTTCCCCCATACCATCGTTGTAATGGGTACTGAGATTAATCACAGGTTTTTTCACATGAATATCGACCGTATCCAAACCTCTTCGGGTAGTAATAATCATACTAATCGATTTTCTTCTTTTTTTACGAATCTTAAATGATTTGAATTTTTCGCTTAAGAGATCAGCAGCAGGTTCATTCGCTCTTGCAAAGAGCATACTGCATTCCATTTTACTGATATAAATAATCATCTCATTTTTTAGGACATAGATGACATCTTCCATATGTAATTTTTTGACTCGCCAGTCCATTTGCTTATTGTAAATAACGTCAATGATATCATCCGTCAATTCTTTTTCTATATAGTTTTTCACCATACTCCCTTTTACGAAGTTAAGTGAATGTTTACAAGGAATTTTGGCAAAATAGGCAAAGAATATTTTATAGTTATCGATACTCATTGCTTGTTCATTGAAAATTTCGTAGGATGGAAGCTGAAGGGCATGTTCTTGAGGATTAACTGTGTTTTGTTGCATACTTTATTAATTAGAAGTACAAAGTAAAACCTTGACTAAGCCAAAATATGTCAACATCAATTTAAATGAAAAAATAGTCAATGAATGCTTGGAAAATTATATAGATAACTAAAAACCCTCACAGTTATCTGTGAGGGTTTTAGATAGTAGGAATTCAACGTATGTCTTAACTAAACTCTATTTATTTTTTGTACAATTCGTTGTAAAGTGCTAATTCAGCTTCAGATGGTTTTACACTTGCTTTTTTGCGACTCAATTTTAATCGATTACTAAAATAATAATCCATGATGTCGTTTCCACTGGTTTGAACTACCACTAAATCAGCTTCTAAGAATTTAGCATAGTTAGTAGTTGTTTTAACCCAAATTACGCGATAGGATTTAAGGAACGAAAATTCTAGCGTGTTAGTTGGGTTTATCCCGCCTGTCCCACCCATTCGGGGATTTAGTATTTGTTGTCAGATTTTGCAAAAAGCTGAATTACAAATACTTAATCGTTTCAGCATTTCTAATGCTGAATCTGGGTTTAATTTTTATAATCATGTTGAACTACAACTACTTAATTTATTCAGCATTTCTATTGCTGAATCTGCGATAATTTAGAATGTCTTCCTATTTGTTTTATTATTTATTTACATTTGCACCTACACAACAAATCGTAGTGTTTTAATTTTTTATAATATTAACTTAAATGAATCGAGTTTACAACAATATCGTAGAGGCTATTGGCAATACACCTCTAATAAGACTAAATAGTATTACAAAGGATTTCCCTTGTCCTGTTTATGCCAAGGTAGAATATTTCAATCCTGGCAATAGTATCAAAGATCGTATAGCATTGAAACTGATAGAAGATGCCGAAAAAAGTGGCAAACTAAAACCAGGTGGGACCATTGTAGAATGTACAAGTGGTAACACAGGTATGGGATTAGCATTGGTAGGACTTACACGTGGCTATAAATGTGTATTTACCTTAGCTGATAAAATGAGTCGTGAGAAGGTTGATATCCTTCGTGCCATGGGTGCTGAAGTGCATGTTTGCCCTACTGATGTAGAACCAGAAGATCCTCGTTCTTACTACTCTGTTGCTGCTCGTATAGCAAAAGAACGAGATGGCTGGAATCCAGATCAATACAATAATTTATCTAATCGCGAAGCACATTATCTTTCTACAGGCCCAGAAATTTGGGATCAAACTGATGGCAAAATAACCCATTATGTTGCTTCAACTGGAACAGGTGGCACATTAGTAGGTACAGGAATGTATTTAAAAGAAAAAAATCCAAATGTACAAATATGGGGTATCGACCCTGCAGGTTCAATCCTTAAACATTGGTTTGAAACAGGGGAAATTAAACCTGAATTAGCAAAAGTATATGCAGTAGAAGGGATGGGCGAAGATTTTATTCCTGAAAATTATGATCGAAACTTTATCGATCATTTAGAAGAAATTCATGATAAAGAATCTCTCTTGATGTGCCGACGACTAGCCAAAGAAGAAGGGCTTTTCTGCGGATCCTCTGCAGGTGCTGCTGTTCAAGGCTTAGTCCAAATGAAAGATAAACTAAAGCCTACTGATTTAGTTGTTGTTATTCTTCACGATCATGGTAGTCGTTATATTGGAAAAATATATAACGATGATTGGATGAGAGAGAAAGGTTTTATTGATTAATTTTTTTATTTCATTTTAATAAAAAATGCCACGCAATTGCGTGGCATTTTTGTATTCTAATTAAGATTAATTCTTCCTCAATGGTTGAGAATAATTTAATCCTTTGTCGTTGGTAATAGAAATCATGTACATGCCATCAGCTAAGCCTTGCATATCTACTATAGTAGTATTACTTCCAGCTTGCAATTGCATGTCGACTACTTTCACAGTACGACCTGTGGCATCGGTGATTTTCAATTTAGCTACTGTTGCTTTTGGAGTATTGATATCTACATTCAAGTTTGTATTCACTGGATTTGGATATAATGTAACGATAGTTTCATTGCCAAAATACACATCAACCACTTTGCTATAACTCATATGACCATCAATATCATGTTGTTGTAAACGATAGTAGTTATGCCCTTGATATGGTGTTGCATCAGTATAACCATAATCTAAGCGCTCGTTGCTATTTCCATTCACTGCTTTACTAGCAATATTGTCTGATAGTTTACTAAATACTCTACCATCTTTACTACGTTCTACTACAAAATGACTATTGTTGATTTCAGTCACAGTACTCCAATTCAATTGTGAAGTCGCATCTACTCTAGTTCCTGTAAAGCTTAATAAACTAACTGGTAATGGTACATTGCCTGGGTTTTGTGTATGAAGATAGAAATAAGAGAAGCCACTCACAGGGAAGCATATCGTCCATACGGTTGTAAGAGGATCATAACTTGCAGATATGGATGCATTTGATATAGCAGTTGGTACGTGACCTGGGGTATTCAAATCACCATTATCCACTTTTGTAATAGCAATATTACTCATGTTTGCAGGCATTGTTGCAGCGGTTGGCAACAAAGGCCATCCTAAGAATCCTGCATCGGCATTGTAATCCTGCAAATCCTGATCCAAGTAGTATAGACAAACCTGAGCAGTATCATTTGTAGTTGGTGTAATTTGATACGTTCGATTTGCATATGGTTGTCCATTATGGAATGGAGTACTAGCAGCAATATCAAGGCATGTAGCAGTAGATCCTAAACTGATACTGTTTACAACGTCAGTAACTGAACTTATACGACGACAATCTGATGGTGAACGTAAGGTATCAGATAGGCCATCTAAGATAGTCACCGAGTTACAGCCATAACTTCCTGCTACTGAGTAACCACCTATAACATCTTGTCCTGAAATATAATTTGTTGCTGGTGCAATATCAATAAATACAGTAGCAGTGTCTGAACAAATAGGTAATGTATTAGTAGCAAAAACCATATATACTGTATCAGCAGTTGTAATATTATGTGGATTTGGATGTAACGCTGTGTACGTATTATCATTATAATACAATGTATCTGTACCTGATGGCGAAGTACTGAAAGGATCAATCAAATTTGCTACATCAATGGATGCTGGAGCACAAGCAAACCCTGTGATAACAGCACTTGGTAACTCTGGTAAACTATTAACTTGTAACAACACGCTATCTTTTGAGAAACATCCAGTCAAAGGATAAAATACTTTAGAATAGACAAAGTTAGTGGATGAAGTATCATTGGAAGGGAAAGGAACTTGAGAGAATAAAGGCTCGTCTAAGAAATACTCTACACTTGCAGCAAGGTTATTGCCAGAAACTGAACTATTCATTGTAGTTAAATCAAATATAGCACTATTCGAACTAACTGCATATTCACATTGCGCCAATGTATCTTGGAAAGCGGCAGGTGTAGGATTAATGACTAAGTTGACCGGAACACGACAATTTGAACTACCTGCACAAGCAGCAAACCATGTAAATGTACCAGTATTATTTGAGTTAGACAATCCTGACCCAGTAGTAATCAATGGATTAAATGGTGATAAACTATACAAGTTTACACCACCCGAAGGAGCACTGTACCACTCCAAATTAGCTGGAATATAAGAATAATAAACCTTCAATGTAGCAGTTGTTGGACCACCAGTATTAAAGGTAACATCAGAAGCAGCAAATAAATCGTTGTACGTTTCCCAATATCCAAGGTTAAGTGTAGTATTTCCAGGTGCAAATATGGAAGAAAGCTGAGAAGGTATAATATCTCTGTTATTTAAAAATAATGCATTGTTTCCAATTGATTGCCCACCAGATAATAAATTACCAGCACCTGTATTATAACCAGTAGGGCAACCAGAGAATAATTGAGCACCAATTGGAGAAGTACCATATAAAATGAAACGAGGCTCTGTAATATAGCCAGAAGCCATGTTAGTCACTTGTAATTTCCCATTAGAAGTAAAGTAGGCTCCAGGTGGTAAAGCTGGAATAGTAGCAGAACCAAGAGCACCTGCATATTGATTAGCACAATTCGCAGGAGCATTCAATGAAGTTCCTCCGCCAGTAGCACCAATATTATCGATACATGGGGTAATAGTAAATGTCAATGTTACAGAATCATTGAGTGGTGTGGCACAACCAGAAACTGACAATCCTTGACCAAATGGAATTGGACTAAATTGGCATAATTGATAAGGAGCACCAGCTGTTGGACGATAGTTAATTTTTGTAATTGGAGTCGCTAAAGAATCATTGAATAAATTGCCATTCCCTGCACCAGAAATAGTCAAGGTAGTATTTAAATTATAAGTACCACCAGCAAACATGTTAACTCCAGTGAAAATAGCACCAACACCAGATGCTCCGTAAGGAGTTAATAAACCTGTGCTTACAGTAGTTGTATATGGCACTACACCACTTGGCCCAGTTACGTTTAAAGTAACAGTAACTGGGTTTACAGATAAATCAATAGCCGTAGAACCATAATTTCTTAATTGAGCTGAAATAACTTGATTTGCTGTATAACAGTTACCAGCAGGTGATGTCATTGAAATAACTGCAGGGTCATATGGTGATGGAGGAATTATATTAATCAAATAATCTTCTGTTTCCCCATAACCATAAGATAGACAAGGCGTAATTGTACCTATCCAAGTACTCATAGCAATTACTCTCATACGAGTAACACCTGACAAAGCTGTTACAGGTGGTATAAATGAGCCAGTAACAATTGAAGGAAGAGTTGCAATAGCAATATTTGTATAAATCTCCTCACCAGGATCATTAAAATCGGCATCATGGTTGTAATCAATAAAAATACTAGCAGAAGATGCAACAGAACCACCACATGTTCCAATTTCAAGAGAAATTGGTGTAGAAAGTCCAACGAATGCACTCGGTGCAGGCACACCGCCTACTCCTGTAAAATCTGCATTTTGATTTGCTAAACCTGTTGCATTTCCTTGAGTACCAACTAAAGGCGTTGCACATGTAGTTGTATTATTTAAGGAACCAACAGTGACATTTAATATTTCTTGATCAAAATTTGTAGTAGCCGCAGATGCACAATAACAAGGCGATGTAGGACTCCAAGATTGTACAGTAACTGGAACTGATACAGATGTATCAAAACCAGCACTACTTGTACATGTAACAATACATCTGTAATAAGTAGTTACACCTGCTGGTGGAGTGGTAGCATAGTTAATAGTGTTTGCACCGCCAATAACTGTCCAAGGTGCTGTATTAGTAGTAGAACTCAACCATTGGTAGGTTAAACCACCAACCAATGAATTACCAGTTAAACCAAAATTAACTGTTATGCCTGGACATGGATTTGCAGGAGCAGCAGTCGATGTACCTGCAGTAGGACTCCCTGCACAAGGTGTATTTGCAGCTATGGTAATATTATAATCTTCATATTCTCCAAACGTAGCATGACCACACGACTCAGTAGAAAGCACTGCACCCGCATACTTTGCAACAATACGCATTCGTCTTGTGCCTGGCACAGCCGTTAATGGTATAGTTACATTACCTGTTTGAGCACTTGGTCCAAAGACTGCACCAGCAGAGCTCCAAACAAATTCACCTGGATCTGTAAATAAATTATTTCCATTGTAATCTATCCAAATTGCTAAGCCTTGTTGAAAAACACTCCCTCCAGGTGCCATGGAAAAAGGGTACGTTAAACCCTGTACGACAGTTGTAGTTTGTGGATACAATGCATAATCAGAAGCATTATCACCACTTGCTAAATTAGACAAGGTATTAAACGTAAAATCATTTACAAAATCTCCAGTTATTCCAGTAACTCCAACAGTAGGAATACATTGGGAATAAGAACGATTTACAGATAAAATTAATACTAAAAAAGATAATAAGTAGAGTTTTCTTTTCATAAAAAATATTTGATGTAAATATAATGATTTGTTATTATAAAAAAAAAACACATTAAAATATTTTTTTACACATAAGTTTTCCTATTAATATATCCAATAATAACAATGTAAAAATCTCGAATTTGATAAGAATGGAAATCTTGTATATTTACAAATTAAAATAAATATGATGAAATCCCTTTATTTAATTGTTTGTGTATTTTTAAATTTATCTATGTTGGCTCAACAAAATTTTCCAATGAGAACCATTGAAACATCAAAATCAGACATTAGTGATTTGTATTTCGGAAAAACTATTGAAGATCCGTATCGTTGGCTTGAAGATGACAATTCCCCTGCTACTGCACAATGGGTGAAAGAGCAAAACCTGTTGACTGAAAATTATCTCAAAAACCTTACAAATAGAACCTTTGTTCAAAATCAATTAAAATTGATGTGGAATTACACTAAGTATAGTTCACCTTTTAAAGAGGGCGATTATTATCTATTTTACAAAAATGATGGACTTCAAAATCAAAGTGTTCTTTTTATTCAAAAAGGCTTAGAAGGTGAACCTAAGGAATTTTTAAATCCTAATACAATGAACGAA
This sequence comes from Bacteroidota bacterium, assembly GCA_947460175.1. GTDB lineage: Bacteria > Bacteroidota > Bacteroidia > Chitinophagales > Chitinophagaceae > OLB11. The sequence goes on along the minus strand of CANHGW010000061.1, from coordinate 2,784 downwards.
AAAGGTACCTCTTCTCTTGGAAGTATTGTATTATCAAAAACCCAAAAACTATGTGCGTACAGTGTATCGAATGCAGGGAGCGATTGGCAAGAGATTTACATCATGGATGTAGCTACTAAAAAACCATTGAAGGATACGATTCGTTATTCAAAATTTTCTGGCATTTCGTGGATAGGTGATGAAGGATTTTATTATAGTGGCTATGACAAGCCTGCGAATGAATCCGAAAAATATTCAGCCAAAACAGAATTTCAAAAAATCTTTTTTCATAAAATAGGAACATCTCAAGAGAAAGACAAAATGATTTATGAAGATAAAGAACATCCATTGAGATACAAAGGAGCTTTCGTTACAGAAGATCAACAATGGTTGATACTAAGCTTATCTGAAGGAACCGACGGGAGTGAATTACAGTTTATGGACTTAAAAAACCAATCACAAAAACAATTCAACATGTTATGTCCTGGTTTTAAAACGAATCAAGATTTTATTACTAATATAGATGGCAAATTTTTAATTTACTCTAATTGGAATGCACCAAATTATCAAGTTTTACTAATTGACCCTAATCAACCAAATGAAAAAAATTGGAAAACGTTGATACCAGAAAAAGAACATAAATTGGATGGAATTTCTCGTGTAGGTGATAAACTCTTTTGTAAGTATTTAGTCAATGCATGTTCCAAAGTGGATGTATATAATTTGAAGGGCGGCTTTTTATATTCAATTGATTTACCTGGCTTAGGCACAGTAAGTGGTTTTGATGGAAGTCAAAAAGACGATCATACTTTTTATACATATACTTCTCTTAATACACCTCCTGTAATTTATAAATATGATATAAAAACAAACACTAGTTCATTGTTTAAAAAACCAACTGTTGCAGCTGATTTAAATAATACATCTGTAGAACAAATGTGGTTTACAAGCAAAGATGGAACCAAGGTTCCTATGTTTGTTTATCATCGAAAAGATGTTGATTTAACCAATGGACCTCACCCAGTTTTATTGTACGGATATGGTGGTTTTAATATATCACTTACACCTAGTTTTAGCATTCCTATGAGTTACTTTGTACAGCAAGGTGGAATTTATGTAATGGTAAATCTTAGAGGTGGAAGCGAATTTGGTGAAAAATGGCATCAAGCGGGTATGCTCGAAAATAAGCAAAATGTATTTGATGACTTTATTGGAGCTGCCGAACATTTAATCAAAGAAGGAATTACCTCAAAAGAAAAGTTGGCCATTCATGGCAGAAGCAATGGTGGTTTACTAGTGGGCGCTTGTATGACGCAACGACCCGATTTGTATAAAGTAGCTTTGCCAGGAGTGGGTGTATTGGATATGTTACGTTATCATAAGTTTACTGTCGGCTGGGGCTGGGCTGTTGAATATGGTAGTAGTGACAATGAAAAGGACTTCAACTATTTGATTAAGTATTCTCCATTACATAATGTAAAAAAGGGAACAACATATCCTGCAACAATGATAACAACAGCCGATCATGATGATCGTGTAGTACCTGCTCATTCATTTAAATTTGCAGCTACATTACAAGAAAACAATTCAGGACAAACACCCATGCTGATTCGTATTGATACTCAAGCTGGACATGGTGCTGGTAAATCTACTTCTAAACAAATCGATGAATGGACAGATGTAATGACATTTACCATGTTCCATCTAGGCATGCCCTTACAAAATAGATAGTCATTCCATTCATTAAAACTTTCATGTGAAAAAAATTACTCCAATAATCTATTTACGATTTTTAATCGTATGCGTTCTCATTCCATTTACCTTAGTTAAATTACAAGGTCAATCACTCGAATATTCAAAATCAATTATAAATGAGTTATGCTCTGAAAAATATGCAGGTCGTGGTTATGTAAACAATGGCGTAAACAACGCTGCTAAATTTCTTGAAAATGAATTTAGTCGATTGAAATTAAAACGATTTGGCAATAGTTATTTGCAACAGTATTCATTTCCAGTCAATACACACCCCTCCTCTATATATTGTAAAGTTGACAAATCAATAGAAAAAGCAGGCACAAATTTCCTTGTGGATGCAGCTTCACCCTCCATACAGGGCAGATTTCAATTAAGACATTATAATACACGAGATTCGTTGGATCAACTTTTATTATCAAAAAAAATTAAAAAAGGTTTTGAGAAAAATGATGCTTTAGTATTACATTTTGGAAATAAACGAAATTCATCTATTCTTGATTCTTGTATGTTGTATAGACATAATCCTTCATTGATAATATACACAGAAGAAAAAAAATTAACACATACGATAAGTCAAAAAATTGATGATATACCATCACTTCACTTTTTAGATAGTGCTATCAAACAAAAAGAAACAATTGAAATTGACTACACAAATAACTTTATAAATGATTTTACGTCAACTAATCTAATTGGATATATAAAAGCAAAAAGATCAGATTCATTTATTGTTTTCTCAGCACATTACGATCATCTCGGCATGATGGGAAAAGATGCCATGTTTCCTGGCGCAAGTGACAATGCCAGTGGGACATCTATGATACTTTACTTAGCTAACTATTATTCAAAATACAAACCTAAGGATAATATTGTTTTTATTCTTTTTAGTGGAGAAGAAGCTGGATTAATGGGTTCTTCATTCTTTACTTCACACCCAACATTTGATATTCAAAAAATTAAAATGCTGGTCAATATAGATATCATGGGTAATGCGGATAAAGGCATCACAGTTGTAAATGGAGAAGTATACAAACCTCAATTTGATCTTTT
>CANHGW010000060.1 GCA_947460175.1 Bacteroidota bacterium | reverse complement strand
TAGAATGTAATTTAGGTAACGCAATCTCAGGCATCATAGCATCGCCAAACAAACTATTCAACATGGTATTGGCATTGGCAGAAACACTTTGACCGTATTTTATAATTCGCTCAAGATTCGTTAGCATTTCACCTGGTCCTATATGAAAATATTCTGCTCTGTGAATTTCGGGATATGAATCAAAAGCGCCCGCCATTACAAGGCTTTCCAATGTTTTTTTGTTGACAGTTCGTTGATTTGCCCGTCTTACTAATTCATAGATATCTTTAAAAGGCCCGTTTGATTTTCGTTCTAAAATGATATCTTCTACTGCTGCTTCTCCTACTCCTTTAATAGCACCTAACCCAAATCGAATCACTCCTTTTGTGTTAACACTAAATCCTTTCAATGATTCATTAATATCTGGCCCTAATACATTTAAATCCAGACGTTGGCACTCTTTCATATACTTTGATACATCTTCTATATTCCCTTGAGAATTGAGCAATGCAGCCATATACTCTGGTGTATAATTTGCTTTGAGATAAGCTGTTTGATAAGCTAAGTATGCATAACAGGTTGAGTGAGATTTGTTAAACGCATATTGTGCAAAGGCTTCCCAGTCGGTCCATACTTTTTGGCACTTGTCCAAGGGGTGACCATTCGCTTCACATCCCTGCATGAATTTTTCTTTCATTTTATCAAGTACGTCCTTCTGTTTCTTCCCCATGGCCTTCCGTAAAATATCAGCATCACCTTTTGAGAAGTTAGCTAACTTTTGCGATAGCAACATCACTTGTTCTTGATATACAGTGATACCATAGGTATCTTTTAGATGCTCCTCCATTTCTGGCAAATCATACACAATCTCTTTGCGACCATGTTTGCGATCAATGAAATCTGGAATATATTCTATAGGTCCTGGTCGATACAAGGCATTCATTGCAATCAAATCTTCCAAGCAAGTCGGTTGTAATTCCTTCAAATACTTTTTCATTCCGGGAGATGCAAATTGGAATGTGCCTTCTGTATCCCCTCGCTGATAAAGTTTAAAAGTCATTTCATCATCTAATGGTATTGTTTCAATATCCAACTTCAAGCCATGATTATCCTCGATTAAAATCAATGCATCACGAATGATGCTTAAGTTACTAAGTCCTAATACGTCTATCTTGATTGCACCAGCTTCTTCTACTACATTTCCAGAAAATTGCGTAACATATAAATCAATGTCTTTTTGTTTACACAATGGCATAATTTCCATCAAATCCTTCGGGCCGATAATAATACCAGCAGCGTGAATACCTGTATTACGAACTGTACCTTCTAGTTTTTCAGCTTCGTGGAGTATAGTTCCTTTTAAATCTGGTGTATTATAAAATTCCTGCAGTTTCATTACATTTTGTATATCCTCTGCTTGAATATTCTCACGTTTTTTCAATTCTGCTTCTGTAACATGAAGCATATCGTGCAAACTTGTACCAGGTCGATCAGGAACTAATTTGGCTAGCATATTACTTTCATCCAAGGGCAAATCCATTACACGAGCTACGTCTTTGATACTACTTTTGGCAGCCATTGTACCATAAGTAATGATATGAGCTACTTGGTTGCGACCATACTTATCTACGATGTATTCAACTACTTTGCCACGACCAATGTCATCAAAGTCTGTATCAATATCGGGCATACTTGCACGTTCGGGATTCAAGAAACGCTCAAAAAGTAAATTATACTTTAATGGATCAATAGTGGTAATTCCAATACAATAAGCTACCACCGAACCAGCTGCAGAACCACGTCCAGGTCCTACAACAACGCCCATTTTTTTAGTAGAAATAATGATATCCGAAACGATTAAAAAGTAACCAGCAAATCCCATTTTTCGTATGACAGATAATTCGAATTTTAGTCTCTCTTCCAATTCATTGGTAAAAATGGTATATCGAGCTTTAGCACCTTCATATGTAAGGAATTCCAGATAATCTTCCTGCGATTTAAAAGGCTCAGGCACCGGAAAATTAGGCAATAATAAATCATTGGTTACACTGACAAGTTCTATTTTATCGACTACTTCATTGGTATTATCAATTGCATCAGGTAAATCAGCAAACAAATCGGTCATTTGCTGTGTATTTTTAAAAAAGAACTGATTATTGTAAAAAGCAAATCGTTTCTTTTTATCAGAAACATCGTCATCTTCCCCGAAATCTTTCATTTTTTCGGTTGATTGCTTTTCGCCTGTATTGACACACAACAAAATATCATGGGCATTACTATCTTCCTCTTCTACATAATGCGAATCGTTGCTTGCTATTATTTTCACATTGTATTTGCGAGCCAGTTTTACCAACTCGGCATTTACTGTAATCTGATCTGGTATATCATGTCGTTGCAACTCTACATAATAATCCTCTCCAAAAATATCGAGCCACCATTTAAATTCTTTTTCGCCAGCATCCACACCATCCTTTAAAATAGTACGCGGTACTGATGCTCCCAAGCAACAAGTAGTTGCAATTAAACCTTCATGGTATTTGAGTATAAGTTCTTTATCGATTCGTGGGAATTTACTATACAAGCCTTCGGTAAAACCTAACGAACATAATTTTATTAAATTTTTGTATCCAACTTTATTTTTGGCTAATAAAAGTTGATGATATCTAACATCCTTTTGCTCTTTTGTAAATTGTTGCTTGGTACGATCTGCAACAAGGTAAAACTCACAACCTACAATCGGTTTCACTAATAAGTTACCATTCTCATCTTTGTACTTTTTAGCTTCTTTTACGAAATCGAACACACCAAACATATTACCATGATCGGTAATGGCCATGGCAGGCATATTATCGGCAATGGCTTTCTTGTATAATTTTTTGATGCTACTTGCACCATCTAGCAGAGAATATTGAGTATGATTATGTAAATGAGAGAATTTCATGTAAAAAAAGTTGGACACCGAAATTAAGAAAAAGCAATTGTCAGAATTTAAAAAGTTATAAACAATATCGATATATTCAAGCTGGTAGGATAAAAAATCCAAATAGTTATTTTACACATTAAATTTATTCTTAATATATAAAATAGGCTATATTTTGCATATTTTTTAATGAAAATGCCATAAAAAAGACCTGTTTTGCAATAAAAATGAACAAAATATTGAAGTTGAAGGAAATGAAAATATCATTTTTAACATAATTGAAACACTAAATAAAAAAATAAAAGACTTAGTTCAGTTACCTTTGCACAAACCAAAAATTCTGACATCATGAACGTACTAAAGAAGATTGGCGTATTTTTACTTGCAACTACACTAAGTAGCGGCTTCGCATTTGCTCAAAACAATGAGACATGTGACAAAGATGTAAAAGTAACAACAACAAAAAGAGACCCTATTGATTTCGTACATAATCAATTATTAAATACGAAAGTTCAAAAAGTAAGTTCTGATAAGAACCCTTTATTGAAATCGACTACAACTACTATTACCTTGCCTAAATCTCAAGTAAATGATGAATTATATGCAAGTCGTGTAATTAAAAAAGAGAATAAAAAAGAAACTACAACTGAGCAAACCTCTTTTGGAAGTGGCATGATGGACTGGGTTAAAGACAAATATTCATCTATGATGAACATTCTTCCTAATCAAATATCAAATGTGATGTTGTACCGATTTATTGACGAATGGTATGGCACACGTTATAGAATGGGAGGAACCTCTAAAAGTGGTGTTGATTGCTCAGCATTTGTACAAAATCTATATCAATACGTTTTTGGGTTGAATCTTTTACGTACTGCATGGATGCAATTTGAGTCTTCAAAATACATCAACAATGTAAGCGATTTGAAAGAAGGCGATCTTGTATTCTTCAGAATCAATTCATCTCGAATTACACATGTGGGTGTTTACTTGAAAAATAACTATTTTGTACATTCAGCTTGTAGCAAAGGTGTTTCAATAGCAAATTTAACGAATGCTTACTGGTCAAAATATTTTGCTGGCGGTGGTCGTGTAAAAGAATAAAATTATCATTGTATCAATATGAGAAAGAGTCAAGCAATTGACTCTTTTTTTATGTTGTAGATTTCAACTAGATTGTAACTATTCATATTACTGAATTACATTTGTACTTAGAAAAAAATAAAATGTCAAAATTTACTATTGCAATTCATGGCGGAGCGGGCACTATCCTGAAATCTATGCTTACACCAGAATTGGAAATCAATTACAATCAAGGACTTCAAGAAGCATTAAATGCGGGCTATGCAATATTAGAACAACAAGGTACATCGCTCGATGCAGTGGTTGAAGCTGTCAAGGTATTAGAAAACAATGAGCTTTTTAACGCAGGCAAAGGTGCTGTATTTACGAATGAAGGCCTACACGAAATGGATGCTTCTATAATGGATGGAAGTAATTTAATGGCTGGCGCTGTTGCTGGTGTTCGAAATATTAAAAATCCAATATTATTGGCTAAAGAAGTGATGTTACATTCAGGGCATGTAATCCTGTGTGGCAATGGTGCTAACGAATTTGCAAAAACAAGACAAATTGAAACAGCAAGTGATGAATACCTTTTTAATCAATACAGATATGACCAATGGGTCGATATTCGAGATAGCGAATTTTATCAGTTGGATCATAAAGAAGATAATTTAAAAAGCTTTTTAGAAAAAGAAAAGAAATTCGGAACTGTGGGCGCTGTAGCATTGGATCAACATGGTCATATAGCTGCAGCAACATCGACTGGAGGCATGACGAATAAGCGATATGGACGTATCGGAGACAGTCCAATTCCAGGTTCAGGAACTTATGCCAATGATCATACTTGTGCAATCAGTTGTACGGGTCATGGCGAATTTTTTATTAGAGCAGTCGTAGCGTATGATGTATCTTGTTTGATGGAATATAAAGGTCTTACATTAAAAGAAGCCTGCGATATAGTTGTAAAAGATAAACTAGTGAAAATGGGCGGAGAAGGAGGATTAATTGCAATTGACCGCTTAGGTAATTACGAATTGAGTTTCAATAGTGAAGGGATGTATCGTGGTGTAAAAACAAGTGATGGATACAATCAAGTTTCAATTTACAAAGATTAATAATTATCATAAAACACATCTTCACAAAAAAATAATCATATAATTGGACCAACTAAGAATATTCTTAGTTTCTTTATCAAAAAAATAGCATGACAAAACGATTCATAACCTTTACAATACTTATTTGTTCATTTCTTCAGGTTTTTTCTCAAAAAGAAAATACCATCGCTGTTGGATTTTACAATCTTGAAAACTATTATGATACGATTAATGATCCAAAAGTAAATGATGATGAATTTACGCCAGATGGAGCAAATGCTTATTCAGGCAAAGTTTTTATTAAAAAAGTAGAAAATCTTGCTACCGTAATTTCTCAAATGGGGATGGATAAAACTGTCAATGGATTGTCTATACTAGGAGTTGCAGAAATTGAAAACGCAGACGTGTTAAAAGTATTATGCAACCATCCGAAGTTAAAAGCACGCAATTGGAAAGTGGTACATTTTCAAGGGCCTGACGAACGTGGTGTCGATTGTGGCTTATTATACAATCCAGCGTTATTTAAGGTTATTGCAGCTACTTCATTGACTGTTCCTGTAGATTCTGGTGACCGCCCTACCCGTGACGTATTATATGTAGTAGGTAATTTAAGTGGCGATACAGTCCATGTTTTTGTAAACCATTGGCCATCGCGCAGAGGTGGAGAAAGTGCTACGCGTGAAAAACGCAAAACTGCTGCTCGTGTAAGTAAGCATGTCATAGATTCATTAATGAACATAAATCCCTACACGAAGGTGATCGATATGGGTGATTTAAACGATGATCCTATCAATGCTAGCTTGACAGAAGTATTGGCCACAAAATGGAAAATAGATGAAGTACAAAAAGGTGGTTTATATAACCCTTGGACCTCATTTTATAAAAAAGGAATTGGAACCACTGCCTATCAAGATACTTGGGGTATTTTTGATCAAATCATTATTTCATATGGTTTTTTAAAGAAAACCGGTTCGGGGCTTCAATACAAAGAAGCTGTTATCTTTAATCAAAATTTCATGATTGAAAAATTTGGTCAATACAAAGGCTACCCAAAACGTTCGTATTCAAATGGTGTATGGAACGATGGTTATAGTGACCACTACCCTACAATCATATTTTTTACTAAAAAATAAATAATAGATTTGTTTATTCTTCTGTAAGAATGATGAAATCATTTCCAAAGCCTTCATGTTGTTTCATCAATTCTGGTATCATCTCTTCTCCATACTGTTTGTATATCGATAAAAAATTATCGTATCGTTCTTGTAAACTATTATTGGGGAACAAATGAAATTTAATTTGATGAATATGTTCAATTAAATCTGCTTCATTTCGTTTAAGATGAGATATGAATTTCTGATGAATTCTAGTTTGTATTTTTTTAGCTTTGGCAGTATGCGCTTCCATACTTTGAAACAATGAATCCGAAATAGACTGGCTTAGTTTTTTAATTTCTTCATATTCATCAAGCAATCGGGTTTCTATTAATTCCAATTCAAGCAAAGTAGTATGATCACTCAGTTTACTATGAACTAAATCATCTACTGTACCAAATAAATGAGAACAATCAATATCATGCTTTTGTATCAATGAGGATGTTTTAGCATTAATCCATAAAATAGAATTGCGTAAAAACAACACTGGATACAAGCGTTTATGATATTCAAACAATGATTTCAACTGAAGCCAATAAGCAATCTCACCTCCACCACCTACAAAGGCAACATTGGGTAAGATAGTTTCTTGATATAAAGGTCGTAGAATAACATTGGGAGAAAACCGTTCAGGATATTGATTTAGTTCATTCAAAAGCTCGTCTTGTGTAAAACGTATAGTCGTATTTACTACTTGCCATTCTACTCCTACTCGCTCTATGCGTTCTCTCAATTGATCCTTCAAATAGAATAAATTCAATTCACGAGGTACAGCTTGAGCTTTATAATGTAATGAAATTGTATCAATTGTTTTGGATACGATTGTATATGATGATTGATTGAAAAGTTCATCCTTCATTACATCTATGAATTGAGATTTCAATCTTGAATCATCGGCATCTATCACGACTAAACCATATTTGCCAAATAGTGAATGCACTATAATTCGAGTTGCTTGTGAAAGGGTATTAACCCCATTGTAAGCATCAGTAAAAATCTTTTGAATGTTTTTTTCATGAGGCAATTGATCATTCAATGTAAGTAAAACTTCATTGAGTATATCTTCCATTTCGGTAGTCAACATTCGTCCACAAGCTCCTTGCTGTTTGGTATCCCAACGATATGTTTTGTTATTGTAGTGAAAGGTTCCTATTTCATCTAAATCATTGTCCTCACTACCAATGAAATAGATAGGTACAAATTTGAAGTTTGAGTATAAACTATTACACTCATTTGATAATTTTATTGCATGAACAATTTTATAAATAAAATATAAAAAGCCTGTGAAAACATTTGGCTGATGAGCAGTGCAAATCGAAAATGTTGTTGCATCCAACAATGCATTGATATTAGACATTACAACTTCAGTGTCTTGTATAGTTGAATATTGATTATTTAATACTTCTACTAACGTTGATCTATCTATTGACTGTTTTTGTCTCAAAACAAGTTGTTGTTCGATCGATTCATGTGATGGAAAATCCTGAATAAGTGATTTCAACCAATCCTTATGTAAAACATAATCATTCACCAATGGAGAAAAATAGCCGGTATCTTTAATAGAAAGAGTTGATTTTAGCATGCTTATTCTATTGTTTTTCCATCAACCATTTTAAGTGCACGATCGGATAATCTTGCTAACTCATCGTTGTGTGTGACTAAAATAAAAGTTTGTTTCAATTCATTTCTCAAATCATTAATCATAGAAAAAATAGCTTGAGAATTTTGACTATCTAAATTACCTGTTGGTTCATCAGCTAAAATGATAGAAGGATTATTAATAAGTGCACGTGCAATAGCGACACGTTGTTGCTCTCCACCACTTAATTCTGCTGGTTTATGTTGAATCCTATCTTTCAATTGTAACATATCAAGCAAATCTGTTGCTCTTCGAATAGCATCGTTCTTATTCGTCCCTGCAATCCAACTAGGCATACATACATTTTCAAGAGCCGAAAACTCAGGCAATAAATGATGAAATTGAAATACAAAACCAATATGTTGATTTCTAAAATCGGCCAATTTCTTGGAAGAAAGTGAAAATACATCAATATTATCAATTATTAACTTACCAGAATCTGGTAATTCTAAGGTTCCCAAAATATGAAGTAAGGTACTTTTACCAGCGCCTGAAGCGCCCACTATACTCACGATTTCAGACTTTTTAACATCTATGCTTACCCCCTTTAAAATTTGAAGATTTCCATATTGTTTTGTTATATTTTTTGTGGATAACATAGTGCAAACATAAAGATTTGGAAGTTATAAATTTAATCTTACATTTGCGCAAAATATTAAAAACCTTTTAAAATAAATAATAATATGTTTTGGAGTTTAGAATTAGCATCACATTTAGAAGAAGCACCTTGGCCAGCTACCAAAGATGAGTTGATCGATTACGCAATTCGCTCAGGTTCACCTATTGAAGTAATTGAAAATTTACAAGAATTGGATGATGAAGGAGAAGCGTACGAAGGTATTGAAGACATTTGGCCTGATTATCCAACACAGGAAGATTTCTTCTTCAATGAAGATGAATATTAATCGAAATAAAAAAAGTGCTTTAAAGCACTTTTTTTTATGTTTTTTAGGAAGCCATCGTATAGATTGAAGGTGAATTTGGAATAGAGGGATAGATTAATTTAAATTGCTCTTCATCAAAATAAGTATGCAAATCAATGTCTAATTCTTTTTCAGTACGATAGTTATACATTGGTACGATTGAACGCAAAAATAATTCAAGCATATTAGGTGAACAATACTGACCTATTAAACTTTTGAAGTATAAATACATTGGATAGACTTTTACTATTGGTATATGCCTTGAGTTTTTAATTAAAAAGTTTTCCAAATTAGTTACCTGATCAAATACATCAAAAAAAGTTGAATGATTTAATTTAACCGACGAAAGAATACAATCTACTAAATTACTTACTGAGATAGAATAGAGTCGAGTACTTGATTTTTTGGGTATTAAATAATGTGTTTCGTTATTATCAAAAAACAATTCGTGTAGACTGTTGATTGAATTTTGTTCATCATAGATTGCTTGTACTTTCAATGTAACACATTGTTTTCCAACATTCGAAAATTTCTGTTCAATAACACCTTTATGCTGAATAAACAAATTGTCCGAATTAAAATAAGCACCAGGATAACTAAGTAAAATAATCTGATCGATTGTTGAGTCTTTCAACGATTCAACTAATTCATCAACTTGCTTGCATTCTAATTGAAATGTGTCAAGATGTTTATAGTAATTTAAATCTTGAAATGAATACAACAACGTTGAATGCTTATTCTTAGATAAATTAAATTGATCTTTTGAAACATTGTTACTCAGTATTAAATTAGAATTAAATTCTTCTACATTCGTAAATATATTTAATTTCTCACTTATAGATTGTTCAATTGCACTTCCAGAATGGATATAGAGCATACAATAATTTTTCTCAAAATTAAGTTTGCTATATTATGTCAATGTAAAGACATTATAAACAAATGATGAAGAAATAATATAAGAAGCTGTACAAACGTGTTTATATACTCATATTATTATACATAAAATCAATTGAAAGCTATGTGTTTTAAACGAAATGATTAACGTAAATTTGAACTATTGTACAAGTAAATGCGAATCATATGAAATGATAAAATGAATCAATAAAAATTAAAAACAACATGGAATGAATAAAAAAATTGGACTCGTTTTATCAGGTGGTGGTGCAAGAGGTTTAGCACATCTAGGTGTACTTCAAGCTTTGAAAGAAATAGGAATCAAGCCATCGATTATTTCTGGTACAAGTGCAGGTGCGCTCATAGGTGCTTTGTACGCAGCAGGTCTATCACCACTTGAAATATTGGATATTGCTACCAATGCCAATTTATTTAGTATTACTTCTTTAGAAATAGGTAAATCCGGAGTGTTTAATATGAATGGGTTGGAAGAAACCATTTTGAAATATATACCTATCAATACTTTTGAATCACTCCATATACCACTTCATGTAACTGCAACAGATATCATCCATGGTGTTCAAAAGCATTATCATGAAGGCCTACTGAGCAAACCTCTCATGGGATCAGCTTGTGTTCCACTTGTATTCAAACCCATAGAGTATGACAATACATTACTTTTAGATGGTGGTATTTTAGATAACTTTCCTGTAGAGCAAATTCAAGGCAAATGCGATGCAATTATTGGAGTCCATGTGAATTCGATTAGTAAAAAAATAGAACACATACAAATGAAGAATATGCTTGATCGAAGCTTTCATTTTTCACTCAGTCATTCAGTATATGTCAAATCGAATTTATGTGATGTATTCATCGATCCACCTGAAATGAGTCGCTTCGGGATGTTTGATATGAGTATAGCTACTGAGATAATGGAATTTGGATATCAATATACAGTTGGAATGAAGGAGGAAATTGAGAGAATCTTGAACGATTGATTTTACATCCCATCTCCTATTTCAAAACTTTTTTGAAAATGCCAATTCATTCGTATTTATAAATTTTGTAAACATTGTGCCTTTAAACAACTAGTCATAAATCGTTTCAAGTTTGATAGTTATTCTGTACCAAAAATGAGGGACATAAATAAACACATCGAGATTGGTATATGATAAAACCTCATTCAACGTATACACACTTGAATGAGGTTTTCGGAATCATATGTATTGATTACTCTTTAAGAAATTTACCCCTATATATTGTTTTCCCTTCGCTTTTTAAATTATAGAAATATAAGCCATTGCTATAATTATTCATGTCGATCATACCATTTTTTAAATGGCTATTTACGATAGCTTGCCCAAATGAATTATAGATAGTCAAATCCAAGGATTGCGACTTCAAACCCTGTAAATTGAAATGAATGATGCCGTTTGTTGGATTAGGATAAACATTCAAGTCGATATTTTCATGATGTTCATTAAAACCTGTACTTGAATTACTAACACATCTGCATGAAACAAATGTATTTTTATTGGTGCCATATAAATTTGTTGCCATTTCATTGTTGCTATTTAATTGAATGATTCTTGCATTGGCTCCATCTTCAGTAGAAGTCCAAAACATGGTAGCTCCTTTATACCAAAAGCTTATTCCTGCTTGTGCAATCCATCCACCTCCATGAGCATTAAATCCACTTGTATTATCAGCTAATGTAACACTATGTAAGTTCAAGTCATAAGTGCAACAGGTATTTTTCCCTGTGGGGACGAAGTGAAGCGTAGCGAAACGAAGTCCCCACAGGGAAAAGCTGACAAATACTACCTTTGTAATTACCACATGACAAAGAAATACAGTC
>CANHGW010000059.1 GCA_947460175.1 Bacteroidota bacterium | reverse complement strand
CAATTCTGGTTATAAACCATGGATCCTGAATGCCTAAAGCCATGGCGAATAGTTTTTCTGTCATAACAAAACCAAGTTACAAATTTTTACCCACTAAAAAATGCGTAGAGCCATAAAAATTATGCTGAGTTAAATCAATTATATGCACAGGAGGTAAAATATTATTTAAACACTTTGCCGAATTTGGAGGTAATTCAGAATAAGGAATATCATTTGGATAAAAGCCCGAATTTTAATCAAAGTATTACCAGTGAAATTCTTGTAACCCTCATGGATAAAGATTCGATTCGAGTTAAGTTTACAAAACGAACAACATTAAAATCCAAGATAGTAGAATTAGAGGCCGAATTGATTTTTATAAATGAAGCAGGAGAATGGAAGATAGTCTCTGAACAGGATGCTTATACTGCAGATTTGTCTCATACCCATTCCTCAATTCAAGATAAATCGGAATTTTCAGTAGGTGTATTTGAGTTAGATGCTAATCAGGGATGGAGACCAAAATATGCATCATTGTAATTCGGTTGCTACTCAGGTAGTTGAGGTAAGTAATCCTATAACCGGTCGTGTATGGATGGATCGGAATCTTGGCGCAAGCAAAGTTGCCAACAATTCTAATGATGTAAGTGCATATGGTGATTTATATCAGTGGGGTCGGTTTGGGGATGGGCATCAGTGCAGAAATTCTGCGATTACCAATGCTTTAAGTACCGGCAATACCCCAGGACATGAAAAGTTCATTTTTCGGAAACTAAGGATAATTCTGACTGGCGTACTATTCAGAATGACAATCTATGGCCTGGAGTAAATGGCATCAATAATCCTTGTCCAACTGGCTTTCGATTGCCGACTGAAAATGAATGGGAGGCTGAGCGCAGAAGTTGGAATAGCAATAATGCTATCGGGGCATTTAATTCTCCTCTGCAGCTAACGTTGGGGGGCTTTCGTAACTACCTTGATGGGGAACACCTTAAAGTAGCTTTTTTTGGAAGTTATTGGTCTTCAAAAATTTCTGGAACCAATTCCCGCAACATTGTATTTGTAGGAACTACCGCCAATATGTTCGAAAACACCCGTTTATATGGATGTTCTGTTCGTTGTATTCTAGATTGATATGCGATAAGCTGTTTGTGTGGAAATAGTTTGTTTGATTAATTTGATACTTGTATTTGGGTGCTCTAAATTTTGTTGATGAATTTTAGTATTAGAATTATTCGTTTTTTTATTGTTTATGGCTTCGCATTGGCAGGTGAAAATTTTAGTTCTTACATAAACAAAGTCGTAGGTAGTCTTGATTTTAGATCTGCACAAACGAAATATCATTGTTTTAAAATAAATGAGTCGAAACAACCCAATTATTCCCTGAGGAAGTATTGTTCCTGATTATCAGGATCTATACAGGTTATTCGGTTTCCATTTTTTTCTAAGGTAAATATTTGGGAGCTATTGGGAAATTGGAATTTTAAATAATTTTCATCGGCTAATAGAATCTGGAGTTCAATACGTTTGCCTTTTGATGTTTTGTATACTACCTTTTGAAAAACATCTGAGGAGGAAAAAGTACATTCTAATATTTCGATTATTCCATTTCCTTCATAATTTCTAGATACAAATGTCTGAGAATATTCACTTTCAATTGTAGTTTGATTATTAGGATCCCCGGAGGGATTGAATAAATTTTCTTGGTTTTTAATGAGTTGAATATTGTTCCTTTCGATTGGGGTCAATTTTGACTCGATATTTTGGAAACGCCCTTGATACCAAGTTTGCCTTTCAAAGTAAGCTTTCATGTCTGATGTTTCAAAAATATACCCATGCCTTGCAAATATTTCATTCCGCATAATTTTAAGATCGTCTGCGTCCAACCCGGAAATATCGGAGGAGTTGAGTATCCTCTGTGAAGCTTGAGGATATATTCCGTCTACCATTTTTTTGTTTGGAGAGGATTCATAGGGTTCTGAATCCTCAGTTCTTGAAATTTGTTCAGTGTTTTCAGGCATTGAGGTTTTACTGGGATTAATGATTTGGATATAAAGGAAATACCCTCCAATGCACACGATAAAAATAAGACCCAGAATCACTGGCGTTACAGGGAATGTTCGTTTGGATTGGAATTGGGGTGGCATATTTGGGGGCTCATGAAATAAATGGGCTAGTTCCGGAATCTCAGATACTTTTTTCCAATCCGTAAAATCTTCACACCAGATAAGACTATCCTTATTTGCACCCAAATTCTTTAACTGCTCAATCGTATAGGGCCCTATTGAGGTGCCATTATCGCTATAGTAGTATTTTTTCATGTTGTATTATTTTCTAGTAAAGTTAAAAAAGAAATCAGATTTTCGATGATTTGTTGAACATGATGGTGGTTTCTCCTACAGTCTCAAGAGAACTTTCCTTAAGGCAAATCAAGGTTTTTTTATTGGTTTTATCACGAAATTCTCGAATTCAAAGGATTTTTGGCGGCTTTTAATTTTAAATCCTTTCGGAGGACAAATTGTGATTCTTGCGTATCGATTTTACATGGAGTCTTAGTATTTAATACAAGTATTTCTGAGGGGTATCATGGGTTTCATTGATTGCGAGGTGCCCTGTTTTTACAGAGAGATTTATTGCATTTTTCGAGATTTTTTATACGAAACAAAAATATTGATTTTCTGTTCATTTTTAAATTTGGATATTTGTTATATTTGTAATGTTTTGATTTGTTAATATGAACCAGCAGTTTTACATCGTCCTAAACGGACAGCAAACGGGCCCCTTTACCTTTGAGCAGCTTAAGGGCATGAATCTTAAGCCTGATACAATGGTTTGGTATGAGGGTCAGGCAAATTGGTCTCGTGCAGATCAAATTCCGATTCTGATAGAGGTATTTAATGCGCACCCATCCAGTCCTAGTCCTGATAGCAATCGCCAAACCTTCCAAACAGGCCCATCTAATCCACCCCCAATGATGAATAGTAAATATTTTGGATACACGCTTGCTGGAAAACAAGATCGTTTTTTTGCCTATTTACTTCAAACCCTCATCATTCTTCTGCCATTATTTTTAATCTTTGGAGAAGAAGTTTTCAATTCGGATGAAGAATTTACATTGGTATCTTTTGTTGATGATGCTATATATGGAGCGATCGTTGGTGCCATTTTTGGAGCCATATGCTATCCAATATGGGGGCGAAATCTTGGTCATAGAATAATAGGGCTAAAAGTTATTTCTGCGGCTGATGGTAGTAATTACAATCAGATTAGTCAAGGAGTGGTGCGAGAGGCAATCAAAGGTGCATTTAGCGCATTTTTTATTCCGGCAATGTGGCTCCTTTGGGACGATGATAATCAAACACTTTATGACAAAGTTATTAAAACCTATGTTGTAAAGGATCAAAAAGTTGGGTAATTGATTGCGCTCATCTTACGGCGCTTTGAAAAAATCAAACACGCATTTGCAGAACCTATTGTTTGAACTACATCTATAAACGCTTACTCATACACGTTTAGCGCTTCTTTTAGTCTACCTAAAATTATATTAGATAGCCGTAGGGGTTTAATTACCGCTACACTATCCGCATAAGAAAGGATTAAACGTTCAAGTTCATAATTAATAATAACATTAAGTTTTACCTCAAGAGTTTCGTGGTCTACCCATTTGGATATTTGCGAACCATGTAAGGGTTTGGTTTCTATATACTTTCCTGTCCTTCCTTTGAATTTTAAGATAACAGTTTCCGGCTCCGCACCCTCATTTTTGGTAACGCCAATAAAGTCTTCAAAGTATTCTTGCCAGTTTATCTCGTCGTTTTCTTGGTATTTCCCTTTTGTTTCCTTTATTGAAATGATACGGTCAATAGCAAGATTCCAGTCATACTTTTCCTTCTCAGGATTGTAGCCAAATAAAAACCACCGATTATTGTACTGTTTCAAAAAGTAGGGATGGATTATAAGTTCAAAAGGCGTATCCTTTTCAAACGGCTGATAACTAATGGTAAGCATTTTTTTATAGAAGATGGCATTATATAATGGTCCCAGGTGTTCAATACCTTTTAAATATTGGTTGCTGTCAAACGCCATTATGGTTGTGTATGCCCCATCCTTGGCAATTCCTTGTTGCAGTTTAGGCAGCAGTTCGTTCACCAATTCAAATTGTGGCATACCCTTAAACTGTGAAAGAATGTCAACAGCAGCCTTTAATTGATTGATTTCGACTTCATTCAAAGGCATGTTGTTAATGGAATAAGACATGTCAGCATATCGATAAAAGACTTTTTTCCCATCTCGAATTCTATTTAGTTCTATGCTCCACCCTTCTTTGCTTTCCATAAATGAAATATCTTCAAATATTTGCCTCCGACTTATCCCATTTGATTCAGGATCAATTTCAATTAAAACACTTTCACACTCTGTAATCAAGTCATTAATGAAATACCTTCTGCCAGGATTTCTGAAGCAGTTATCGAGTACTTTATAGCGAATTAGTGCATATTTATTCGTTGCCATGATTTTGCCTATATAATTTCAACCGCCTATAAATCAATCAACTAATTCCTATATTTAGAGGATTGGAATCAGGTAATGCAAAGCTAAGCTAAAATAATTATTTTTGTGCAGATACACTGCACATTTGAGGTGTTACTTTGCCTATTGTTCTTTGAAAGCCTGCTGCATGATATTGAGTTGTGCCAACTGGAAGCTTCCGCAAGGTGGCTTCAAATCGGTTGGTGTTTCCTGATATTTCGGGGAATGAATGTCACTGTGTTATAGTTTTCGTCCTTGCGTTTCGCTAATTGCTAACGCCAAGATTTCGTACTAGACATTACGATAACATTTATTTGATAATGTTTATATCACTTGAAATACTAATCTATAGTAAGGATATCAATTTTAAGGGGATATACAAAGAATAGTGCAGCAGGCTTCATTGAGCATAATAAAAAATGAAAGTAGAGCAATCACATATCGACCAAATCAGAACTGCCTTTGTAAAAATGCAGTCTAGGGAAGATTTTCTTCATGTGTTGAATGAAGCAAAACCATTGGTCTATGGAGATAAGGCTGTTCCATTTGAATTAAAACAGCTCACCTGGTATGCCAATCCAAAATCTGGAAGAAAGCGGTATACTCAATTTAAAATAAAGAAAAAATCAGGAACCGAAAGGTGCATACACGCCCCTGTAAATGGTCTGAAAGCGCTTCAAAAAACATTGAGTTTTATCCTTCAGTGTGTATACGAGCCACACAATGCCGCTATGGGCTTTGTGAGAAATAAGTCAGTAGTGGATAATGCCCAATTACATGCAGGAAGTCTGTATGTGTATAATATTGACCTTAAGGATTTCTTTCCTTCGGTTGATCAGGCACGAGTGTGGAAATGCTTACAGTTGAATCCATTTAACCTAAATAAGGCATCTTCTGTTGAGCCAGAATATATGAAATGGGAGGATTTCAAAAATGAATATTGGAAAACCGAAGATCCCGTTACTTTTATAAAGGGCAAGGGAAGGATGTTTACCAAAACACCCTACGGAAACCTGTATGTGGCCAACAATTTTGACAAGGAAAAGGATAAGTACATCATACTTGGCAGCAGTTCATTAAAAACCAAAGATGGTGAGTCGCTGGAAGGCACACTCTGGCTGGTGAATAAAATACCCAATACTGGTCGTTTGGACATTGCCAATATCATTGCATCGTTGTGCTGCACCGAGATGCAAGTCGAACGCAAAAATGAAAAAGGTGAATGGGAAAAAGTAAAGCGCAATGTATTGCCTCAGGGTGCACCCACCTCACCTGTAATAACAAATATTGTTTGCCAAAAACTTGATTATTTATTGTCAGGCGTTGCCAAACGTTTTGGTCTTAAATACAGTCGTTATGCAGATGACATCACTTTTAGTTCTATGCACAACGTGTATCAGCCTGAGAGTGATTTTTTAAAAGAATTACACAGGATAATTGCTGAGCAAAACTTTCACATTAAAGAAAGCAAAACCCGTTTGCAAAAAGATGGCTACCGTAAGGAAGTAACCGGCTTGTTGGTGAATGAAAAAGCCAATGTGCAGCAGCGATACATCAAGCAATTGCGTATGTGGCTTTATTACTGGGAAAGGTATGGTTACGAAAGAGCCTCAGGTTTCTTTTTACAGCAATACATTGCCGACAAAGGCCATGTAAAGAATGGCAAGCCGGATATGGCAAATGTTATTTCCGGCAAACTCGATTACCTGAAAATGGTGAAGGGGGCGGATAATGAATTGTACTTAAAGTTGAAGAGCAGGTTTGATGCTTTCACTGTAATAAATAAAGATGAAGTTATTAAAACACCTTCAATTTCTTTGGAAAATATTCTTTCAATTGGTGGTGATTTTGAAAATACATACACCGCAAAGGAAGAAGCTCAACAACAAGATACTAACAGACTTAGAATTAATATTAATCCTATTGATTCTGCAAAAGGTCAAATTAAGTTGAAAAGAAAAATTATCATTGATAAAGGTGAGTTTTTACCTCTTGAAGAGATTTTTGAAAATAATGAGAAAGTCGAAAAGGAAATAGATTTATCGAAGCATAAACCTGTAGATGTAACTAGGTTTCTATTAAACTTCCGTTCCAGTGAAGGATTAAAGTTCCTTACACACGATTATGACAAACCAGGATCCGTTTTTGATTACAATAAAATCATAGCAATTTCAAAAAATGAATTTAAGGAATTATCAACGGAATTTATTGTTCCAGTAAATCTTCTTTCTAGAATAAATCAATTTGCCTTTGGCGACCCAAGTAAAGCATGGTGGTTTAATAGATTACCATACAAGCTAAATTGGCAATCTCATGAATTATTAAGTTGGATGGAAGCTAATCCAATAACACACCCTATAAATAATGAAGTATTTGAGAAAGGTTTCATTACACCTTTTAAAAAGAGTATTGAAATAAAGGCTCCTGATTTAGAATACATATTCAAAAACAAATTAGCTGAAAATTTAGCTTCAAAATACTTGTCTTTTGATATAGAATTAATTGACCTAGATAAAGCAAATTTTTACACCAATGTTGATGCATTGCAAGTTGGCATTTCGTACATTTTTAAATCCATAAATCAACGTTTCAAGAACAGTAATAAAATTAGAATAGAATTCTTGCGCAAGGCTGATGATGAAGGTCGAAAAAGGATTATTAAAATAATTCATTTGGACTCCAAATGTGATAAACCTTTGGATAAAAAAGATCTTTTTCAAGGTGACTTATTAGAAGCAGAGAAAGCATTTTTTGGTATTTGCGATTGGTCAATTATTTCAAAATCACCAGATGATTCAGTTAATAAGTTGAATGTATTATTTGATATTAATTCTAACAAGATGCCCAAGGAAAAAATAGAGGAGTCATTGATTGAAGGTTTTACACACATCTTAACTTTTTACGCTTAAAGTATGATATATCTGATTGACGATAATAAGTATGGACAAATGTCAGAAAACTACAAGTTAGATTTCACAAATGTTGTATTGACTTATCAAGGCTTTATTAATTGGTTTCAAACAATTTCCGAAAATGATATTGGCCATATTATTTCGGATGCATCCTGTATCCTGATTCATGATTCGTTGGAGGAAAAGGAAGATAAAGAACGTTTAGTGGCAATGGCAAAAAAAAAGAATATTCCTTATTGTTTATTCAGTAATGGCTTTGCTGCTACAATATTTGACGGGAATTCCATTAAAGAAATTAAGAAAGATAGGCTTTATAATAACCTGTTAGATTTTATAAATTATTTTGAAACGGAAGGCAAAATTGATTTAAAGCTATTGTCACTAGGTCAAAATTATGAGATTGAGAGAGCTTCAATAATTCAAGATAGGCTGATTAATGGCACATTACTAATGCATAAGGAAAATTTCAATTATGAAGTTGCTTTCCCAAGTGGTAGTCTTGAATATAAAGATCTAAGAGAACTTGTTTATTTAAGTGATCCATCAATTGACTTTTCTGATTTTGAGGAAACCTATAATTCAAAAAATACTACAGCTCAATCATTAAGGTTCGTAATAATTTCATTGGCAAAGAAAGTAAAAAGAAAATATGAAGAATAACATACTTGTAATAGAAAATGCTTTATCAAGCATATCTGCGCAACTTAAATGTGATAAAATTGAATATAATAACCAGTCAAGAGATGAAGATATTCATCGCTGGCTTATAAGTAATAAGACCATTTTATCAGCGGCTCAAAAGATAATCATTCCAGTCAGGTTAGGAACTGAAGATGCTGAATACATGGGGCTATATGTAGGATTACATATTAGACTGACAAAAGAACTTGAAGATGTTCGACTCCTTCCAATCTTATTCATTACTGATGACTCAAAGGAAGAAATCCTAACAAATCAAATTAATAATCATAAAGAAAAATCAGCTCTCCTTCTTTTTACAAAAGGTTCCTATTTGTTATCTGCTTTTTCTTTAGATGAATATATTTCAAGACCTTTATTGAATATAGAAGAAACTACACTGTTAGAACAAGTAGTTCCAAGTCTCAATATAGAAAATACAAAAGACCCTGGGCATCAATTAGCAAATGATTGGGGTGCATTTCGTTTAGCAAAATTTGCAGGGTATACACTTAAACTAGAAAAGCCAGCCTCTTTATATTTTAAGTATAAAGATTCATTTACAAATAATGAAATTGTACCTAATGCTAACAATACAATTGGCCTTTTTAATGAATCGTGTAAGGCATTGTTGATAGATGATAATGCTACTTCAGGCTGGAGTGAAACACTTAAGCATATATTAAGGTCAAAAATTGTGAATCCTGGTAAATCTGTTTCGCTTGATGTAATTACGCTTTTTGATGACGCATTGAAGTATGCTGATTATATCAATTATGATGTTGTTTTTCTTGATTTGAGACTACTTAAAGAAGAAGATAAATCAAATCAAATAAATAGTATTGATGATTTTACTGGCACTAAGGTGCTTAAAGTAATCAAGGAAATAAATCCTGGTATTCAAATTATTATTTTTACTGCTTCAAACAAAGTTTGGAATATTGAAAAATTACTTGAACTGGGTGCAAATGGATATTATATAAAGGAAAGCCCGGAGTATATTTTGAGTACCCGTTTTTCAAAAGATAACTATGATGAGTTTATAAAAACTATTCAAACATGTCTTTTAAGAAAACCATTGAAAGAGATATATACCCTTTCGCAAAATATTAAATCAATAATTACGACACTTGTTAAAAATAAAAAAATTGATAAAAGTTTTGGGAAGTCGGTTCAGCAATATATTGAATTATCTAATAAAATAATAGATGCAGCAAGAACTGAAAATGATTACGCAATGGGTTATTTAGTCCTTTTTAAGTGCATTGAATTAATTAATGATAATTATATAACCGAAGACTCACCAACTAATTGGCGAATAACAAGTGACGGCCCTTTAAAACAATTCCGTTATAACAAAGGCAATAACACTGTTGCTAGCGTCACACCCATTTCATTTACTAATAATCTACCATCAACTTTTGAGAAAATAGCAGGTATTACATCTCAAGTTTTAGGTTTTACAAATGTTGATGTACTTGATTTATATCATAATGTACAAAGACGAAATAAATTTATTCACCCTGATGAAAGCGGAACTTTAACGCCTATTCAGTTAGCTGAAAATAAAATGATTTTTACCTATGAAGGCTATACTAAGCTAATCAAGTCTCTTGATCTTATTTTTTCAAAACTTGAAATGAAACTTCGTTAAAACAATATTTATATAACATGCAACTCACCGCCAAACTCATACAACTACTTCCAATCCAAACCGGTACAGGTAAAAATGGAGAATGGAAAAAACAAGACATCATTGTTGAAACAGATGGTCAATATCCTAAAAAAGTATGCGTCTCAATTTGGGGAGATAAGATCAATGAAGGTCAATTGCAAATCGGTAACATATTGAAAATTGATTTTGACATCGAAAGCAGGGAATACAATAGTAAATGGTATACCGATATTAAAGCATGGAAAATAGAAGTAGCAGGTACAAGCACTCAAAACACTCCTGATAATACCGTTAATAAGGATGATTTTATTCCAAATGGTGAAGACGATATATTGCCTTTTTAAAAATATTTTACTGTGCAGTTACACCGCACAATTGAATACAACATTTGCATAGAAATTAAAAGACATGAGCATATTCAATCACTTTAAGCATTTAAACCTAAGTCAGGGCCAGGAAACTGCCTTAACTAAGCTGGAGGCTTTTTTAGCCAGTCCGGTGCAGGTGTTTATGCTGAAAGGATATGCTGGTAGTGGTAAAACAACCATCCTGAAAGGGTTAGTTGAATATCTTAATGCAGTTGAAAAGGATTTAGCCTTGATGGCTCCAACAGGAAGAGCAGCCAAAGTAATTAGAGAAAAAACCGGCCAGGAAGCGCATACTATTCATAAGTCTATTTACAGCTATGAGGATATGATAGAGATTGAAGAAGGTGATTCTTTTTATTACTATTATAAAATCCGAAATAATGTAGATGTGGCGGGCAAGATATTCATAGTGGATGAAGCCTCTATGTTATCTGATTCCAAAAGTGAGGGTGAGTTCTTTCGTTTCGGGACAGGTCACCTATTGTCTGATTTGATTACCTATACAAGAGTTGCACAGCCTAATGTAAATTCTAAAATCATCTTCGTTGGAGACCCTTGTCAGTTACCTCCGGTGGGTGATAATAGTTCAAAAGCTTTTGAAGCTAACTATCTTAGAGAGCATTTCAATCTTTCTTCTGTCGAAATCGAAATGAAGGAAGTGAAACGGCAAGGTGGCGATAGTGGTATTTTAAACGCTGCGGCAAAAATACGCAAGAGTATCTCAGCGGTGTTTTTCAATGATTTTAATTTGCGTTCAAATGGTAAGGATATTTTAAATCCTACTCATGAAACTTTCCTTGATACGTGGCAAGAAGCAGCAGGTCCAAAAATTATCATTGCAAGTAAAAACAAAACCTGTCTTGACCTCAATTTGCAAATACGCGAACGGAGATTTGGCAATGCTGATTTATCTGTTCAGAAAAGTGATATTGTCATCATGGGTGGTAACAATTATCGAAAAGGTGTTTTCAATGGTGAGTTTGCCGTTATCAATGAAGTAAGCGATATAGTCACACAGAGAACAATTTCGTTAAGGGGTAAAAATCCGGTAACACTTTGTTGGCGTGATGTGGAATTGGTTTTTCCTGATGCAGAAAGCCACAATAAAATTGTGAAGGGTAAGATGCTTGAAAACTTCCTTAACGGCGATAATTATTTGAAGCCGGAAGAAACCCAAGCTTTGTATGTAGACTTTACTTCCCGGCACAAGGGTTTAAAGCCCGAAACAGAAGAGTTCAAGGAAGCAATTAAGCAGGATGAGTATTTCAATTGCTTATTGATGAAGTATGGTTATGCAGTTACCTGCCACAAGGCTCAAGGCGGCGAATGGGATAATGTATTTACCGTTTGGGATAATGATAATATGGAAGGCTTCGACTGCTTTACTGACAAACAAAGGAGAGCAGGTAAAACAAATCAGGATTTTTATCGCTGGGCATACACAGCAATTACCAGGGCATCAAAAACTTTGTATGCATTAAACCCACCGTTTTTCAATTCCTATTCAGCTATGGCATTTCTTGATGTAACAGTCTTGAATGCATTAAATGAAT
>CANHGW010000058.1 GCA_947460175.1 Bacteroidota bacterium | reverse complement strand
TACCAATAAGGCTGCATTGTGTTTTACCAATGCCATTGCATTATGTGTTTGATGATCTTCGCTGGCAAAAGGGAATGGAACAAAAACAACTGGCTTGCCTACAATACATAATTCAGATATGGACGAAGCACCTGCTCTTGATATAATTACATCTGCAGCCGCATAGGCATAATCCATTTCACGAATAAATTCAAACACTTTTACATTCTCTTCGAAACCTTTCACAGCATCTTTTGCTGCATTGAAAAGAGGTGTTCCTGTTTGCCATATTAATTGTGTGCCATCTTCAATAATGGTTTTAAACTGAGCCATCAGTGTCTCATTGATGCTTTTAGCACCAAGACTTCCGCCAAATGCAAATACTACTTTAGATGTTGATTTCAATCTGAAAAAATCGAGCCCTTCTTGTTTTGAAATTTTACTTGAAGCTATAGTTTGACGAACTGGATTTCCAGTTTTTATAATTCTATCTGCAGGAAAAAATCGTTCCATATCGTTGTATGCAACACATATCGCCGATGCCTTTTTCCCTAAAATTTTATTGCTTTTACCTGCAAATGAGTTTTGCTCTTGCAACAACGTTGCAATGCCTTTTTGCTGTGCCATAAACAACATAGGAAAACTTGCATAACCTCCTACTCCAACTGCCACTGTTGGTTTAAACTCCTTGATTATATTCTTTGCTTGTATAAAACTTTTTACAAGTTTGATAGGCAGGAAAATATTTTTCAGCAATGAACTACGATCAAACCCTGCAATATCTAATCCAATGATTTTATAACCTTCTTTCGGCACTTTCTCCATCTCCATTTTGCCTTTGGCTCCAACAAATAAGATTTCACTATCAGGTTGCAAACGCTTTACAGCATTCGCAATTGCTATCGCCGGAAAGATATGCCCCCCGGTGCCACCACCTGCTATGATTAATCGTATGTTGTTTTTGTTCTCCATTGTTTACTCTTCGCTTTCTTCCATGAGTGTTTCTTCTTGACCAATAGTTACATCACCTTCTGCATCTTCTACAAATCGGCTTACACTCAATATAATTCCAATGGCCAAACATGTGAACCAAATGGATGACCCTCCCATACTTACAAGTGGCAAGGTCAATCCTGTAACTGGTACTAAATTTACGTTCACCGCCATATTGAGAAAAGCTTGAAATACAAGTGTAAAACTGAGTCCAACTGCTAAAAATGCACCAAATGCAAACGGGCACTTTCTAAACAAAATGATACTTCGCCATAAGAATAATAAGTATAAAAAAATTAAACCAAATCCTCCGAAAAACAAGCCATACTCTTCGATAATGATTGAATAAATAAAATCAGAATATGGATGAGGTAAAAAATTTCGTTGAGAACTATTACCAGGACCTTTTCCACTTACGCCACCATTCGCTATAGCTATTTTGGCCTGTAAAACTTGATAAGGAACATCATCCTTATCATCTGACGAGAAATTTTCAATACGTTTTTCCCAAGTACCAGCTCTACCAAATCCTGTAACTTTGGATACTGTAAATAAAATTCCGAATAGCAAAATAGCTGTTGCACCTAATAGAAACAAATGCTTCGTACGTATACGTCCAATAAAAAACAATACACCACAGGACATAGCAATCATTAATGCAGTAGATAAATTAGCCATAGCTATGAGTCCACAAATTACAATTACAGGTAGAAAAATATTTAAAGCAACACGTTTTAGATTGTCCAGATCGTTTTGCATACGTGATAATTGTCGAGCTAGAAACATAAACAGTGCCAACTTGGCTAAATCAGATGTTTGAAATGTAATCCCAACACCCGGTAAGGTAATCCATCGGGAACCTTCGTTGAGGGATGTACCAAAAAATAATGTATATAATAACAAAGGAATACTGAGTGCAAAAAACAAAACAGCTAATTGAGAATAAACAGTATACTTAATTCTATGTGCAAGATATATAATTGCAAGACCTGCTAAAAGAGTTCCTAATTGTTTCACCAAATAAAATTCATTGGCTTTGTGCATGCGATAAGCCAAGGATCCTGTGGCACTATATACTGCCATTAAACTTACAAGCGATAATACAATCACCACTCCCCAGATGATTCGATCGCCTTTCGTTTTATGTATAAGTTGTTGCATAGTATCTTTTGAGAGTGTTGTTGTTAATTTTATTAAAGCGCTCTTACCGAATTTTTAAATTGCTCCCCTCTATCTTCATAGTTTTTAAACAAATCAAAACTTGCACAAGCAGGAGATAATAGAACGCAATCTCCATTGCTTGCAAATTCATATGCTTTGCGCACAGCTTCATCGGTCGAATTGGTATCCACAACTGGTACCATGGAATCAAATGCTGTATGAATAGCTGTATTATCTATACCTAGACATACAATAGCTTTTACTTTTTCTTTTATCAAATCAGCTATCTCTGAATAATCATTTCCTTTATCGACTCCTCCTAATATTAAAACTGTAGGCTTCTTCATACTTTCCAAAGCATACCATACACTATTAAGATTCGTGGCTTTACTATCATTGATAAATTCTACTCCTCTTATACTCGCCACAGGCTCCATTCTATGT
The DNA here is from genome assembly GCA_947460175.1 of Bacteroidota bacterium. Lineage (GTDB taxonomy): Bacteria > Bacteroidota > Bacteroidia > Chitinophagales > Chitinophagaceae > OLB11. Next base: position 10,671 of record CANHGW010000058.1, on the reverse strand, counting down.
TCGATTGATTTGAAATTTTTCAAACATTCACGTATTGATTCATTTCTTACTTCCGCAACTCTAGACGAGATACCTGCCGCCATTGAATTGTATTGATTGTGTTTGCCCTTCAGCGAAAGGTCATTGATTGAAATTGAAAATGGCTCACCATTAGTTCGTAATATTAATTCGTTTTGATTCATGTAAGCTCCGTCGGTGTTTAATTGTTCGTTCATGGTGAAAAAGAGAATTTTAGGGTTTTGTTTGTTTGTTTCTAGATATTGAATGCTCGCCTTGTCGTCTTTACAAATGATCAGAAAGTCATTGGCTGTTTGAAATTTTGCTATATTGAATTTTGCTTTTACATATAAATTGAAATCATACTCGTATCGATCGAGATGATCTGGTGTGATATTGGTTATGACTGCTATATCGGGCCTGAATGTAAATAAGTCATCTAATTGAAAACTGCTGATTTCCATGATATACCATGCTGTAGGTTGAATTGCTATTTGACGAGCAAAACTGTATCCTATATTTCCTACAACTGAAACATCATATCCAGCGTGTTTAAATATTTCGTAGGTCAGCGTTGTTGTAGTCGTTTTACCATTACTTCCTGTGATACATACAATTTTACTTTCACCTTTATACCGATAAGCAAATTCAATTTCACTCATTAGTGGAATATTATTGGCTCTAATTTTTTTTATCATTGGAGCCTTTTCTGGTATCCCAGGACTTTTAATAATCTCCTTGGCTCCAAGAATAAAATCTTCTGTGTGCTTAGATTCTTCATATGGGATTTGATTAGAATCTAACTCACGTTTATATTTTTCAGGAATGACTCCCATATCACTTACAAACACAGCAATTCCCCGTTGCTTTGCAAGCAACGCAGCTCCAGTTCCACTTTCGCCACTACCGAGTATTACTAATTCGTATTTCACTTTTATCGATCGTTTTTAATTATTGTAATTTCAATGTTACTACACTCAATACAGCTAATACAATTCCTATTATCCAAAATCGTATCGCTATTTTACTTTCATGATATCCCAGTTTTTGATAATGATGATGGAGTGGTGACATCAAGAATATTCGCCTTCCTTCACCATACTTTCGTTTGGTCCATTTAAAATAACCTACCTGTATCATTACACTTAAATTCTCAATTACAAATACGCCACATATAATAGGTATCAACAATTCTTTGCGAATAATGATAGCTAAGGAAGCTATGATGCCGCCCAATGCTAAACTACCTGTATCTCCCATAAATACTTGCGCTGGGAAACTGTTGTACCATAGAAAACCAATACATGCACCTACAAAGGCACCGATAAAAATAGACAGTTCATCTAAATTAGGTATCGGCATAATATTGAGATAACGAGCAAAATTGAAATTGCCCGATAAGTATGCAAACAATGCCAAGCATATACCTATAATTGCACTTGTACCAGTGGCTAAGCCATCGAGACCATCTGTGATATTGGCTCCATTAGAGACTGCAGTAATGATAAATATGACAAATAAAATATAAATAAATGGTGTAATAATATTCATAGAATTTTCGCCAAACCATGATGATAATTTTGAATAACTCAATTCATGATTTTTAGTAAATGGAATTGTAGTAACCGCACTTTTTACACGAGCATATGTGCGAGTAACACCTTTATCATCTACACGTACTATACCATCTTTGATAATTTTATCGGTACTGCTATACATTGCAGGCGTACCACCTGTTGTTTCGCGAATGATATATACATTTTCATTGTAGTACATGGTTAACCCAACAATAATTCCAAGACCTACTTGACCAAGTATTTTAAATCTTCCAGCAAGTCCTTCTTTATTTTTTCTGAATACTTTAATATAATCATCAATAAAACCAATCACGCCCAACCATATGGTAGAAATAATCATGAGAAGTATATATACATTTTCAATCCTTGCAAATAAAAGAGTTGGTATTAAAATGGCTGCTATAATGATAATACCACCCATAGTAGGTGTTCCACTTTTTTGTTTTTCTCCTTCTAACCCAAGATCGCGAACCGTTTCACCTATTTGTTTACGATGTAGATATTTGATCAATGACTTACCATAAACCAATGATATCACTAACGATAAAATAATCGCCAAGGCTGTTCTGAAAGAAATAAAATAGAATACACCAGCGCCTGGCATATTAAAGTGTTCTCTCAGATAGATGAATAAATGGTATAGCATCTTGGTTGTTTTTGTAATTGTTTATTTTTCAAAAAGTTGAAACATTTCGTTTAAAATTTTTTTATCATCAAATGGATGTTTCACTCCATTTATTTCTTGATACTTTTCATGTCCTTTGCCTGCTACTAATATTATATCTCCTTGTTCTGCAATACTACATGCCGTCTTGATTGCTTCTTTTCGATCGGCAATGCATACATATTTTTTTCGTTGATGAACAGGAATACCAGCTTCCATCTCATGTAAAATCGCACTTGGGTTTTCGCTTCGTGGATTGTCTGATGTCAATATTACTTTATCGCTGTGCTCACAAGCTGCCAATGCCATAAGTGGTCGCTTGGTTTTATCTCTATCTCCTCCACAACCTATTATCGTAAACAAGGTTTCATTCCCATTGCGTAATTTATTGATTGTTGCTAATACATTTAAAAGAGCATCGGGCGTATGGGCATAATCAACAATTCCAAGTATTTGATCAATAGCAGAAACTGTATAGTCAAATCGACCTTCGGCTCCTGTCAACGTAGACAATACCTGTAGCACTTCGTTTTTATCTTGCCCTAATTCACATGCTGCGCCATAAATACATAAAATGTTATACGCATTAAATTCACCTATCATTCTTAGAAATACTTCAACATTGTTAATCGTCATGATCAATCCTGTTAAATTATTTTCAAGTATTTTACCTTTATAATCGGTCAAGGTTTTGAGAGAATACGTTTTCTTTCTTGCAACAGTATTTTGCAACATGACTAAGCCACGTTTATCATCAATATTTGTCAATGCAAATGCGTCATTGGTCAAATGATCGAAAAACATTTTTTTCACGCGGATATATTCTTCAAACGTATGATGATAATCTAAATGATCGTGTGTAATATTTGTAAAACAAGCTCCTGCGAATTTGGCACCAGCAATACGATGTTGATGAACTGCATGAGAACTAACTTCCATGAATACAAAAGAACAACCCGCCTCTGCCATTTGAGCTAATAAAGACTGCAACGAAATTGCATCAGGTGTGGTATGCGTTGCAGTTAAGATTGTATCATTGATTTGATTTTGAATAGTTGAAATCAAACCACAAGAATAGCCAAGCTCTCTAAATAGTCTAAATAATAATGTAGCGCACGTTGTTTTTCCATTGGTGCCAGTAATACCAACCAACTTAAATTTCTCAGAAGGATGATCATAAAATGAAGAGGCCATTAAGCCTGCGCATAATGCTGCGTTTTCTACTTGAATGTAACATACATTGGGATGAATATCACTTGGCAACACCTCGCATACAATTGCATTTGCCCCTTGTTCAATTACAGAAGAAATATAAATATGACCATCAGCATGAGAACCTTTCAAAGCAATAAACAAATCACCCTGTTGCACTTTTCGTGAATCAATTTGCAATGCATTGATTTGAATAGCTGTATTCCCAACTATTTTCAATGGATTCATATTGGATAATATGTCTACTAGATTTCTCAATTAACTTAATTGTATTGTTATTTTTTCTCCTATTGAATATGAACTACCTGCTGGTTTCGATTGTTGTATTACTTTCCCTTTTCCCATTACGATTACTTTCATGCCTGCTTGTTCAAGTATATACATCGCATCACGTAAGCCCATCCCATTTACATTGGGCACTTGATGTTTGGTTATGATTATTTTTGAAAACGTATTTTTACCATTAGAGTCTATCGACTGGGTTTGCAACCAGGTTTGTGCAGTTGCATTTTCTTTTTTCAAACCTAATTGAGAAGCTATAAAATTATAATCATTGCCTTTCATACTTTTAGGCGCAAGAGGAATATTGAGTTTTTCTTGATTAGCTATTGAATTTGTTTTGTGCATTTTAATAGCATATAAACGATTGGCTACTTCCTTAAAAATGGGCAATGCTATTTGACCTCCATAATAATTGTTAGAACCTTTCTTCGTTCTTAATACGACACATATCGTATACTGTGGATCGTCTTTTGGAAAAAAGCCAACAAAAGATCCATGATAAACACGATCTGTGTACTTAATTCCTTTATCAGCAACTTGTGCTGTTCCTGTTTTACCACATATTGTGTAATAAGGATTTTTCAAGGCCTTCCCTGTTCCAGTTTCAATTACTTCATTCATGGCTAGTTTGATTTTCTCTATTGAACCAGAGTCTAACACATTTGAATTCACAACTATGGGATTATAGGTCACTACATCTTTTCCGTATTCTCTTACGCTATTTACTAAATAGGGTTTCATCAATTTGCCACCATTCGCAATGGTATTATAAACCATGCAAGTATGTAATGGTGTAATCAATACTTGATAACCCATACCCATGTATGCCAATGTATATCTTCCTTTTGTAACTGAATCTCTTAATATTTTTGGTTTAGTCTCACCACTTAATCCAAGTCCAGTAACAGAGTCTAAACCCATTGCATGTAAATTGGTCCAGTAGCTTCCAATTTTATCTTTATAGTTTTCATGAATCAACTTTGCAAAAGCAACATTGGATGAATGAGCAAATGCATCTTTGATACTTAATACACCTAAACCAGCATGGCTATCTCTGATAGTATAAGGACCAAACTTTGCAGTACCACCTTGACAATTTACCTTCTGTTCAATATCTATTAACTTATCTCTAAACAATGAAATCAATGAAACCAACTTAAAAGTTGAACCTGGTTCGATTCGTTTCAATGCATAATTGAAATCTTCATAATATGATCCATCTTCTTGACGACCTAGATTAGCAATAGCCTTAATCTTACCGGTTTTAACTTCCATTACAATGCATGTACCAAATGTTGCTTCTTCTTTTTCTATTTGATGCAACAAGGCATTCTCAGCCACATCTTGAATATTGACATCAATCGTCGTGATTACATCTTTCCCATTTTCAGGATCTATTTCTGAACCATCTAACGGCACCCAAGTACCACCAGCAATACATCGCACAATGCGTTGCCCTTGACTACCTTGTAAGTATTTATCATATTCTCTTTCAACACCCACATTCTCAGCATTTTTGCGCCAAAGTCCTATTACACGATTGGCCAATAAGCCATATGGATTGATTCGCTTCGTATTTGATTCAGCTATGAAACCTCCTTTATTTTGACCTTTCTTAAAAGGCTGCATGTTACGAATAGTCATATACTCTTCATAACTCGCTTTTTTCTTTAGTAAGAAATACTGATTCCCGTTTTTGTATTCTTTATTTAAAATCTCTTTGTATTCAACCCAAGTATAATCTTTCAATAATGCTGATAAATCTTTGGACAATGGTTCTACATATTTATCAAACGTATCTTTTTTGATCGCTTTAAAATCAATACGAATATCAAATTGTGGAACAGACGACGCTAATAGACTTCCATCTTCTGAATAGATATTACCACGCTCCGGTTGTATCGTTTCTATTTTGGTATGAAGGCTATCAGCCATTGATCTCAACTCCTTCCCTTCCTTGATTTGTATCTTAGCTCCTTTATACAAAATCATGATGCCGAAAAGACACATCCCCATAAAGGTGATATACACTCTAAATCGTATGTCTTTACTAATCTTCATTCTCTTTGGTCAGATTTATTTGTATTTTATAAGGTGGTACTTTTGTTTTTTCGAGCCCCATCATAGCAACTCCTTTTTCTAATTGACTTTCTTTGGTCAAAAACATGATTTGAGTTTTCTCATCAACATATTTCCAACGTAATTCTTTCATCTGCTTTGCTGTCTTGTTGATATCTCGAATTGTATTTTCAGCGAAATGATTAATGGTGATATATACTAAACCCAGAAAAGAACAATAAAGAATAAATGGAATATTACCTACAATACCTTTGTTGCCTACTGTATTGAGCATATGCTTCCAATCAGGTATTCGTTGCAATAAAGTGAGTTTATCTTCAGGCATTTATTCTCGATGAACTATTATGAATTATATTATTTCGAAGTGTGGTGGTTTCTTTTTTACAAATGTGCTGCTACTCTTAATTTTGCGCTTCTCGATCTTGAATTTTGCTTTTCCTCTTCAGCACTAGGCAGTATAGGTTTTCGCGTTATTACTTTTAATTTCTTTTCGTGTTTGATTTGATTTAGATAATGGTCTTCTTCTTCAAATCGTTCGTTCTTCATCCAATTTTTCACTATACGATCTTCCAATGAATGAAATGTAATTACAACCAATCTTCCTTCACTTGCCAAGCAATCCGTAATACTTTGCAAAAACTCTTTCAATACGTCCAATTCACCATTTACTTCGATTCGCAAAGCCTGAAATACTTGAGCCAAATACTTATTCGGATTCCCGTATACACATCCAGCAATTGCTTGCTTAAATTCTTGAATCGTGCCTAACTTCATTCCTCCTCGCACTTCAACAATTTTCTTTGCCAAGGTTTTCGCATTTGTCACTTCACCGTATTGTTCAAAAATCTCATGCAATTTTTTCACAGTATACGAATTCAAAATTTTCTCCGCAGTCAATAAACTACGTTGATCCATACGCATATCCAATGGTGCATCAAATCGAATAGAGAATCCTTTTTCGGCTGTATCAAATTGATATGAACTTACACCTAAATCGGCCAATACGCCATTCAATTGACCCAACTTGTATAGACGAACAAATCGTGCAGCATATCGAAAGTTTTCGGGTACAAAAATGATTCTTTCATCATTGGGTGCATTCCGTTTTGCATCCGCATCTTGATCAAATACGATTAGCTTTCCTTCAGGCCCCAATTTTTTAAGAATCTCCCCGCTGTGACCACCTCCTCCGAATGTAGCATCTAAGTAAACGCCCGATGGTTGGATATTGAGTTGCTCAATACATTCATGTAAAAGAACTGCTTTGTGATAGAAGGTTGGATTACTCATTTTTAATTCCCTTCATAAGGATTTAAAAAATCATTCCCCAATACTTCATTTGCTAAATCACTTAAATCTTCGGCACTCATTGACGTTTCCTTACGGAATGTTTCTGCATCCCATAGCTCCACTTTATCCATTTGCGCCGAAAACACAATATCCTTGCTTAAACCTGCATGCTCAATCATACTTTTTGAAATCAGAATACGACCGGCAGCATCTGGCTCGATAAACGTAGCACCATTTAAGAAAACACGTTTGAAATTACGCGCCTTGGTACTGAACTCATTTAATCGACGAACCACCGCTGCTACCTTTTCCCATTGAGCTTCTGTATACAGTGTCAAACATTTCTCAAATCCACGACTTAGAATGTAACGAGTACCCTCCGTTTCACCAAGCTGACGCTTGTACCCAACCGGAAGCATAAATCTTCCTTTTGAGTCCAGGGTTACTTCATATTCTCCTAAAAAGTTTGACATTGAGTGTTTTAAATCATTTAGTGACACAAAATAACACAATTTCCCACAAAATATCACAACTTTTATCAAATCTTATTTATCCACAGGGCAAAATGCATTATAGTCAATACTATCAAGGCTTTCAGGCTATTTTGAATGTTATTTTAACTTAACAGACTGTGGATAAGCTGTGCATACCCAAATTTTACATGCAATAAGCTGTTTAAATCCTTCTAAATGGTTGCTGGTAAAGTGAATAAGCCTTAATAATCAAAAATAATACGTGGATAATGAATAATTGAAAAAATCTATTCACATTATGAATGACCGACTCGATTCAGTGATCAAAAGTTAAAGTACGCCAAGCAGATAAGCCTTTGTGTTTACTTTTTGCCTTGACGCAAAAAGTAACAAAAAAGTCAAGACTGTTTTAAAAAAGCTAAAATGAACTGCCTTCGACTTAAAATTTCTTAACTCGTGCCCGCACACAAAGCCTATGCATACTCAGACAGAAGAAATTTTCACAGCCTCTCTTGTTCATTTCTTAACGCCTTTTTAAAAAGGTCGTCCTGCTAAATTTGATGTGTCTTTTTGGATTATCATGCTCGATTCATTTCACCAACGAATATCTATAAAAAAGCATCCTTGAAAATTTCCATTTCATAATAAATAAAAAAAATCCCCAGCAATTTGCCAGGGATTCATGTAAGTCAAAACTTAACTATTATTTGATACCATGCATCATTTTGCGCAAGTAGCCAGATATTAAAAATAATAACGCTGCGGCAATACCAGTCATCACGACGAATAACATAAAGAAATCATATAAATTGGTGATTTGATATCCAAAAAACGATGTAGCACCACCTGTTCCGTCTTCTCCTCCAGGTATCAATGCACTTAATGTTCCTGCAAATTTATTGGCAGCTGCATTGGCCAAAAACCATGTACCCATCAACAAGGAGGCAAATCGAACGGGTGCTAATTTTGATACCATGGATAAACCAATAGGTGACAAACATAACTCGCCTATTGAATGCAATACATACAATGACAATAACCAAAACATGGAAATCTTGATTGAACTATCTACACCTTTCACAGCCATCATAATCACGATATATCCTAAACATAGCAACGCAAGTCCCCAAGCCATTTTAAGTGGAGAAGCAGGTTCTGCATTACGCTTGTGTAACCAACCCCAAATCACAGTCATAATAGGTGCTATTGTAATGACAGCCAATGGATTGACTGATTGAAAAAAGCTTGCAGGCATTTCCCATCCACCAATATGGCGGTCGGTCTGCTTATCGGCAAATAATGTCAATGAAGCTCCTGCTTGTTCAAATGCACTCCAGAAGAAGATTACAAAAAAAGCAAGTATAAAAATAACTCCAATCCGAGAACGCTCTTCTCCAGTCAATGATTTGTCGGTAATAATAACCAAAGGAACTATTAACATAGCGCCATAGATTAAATATCCAATTAAGTCGATGTCACTTTGAAACATGTTTTTGAAACTTAACAAAAAGAATATTAGCGCTGTTGAACCAACTATAATACCTAAACTTGTTGCATCTATTTTTTTAACCGGCATACCAATATGCTCACCATCTGGACCTTGTAAGTATTTGTTTTTAAGTACTTCAAACGAAATAACACTCACTACCATTCCAATACAAGCTGCTAAAAAACCCCATTTGAAATCGGCAATATTACCAGTATCTCCTAATCCGCCACATACTAATGGTGAAAAGAATGCGCCTAAATTGATACCCATATAAAAAATAGTAAATGCACTATCTACTCTTCGATCGCCTTTCGGATACAATTGACCTACCATGGTAGAAATATTTGGTTTGAAAAAACCATTTCCAACTATCAGTACAGTCAAACCTGCCCATAGCAAGGTCTGAGCCATAGCAGGTGTACCTATGCTACTAGCACATATAAATAATAAAAATTGGCCTATAGCCATCATAATCCCCCCAATAAAAATACTGCGTCTATTGCCTAAATAGCGATCACACAAGTAACCTCCCAACAAAGGCGTCAAGTAAACTAAACCCGTAAAGCTTCCATAGATATTCGATGCATCTTTACTACTAAGCATGATCGCTTTGGTAAGAAATAAGATGAAGATGGCGCGCATTCCATAATAACTGAAACGTTCCCACATCTCTGTAAAAAACAATAAATAAAGTCCCTTAGGGTGACCTTTTTGTACTTGCGTATTTTCCATTTTGTAATTTTAATATGCCAATATAGAACGTTTTTTTCTATTCGACTCAATTTAATACCTCAAATTTTCAACACATTCATTTACAGAAGAACTATAGCTATTAAAAATCTACCTATTAAGTCAAATTTCAGTTTCTTTGAATCTTTAAAAAATAACATAGAAAGAATATCTATTTCAGTTGGTTCATACTTTAATTTTAGAAATCAAACCTTGATTCATTCCTCTTTTGAAAATTCCCTTTTTACCTTTACACCACAATTATTGTAAAATGAAAATTCTTATACTTGGTAGTGGTGGACGTGAACATGCATTGGCATGGAAGATAGCACAAAGTAGATTATGTAGCAGACTTCTGATAGCACCCGGAAATCCTGGTACGGCTTTGTATGGCATCAATATGAAATGTGATGTCAATGATTTTGCTCGTATTCGTACTATATGCACCCACGAACATATAGACATGGTGGTAGTAGGACCCGAAGATCCATTAGTCAATGGTATTTACGATTATTTTCAAGCAGATAAAGCACTGAAACATATTCATATCATTGGTCCTTCTCAAGAAGGCGCTATGCTTGAAGGGAGTAAAGCCTTTGCTAAAAAATTTATGGCGAAGCATTCTATACCCACTGCAGATTACCGCGAATTCAATGCAAGCAATTATGAAGATGGTATAGCTTATATCAAACAACATTCATTGCCCATCGTGCTCAAAGCCGATGGATTAGCAGCAGGTAAAGGTGTCGTGATTGCTGAATCGCACGAAGATGCTTTACAATCGTTTGCTGAAATGATTCAAGATAAAAAATTTGGCGAAGCGAGTAGCAACGTTGTGATTGAACAATTTATGACAGGAATCGAATGTTCTGTTTTTGT
>CANHGW010000057.1 GCA_947460175.1 Bacteroidota bacterium | reverse complement strand
TTATCAAGAAATGGTAATGAACTATAATTGGTATCTGTGTATACTTGTCTCTGTGCCATAAATTATAAAATTATTTTTTTAGTTGCTATAAGATTACTTAGAGTAGGATTGGTGAAATTTCCATAGAAAGAATCTTCACTCCCATTGGTTGCTATGTATCTATAGTATGTTTTATCTGTTCCTGTTGTTGCAAATACATATGTATAGACTTCCCCAGTTCCTATTGTTGCTAATAAAGTTGGAGTTGTTTTAGTACCTCTTACAAGTGTCATCCAATCAAGTATTGTTCCTTCATAGAATTTTGCAGAAACTGTATTGGTTACTGTTATATTAGTGGCAGTTAAACTCGTAAAAACATTTGAAACAGAACTATTCCAATTTGCACTATTAGATAAAACAGTAGTATATGTATTTAAAATTTTAGATTCAACATCGAAGTCCAAATCAATAAACTGTATTGTTCTGTCATGTATAATGTCAGAATTTACAGCACTTAAAGCAATTGATTTGGTTTTTATTTTAGATATTGCCATTATATATAATTATTCCTGTTATTTAAATATTATTTGTCTATTAATATACTATTATAATGTTAAAGCATCCGTTATAGTTTGAGTAACAATTGATGTTGTTGCTGCGTTTTTTAATCTCATTCCGATGCTATTTTCATCCGAAATTGCACTTAATTTCAAATTAAAGGTATCCAAAGGTATATTATGAATTTTTAATAAGGTGTCAGATTCTTCTTCTGTTAGACCAGAAACTCCGGTTTCAACCTTTGTTATATTAACTCTACCAGAATATAGAATAACAGATCCTCCTCCGGTTGTTGTTGTTACAATTGGAATATCTCCATCATCTCGATATAATCTATAATCTCCTTCAAATACAACGCCAACATTTCTTGCATTATCAAGTTTTAAATCAACAACGTTTGTAATAATTTTGTAGTTTGCGACATCTTCGGCTAATATACCTTCATAATAATTTCTAATACCTTGTTCGGTATATTCATTTGCTACCCACCAAGCATAAAGTCTTGGTATACTCGTTTTTTGGTCTGGATCATTAATATCAACCTGAATTGTTGGATAGTCAGCAGTAAACTCAGTTACCAATGATCCATTAATAGCATTTAAATTATATACGATGTCATTTTCTTGTTCTGCCAATACAGCAAACCCTGTAACTGTTGCTACAGTTTTAAGCTCCTGTCGCAATTTAGCCGTTACTCCATCAAAATATGTAATACGTACTCTTAAAATATCTCCTACCTTAATCTCTTCTCCATTATTATAGCTATATTCTAAATCACCAACAATTTCATGAATATTATTATACAATTCTTGACTTGTGGTTTCGTTATAAATTTGAACTCTAGAATTTCTAATTAAATTTGAGATTATGCCTTTATTTGTTTTGGGTAATGGATATTGAATTTGTTGAGATAAAGGAGTTGCTGACAATGGTATTCTTATATTTCTTAGGTCTGCTAGAATTGTTGCATCATTTATTTTAGTTGCCTTTAATTTTATTTTAAAACCTACATTTGGATCTATTGGATTAATTGCGGTTAAATTGGGAGATGAAGTTCCTGTGGTTATAGGAAGCCAAACATTATTAAATCCGTTTCCTTTATCATATTGATACTCATATATACAGTTATTTACTCCGGTACCATATATCGTAAGTCCTCCGCTTAAAAATGCAGTATATCCAAGTGCATAATATGGCATTTCCCATATTACTGAATGTCCTTGCGTGTATAAAAACAGTCTTCCATCTCCGGTAAATCCACCCTCACCTTCATTCAATGGAATATTTGTACTTAAATAAGGACTTGTTGTATCGGAAGGTTCGTTTCCGGTATATAATACCAATGTACCTGTAGTATCAGATGTATATATATCCGTAAAATGAGTTCCATATACAGTATTTGTATAAAAGGTACTTATTGGTAAAGAACCTCTACATCCTTGCAAAGTTAAATCTCTAGACCTTGGATTGAAGACATTTCCTCCGGAAAGAACATGCACGTTTTGTAATGTTACATTATTAGGATATCCGCTATATTCTCTAATGACTCCTCCATGACCTGTATTAGAATTATTATCGGATTTGAGTCCTGTTAGATATATTCTCTTATATTTTACATTTGAAGCAGAATCGAATTGGTATGTCACATTAGTAGCCTCTCCTATAAACCCCAATCTACTTGTAGACATAACTGTATTGCCATTTCCAGTATAAAGAGGAGAATTATATGTGCCAAAATTTTGAAAAGTAATATTATCACTATTATTATAAACTCTTGTTAGATTTCCTGCAACAACAGTAGAATTGATATCACCAAACCAACTCAACCCATCTATTGTCATATCTCTACAAGAGTCTAAATCAAAAATAATACCATTTGATCCTGTATCATAACTCGATGCAGCAATAGTATGGGAGTATTGCACATTCTGTATCAATATATTTTTACAAGTCCCTGCGCCTGTTCCAGAAGCACCAACTAGTTTATTATTATTAAAGGTAGAATTATTTATTTGGCTAATTGTCATTGCTCTTCCATTAGTAGAAATACCATTTGGTACGGATGGAATTGAAAGTATGAATTTACAATCTTGTATATTAAGATTTTCTTGTTCTGTAATTTGTGCTACAGTATTTTTATTTGAGTATGAATTAACATTCCAACCACATGTAAAGATATTTAAACCTGATAATAACGTGTTATTGCAATATCTCATGCTAAAGGAATATGGATTAATATCCAACCAATATGATGGACTAATGCAAGTATTAATAATCTGTACTCCTTGTTGTACGTTTTCAAATGTAATATAATCTAATATTGAAGAATCTTTTATATAAACGGAGTTGCAATTTCTGGTATTAAAAACCCAATTTGAAGAAACTTTATCTATGTAAAAATCTTGGAATGCTGTAAAATGTTTTCTAGTACCACCAGTCGATAGGGATCTAGTATTCGTATTATTAAATTCAAAAGACCCTGTGGAATACGTACTGCTTAATATAATATTTGGTATTCTAACTTTACATCCAGCTACAGGTTTATATCCTGCTTTATTTCCAAGACCATCTCTTTTTGCTATTTGAATTATCCCATTCAAAGGATTAATCGTTCCAAAATATTTTCCACGTATATCGGTTGTTATAAGAGAGTTTTTTAATCCATTTCCCAAAGTTGATTCATTATAATCCCAAGAATAGCCAGCATTTGGCCAACTTTCATATACATCCGAATTTGGCGAAGTCTCCACCCAAATGGCAGGACAGGCATCATATGTTGGAAATTGGAATGTTTGATTATCCGTGCCATCTGTTACTCCAAGATAGTACCAATCTCCCGTCATCTTACATTGCCCTTGTCTTTGTACGGTTGAAGTTACATTTGCCCTAGCAGCAATATTGATCCATGAACGTTTACCTGCATTATCAGCTACAATAGTTGAATTGTTTGGAAGTCTAATTGTTTCTCCTGCTTGAAAAGTTCCGCTTTTATAACGTAACTTTATATATCCATTAGTAGGCATTGCAACACCAGACGCTAACGGAACTAATGATGTTGATATTGGGGTTGTTTGTGTTGTAGACCAAACTCGGAATAATTCTCCGGTTGCTCCTGAAGTTAATCCTAACACTGGATTTCCATCAATAGTACTTAAAGGAGGGACTATTCCCGTAGAACTACTAAACGGTATTTCCCATATTTTAGTTCCATCTATGGTCCATTTTCCTTCTCCTGTTATAGTAACATTGCCAAATACTGCATTATTCTGTCCCCATCTATTATCAGCATCCATTATTAAATGTCCACTCAATCCGCTGAATGTAATATTTTCAATATTATTCAAGCCTGATAAAGCAGGGCTGTCGAAATTTACATAAGATGATACTACTTGATTTGCCATAATTTATAAAATATATCTGTTCGTCCAAGCTATATTTACGGAAGACACTGAAGAAATAAAGCTACCCGTTGAAGAAAATATAGATTTTTTAATAGTCCATAATGGAGATGTTTCTAATGTTCCTGTCGGGGATGTTCCTAAATATATTGCGCTAGTTCCATAATATTCGGATTTGTATTGTTTTGGTTGTATAGTTTCTTGCCATATTCCTAATTTTGTCACTGTCTTGTTGGAATTGATTATATATGCGCCATCATCAATAACCGAACAAATCTGTCCAGAATATACAAACGGAGAAGTTGATGCATATGATGTTAATAATGCATAAGTAGAGTATACAGAAGTCGTGTCTAACGATTCTGCTTGTGTTCTATAAAAGTTGACTGGAATTTGTAGAAATGCCATATTTTTAAATTGTTACATCATAAAATTGATTTTGTAGATATCCTGATGGTAATAAATATGAATAAACCGTATAATTTATAGGTGAATATCCATTTGCTCCAGCAACAGATACAGTTGATATAGTAAGAGCACTTGTAATAACACCAAATCCTCTTTGGGTTACAACTACATTTGGATTTGATAAATTGGATGGGAATGCAAACCAAGCTCTCTTGTTGCCCGTTGTTATATTTATTGTAAATGATCTCGATGTAGTAGCCGTTCCGGATCTAACATCATTAGAATTAGCAACCGCTGTTGATGTTCCATCAGCAGCATAAAAATTATTTCTAAAAATTGTATATGAAGAATTTGCTGTTAATGTACCTGATGTTGGAGGTGTTCCAGAAGATGCACCTGTATTGTCATAACGTTGATCTCCGCTTAAATAGCTAACTTCGCATCCTATTGTTAGGTTTGCTATTAACTGAACCGAGGAAGTAAATGTAGTTGCTGTTGAAGATGAAAGTAATAAATTATTTCCATTTTTAAATCTATATTGTGATGCCTCTCCTGCGCTATTTTTAGTATAAGTCGGAACGATATTTAAATTCAAATTGGTTCCTATTTCGTAGGATGCTGTAGATGGGTTTACTGAAAATGTTGGAATTGGATATGTTGCGGGAACTATAGTTGTTAATATATTTCGAAGTATGATTTCAAATGGCGTATTAGCTGGTATTACACTATTATTTGAATATGCTCCTAAATTTGATGACAATTTAGCTGTAATTGGAGCAGTCGTTGTATTAGTTGAGGTTAAACTTGGTTGTAAGTTTTGTATGTCTGTTATCTCTAATAAAACATTTCCAACTTTATTTGCTACCGATTGGACCGGAGCAGCATCCCTAGCTCTTTGAGTTGTAAAATATTTATTGCTTGCTCCCTCTGTTATGCTGTCGGTGCTTCCAGGTGAACCGATGATTTCGACATAAACGGTTTCACCCCATCTATATATTTTATTATTATCTAAAGTAATATATAAAATTCCTGATTGTCCTATTGGTAAAGTTGATGTAAGCGTATGATAGTTACTGTATTCATCTATTTCATCAACCGAACCGGGTAAGTATATAGAAGGAATTAAATTGTTTACCAATTGAACGTAATTTCCACTAGCTTGTTTTGAATTTAGAGTAGTAGTTAAATCAGCAATATCGGAAATTCCCAAAGTAATATCACCAGTTCTTCCAGCAACAGTTTTTACCGGAGAATCGGCAATAACTCTATCTGATCTATAAAATAGATTATTAGAACCTTCTGTTAAAGAATCTGCATTTGTTACAGTATCTCCGGTAAGACCTCTATCTCCCTTTAAAGAATTTAAAAAATCTATTTCAGTTCCTGCGTTTCCAGAATTTATCCATATATCATATGCACTATAACCGTCATATCCTTTATCGCCAGTGTCTCCCTTTAAACTCGATAAAAATTGATTTAAAGTTTTTCCTTCATTTCCTTGAGAAAGCCAAAGTTCGTATGCACTTTGACCGTTTAAACCGTCAACTCCGTCAACTCCGTTATTTCCAGCTTCTCCCTTTAAACTATTTAAAAAAACACTCTCAGATCCAATATTACCTTGAGACAACCAAACTTCGTATGCACTTTTTCCATTTAAACCATCGTTTCCAGCTTCTCCCCTTAAACTATTTAAAAAAACACTCTCAGATCCACTATTACCTTGTAACAACCAAACTTCGTACGCACTTTTTCCATCATTATTTGTCCATGCATCCTTATTGGATGCAACAATTTGAGCAGTTTCATTCCAAACATCTAAATCAGTTGAACCAAGTATTTTCCCATCACTAAAAACTATACTAGAATTAGATACATTAACTATAGAGTATCCATTCATGTCAAGATTTCCTTGAGCTAATAATGGCCATGTTAAATTTCCTGATCCTTGGATAAATATAGGTATATTATAACTATTATTATCTTGTATATTAAAAAATTTTGTATTTGGTGTTATTATTACTATTTCTACTCCATTTTCAGGAGCATCTACAAATTTAACAAAATCTGCTGAAAGAGTATAACTAATTAAAGGTTCTTGTTTTACGTTTTCTACATAAACATCAATATAAGAAGCATTTGTTGAGTTATTAGTACCAGAAACTAGATAATTTTGTGTAGTTCCATCTCCAATAAATTTAAACTTTAAAGGATCGGAAATAGGAACTAAATTCCATATAGAACTATTTGATGAAACCGTAGTAAACGTTGAATCCCAAAATCCAGTTAGAGATCTTACTTCGTTATCTATACCATTTCCATTACCAGAACCTCCCGTATTTTGTAATAAATCAATACCATTTGCGTATATAGATCCTTGAACACTTAAATTATTTACATATGTAAAATTTGGAGCATGAGATGTTAGGTTAGATCCAAGAGTAAAAACATTTGGATGGGTTATTTCATTTCCAGAACCAGCTGCTATGAAAGAATAATCACCATTAGCATATATTCTATTTTTATATCCACTTCCTATAACAGAAAAATCTCCGTGTATATCATTATCCTCACCATTTAAGACTGATGATCCTGCTCCTGTTATATCATTATTATAACCACCTAAAACAGAAGCAAATACTTGTGTTACTTTATTGTCTCCGAATTGTGGTTTAACAGAACTTAAACTTTGAAGAGATATAAATGGTTGTTGATTCGAATTTAAAAATGTTACTATCGAGGATAAACCATTAGAATCTGTTTTTACAGTAAAAATGTTACCATCTGAGGTATTTAATCCGAGTTCACCTAAAGATAAATCAGAAAGTTTTGGTGTAATACCAGAAATATTACTTCTTTTTATCAATATTAAACTGGAACTACTATTAGACATTAATTATTTTTTGAGTTGTTTTATTTTGGGTATATCTATATTAATAGATTTGGAAATTTTAATACTTTCTTTCATTGTTTCATCCACAATAAAAAAAGATTTAATATATTGAAATAGTTTATAAATTTTTTGTAACACCATACTAATATATTTATACTAGAATGTAATATTATACAACACTACATTCTAGTATAGAATTCAAAAAAATAAGTTTTTAATGCTTTATTTTACATTAAAAACTTCCTCCATCTATAATAAATCCATATATAGTTGAAGAATATCCATTACCAGAAAGACTATTATCTATTGTTACCAATCCGGATGAATTAATTGTATCAACGATTATTCCGGTTGTAACGGTCAACCCGCCATTTAATGTAACAGGATCTGATTCGATTTTATTAACAAAATTCAAATCAATTGTTGATGATAAGCTTGTTATTTCGGAATCGATTGTGGTTGAAAGATTTGATACACTACTATCTACATAATTTTTTGTAGTAGCAGAATTTGAAGTTGTAGGTTCATTTAAAAATATTTGACCTGTTGCAGAAATATTTCCAACTACTGTTAGTGCTTCATTTGGAGTTTCTGTATTAATACCAACTTTTCCATTTTCTGTATATAATGTAGAAGTTGTGGACGGATCGCCTAATTCTAATCGTGACCCATATATAATATTAGAAGCTGATAAATTACCATTTACAGTCAATAATTCGTTTGGAGTAATTGTTCCTATTCCAACATTACCATTTTGTAAAATTCTAACTTTTTCAACACCATCTGTAAAAAATTTTAATTCATTGTTGTTAGCACCCGGCGAATTTTCGGCTGAAATATATGTATTTCCATCAACATCTTTTATCCCTCCAAGAGATCCCCAATTTGATCCATCGTATCCTTCAAACGAAGAGCTATCAATATTATATCTAATAGCACCTTTGGTATTTACTCTTTGTAAATCGGTTCCAACTGGAATAACTAATCCATCAGTTCCTGATATATGTAAGGTTGTAGTAGGGGCATTTGTGTTTATACCAACTTTACCATCTCCTTTTATTATAAATGATGTATTGCTTCCATCTATAAATTCTACTACATCAGTATTACCATCTACTTGAACTACCTTTAATGCGGTTTGAGTTCCATAATTTTTTATTTCAAAAGCACTAGTAGTAGTTACATTAGTTTCTATG
Source organism: Bacteroidota bacterium (assembly GCA_947460175.1). GTDB lineage: Bacteria > Bacteroidota > Bacteroidia > Chitinophagales > Chitinophagaceae > OLB11. Next base: position 5,801 of record CANHGW010000057.1, on the reverse strand, counting down.
GTTGTAGTATTTCCATGTATTATAAGATCTCCGCTTATAGCAAGATTTCCTGTTATGGTTCCACCGCTTAGTTTTAAATACACAGATTGTAAGTCTGAAAACCCAGCTGATGTTCCTTGGGGATCAAATTCTTGATATGTTGGAGGATTTCCTACTACTGTAATATTATAGTATTTTGAAGTGCTTACTACATATACAATCATACCGACTTTTTGTCGATCTGTATATATATTTTCAAGATCGGTAATGGTATTGACAGTCATCAAACCACCCTTACCGTAAATATCTTCGTGTGTTGGGAAAGTTGCTACTGTATCTCCGGGAGAGATTTTTGCTGCTAAGATTGTTCCTGGTATTGCGGCCATATGTTTATAATTTTAAATTTTTAGCTGATAATGAAAGTGTATGTACCTGTTAACAAGTTATCTCCACGATAAAATGCATAATCAGTTGCCACTCCAAATTGATTTGTGAATCCTGTGATTACAGTTCTAGTAAATGCTGTGTTTGGTAATCCGTTAATAGTTACAGTTGGTGTAGCATCATATATTGTAGGTAATGCTATATACCAATAACGAGTTGCAAAAGATACATTGCTAAATGTTCCAACAAGTCTAGTGTTTCTTAATGCGTTTGTTGAATATGATGTACTTGATTGAGTTCTTATTTGTGTATCTGTAGGAGAAGCAACTGCTGTAGTGCCAAAATATGCTCTATATTGACCAACTACTGTAGTAGAAGTACTTAAAGATCCCGCTACTAATGGAGTCGAAAAGTTTTGATTTTTACTATTTAAAGGTTGTGGTCCTTGTGCGTATTCAACGATACCGTTTATTGTATTATTTCCGAGAATAACATTGACAGCAGATGTATAAGAGTTTGTAGTTCCATTGTCAACGCCATTAAATATATATTTGGTTGCGGCTCCAGATCTGAAATTTTGGGATGTTCCAGCACTCCATACACCGCTTACGAGAGCACCATTTATAGATCCTCTATTTAAGTTGATTGTAGATGTTATACCAGAAGTACCGACTTCAACCGGAGATCCTGCATTTGACATTGAAACTGTTGGAGCAGTAAATGTAGGAGTATATACTTTAAATAAAAGTTTTTCCGCAAAGTCTTGAAGAGTTGTATATGCTGGTATTACTTGAGTGGCTGATATAGCACCAACTTCTACGTCAGAAGTTACATTTCTAAAAATTGTAGAATAAGAAGAAAGCGCAGTAAGTTGAGTGGTTAAATCGGTACTTCCTGATGAGAGATTAGAATCTACATAAAGCTTTGTTACAGCATCGCTATCAGATATTGGAGTTGCAATATTACTAATAACATTAGATCCCATATCAATTACAGAATTTGGCTGTACATTGAAAGATGAAAGTGTTGTAGATCCTAAAAATGTTTTATCTCCTGAAATAGTTTGATTTCCAGTAGTGCTTACAAAAAATCCAGATCCACCTATAGAAAGAGTACCGTATTGTCCTCCGTAATATAAAGTATGGTTTTTTTCGCTGAATGCCAATTCCCCTCCGCTTAATATTGGAATACTATTAAGAGGGCTTGATTCCAATCGACGTTTAATTAAAATAGTATTTATAGAAGACATATTCTTTTACTAATACTTATGCAAAAAATAATACTATTTATAGATAAAAATTATTATAACGATTTGCCGTATTCAGATCTTTGATTCCAAAGAGACATCATATGATCATCTATGTGCATATTTTTGTAAGGTTCATCCCAATCTTCTGAGATAGTCCAACCAAGTTCATTAAGAGCTTCTTCTAGAGCAAGTTCGTACGAAAGAGAGTTTAAAACAATCTTTTTATTTGGATCTTCTTTTGATGTTATGGTAAATATTCTTCTTGGCATATAATTTTGTATTTGTTTATCTGCATTTGATTCTGATTCATCTAAATTTCCATAAATTTTTTCATATTCTTCTGGATAGAGCGTTTGCAATTCTATTTTTATGCAACGTTCTACGTCATTATCGATGTTACTCATACAATTATTGATAGACATGTAAAAATTCTTCAACTGATATTAAATTCAACCAATTTTTACGATGTTTAACTAAATTAGCATAGTTTATATCTAACTCTGATATATTAAGAATTTCTTGAGAACCTTTGCAAATAACCCCACATCCAAAATCAGTATCAACTACGCTCATATACAAATCTGGTCTTGTGTTTCTTAACTTAACCCAAGCCTTCCAACAATCTCCATTCCACAACCCATATTCGTTATTTCCATTTTCTTTTTCTCTTTTTTGGTATAATTGTCTACGTGGATCGTGTTTAAGCAACTGTCTTTCCTCAATCAATGGATTAATGTCATGACAAATTATATAACCATTTGGATTTAAAAATTTTAATGAATTAATAATATCTCTTTCTACTTGATCAGCTTCGTGTAACCCATCAACAAAAACGACATCAAAACGTTCAGAATTTTGTTTAAAAAATTCATCAGATGTCATAACGTGAGTACCCTCACTAAATCCTTCAATGCCTGGATCTACTCCAATTTTATTTTTAACATTAATTTTATTAAAATTTTCATCAGCCATTCTTACGCCAATTTCTAAATAGCTCTTTGCGTTTATTTTACTTGATAAAATATTAATTATTTTTGTTCTATTCATACGCTATATAATTGGTTTAGGAAATTAAATCGTTCAAATAACGATCAAAAAAATAATTTACTATATCCGCTCTATTTCTAGAAGTTATATTAGGGAAATTTAAAAAACTCGGACTGCTAAAAATTCCGTGATGAAAGTGAATTAAAGGAAATTTTTCTTTTTTGTAAGCTCCATTAACATCAAACGGAGAAAGTTCTTGATCAATACCTTTTATTCTCAAACATGTACAAATAGTATTAATTTTAAAAGTATTCAATGCCATTAATATAACCATATCATTTATATCTTTATCTATTACTTTAGGTAAAAATGTATTTATTTTTAATACCACATCTTCATTTTCCTCGTTTAACAATTTGATGTTATTCAATAATATTTTGGACCCTTCGACAGACAGAATACCAGAACACAAACTTCCATTAAATGCGCTATCAACATTTATATTTTTAGAATGAAATTGATCTGTTGTCAAATTGCAATTCATCACATCAAAATCTGACCAAATACATGTTCCGTTTTCCTCTACATATTTGGCATATGCAAACCATCTAAGATAACAGTTCCATAGATATTTTTTATCTAAACGAGAATTCCGAACCAATAAAGAGGTTTCATCGTAAATATTAAATGATTTTAATTTATCGTGAGATTTCGCATAAACGTCATCTAATACTACAACGTTCCACCCTTTGCTTTTCCAATTTTTTTCCCAAAGTTCTAATAGAGCTTTGTTGTTCGCGGAATTTTTAAAATCAGGAATTTCGGTATAATATGTTACGACAGTATTGTTCATATATTTAAAAGAGTATTATATAATTTATTATCCCAATAAGTTCTTTCTAAAAAAACTAATTGAGTATTTTTTGGGAGTTCTTCGAATTTTATTTTTTTATCAAATGTTTCGTTTTTAGTAACCTTATCCCACGAATTAAGTTTAATTTGTTGAGAGTCAAAATTATAACAATTCAAAAAAGCTTCTTGAATTGCTTTATCTGTATATTTGATATCATATACTTTAACGTTTGTTAAAGCGTTTACTGCTTTATTAAAACTGCCTTCACCCAAAGCGACACTGTCTTCTATTTCGGTCAAATTTCGAATTAACCAACTATCTTCTAATTGATTAGACAATATATACTCTTCCAGCGTGGTTGCTTGTACTAAACCGTGAGAGTAATCATGTTTAGATTCTTCTGATTTATTATAGTTGTAAATAGATTTCGCTCTGGAAAACGAATCTCTCAAAATTAAAAATTCGTGCAAGTCATAATTTTTAAACAAATTTAAAACACTATATCGTTTTTTAAACCCATGGGATTCAATAATTATACCAAAAATAAATAAATTTTTAATAAAATCAAGGGTAACATTTTTAAACTCAATATCCCATTCTGTACCGGAACGCTTCTCTATAAAATGTGAAAATTTTTCACAAAAATACTCTGAATCTCCTACTAAAACTCTTGCAATTATAAATTCATTTTCAACAATCTGAATACTTTTAATGGTGTCATTTTTTGATGTTTGATTTTTTAACCAATCGGTATATGTTCTTCTGTAATATCTAAAAGCAATCAAAAACCAATCTGAAACATAAGTTCCTGCATTTTTTGGTATATGATAAAAGACTGGTATCTTACGCTTTTCCATTGCAGATTTCTTTCAGCCAGTAGTGGTATATTGGAGAGGCAACAATATCCGCTAGAGAAGTATCTTTGCAACCATGATGGATGACTGCTTCGGGATGCAATGGTTGATTATAAGAAACAGCACCTCCCAAATCCCCATTGTCTTCTCCTTGAATCTTAAAGGGATTGTGATGTATTTTATATTTCCAAGTTCTGAAACCTTGTTGAATAAGCTTTGTGTCAGCAGTATGTGGCATTATTTCCCATTGTGTAACAACGTCAAAGGCAGTTGGAAGCTGATCAACATATTGCCAGATACTACAGATTTCATCTACTCTTGGAGGATATACAGCCGTTCCTTGAAGATGTTTGGCAATAGTAATTCTATACATATCTTTAGTAATAGTATTTGTATCTTGGACTGTTCCTAAGCAAAATTTTCCTTTTTTGTAATATTCTTCCTCGAGAAGATCTGCCCAATTCGGTTTTAAAGGAATACAATCAAGCTCCATCCAAAACCACGGGAGTTTATTTTCTTCTGACTTTAAATATTCAATCGTTTGTTTCCAATAAAAGTTTGGACCTTCTGGCCATCCACATGGTCCATTTTCTTCGAAAATGTGAATCTTTTTTTTAGGAAACAAATCTTCAACGAGGCCATAAACCGCATTAATGTATTCGATAGCAGACGGTCTTCCAACCACTAAAAGTTCGTGTTTGTCGTAGCAACGAAAACCCCTTAATGTTTTTATAAATGAGAAAACATTAAGGGGCTTATTAAAATCGTTTTGAGAAATAGGTAGTATTATTAACACGTACTTATTTATAATAAAAGTCTACAGAATCAATATTATGAACCGTAAACTCTTGCTTTACCAGTAGATGTGATTTTAACTTTTGTTGCAGGTCGTATATTTAAAAGTGACATGAATATATTTAATGTTAAAGTTTTGTTTTAAAACCCCATACTGGGTTTGGACCAGTATGGGGAATTAGTTTAATTTTTTCTACAGGTTAGAAGCTTCCGCCATCGAGGATAAATCCGTAGAGGGTAGAAGTTGAACCATCACCGTGAATGTCTTGTGTTGCAGAGATCGAACCAACAACAGTTAACTCATGATTTGGAGCTTCTGTATTGATACCAACTGTGCCGCCATCAACAAACAATGTTGTAGCACCTGCACCGCCAGAGATTTCTAAGCCACCGTCACTGATAATCGGACCAGCAGCAGAAATTGAGCTGGTTGATGTAAGAACGCCAGTTAATTGGCCACCCGAAAGAGGGAGGAAATTAGCATGGACATAGTTGGTTGCACTTGCAGCGTTTGAATCGATTGCAGCAGAGAGAGCAGCAACGTCAGAAACGCGAGCAGACTCTTCAGCATCGATCGCAGCATCAAGAGTAGCAGAAACTGAAGCTAAAGTAGTCTCAAGAGTGAGAACTTCGCTGTCAATTTTAGCATCGAGAGTTGCAGAGACTGCTGCGAGGTTTGTGGAGGCTGCACCAGCAAGGG
>CANHGW010000056.1 GCA_947460175.1 Bacteroidota bacterium | reverse complement strand
CAACATCAGATTCAATCACCTTAATCATTTGCCTATGTGTATGAGCTTTAAAATCTCTTATAATATCACTTAATGTGTACCCATCTTGGGCCCTTGCAATTAAATGTACATGATTACTCATTATAACAAATGCATTTAGTTCTAAACCCTTATTTTTTCTACAATATTTAAGACTATCAACTATAATGTCTTTATATATTTTTCGAGTAAATAAATCAATCCAACCGCATATTGTAAATGTAAGAAAATGTGGCGCGTTTTGATTCCGGATGGCATAGCCTTCCCTATAGGTAGTATTGTTATTCATGTGATTCAAAAATAATAATTTATGGATAGAAAACCAATATGGTTGTTGATACAATTATATAAATCACTTACTAAAATTAGAATCTCAAATGCTTGGAAGTTGTTTTGCAATTGGAAAGCAAAAACATAATGAAGTTGCAGAATATAGATTTAAAATTTATAGTCTAAGAGTATGAAGAACATGAAGCTAAGGAAGGCGACGTTTTAGAAGAGAGGAGGAATTAACATTAAAAGCCAAAGGCTTAGAAGAACATAGGGCTTACGAAGGCGCAGCCTTCGAAGAGAGGATTGGTTTTTAAGATAGTACCTTCGAAGAGATATTCATCTTTCCCAGCTCAATATCGAACATGCCCCTGAAAGCTAGCCTCGACTACAGCAAGTGCCTTGCACAGCGAAAGGCGAGAAGTATTAGAACAATGTGATAGGCTTGGCTCCTTCTAAAAAATAATTATTTAAAAACCATATCCTATGGTGAGGTAGGTATAGCTGTTGTGGATTTTGTCTTTGAAGTTGATTGTAGATCGGGTTACACTCGTGATACCATAAGCAAGTAACCATTGTATACTGATATGCTGTCGGAGTTGATATCGCACGACTGTATTGAGCCCTAGATCAAGACGATGGATATTGCTGCTTTCGTCGAATTGCTGATCATCTATCGTAAATATTCCATTGTAACCTGCTTTGCCATTGGTCACCAATCCTTTGTTGGAACCTTTGAGTAAGTAGGATGCATAGCCACCACCACCTGCCGACCATCGACGATTGAATGTATAACGTATATGCACAGGCAATGTAAGGTAACTGTTGCGAAACGCCCCCGTAACAATTCCTGAAAAATGATCGATGGAATCGCCACTCACAACTATATAATCATACTGAACTGGACTGGTATAATCGGCACTTTTGCGATCGTAATATAAAGTGCCTTGTAGACTTAATCGCTTGTTGAGTTTGTAATGTGCTCCAATTCCTAGCACCGGATTGATACCTAGTTTACCTTTGGATCCTTTGCTAATTTTTTTTGGCATAGGGGCTCCTGCATTCAATCCCATCTCTAATCCCATTTGCACTTGTGCAATGAGCCCTGTGTGTAAGAATATACAAATTAGCAATGCAATGTATCGCATAAGCATAAAGGAAAATTATTGTTTGCGTATAGTTTGATGGTAAATAGCACGGCCCTGCTTGTCGATTACTTGCAACGAATACAAACCCAAGGGCAAATCGGCTAATGACAATTTGGGCTTTTTAGATGTCAATACCACTTGTCCTGTAAATGTACTCAATCGATATTCAACATCCGTGTGTGTGGTTTGAATATACAATGCATTGGTACAAGGATTAGGGTAACATGTAATAGCATTCGGTGTTGTTTCATCGTTGATTGTATTAGCTCCATAATCCAATACAACATCGTCGATCCATAATGAACTGCCCACTTGACCTAAGCCTTGCTCTGCACCGGCACTAGCCGAAAATACTATAATAATAGAATCAGGTATAGCATTTGAACTGTAATTGATTGGCATATCAAATGACGTATAAGTATTGACAGCTGCATAGTCACGCTTCTCTATATAACCAATTTGCTCGCGTGTATTCGTAGTCGTATTCCACTTGGTGAGTTTGATATAAATGGATGAAGAATCACCTCCTACAGGTGTATACTTATACCAACCTTTCATAGCCACAGGACGCCCAGTAAATGGTATGCCCAACATAGGTATCGGTGATAAGGGCGATGTTGTATTTAAATAGCCTGTAAACAAAGTAGCTCCAACAAAATTACCGACGATAGTGCGTGACTTCATCAATGCAGCAAAACTACCTCCATGCGCATCGGTACTTTTTTGTACAATGGATGTAGAGGGATTGCCTAAGATTAAATCCATGGCATAATTGGGTGTAGCCCATGTAGTAATAGGCGTAGGATCTTCGAAACGGGCAGAAGCAGACAAAACCCAGTCTTCGAAATTTAGATTAGGAACATTGGTTTGTGCAATAGCATGTATGCTAAATAAACATAGGAATAGAATTTTTTTCAACTTGAATTATATTTTAGTTCAAACAAAAATAGTCGTAATTATGAAGAAAAGAAATAAGTTAACAAAATTAGTATTAACAACTTTGACTAATTACACCTAGCTGGAGCATGCATTGAATATAAAAGTACATCAAAGATAAAAATAGTTTACTCTACTACCACTCGATTGATATACCATGTTTCACCACTTTGAGTTTTAAGTAGATAAACACCTGGAGACACATTCGATATATCAATGTATATACGATGACTATTGCCATGGGTTTGATAAATGCATTGTCCCATAGTATTGTAAAGTATCAATTGCTGTATTGGTTGTTCACTTTGAACAGTGAGTTGAGTATGCGCAGGATTAGGATAGACTTGCATTGATGCACTCATGAGTGTATTGGATACATTGAGTGGTGTAGTACATACACCCGGCAAATGTAAATCCATCCAAACCAATCGACGTGCTATCATAGCTTTCATAGTATCAAGTTCTTGTTGCATATTAGTACTGTAAGGCATTTGCTCGGGTGTACCGAGGCTAAGCCCCCAAGTAGGCCATCGATTATAATGCCGTACTTGCGCTTCATCTAGAATTGATTCATTGTTATCTATTTGCTGATTGATTGAAAGTGTGGATAATATATTGTTTCTAAAATATTCGTAACGGCATCGAACAGTATTGGCAAAAAATGTGTCGAGCATCATGACACTAAACCATGGCAATGTAGCTTGTAGATTGTTGCAAGGTGGCACATTGTAACTCCACACATCAATGCTATCATTGATCCAAGGCATTTTTTTCAAAGCCCAATCAAAATCCCATACTGGTCCTGCATAGAGTTTACCATCAACTGAATTTTTGTCCTTATAGAAATTCATACTTTTGGCAAAGCCATCGCCATTCCAGGAGAATTCATTGAGAATAAGAAAATCAGCAAATGAATTGATATCAATCAATGGGCGATAACCCATGATGGGGTCATTCACATTGAGTCCATAAAATCGACTTTCCAATGTATCTACAAAGGTTTGTATATACTGTGCTTGTTCGAGTTTGATATTATTGTACGAAGGGTATACATATTGGTACTGTGCAAAGTTGGTATTGCAAGCAGGCGGTGCCACATGCGATAACCATCCGAGTGTATCGATTACATAATCATGTTTGAATATATAGCCACCAGTAAGTGAATCGCCTGCTAGGTCGGTGTCTTTGAGTTTAGCTATATCAACACGATTTTTATCACGTTTTATTTTCTCAGTGAGTTGGTATATACCTACATATTCTCCATTGAGAAATACTTCGCAAAATTTGAATCGAGTAGCATAATGCCCCATTGCTTGATAAAGTTGATACATCAATGGATTACGTACAAAACTACGATCGTTCCAAGTATTCATAAGCAACCAATCGGATTCAGGTGGCATGCCACCGAGCGATACACTGGTATCGTTTCCATCTACATCATTCAACTCAATTGAATAAGATCGCTGTGGAAAGTTGAGCGAATAATTGCCACGTACTTTTATCTTAGCATGACCTTGATATTGAAAGGTAGAATCCACAGCTTTATTACGAAGTGGCGTAATTTGATCTATTACTTTGAAACGAACATCCAACATTGAATCAACTCTCAGTTGTGTCATAAAAGTATTGATATAAATCACCGGTATATTACTACTAAATGTATCGCTCACTCCATGTACATTAGCTGCAAAGTTGAGTTTCCAATTTACCACAGTGCCTGAGTCACCTGGTGTATCATCAATAACTATTAATTGCCAATACCCGATTGATAATTATTGATATTTCCCAAGGGCTGATTGGGTTGAAATACCCCTGTAAATGGAGCCAATGCTGGTGACGAAGGTTGAATATTCGTAGGGGCCGAATCGGTGAGTATAGTAGATGCAAAATTGTCACCACTTCCACCAGCATTACGAATTAGATTGACGATAGTACCGTTAGGTGAAATTAAATAGATGATTAAATTTTGCACATAAGGATGGGTTATATTTAACTCCACACTTTGTAATCCATATTGCGAACGCAATTTGTCGGTAGGAAGACTGGTAATCGATTGAGAAAAGTAATTGGTATCATAATCGACGATTGGTCCACCATTGCCTATAAATGTTTGTGCATTTACTTTTGTAGCAAAAGCATTTAAAATGAAAATCTGTAAAACAATAATTAAGTTTTTTCTATTACACATAGTTCACTTTTTTCGGCATAGGTTCACGACCATCACCGCATCATACGTGTAGATTATTTAAATGCGAAAAACAAAATCATAAAAACATTATAATATTTCATAATGTTTTTATGATTTATTTTCTATTCAATATACTTTATATATTTTTATAATGTTTAAATCATGGGCTTTTTCATCCTATTCAATAAGCCAAAAACTTCATCAATTGTTTTCACATTATCTATGATGAGCATAAAATTGGTTCCCACGTTTTTAAGGCGGGCATTTTTTATTTGTAGTTGTATCACTTCTAGTATAAACTTAAAGGTTTCACTTTCGAAATAGGGTGAATCAGGATTGGATACAAAATACAATCGGAGTTGTTTGTTTTTGAGAATGAGTCGTTCGAAACCCAACTCTTGTGCAGTCCATCGTGTACGTAATGCTGTCAATAACGAAGCAACTTGCTTAGGGATAGGACCAAAACGATCGATCAACGATGTTTCAAATCGTTGCAAGGCTTCTTCTTCTTCGCAATTGTCAAGTTGTGTATAAAGAGATAATCTTTCAGCTATGCTTTCTACATAAGAGTCCGGAATGAGAATTTCCAAATCGGTATCCACTGTACAATCTCCAACAAAATCTTCTTTGTGTAAAATATCATCTTTAAACACTTCCTTAAACTCATGATGTTTGAGTTCTCGAATGGCTTCATTCAATATCTTTTGATACATTTCAAAACCAATATCGGTGATGAATCCACTTTGTTCGCCGCCTAGCATATTACCTGCACCTCTTATATCTAGGTCGCGCATAGATATCTGAAATCCGCTTCCTAATTCACTGTATTGCTCTATGGTTTGTAATCGTTTTTTAGAATCATTGGGCAATAAACTGATTGGTGGCGCTATCAAATAACAAAATGCTTTCTTGTTGCTACGACCAACTCGTCCACGCAATTGATGCAAATCACTGAGACCAAACTGATGCGCATTGTTTACAATCATCGTATTAGCATTGGGTATATCTACCCCACTTTCTACAATATTGGTACATATTAATACATCATATTTCTGTGCCATAAAATCCAATATTGCTTCTTCGAGTTCATCACCTTCCATTTGACCATGCGCCATCCCAATACTAATATCCGGACAAAGTTGTTGAATATGTGCTTTCATTTCGGCCAAGCCTTTTACACGATTATGAATAAAAAACACTTGACCTCCACGCTCAGTTTCATAATAGATTGCATCTCGTATTAATTCATCATTGAAAACTGCCAACTCAGTATGCACAGGTTGCCGATTGGGTGGAGGAGTATTGATGACCGACAAATCTCTGGCACCCATCAAGGAAAATTGAAGCGTACGTGGTATAGGTGTAGCAGTGAGTGTTAGTGTATCTACACTTGCTTTGATGCTACGTAGTTTTTCTTTGGCAGCTACACCAAATTTTTGCTCTTCATCAATTACGAGTATACCTAAGTCTTTATATTTTACATCTTTGCCTAGTAAAGCATGCGTACCGATGATTATATCTACTTTACCTTGTTCGAGCTTTAGAAGAGTTTCTTTTTTTTCTTTACTCGATTTAAATCGATTGAGGTAATCTACCGTACAAGGAAAATCCCTGAGTCGTTCTTTGAAATTTTGAAAATGCTGATAGGCCAATATAGTCGTAGGTACTAATACAGCCGCTTGCTTACCATCAACGACTGTTTTAAATGCAGCTCGAATGGCAATTTCAGTTTTACCGAATCCTACATCACCACATATCAATCGATCCATAGGAGCATCCTTTTCCATGTCACGTTTTACATCGGCTGTTGCAGTGCTTTGGTCAGGTGTATCTTCATACATGAATGACACTTCTAATTCCGTTTGTAAATACGAATCAGGCGAATGTGCAAATCCTTTAGAAGCCTTCCGCTCGGCATATAATTTTATTAAATCTGATGCAATGTCTTTGACTTGCTTTTTAGTTTTACTTTTCAGTTTCTCCCATACACCACTTCCTATTTTATGTATCTTAGGTTCTGTACCTTCTTTGCCAGTATACTTCGTAATCTTGTGAAGTGAATTGATATTGACATAAAGCACATCATTGTCTTTGTAAATAATTCGCACCGCTTCTTGCATTACACCATTGACATCGATCTTTTGCAAGCCACTGTAGCGCCCTACCCCATGATCGATGTGAGCTACAAAATCACCAGGTTGCAATTCACGCAAGGCTCGTAAACTCAAGGCTTTACCTTGTGAGTATGCCTGCTTCATTTTATACTTGTGGTAACGCTGAAATATCTGATGATCGGTATAGCATACAACTTTCACATCGCTATCTACAAAGCCTTGTGCTATAGAAACAGGTATAGGCGAAAAAAGTATATTGGATTTTAGTTCTTCGAAAATGCTTCGCAAACGTTCAAGTTGCTTTGGATTTTCGGATAAAATAAATAAGGAAAAATGCTCAGCCGTTTTGTCTTGTAAATCCTTGATGAGCATTTCAAAGTTTCGATTGAAAGAAGGTTGATCTTTGGTATGACATTCTATGACGCAATCCTTTTTCATTTGCAACACTTCAGATGCAAATCCTTTTCCAAATTCAACCACCACTCGATTTCTTATATGTTCAACTAATCGTTCGCTGGTTTCAAAATCAGATTTTGTAACCGCTACTTCTTCTTCTTTTTCATTCAGGATATGAATAGTGCCTTTGTGCTCCAAAAATGATTCCATTTTACGAAGTCGCTCTTGGATGAGCTCAGCATCGTGCATCCATATAATCGTATTCGCAGGTAAAAATTCGAATAAAGAAATTTTTTCACGTGCTTCAAAATGTGTTTCGATATTTGGTATGATAGTTACCTGTAATAAACGTCGTTCAGACAGTTGAGTTTCAGGATTAAATATCCGAATGGTATCTACTTCATCATCAAACAATTCAATACGATAAGGATGTTCATTGCCAAATGAGTAAATATCGATAATTCCACCACGAATAGCAAAATGGCCTGGTTCGTATACAAAATCAACTTTAGTAAAACCCATCGATACCAAAAATTCGAATAGAAATTCAGTATCCAATTTTTCACTTTGTTTGATATAAATGGTATTCTTCGAAAAGCTATCTGTATTGACCACTTTTTCAATAATCGCTTCAGGGTAAGTTATCAATACTTTACGTTTAGCATCTTTCACATTTAATTTCATGAGCGCTTCGGCTCGCAACATCACATGACTACTATTGAGTTCGCCTATCTGTCCAGTTTTTTTATAACTATCAGGAAACAAGCAAACATCCAACGCGCCGCTGAGGGTTTCAAAATCATTTTGAAAATAAGCAGCCGTTTCTTTATCATCGAGGATAAAAACATGGTTGAAATCTGATTGTTTGAAAATAGTGGTAGCAAGGAAAGAAAACGATGAGGCAAGAGAATTCTGAATACTAATTAATCGCGGAGGAGGCAATAGAATTTCATCTGAAATTTTTTTCAGGGAAGGGTGTTGAGTATAAAGATCTTGCAGGTACTGCAAATTCATAAGAGATGCGAAGGTACATTAATTTAGCAATTTGAAAATTTGAATAGGAATAAATGTATGAATGAAAATTTATAGCCTATTCAATATATAAAGAAGTATAACTTATGACATACAATTTCTAAATTCATTTTTTTATCTTTACAAAATGAAATCAATCGTTACGTTATTTCTTTTATTATCTATCACTTTTTTAGCCTGTCAATCGGAATCTGCTTCTGATAAATCAGCAGAGGCCCCTAAATCCATGTTGGCAGATCAGACCCAAACAAAAGGGAAAGAATTGTTTCAGTCTAAATGTGGCATATGCCACCATCCAATCAAAGACATGACAGGCCCTTCATTGAAAGGAGTGGCTGAACGAGTCCCTAGTAAAGAGTGGCTATACCAATGGATTAAAAACCCTGCCACCTTATTGGATCAACAAGATGCCTATGCAATGGCGGTTTATGAAAAATGGAATAAAACTACTATGACAGCTTATCCCGATTTGAGCAATGAGCAAATCGACCAAATAATGAATTATATTGATAATTTTGAAATACCAAGTTCGTCTGCACAATAACATATATACTAAATAAATATACAACTAGTTCTACTAACAATTACAAAAACAAATTCGTCTTAAAAAAAAACAAACTCATTATGAAACAAAAAATTTACATTTTCATGGCTGTATTAGCCATCGCACTTTCAAACTCTTTTAATTCAAACGCTCAATGCCAATCAGGTTATACACTTTGGCAAGACACCTCATTACTAGCACCGCCACATACTTACAATGGTAACAATACATGTATTAGTGCTTTCATGGCAGGGGTAGATACTATAAACTATACCTATACCTGGACATGGGGCGATGGTACTTCTTCAGTAGGTGCATTTCCAACACATACATATGCTGTAACTGGAAATTATACTATATGCTTAATGATGCAAAGTACTAACCCTGCAGGTGGATGTAATGATACCACTTGCATACTTCAAACGATTAACAAAAATAGAGCCATGGCTACAGTGAATATTTTAAATCCATTCAGTGGTCCTACTAGTATTCAATATTGGACTCCTATTTCCAATACTATTTATCCAAATCCAGCGAATGATAAATTATTCATCTTAGGCGACGGATCTTCCACAAATTTAATTTCTGTATTTAGTGTTGATGGCAAATTGCAATTCAAAACTGAATTGGCTAATAATTTACCGTTGAACATTTCATCGTTGTCAAGTGGTATGTATTTCATACAAGTACAAAGCCCTAATCAAACAAGAAAAGTATATACATTATCTAAAAATTAATCCCTTCCCTTTTTTATAAAAAACAGTGCCTAGTCGGCACCGTTTTTTTTGCTACTTATTGACTCTTAATACGATGACATATGCATTACTTTATCTTCGTGTTTATAGATTTTTCCATTTTGCTCAAGATACTTTTTCTGTGTATTCTCATTGCTCAACAATTGATCGAGGTACTTTGTAATATCATCATCTGAAATAGAAACAACTGAGCCATCATAAATTGCTTCGTTGATAAACGAAGGCAACAATTTAGGCCAGGCATTTTTAAACATGCTATGAGTACTAAAGATATCACAACCTATCACCTTATTGCCACTTACAGCTACTACCCCAATCATACGATCATTGTCTTTCATATTCGTTTTAATAAATTCAAGATAAGCTTGCTCTTGTTTTTGATAATCTATATTTTCATCGAAAGAAGTATAGGCCGATGTCGTAGTTTGATTATTTGCTTTTTTATTGACTTCTTCTACCTTTTCCCATACCTTTGATTGCTCTTTATCTACAGTAGCATTTTTACGAACCGAAGGCTTAACCAACGCAGTAGAGCTTTGTTTAAACTTTTTTTCTTCCATTGGCTTGCCATCTTGTTTATTCTTATCTTTCACTTGCCATCTTCCATGTTCTACACAAAATACTTCAATATCTTTCTTGCCTTTACCAGGAGGCAATACTAAATCTGTAGCCAAGGTTCTATCTTGTTTGCCGCCTTTTACCACTTCACCTGCTAATAGTATGATCGTATCTTGAGATGTATTTTCAACAAACAATTTATTGACCTCATCGCTTTCTCTTCCCGAAATACTTTTTTCGGATATCACTACCTTTTCTGTTTTTAATGCACTATCGAGCGAAATAAAATTACCATATTCTTTTTCACTTTCATGTAAATTGTCTTTGGCATAGACTGGATAGATGCGCAAGTTTTTAAATGTCAATGAATTGTCTGCGACTTCAATTTTCACATTGGAATACGTAAAAGAATCTGGCTTAGATGCAGCTGTACTCATGTTGCAAGATGATAACTGGAAGATGAAGCTACATAAAAGTAGCATAGAGCCGATGGCCCAAAATGATTTGTTGTTCATATACTTTAAGATTTTAATTGTTTAAGGTATTGATGAACAATATTTACAATTCCATATCACAAAACGTTAAAGGAAATAAAAAATGGGAGATTTATTTAAACCTTTATGAATTATACTCGCAGCAAAGTTGCAATGATTCTTAGAAAATAAAAGTCACTGATTGCACAAATTGCTCTGATAATTGTACATCTGTGGTATCTGCGAAATCTGTGACAAAGAGTTAAAACGAAGCAGAGCTTCGAAGAGTTAAACCTCCTATAAATGAAAAATATTGAACCTAAACTATATTAAAACTTAATCGCAATTTCACAAAACATGCGAACCCCAACTCCAATGGCTTTTTCATAAATATCAAATTGTGCATTGTGAACAGGATAGGTAAATTCATCGTTGTGCGAAGTGCCAATGCGGAAAAAACAGCCCGGAATTTGATGCGTATAAAAACTAAAATCTTCTGCTGCCATACGTAAATCCAATTCCACTACATTTTCTTTTCCAAGAGTTTCAATGGCAATATTCCTAACTCGATCTGTAACAGAAGGATCATTGAACAAGGAAGGATAACCCATAGGAATTTCTATGTCTGCATCGCCTCCTAAGGCTCTACATAATTCGACGGTATGTTTCTTGATTAATTCATGCGCTTTAGCACGCCAAGGCTCATCCATACATCGAAGCGTACCTTCTATTTTCACCTCACTTGGTATAACATTACCTGCATTGCCACCATTGATTTTCCCGAAAGATAATACCGACGGCTGTAGCGGATTGCAATTACGTGATATAATGGTTTGCAGACTGGTCAACAAATTAGCTGCAATAATGATTGGGTCAATTGTTTGATGAGGTAAGGCCGCATGTCCACCTTTTCCTTTTACAGTAATGTATATTTCATCGGCGCTGGCCATATACTGTCCTGCTTTGTAACCTATTTTACCGTATGGTAAATGTGGGTACACATGCAATGCCATGATGGCTTGAGGCTTGGGATTTTCAAGTACGCCTTCTTTAATCAATAAACTTGCACCACCCGGATGTTTTTCTTCTCCAGGTTGAAAGATGAGTTTAATCGTTCCTTCCCACTCATTGCGTGTTTGTTGCAATAGCTTAGCGGCACCTAACAAACAGGTAGAATGTACATCATGTCCGCAGGCATGCATCACACCAATATTTTGAGATTTGTAAGAAACATCATTCAATTCGGTAATTGGTAAGGCATCCATATCGGCACGCAAAGCTATCGTTCGACTGTCTGGATTTTGCCCTTTGATCAATGCAACAATACCCGTACCTGCCAATCCTGTTTGATGTTCGATACCCCAACTCGTTAATAGTGTGGAAATATACTTGGCTGTTTCTACCTCTTGAAAAGATAATTCAGGATGGGTATGAATGTGATGTCTAAATGAAATAAATTCGTCAAGATTGGCTTCAACCAATGCTTGAATCTGAGCAGAACTAATTTGAGACATTGATATTTTTTATAGTTACGATATCGGGTACAATAAATGAAGTTGGAAATACTTTACTCACCTTTCGCATGAATACTGATGCATCATTTCTACTTTCAAAATTGCCCACTTTGATTTTGTATGAAGGAACATTGTAACTTACAAAAGATGGTACATTGGGAAATGCTCTTGTAAACATATTTTTGGTCTCCATCGCTTTTGCTCTATCAGGACCATTGTATATCACTACACGGAAACCTTTAGAAGTGTATATACTACCTGTAACTTTCTTTTTTCCATCAGAGGATACGATTGGATTATAATTTTGAATTTGATTTTTCTTTTCTTCTTCCTCGACCTTTGAAACTAATGCTGGCCTTTTCTCCAAAATATCTAAACGGGCATCTTTATAGATAACTACATTTTCCTCATCTATCCTATTAATAGAATCTCTTGAAGGAATGTCAGCCTGAGCATATGCTCCTAGTGAAGCAAATAGAATCAAAATGAGTGTATAAAGTTTTTTCATGAAGTAAATATTAGTGCAAATGTAAAATTATTCTGCTTGTCGTTGTATTTTTTATCGTTTTTAGATAATTTTTACACATTCAAGCCATTCCATCTTTAACTTTACATTCTCTATGAATATTAAAAAAACGCTCGTATTGGGTGCTTCTGAAAAAACAGAACGATACAGTAATAAAGCAATACATATGTTACGAAATCATCATATGCCTGTCGTAGCCATAGGTAACAAAGCAGGAATGGTGAAGGATGTTTCCTTTTCAAAAGAACAACAAGCCTTTGAAGATGTGGATACAGTGACACTTTATTTAAGTGCACCGCACCAAAAAGAGTATTATGATTATATTATTTCATTGCATCCTAAAAGAATTATTTTCAATCCAGGTACAGAAAATGACGAACTAGAAGAACTTGCAAGACAACATTCGATTCAATGCCTTGAAGCTTGCACACTTGTGTTATTGAGTACAGGACAATATTAATTTAAACTATTATTGTGTATTTTGAGCCTTTGAAAAATAAACTCTGAAAATAGAATTAACACATATAACAAAGCGATTTGGGACTGAAGTGATTTTAAATGACTTCAACTACAGCTTCACGCAACCCTCTTCTACAGCCCTTTTAGGAATTAATGGCTCTGGAAAATCAACCATGTTGCAACTTATTGCAGGATTTGTGTTGCCTACTAAAGGTGAAATAACATATTACATTGAGGATAAAAAGATAGAACCCGATGCAATGTTTCATTATGTATCGTATTGTGCACCCTACCTTGAATTGATTGAAGAAATGACTTTAGAAGAATTTTTACATTATCATTTTTCATTTAAAAAACCATCTATACCCATTTCAACAATGATTGATTACATTGGATTACATCATGCACGAACTAAGTTGATTGGAAATTTTTCGAGTGGAATGAAACAACGTGTTAAACTCGCACAGGCTATTTTTTCAGAAACTCCTTTATTACTTCTGGATGAGCCATGTACTAATTTGGATCAATCTGGTATAGATTTATATCATCGTATGATGCAAGAATTTGGGAAAAACAAGCTGGTAATAGTCGCTTCCAACGATAGCAATGAATATGCTATTTGTACTGACAAAATTCAAGTTTCGGATTATAAATAACAACTCGTATGAATGAATTGAACAATCCTAAAACCATACGCGCCTGGACATATTACGACTGGGCCAATTCTGCTTATTCACTCATCATAACATCTGCTATATTTCCAGCTTATTATTCAGGTATTGTAACTGAGCAAGTAAAACTACTCGGTACTACGTTCAATCGTGCTGCCCTTGCATCCTATTCAATCGCATTGTCATTTTTATTGATTGCGATCATTTCTCCTATCCTATCTTCCATTGCAGATTATAGAGGCAATAAAAAATCTTTTATGAAGTTTTTCTGCTACCTAGGTTCGGCTTCCTGCATGATGATGTTTTTTTTCAAAAAAAATGAACTGGGCGAATCCAATGTAATGTATGGGCTTTTATGCTCTATCATTGCTTCTATTGGCTATTGCGGAAGTATCGTTTTTTACAATGCTTTCTTACCCGAAATAGCAACAAAGGATGAACAAGATAAAATAAGTGCGAAAGGCTTTGCGATGGGCTATATAGGCAGTGTAATACTCATGATATTTTGCTTTGCACTCTTGATAGCCGATGAACAATTTGGATGGAACGAAGGTGCATTACTTGCTCGACTATCATTTCTTTTAGTGGGATTGTGGTGGATACTTTTTGCGCAAATCCCCTTTAATGTATTACAAGAAACAAACAAGGATCATCATGTAGAAAAAAATTCCATTCTAACAAATGGATACAAAGAACTTCAAAAGGTATGGCAAAATCTTACCCATACACCTGCTTTGAAAAAATTTCTTGTTTCATTTTTCTTTTATAATATGGGAGTACAAACAGTCATGTATATGGCTACATACTTTGCAAGTGATGAACTCAAAATGGAAAAAACACAATTATTGGCTGTAGTATTAATTATACAATTGGTAGCAATAGTTGGAGCACGATTCTTTGCATATATCTCTCAGCAAAAAGGAAATCATATTGCATTGGTAACTTTGGTAATTATTTGGAT
>CANHGW010000055.1 GCA_947460175.1 Bacteroidota bacterium | reverse complement strand
TGGAGGAACCTCTGGTGTAATTTTTATCATGAAGAAGAGAAAATAAATCTTGAAAGAGACATTCTCACTATTGCAAGAATGAAGCGTAGAAAATATACAAGGGCTTCTCCTGGCTAACATATAGCTAAAGTGTAAAACATGATAGTATAAATATTTATTAATTATAATCTTGCATTTAAATATAGGTTAGTGCAAAATAAATATTTCAACAATAAAATGATTTAATCCTTATGCTTGACAAAACTATACGTAGGGGCACGAGAAACCCATATACAAAGGCAACGCCTCATTTTCACGCTAGTGTAGGGTTGCCAGCCATTTTATATCGGTATTACATCTTTATAAATCGAATTTGATTTTTCAGGCCGTTTTTGAGATCGATTACATTGAACATATAGACACCTGGTGTGAGATTTGAAATAGAAATAGTTGTTTCTTGAATTGTGTTATTTAGTTGACCACTTTTTAATACTACACCTTCCATACTCATAATCTCAAAATAGCTTTCGTTGAATATTGCTTGTTGCTGATTTTTCAAGGTAATGGATTCATAAGCTGGTGATGGATAAAGTATAAAGTTAGATTTGAAATCATCAATCGTTGGAATGTAGTTTGGTAAGGCCTTGAAATAGGCTTTAAACGTAAGATTTGAATTTAATGTGTCTAAAAAAAACGGATTCAATGTGTCTGTAAGAATGGCATTGGCACCCCAATGCAAAAAGCTATACCCTGGATTGGCTATTGCTTCCATTTTAATTGGAACGCCATCAAAATAAACACCTTTCCAAGGATAATCATCAGGGGTTATAGTGCTAATGTGTATTTTGCCAGCACCTATTGGGAATACATCCAATGTAAGGTCGACTTGTTTGGGCAAATTAAATCGAGTTTCGATATGGTCTCTTACATTGCTCGTACGACATACGAGTTCACTGTCTAGACTTAAATAGTTGTTGTAAAAATCATTCATTTGAGCAGGTATATTTCCACCACCCCATCGAGTGTATTCATTGGGCATTTCAGTGACAGTCTGATCAAACATAAATGTATTAATAGCCCTCAACCTCGAAGTATCGTAGCTTGTATTCATCAAGTCGGCAAAACGATTGATAAAATAATTTTTAAATCGATTATTCTGCATACTCTTAAGCCAAATATTTATATATGGGTTATTGGTACTTTGATTGAGCATGTAATCAATATGGTCATAGGTACAATCAATCCATCCATTTGGTTTTAATGCAAGTTCTTGATCAATGATGCAAAATCTATATCGGTTATTCGTTTTGTCAGAGCGATATATTTTAATATTATTTTGTGGCCAATCTGTATTGCCCATCCATGATTGTCCAATAATATAATCATTGTAGTAAGTCATGTCAAAATAATGATCGGCACTATCCCAATAATTAGTACTTGTTTCATTGAGTGCATTAAAAGCATCGTAGATTTTGTAAAAAGTATCTACAGGATTGCCACTTACCGATCTTAATACACTTTGGTAAAAATAACTTTGAGATAAAATGTCAACTGTACTAGCCGATGCAGTATCTTGAAATTTGAAATACTCATCATCAAATTTTTCACGTAATTCATACAAACCCCAGTATTGACCATTGATGTAAACACTAATAGGCCTCCAAGCCGAATAATAATTATTTGTTTCCCCTGCCATCATTTTTACTTGAGCTGCATCTTTGTATGGCAATTCTAAAAATTGATTGCTACCATTGCGTAAATACATTTTACTGTATTTATTTCGATATGGTCTGTCAGGTATGATTGGGTAGTTAACAGCTCCATCACCAACCACCGAATGACTCAGTTCTAGTTTGAACGATCGTTGAGGTGACGTTCTGCTACCTCCAGCGCCACCATCCTGTATCATGCCAGTATGTTGTGAAAAGATAAGTTGATGGGCAGAGGTGGAATCAAAACAATCAACATAGGCTGCTTTCAACCAATCGTTCAAAGGGTTGTCAAAATTTCCATTAGGTCCATATAAATTAGCACTGTCGGTAATGACAGATAGAATAGGTGTTACATGATTTATTCCAAATAAATAGGATGCATTTGTTATTGAACTCGGTATTTTGCCATTCATAAATGCTTTTGCTTTCAATGGTGTATTTTGAAAAATAAAAATAGGATTTCCATTGTATAACAACGAAGAAGTAGTCGGGTCTTTGCCGTCCAAGGTATAGTAGACCAATGAGCCAGCCGCATTTGGATTTGTAATAGTTACTGAAATGGGATTTGAATAGATACCAGCTTGCAAGGAAAATGTAGGAGCGATTGCAATCCCATTTAAACCAATGGAGCCATTGTTGCTAGCCCCAGGAGTAGGAGGTGAAAAAGATGTGATGTTTCCCGACGCATTTGGAAGTCGTCCTTTACTATCATCTATTCCATTGCAATAAACATATAAGTTGCTTTGCAATACATTGGATGCATTGAATAGCGAGATTGTTTCGCCATTGTTTGATAATTTAAAATTGGTATGAAAGTTATACCCTGTACTTGGAATAAACTTGTTGGTCATTTCAACTTGTGAAGTTGAATTCATACTGATGTCTATATAATCATAAATTGCGGGGTCTGCAGTTACAACGTCGAAGGCGAGTGAGTTAAAATTGCCAGCCGTTAATCCTGCAGAAGTTAATTCGGAAGCTAAAATAAGGAATTGATTTCTTGCACCCCAATACCAATTGCCATAGGGAGCAGGATAATCTGTGTTTCCATTTTGAATCGTGCCACTACCTATTGTTGCCCCATTGATTTTAATATTTGGTCGTTGGTTTACTTTTGTGCCATATATAAAACTACAAGCAGCTGAATTGCCATCTTGATAGGTGTACAATGAAGATGCAAAAGGTGTGGAAGTTTGATTGAAAACTGAATTAACAGTATAGCCAGCTGAACTATAACTACATACATTAATCAGTACATTGCTAATGCCATCCCAATAAAAAGGGGTTGTGAAAGCATGTGTATTCCACCCATTTGTAGGAGTAAAAGTACCAATGTTTGCTACAGGTGTAAATGGAGCAGTTGCCATGTAGTTTTTTCCACTACAGTATATTATTTCAAAAGCTCCAGCGGGTAAATTAAAATGAGGAAAAGACCATTGGTTTGGTTGGCTTGTAGTGTCAGTCAATTTGTAATTATAAAGATCTATTGTTAATGCTGTAGGATTATATAGCTCAATCCAATCTTCGTATTCGCCTTCTTCGTCAATAATACTAGAATAGTTTTTATTACTACCTTCATTGATGACAACCTGTCCTTTTGAAAATAAAAAAAGGAAAATAAATAAATTGAATAAAAAGCCTTTCTTTAGCATTTGAAAAAAAAATTAGATTCACAATATAATCTAAATATCAGAATGTGCATATTTTCAAAGACTATCTAATGAATTATCTTATTCTATGGTTGATAACTATTAGAATATAATTTTAAACTCTACAGTCGTATCTTTCAATACATTGCCATTTGATAAATAGTATTCAAATGAAAATTGAATACTATCACCACTCAATGTTGGCTTTTGAGATAGTCGACTTGCATGAGCAATGTTTGCACCAATTGAAGTTTTGGAAAGTTGTGTATTAAGATCATTCACCAATTGTGAAGTAGGAATGCCTGTACCTGTCCAATTATTTGTATTGCCCAATGTATGATAAAGTATGTCACCGATATTACTTCCTGCCAAATGTGTTGCGTTGTAATCCCTTAGTGTAATGAATCGAATTGAATCAATGCGATCAACCATGGTAACTTGAGGTGGTGCAGGTTTAAATGCATAAGCCGATTTTACGATAGCCGATTGGATTTGTGCGTAGTAACAATCAAAAGTTTCACCATCTAAATTGTTTTGAATAGTAAGACTGTCGTAATGGATTGTTTTGTTGATAGAATCCTTGAACGTAGAAAAAGTAGGATAGGGTAAATTATTGGCAATTGAAATTTTTGAATAAATCAATCTTCCCTTACAATGTTGAGTTTCTCTAAAACAGCTTACTATTGTAAGTTGGAGTAAGAAGATAATGGCGAGTAATGAAATTCCTTTTTTAAACATATAGATTCTTTTTATACCATGACGAACAAACAAGCATTCTTGTTAGTTGTTTAGTATTTTATTGATAACAAAAGCCATCTCCTTGGAGATGGCTTTTAATGGATAAATAATTTATGACTTAGTTGACTTTATTGATTTTGCTAACATGAGTCAATTCATTGTTTTCATATACTTGAATCGTATACAATCCTTCAGCTAATTCAGCAACATTCAATTGATAGTGATTCATTCCCTTTGTTGATTTAGATTGTATTTTTTTCACCACACGACCACTGATATCGGAGATATGAATAGTAGTGTTTTGATTTTTTTCAGTATACAAATCTAAATTGATAACTCCATTTGTTGGATTAGGGAAAATGCTAACAGTGCTACCATTGCTGCCCCATATCAAATCAATGTCTTTTGCATGTTGTGACTGATTACCATCAATATCAGTTTGTAGCAATCGATAGTAATTATGTCCCAATGATGGTTTGTTGTCCTCGTACGAATAATCAATTGTTGAATTACTATTGCCATTCAATGCAAGTGAATTAATACGTCCTACTTCAGTAAAGTCAATTCCATTGGTACTATGTTGCAATGTGAAATAATTATTGTTCATCTCATGAGAAGTAGTCCATGAAAGTAGGTTGCTGTTCATCTGTTTGATACCACTAAAGTTTGTAATACTTACTGGTAGTGGTACATTGCCAGGGTTTACACTGTGGATATAAAACTCACTGAACCCAGTTACAGGGAAACTTAATTGCCAGTAACTTCCTGTCCAAGTAACTGTAGGAGTAATAACTTCAGGAGTGCCTACACCAAGAGTACCTCCACTTACTTTCGTAATACGGATATTAGCAATGCCAGTTAAGTCTGCTGGGCCAGTTGGTAATTGAGGCCAAGTAGGACTGCTAAGATTATATGAATTGAAATCAGCTTGAAGTAATGGTAACATGACATTGACTGCCGGCCCATTGGTAGCCGGATTGATGACATATCTACGTCTTACATAAGGTTGACCATTGTAATTTAATACAGCCGAACTCACTAATACTTGAGTAGAAATATTGCCGAGATTAACTCCAACACCTAATTGTATTTGACAAATATAATTACAGGCACCATTGTAATAATCGACCGTACTACCTGCAGGTTGTATGTAACTAGTGATAGATGAACCTGATGTTGAGATTGCATTGCCACCTAAACTCAATGCAAGATTTCCTGTTATAGTACTTACAGTAATATTTGCAGTAGCTGTTCCGGTACAACTATTGGCATCAGTACCTACTACAGTATATACACCTGATGATGGAGGATAAAAGAATAAACCATTGGTAACACCACCATTCCAAGAATAGGATACTGCACCATTTGCAGTAAGTATAACTGGGTTGCTACCACATACTATACCCGATGCTGGACTTGATACGACTGTGATTGCAGGATTTGGATAATTGTACATGAGAATAGAAGCCGTGTTAGTACATCCGTTTACATCTGTACCTGTTACTGTATAGTTCGATGTACCATTGATCGTAAATGGAGTATTGTCTGTAATGCCTCCAGACCAAGTATAAGTGTTAGCACCACCGCCACCTAATGTGACAGAAGTACTAGAACAAATAGTATCATTTGGTAAAACGGTTGCTACTGTAACGATAGGCGCTGTGTTTACTACAACGGTTTGATTGGCATAGCTTATACAACCATTGGCATCGATTCCTTGCAACCCATAGGTCGTATTTCCAAGAGGAGGAATAAAGGCAACCCCATTTACAACTGGATTAGTCCAAATATAACTGACTGCATTGCCACCTGCGGTCAATGTAACAGAAGCTCCATTGCATACAGAGTCGTTTGGTAATACAGATGCTACAAAAACAGTTGGCAAAGGGTTGACTACAATTTCAATTGTATTCGTATTTGAACAGTTGTTGCCATCAGTACCTGTAACAGTATATGTTGCAGTTGATGCAGGCGTAAAAGGTAAGTTGTTGATGATAGGTGATGACCAACTATACAAATTGCCACCAGTGCCAGCAAGAGTAACATTGGTATTTAAACAGACGGTGTCATTAGGCAGGGCATTCACACCTATTGTTGGCAATGGTACTACATTTACACCTACGACAGAAGTTGCAGTGCAACCATTTGCTGCTGTTGCGGTAACTGTATAAATACCTGATGAAGGAGGTGTAAAAGGAATTCCATCTGATACCGATACGGCACCAGCCCATGCATAGCTGATTGCATTTCCTGATGCGGTTAATGTTGTTTGACTACCGTTGCAAACTGGGTTTGGTGTTGCAGTTCCATTTACAGTAGGAGGTAAAGCCGTTACATTGATTGTAATAACTGTACTAGCTGTGCATCCTGATACAGCGGTACCTGTAACAGTATATGTAGTAGTAATGAGTGGGTTTACAGTAATGCTAGTGCCACTTAAATTGCCAGGAGTCCATAAATAGGTATTAGCACCAGTGGCTGAAAGTACAGTAGCAGCACCAGCACATGTTGGGTTAATAGATGCGGTCGCATTGACAGTGACAACAGGATTTATAGTAATAGAAACTGTAGCAGTTGAAGAACAACCATTGGAAGTGGCCGTTACGGTATAAATGCCATTGCTTGATGCTGTGATAGATTGTGTAGCTAAACTACCTGGCATCCAATTGTATGTATAAGTTGGAGCTACTGATGAAGTAGCTGTATAACTAATAATATTCTGCCATAGATTTTGTGCATTGGGTGTTGGTGTATGAAAATCAGGTGAAGTAGCTCCACCAAAAAATACTAAACCATTACCCCAAATTTTTTCTGCAAAAATAGTTAATCCTAAATCAGTAGCAAGTGGTGTAATGCCACCTCCTGAAATGGTTGCATGTGCATAGCTATTTCCAGTATAAGGGCCTACACCTGATGGTGTAAAGGGGCCATTGAAAATAGGATGTGCCGGTACAATACCAGTACAATTGTTTTGGAAATTGCCATAAGTATTCGTTACTCCACCAAACCCCCAACTAGTAACACCGCCGCCTTGAGGAGCAGAATTTAAAAATAATCTACCTCCTGCATTGACCCAATTTTCTATAAGAGTTAAATTGGTAACTAAATAAGGATTTAATCCTGTGTAATTATTATCTGAGCCTTCCAAGAAAACAAACTGAGTGCTTGGGACAAAAATAGTTGCAGGACTAAAATTGAAATCAACTGCACTCCAATTTCCTACACCGAATACTGCATTCATGGCTGTGGTATTATTTCCAGTAGTCCAAGGATCACTTGCACGTACATAATATTTTGCACCTGATGCTGGAGGTGCAGCGCCACCGCCTGTAGCATTTGCAGTTAGCGTTGGATTTACACCACAGATTGGATTCGAAGGTGTTTGAGAAATTGTAACAGATGGTTGAGGATTTACGTTGATTGTTGTTACAGAGGTTTTAGTACAACCATTCGCTGATGTTCCTGTTACAGTATATTGAGTAGTGGTTAGTGGATTAACTGATTGTGGTGCGCCTACAAGGCTACCAGGCATCCACGAGTACGAAGTTGCTGTTCCTGTAGCATTGATTGACCCAGTTCCTCCTCCGCATAATACCGGAGTTGTATTTGTAGCAAATACAATAGGCGCTGCGTTTACAGTAATAGATTGGGTGGATGAGTTTAATGTACAAGTTGTTAAAGGTGTAAAACGAACTGCATCATTTGTTAAATTAATTGTTGTGCTATTTCTGCCTGGATATGCATAGGCACTAGTCCCAGTACTATTTTCTATACCCATTGTAGCTGGTGTTGCATTTAAAACAGAAGGTGAATGTATTTCAATTATATTACTTGTCTCATATAATATTATACTTGTAGTTACTGCAGGTACAGTGCCACAGCAAAAAGGAATGTTATTCCAACTAACAACAAGTGTACGATTAGGAGCAACTCCAAATGTTTGATAGCCGACTGTGCCTGCTCCAGGAGGGTATAAATCGTCCCACACAGCTGCAATTAAATTGTTGGGTGTTGTAACATCTGGGATAACTTGACCTGAACAACATCCACTTGCTCCAGCGCCTAAATTAAACGAGATAAATCCATTGGAAGAAATTTCAAATTGAGTGTAATTCGTGCCAAAGAAATTGAAAGTGAAACCAATAGGTAATGACGCAGACATCGCATCATCGCCCAAGGTTACAAGATTGGCAACTGCTGGCGGAGAAACAAATGGGATGGCAGATGTAACATAATTGCCTGCTAGACCAGCAACCGAATAGGTAATCGTGTGAGTACCCACACCCGCTGTAACAGGATTAAATTGATTACCCGTAATACCTGGTCCACTAAACGTCCCACCTGCAGTAGTAGGTGTTAATGTCAATGGAGAATTGGCTGAACATGTAGGTGAAGTGAGTCCAGTAAACGAAGCATCACATGGTGCTTGAGCATGACTTATTTTTGTTTGCCATAAAATAAGCCCTAAAGCAAAAATTACTTTAAAGAAATTTGAATAAATTTTTTTCATTTTTAATTGGATTTAAGTATTAAGTATAAGAGATAAATAATTTCACTGTGAAGGTAAATAAATAAATTCACACTTTTTATACTTGAACAATTAAAAACTTCTCATAGAAGATAACATAATAATGGATTTATGTATTATTTCTTACATTAGTTCAACTATAAAAAATGCTTATTGCTTTTTGTTGATTTAAAATATTAAATATCAATACTATGAATATTATTAAATTTAATAGTGTGATTTATTCATCTGTATCTTCAATAATTTCTTTCAAATCGATATACTGACTATTTCCTTTTACGAAATTACACCATTGGCATTTTTCATCACCACAACCTGTATAGAAATCATGTTGCTGTATTTTGTGCCAAGTGTCGCTAATTTGATTTCGTACAGTGCTTAAGTCATCTTCAGTAGCAAGTATATCAATCGAGTGATAGTTTCCTTCATCATCGGGTTCTACAAATTGAAATATAGTTTTGATGACTTTGTAATCTTTCAATTTATAGTTTTCTAATAGTAGTTTGTAAAAGACGGCTTGTCGCCAATACTCTCCACCCAATGGTTCGGCGGCAGTGGGTGGTTTTAATTTGCCTTTAGAATTTTCGGGATTGCCTGTTTTGTAATCTACGATGGTAACATCATTGTAGTTAAATTCCAATTTGTCAAGCATTCCTTTCACAGGTACTTTGTCAATTACTATATTTTTAAAACTTCGTTCTATCATTACAATCTTTTCCCATGTATTGATATTTTTTTCGTACAAGGCTGTCAGAATTTGATTGCCATAGTCTAATCGTCGTTTCATGGCTTCCTTTGTAAAGCTTTCGCGATATCGATGCATATACCATTTGAAATCTTGAATAAAAACATCTAAGGATGGAAATACATTATTGTTCTTTTTCATTTTGTCAAAAAGCTGTTCCAATGCATGATGTACCGCACTACCAAATGTGGTATTTTCATTTCGACCACTTGGTACTTTTATTAAATTTTGATAATAAAATCGTAATGGGCATTTTAAATAATTGTTGAGTGCTGTTGCATTCATTTCAAATTTACTTACTAAGGTTTCGATAAATAATCGTTCGCTTTTTTCAATTATAGGTTGCTTGTTACGAAGAAGATAGATACTTAAAAAGTCAGTGGTATCATCTTTGCTTATTGAAATAGGGTTTCGTTCCATCGGGATTTTATCGGTTATCTCAGCAATGAATTGCGAAGGTTCCAACGGTTTTTCTTTATCATCTTTTTTGCTCCATGATATAAATAAATGCTCTTCGGCTCGAGTAACTGCAACAAAAAATAATCGGCGTTGTTCTTCTTCCTTTATATTTTTATCATTGGTATGGATCGTATGAAATACAGTATCGGGCATTCGGTAATTGAAATTAGGTGCTTTCTTTCCTTCCCAAGTTGATGAGGTAGCATTGATCAAAAAAACATATTCAAATTCCAGTCCTTTGGAACCATGTGCTGTTAATAAATTCACGCCATTTTCGTTCCCGTAAACTCGATTGAGTGGAAGCCTTATATCTTGTTCTTGCATGAGGTCGATCACTTCTATTAAAGAGGCTAAGGTGTAATCTGGATTTCGATGTGTTTCTTCTTTTACAAAATCGATTAAAGCTCTGAGTACTTCAAGATTCCACAATTTATGGTGAGGGTCGTTAAGTGCAAAGGCTAAGAAATAGCCTTCAATCATTACGTTTTCGACCAATTCTATAACTGTTTTATTGAAACTATCTTTGATCCATTTTTCTAGCAAGGTAGTTATTTCGATAATTTTTTCATGTGGCTTTTCTTCAAACAATGTTCGATTGGCTGTATGTATCCAATCTTGAAAATAAGTTCGTAACGAAGTCTTTTTTTCATATTTCATATCATTGACAGCAACACTTGCTTTGGCAATTTCATATGAAGGGATATTGTAGATATCAAAATGGAGTATTTCAAATAAAATGTCATCGGCGCTATAGGGAATGCTATGTTCGGCAGCTATATAGCGAAGGATGGTAATCATCTTTTTTGACAAGGGAATATGAAACAAATTTTCTTTTCTCTTAGAATAAAAAGGGATTTGTTTTTCTTTGAAAAATTTAATCAACTCATCGCCCCATTTGTTTTCTTTGTATATCACTGCAATTTTTTCTGGTGGTATGCCTTTATTTATAAGGGCTTCTATTTGATTTGTTACTCCTACTAATTCTTGAAATGTATTTTCATAAACGTGTAGCTCAGGTGTTGCTACACTGCTCAATCGTACGTCATGACTGGCAACTAATTCTTTTTTTATATCCTTGTATTTTACACAGAGTCGTTCTGAATTGTTTTCGATAATACTACGCGATAGGTCTAATATTTTTTGGGTTGATCGATAATTTGATTTCAGTACAACATCTACCAATTGTTTTTCATATTTGTTTTTATAAGCTTCTATGTTCTCAACATTAGCACCCTGAAAGCGATAGATAGATTGGTCGTCATCACCTACTACAAATACATTAGGTGTGTCTATTTCATTGCATAATAAATTGACAAGCATATTTTGAGTGCCACTCGTATCTTGAAATTCGTCAACTAATAAAAACTGATATTTTTCTTGATAGTCTTGTAGAAGAGATTCATTATTTTCGAATACTTGTATGACCCAATTGATCATATCATCAAAGTCATATCGATTGTGTTTGTGCATGATAACCTGATATTCATCAAACGCATCAGCTGCATAATTTAATATGCTGATTTTTTTTATTTCTTCGTTTATTTTATCTGTTCGTAGGTCGCCTTTTTGAAAAGTAATTCCCTTCGTAGTTGTTTTTCTTTTTGCTATATACTCTTCCCTGTTTGGCAGGTCGTTACAATATTCTTCTACCTTTTCTTTAATGTAAGTGCTTGACCATCCTTCTTTTTTCATCGATGAAAACAAGGACGTTAATCTACCTACTTCGTAATAGACATCACCACGATATCTTTTTAACGGATTATCTTTTTTAAAGTGATCAATGATTTGCTTTATAAAATCAATTCGTTCAAGATCAGAAACAGGATCGAGTGAATTTTTTTCAAAATAAGAAATGTTTTCTTGAATGACCTGATTGCAAAAGGAATGAAAGGTATGAATATTGACACGGTAAGCATCGGCACCGATCATTTCTTGTAATCGCTTTCGCATGGCTACTCTGCCTGCATCGGTATATGTAAGGCACAGAATATTATCAGGCAAATAATCTGTTTCTAGTAATATTTTTCCAATGCGAGCAGATAAAATTTGTGTTTTACCTGTGCCAGGTCCAGCAATTACTAATACAGGTCCATAAATGGTATCGACTGCTGTTTTTTGTTCGGGATTTAAGCGAATATATATTTTTTCAAACTGTAGATTGAGTTCTTCTCTGTTCATACTATAAATGTACAAGCTAAGTGCGTAATGAGTGTATGTTGAATAAAAAAAGACTACCGAAGTAGTCTTTTTTTAAAATCAATTATATATAAAATTTTAGAAACGAGGACAAGCAAAGTTGTATGTACGAGATTCATTACGGATAATGCATCCGTTGTATATCAATGAAATTTCCAATGCTCCATTTCCTTTGGTAGCTGGAGTAAATCCTGATAAGTTTACATCATAGCTTACACCCAATTTAGCTTTAGCCCACTCAAACCCAATGTAAGGAGCGATAGCATCACCATATCTGTACCAAGCACCTAAGTAAAATACTGAATTGGCAACATCATCTTCATGATTAGGATTCATAATGAATCCAGAAGCTGCACCAATTAGAATTTCATTTGCTTTACCTTGTTGTTGATACATACCGCTTGCAAACAACATTAAGTTTTCATTCATTTGAAGCGATCCACCTAATGACGCTGTAATACGAGAGTTGATTTTGTGGTTGCCATTTAAAAATGTTTCAACAGGTTGTGTAATGTGGTAATACGATAAACCTGCATACATATTTGAACGATCATTCACGTAACCAGAATACATGATACCTGCATTGAAATCAGGATATGTCAAATCTGCATTACCGAAATTCTCACCACTAGCATATGGAGTTCCTCCTGTAGTAGGATCGTATTGGCTTTCAAATTTTAATTTATTAAAATCGATACTTTTTTGAACAAGATAACCTTGCACACCTAACGAAAGGTTACGTGGCTTTTCGTCATCTTGACTTAATCTTTTGTGGTAAGCTACAGATAAGCCTGTAGTGATATTTTGTAAAGCACCTGTTCCTGATTTGTCATATAAACCAATCAAGCCAATGCCTAAGGCATCGCCATTTAATTTACCTTTCAATGTAGCGATATCAAATGATATTGTACCAGTTATATATGGTGTAGAGTTTACACTTCCCCATTGTGTACGGTAGTTGCCCGAAACTCTCCAGTCGCAATTCACTAATCCAGTATTAGCAGGATTCAATGTCAACGGTGAAGTGAAATACTGAGTAAAGTGAACGTCTTGGGCTGTTGCCTGTAAGGCGAAGAAAGTGCCAAGTGCTAGTATTAATTTTTTCATATCGTATTTATTTATAATCTAATTGTATTTGTAATTTGTTGTTAAAGGTAAAATGTTTTTTCAAATAAAAAAACACTCTAGCATAAAAAAGACGAAAATATGACAAAGGAAGTTGGTTAAGCGGTAAATTTAGGGTCAGTTTCCATCACATGACCACATTTTTTACAGGTTCTGAGCTCTTCTGAATTGTAATATTCTTTAAAGTGAGGCTGAAAATCGGTTTCTATATCTTTCAATTCAAAAAATGTTTCATGCAATTTGTTATTACATTTTTCGCAAAACCACATTAATCCGTCTTTGTATCCTTTGCCTGCACGGGCGCGTTCGATAACCAATCCGATTGAATTTTCACTTCTTCCAGGCGAATGAGGTGTTTTGCCAGGTAACAAAAACATGTCGCCTGAACCCAGTCTAACTTCTACTTTTTCACCATCTTGCTGTGTATTGATACATATATTGCCTTCCAGTTGGTAAAATAATTCTTCCGTTTCGTTGTAATGGTAATCTTTGCGTGCATTTGGACCAGCTACTACCATCACAATATAATCTGTACCTTCTGGATATAAGTTTTTATTTGCTACAGGCGGTTTCATGAGATGTTTGTTTTCCTCAATCCATTTTAGCAAGTTAAAGGGTTGTCTGATTGCCATTGTGATTATTTATTTTACACTAAGTTAATGATGAAATTGGTATTCACAAATTTATAGCCATAATCTTGTTAAAAACTATATTATTTTAAATTAAAAAATCAAAGAATCAATCTAACCCTTAATTTTGGTGTCACATTTAAATTGAACCATGATTCGTTTTATTTTTTATACGCTGATAGCATATGTATTATATAAGATATTCAGAGTATTCATAGATCCAATGTTTGAAACAACTCCTAAACAAAGTAACTCAACGCTGCATCAATCCAACAATTCGACCAACCATCAAGCTCCTAAATCAAAAGAACCTGTATTGGGTGAGTATGTAGAATATGAAGAGGTGAAATAATTATTGCTTCGACTTAAATACATTTTCTTCGATTGTCATATCATCGGTAAGATGAATGGTGCGAATACCTAGTTGCTTGGCCGATTCAATATGTTGTGGACTATCATCAATAAAAAGTGTTTCAGCAGAAATCAACTTGTTTTGATCCAATACCAATTGAAATATAGCAGGATCAGGCTTTCGAAGACCTACTCGATGTGAAAGATATACTTTATCAAAGAAAACTGCTAGACTAGGATAGCCACAAGTTTGTCTCAACACATCATTGAAAGCTTTTTCGTGAATTTCATTGGTATTGCTGAGCAAATAAATGTTGTAATGTAATTGAAGTTGTTGAAGTATTTGTAATCGGCGAAGCGGGAAATCGAGTATAATACTATTCCATGCTCGAATTATTTCATCATAGGGGATATCGATGCCAGCTTTTTGCTGGATTTGGTGTACAAATTCTTTTTCAGTTAGTTGACCTGTTTCTAATTTGTCAAACAAATCGACTTGATTCTTCTTGGAATAAAATTCCCCTACATTTTTAATACCTAATTTTTCAAATTCGACTTGAGGCCGTTTATAATCAATGTTTAAAATCACGCCACCTAGATCGAAAATGATATTTTTTATACCTTGCATTTTATTTTTTTGAAGTTTTTTTCAAAAAAACAACATTTATCTTTACTTTCGCACTCCAAACGAAAATTCCTTGAGAATTTTCTGGACCTATAGCTCAGTTGGTTAGAGCACCTGACTCATAATCAGGTGGTCCTAGGTTCAAGTCCTAGTGGGTCCACAAGCCTTTCAAGTAATTGAAAGGCTTTTTTATGATTCAAAATTAAATGGATAATTTAAATTGTTGAATTCAATTTTTAGCGAATTGTTTTTTTGGAAATCTAGTGTGATTTGTCCTTTTTTATACTCTAATTTTTTATTGTTATAATATATTGAATTGATCAATAGCTGCGGAATAGATTTTGATTTTTCAAGGAAAGTTAATGGTATAGAGTATATAGATAAGTTTGTTGAAATATATAATTCTTTATTT
>CANHGW010000054.1 GCA_947460175.1 Bacteroidota bacterium | reverse complement strand
CTACAGCGGAAGCATTGCCTCGTTGTTTGCTGAGTTCTACAGCTCTAATTTTAAATTCTTGGTTGTACGTTTTTCGTATTGTTGTCATCTTGTAAAGTTCGCACTTATTCTCTTAACTAATTTGTCCACTCAAAGGTAGGAACTCCAATAGCTGGGACACAACAAACGTTTGAAGGTACATATGCAGTCAAGGCTGGTCAATTTGAAGTGCAAGCCAAAGAGCCCGGTACAGACAAGCATGATGGTCGATTTGAATTTACATTGGATACAATAGGTAAAAAAGCAACTGGTAAATGGTATTGCTTTGATACTATGATCGATGTACCTGTTAGGGCATTTGGATTAGAAGAAAAAACATTCGCTTATGATGCCAATGCAAGCTTGCCCGAAGATCTTGTTGGAATGCCTTTTTATGATCCGAAATTTCAGGATGAAATAGGTGGAGTAGGAGAAGTGGTTACTAAGGATATTTTGAAAGTTAACCCTTCTTCATCCGAATTGAAAAAATCGCAGGTAGAAAATATGTTTAAAGGAGATTTAGAAGTCTTGCGCAATAGTATTTATGCACGTCATGGCTATTCATTTCGTAATCGCAAAATGCGTTATATCTTCAATAATTATACCGAATGGTATATGCCTGTATCATTGAATGTAGAAAAAGAATTGACCGAAATAGAAAAGAAAAATATTGATTTGCTCAAGCGATACGAAAATCATGCTGCGAAATACTATGATGAGTTTGGGAGATAGAGATTGTTGAA
The DNA here is from genome assembly GCA_947460175.1 of Bacteroidota bacterium. GTDB lineage: Bacteria > Bacteroidota > Bacteroidia > Chitinophagales > Chitinophagaceae > OLB11. The sequence continues at coordinate 16,139 of CANHGW010000054.1, read as the reverse complement.
AACTGAAAATTTATGTGAGAATGAAGTAAAAAAACAGAGTGAGAATTCGTTCTGCGAGCTTTCGCTCTCTTCACTCATGTGTAATTAATTTTTAGTTTCAAGGTTTTTAATCATCGCAAAAAGAATTCTAGATAACTCGTCTGCTGCATATAGATGCTTTTGGAATTCATCGTTTTGAATTTTAGTTTCGTCATGTAATACCAATTGTAATTATAATTTAGGCCAAAGACTAAATTGTAATTTTACAATGGTAAATGCCGATATAAAATATTCATAATTCAAAGGAACGCAGTGAAATTTGGACTATAGAATATTTATAATCGGTATAAAATATCTAAAATAGCAACACATTCAAACACAGAACCTCTTGCGGTTGTAAAATAATTTTTTCGATCAGGTTTTGAAAATTTAGCAGATCCTTCGGCTATATTCAGTGCAATGCTAAAAGAAGCTCTGCCTAATTGGTCATTGATATACTTGTCAAATTTTGTGTTGTTGATGAGTATTCGCATTTCTTTGTGAAAGCCTTTCGCTTTTTTATAAACTTCTAATTTTTGAAAGTCAAACATTACTTAGCAGGTGAAAGTGTGAGAAGCAGTGTGAGAATGAAGTAAAAAAATCAGAGTTTAATGATCGCTTTCGCTCTCATTTTCACTCTGATTTTTAGTACCACGTACGAGAGTCGAACTCGTCATTCCTCCGTGAAAGGGAGGCGTCTTAACCGATTGACCAACGCGGCGTTTTCTTTAACGGAGTGCAAATGTAAAAGGTTTTTTTCTATTTTACAAAATTTTATCATTGAAAATCTAATACTTAATTGCTAATACCATTTCTAAGCACTAATTTTGCCTCACTTTCTAATCAAAAAAAATAAAAAAAGAAAATGAGTACAATTAAAGTCGCTATCAATGGTTTCGGACGTATCGGTCGCCTCGTTTACCGTCAAATTTACAACATGCAAGGAATTGATGTAGTCGCTATCAATGATTTGACTAGTCCTGCTACACTTGCACATTTATTAAAATACGATTCTGCACAAGGTCGTTTTGACAAGAAAGTAACTGCTACTGAAGATTCAATCATAGTAGAAAATGATACAGTTAAAATTTATGCACAAAAAGATCCTGCTCAAATTCCTTGGGGAGCTCACAATGTTGATGTTGTGCTAGAGTGTACTGGATTCTTTACAGATAAAGACAAAGCAATGGCTCATATCACTGCAGGTGCAAAACGTGTGGTGATTTCTGCACCAGCTACAGGTGATTTGAAAACAGTCGTTTTCAATGTAAACCATGAGATATTAGACGGGACTGAAACAGTTATTTCTTGTGCTTCATGTACGACTAACTGCTTGGCTCCTATGGCAAAAGTATTGAATGATCAATATGGAATCGTAACTGGTATCATGACTACAATTCATGCATATACCAACGATCAAAATACATTAGACGCACCTCATCCTAAAAACGACTTACGTCGTGGACGTGCAGCTGCTGCTAATATAGTACCAAACTCAACAGGTGCTGCCAAAGCAATTGGTTTAGTATTACCAGAGTTGAAAGGTAAATTGGATGGTAGCGCTCAACGTGTACCTACTATCACTGGTTCATTGACTGAGTTGACAACTATTTTATCTAAAAAAGTAACGGCTGAAGAAATCAATGCAGCTATGCAAGCAGCTTCGAATGAAAGCTTTGGATACACTGAAGATGAAATCGTAAGCACGGATGTAATAGGAACTATGTTTGGTTCATTATTCGATGCGACTCAAACTAAAGTAATGACTGTAGGTGATACTCAAATGGTGAAAACGGTGAGTTGGTATGATAATGAAAACAGCTATGTAAGCCAATTGGTGCGCACGTTGCATTATTTTGCTAACAAAATGGCTTAATTCATTTTATAAGAATAGTTCAAAATCCCTTTCAGCAATGAAAGGGATTTTTTGTTTTAGTTAAATGTCTATTAACCTATTGTTTAATTACTTTAATATACTTATAAAGTTAAAATGAATCAATTATATTACATTTGAATTCAATAATTTCACATATGAAAAAACTTTTCTTTTTAATTATAATTGTAACAGCTACAATAGTTTCTCAAGCACAAGACAAAGCGAAGAAAACCCCAGAGGATAAGGCTCGAAATAAAACAACTGAAATGGTTACTTCATTGAAGTTGACAAAGGAACAAGAAAAAATGTTGTATTCTACTAACCTGAAAGCATATCAAAGCATAGCCGCCTATGAAGCTAAAAAGCCAAGTAAGAAGTTGAAGAAGAAGCAAAAAGATGTAGTTCAAAAATTGAGAAACGATGAGTTTAAAAAAATATTAACTCCCGCTCAGTATAAGGAATATCAGCGCTTAGATGATGAAGAAGATAAAAAGAAAGATGCTGAAAAGAAAGCTGAAAAGCAAGAAAAGAAGAAATCTGGAGACTCTAAGCCTAAGGAAAACAAGAAGAAAAAATAGAAATGTCTGCAAGCTTTACATGGTTAAATCTATGAAAGCTCATTATCTTCGCAAATTAATTTTAATAAATCATGTCAAAATTCACTTCATTCAATTTCGATGGCAAAAAAGCCCTAGTTCGTGTAGATTTCAATGTCCCACTCAATGCAGATTTTCAAATTACAGATGATACACGTATGCGTGCAGCTGTGCCTACTATTACTAAAATATTAAACGATGGCGGTAGTGTGATTTTGATGTCACATCTTGGCCGTCCTAAGGAAGGTCCTACGGATAAATTTTCATTACGTCATGTATTGCCTCATTTAATTGGTTTGTTGAATGGTGCTACCGTGAAATTTGCAAACGATTGTATCGGTGATGAAGCTATAAGTGATGCGGCCAATTTACAAGCTGGTGAGGTGTTGTTATTAGAAAATCTTCGATTTTATAAAGAGGAAGAAAAAGGAGATATAGAATTTGCAAAAAAATTAGCGGCGTTGGGTGATGTCTATGTCAATGACGCCTTTGGAACTGCTCATCGTGCACATGCATCTACGGCTGTCATTGCGCAATTTTTTTCGCAAGATCATAAAATGTTTGGTATGCTCATGGATGCCGAAGTAGCGAATGCAGAAAAAGTAATGCATAGTGCCGAGCGTCCGTTTACAGCTATTTTAGGCGGTGCTAAAGTAAGTGATAAAATATTAATCATTGAAATGTTACTCGATCGAGCCGATAACATTATTATTGGTGGTGGTATGGCTTATACTTTTCTGAAGGCAGCTGGTAACCAAATTGGTTCGTCGTTGTGCGAGGATGATCGATTGGAATTAGCCAATGAATTGGTAAAAAAAGCAGCAGCCAAAGGAGTGAAATTGTTGATTCCAACTGATAGTGTCATCGCAGATAAATTCGCCGCAGATGCTAATACTCAAACAGTAGATAATACTAACATTCCTGTAGGTTGGATGGGCTTAGATATTGCCGACAAATCAATTGCTACATTTAGTGACGTTATCATGAATTCAAAAACGATCCTTTGGAATGGACCTATGGGTGTATTCGAAATGGAGAAGTTTCAAGGTGGTACAAAAGCAATTGCATTGGCCATTGCAGAAGCGACTAAGCAAGGTGCCTTTTCTTTAATAGGAGGTGGTGATTCTGTAGCAGCTATTAATAAATTCGAATTGGCCGACCAAGTTTCTTATGTAAGTACAGGAGGAGGAGCTTTGCTCGAATATTTCGAAGGAAAAGAATTGCCTGGAATTAAAGCTATACGAGAAGCTTAGGTTTTATATTACATGATTTACGTTAATGTTATAACGTAATGAACTATAGTAGTGATTTTGAGACTAGTTTTAGCTAGCTTAGAAATTACTTTTTTAAGGACGAAAAAATGATAGACATTAAAGTCTATTTCATTTTACCAATCAACATATAATGATCAAAGAAAAATTCATGCTTGAGATGAATGGACTCTACGATTTCACATCCTCGATTGGTCATTAGTTGCTGGTATTCTGATAAGTCGTATTGATGAGGGTGTAAAATATCACCTGGAAGTAATCGAAAAAGGTGTTTGAAAAATGAATGATTGTGTGCATCAATTGTTATAATAACATAAGCACCTTGTTCGGCATGCGCAAATAAATTGTCATAACTTAATTGGATGTCATGTACATGGTTAATCGCATTCATGCAAAATATAACATTGAATTTTGTTGGATACGAAAAATCTTCTAGTCCCGATTTTATAAATTGGGTAGTGGGATACATGCTTTTTTTAAAGTGAGGTAAATCTAGCTCATAGGTATCTATGAGTGGATCGAACGCGACTGTTCTCTTTTCGGGAAATAACATAAACATACCTGCAGGGCCACATCCAGCATCTAATATTGCATCATGCTGATTGATTGTTATATGATGAAGACATTGATTTAATAAATGTTGCCAATAATTTTTTTTCCATTGTAAATACTCATTGACATCTTTATTCTTTAAATAATTCTGCCACCATTTCCGTTCGGCAAATTGAGCAGTATTCCAACGCCATTTTCCACTCATAGGACTTAACTTTGTGCAAACGTACTTCAATAAATATGAAATTTTCAATAGGTGACCCGGTATATATTAAAAGTAACAATGAGGAAGGTGTAATACTAGAGTTTATTGGAAATGATATGGCTTCCGTCAAAGTAGAATCAAAAACGTATCATGTATTTCTCGATGATATTGATCATCCTTATCTTCGATGGTTTTCCAAAAAGACGTTTGACAAGCCTAAGAATGTCAAATACGTTGATCAACTTCAAAAAGAAAAAGGGTATACAAGAGAAAGATCTCTGCCACAGGGATTATATCTAGTAATAATGCCCATATTCAAATTTGACGGGTTTGATGATGTGGTCGAGAAATTGAAAGTTTATATTTACAATGAAACTTGGAGTGATTATAAATTATTTTATAACTGTTCGGTTCAAAAAGAACAGGTTTTTTCATTTGAAACAGAATTAACGTCTGAATCAGAATTTTATCTTCATGATTTATCGTTTGATGAAGCTGCTCAAAATCCATTTTTTAGCTATCGATTTATCGACAAAACAGATCCAAAACTTGATTTTGATGATACATTTACCTTGAAATCAAAAAAGTTACATGAAAAATTAAACGAAGTCAGGTATGACAATAAAGCCTTTTTTCACTTTTTACTCATAGATCAGATTAAACCCAAACCCAAAAAAGAAGTTGTAAAACCAGCTTTTTCTTCTCCGCCATCATTTGTAAAACCAGAAAATCACTTTGATTTCGAGAAAGCATTAAAAAAATCTAAATATGAAGTGGATTTGCATATTGAAAAGTTATACCCAAATTATCGAGGTTTGGGGGCATCTGAAATTAAGCAAATTCAGCTTAGAGAGTGTCAAAAAGCCTTAGATTTAGCGGTTGCGACGCATCAGCAAGCTTTAGTTTTAATCCATGGAATTGGAAATGGCTCGTTGAAAAATGAAATTCATTTGATACTCGACCAAACCAAATGGGTACGTAAATACGTCAATCATTATGACAGTCGGTATGGATATGGAGCCACAGAGGTTTTTTTCCAATATTAAATGTCATTTTTTTGAATTTTATTTTATACTTTTAAGCCTTATATTCAATTATATGAAGAAAATAGTCACAATCGTTTTGCTTTTAGCATCTTTCTTATTCAAAAGCAATGAATTGAAAGCATCACATGCTGCCGGTGGAGAATTAGTTTACACACTAGTAAATGCCGCTACGAATACATATAAATTTACGTTTAAATTTTATCGTGATTGTAGTGGAACACAAGAGCCTGCAACATTTCAATTGTGTGGAAGTACAAGTAATGCTTGTGGTACTGCTTTAACTGCAACATTGAACAAAGTGATTGGAAATTTACCAAACGGATTTCCAAATGGTTCACCAGTTACGACAGGTTGTCCTGGATATCCTACCAATTGTAATGGAGGTACCATACCAGGTTATCGTGAATGGTGGTATGAGGGTACCGTAACAATACCTCAACAATGTAATATTTGGCGTTTTTATGTTCAATTATGTTGTAGAAATACAGGGATTAATAATTTAACTAACTCAGCTTCTCAAAATATCTTCATTGAAACTCATTTTGACAACACTATTACACAAACGAATAATTCGCCTTACTTCTCTAATCCACCTATTGCTTATTTCTGTATCAATCAACAAGCAAATGTAAACTATGCAGCCATTGATCCTGATGGAGATTCGGTTGTTTATGAATCAATTGAACCACGTACTAATGCTAGTTGTACCTATGCTCCAAATATTATTTTTGCTGCAGGATATAATACGATTCAACCTTTCCCGACAGGAAATACATTTACATTGAATACATCTACAGGAGCAATTTCATTCATACCTACAGTAGCAGGTAAATGGGTATTTACAGTTAAAGTAAAAGAATATCGAAATGGTCAGTATTTAGGATTTATCATGCGTGATATTCAAATTGTAGTTGATAATTGTAACACCCCTTCACCTGTTTTGAATATAGATACGCTAACTGTGGTCGGAGGTCAAGTTTTAAATAATGTTGTGCAAGGTTGTGCTGGTGATACACTCAACTTCTGCTTCGATTTAACATCAACCAATCCAATAGCAGTATTAGTACCAAATGATAATAGTACTGTTTCTACACCTGGAGCTGTCATCACGTATCAAAATACATTAACTGACTCTATCCGTGCTTGTTTTTCTTGGGGTACGACAGTATTAGATACCGGTTTACATGTATTAACTATTACTGTAAAAGATTCAAGTTGCGCACCTCCAGGATTTTTAATTACAAATACATTCTCTATTCCTATTAATATTAATCCTATTACTCAAGCATTTGGTGATACAGCCATTTGTGTAGGAGAAACAGCTCCATTGACTGTATACGGAGGTTCTGCATTTACATGGACAGTACTGCCGGGAGGCTCTCCGATTGGCTCTCTTTCGTGTACCAATTGTAACAATCCTATTGCATCTCCTACTGTCACCACGTCTTACGTAGTCACGAGTAACTTAGCTTCTATTTGTAATCAAAGTATAGACACTGTTGTGGTTCAAGTTGCGACAGGTCCTACACTGACCATAACACCAGATACCACTACATGTATCAATGCTCAATTACAATTACAAGTAACAGCCACACCTGTAGGGCAAGCATATAATTATACATGGGCACCAGCTGCCAATTTAAATAATCCTAACATCGCAAACCCAATAGTATCTAACTTGGGTGTTAATACAACATTTACAGTAACCGTTGTTCCACAAGGTATTTTAGCATGTCAGTCTATAGCAACAGTGAATGTTGAAACTTTGTTAGGTTTTGATATTGCAAATGGAGATACTGCAATTTGTTTAGGTGATGCAGTCCAAATAATTCCTGTAGGAGGAAATCCTAAATACACATACACTTGGACACCAGCTACCAATGTAAGTGATCCTACAATTTTAGGACCTGTAATTACTCCAGCGCCTCCAGGTGTATATCCTTATACTATTACTGCTAGTTACCCTGGATGCCCAGATTCATCTCAATCATTAACTATTACAGTCGATCCAATACCTGCCGTTAATGCTGGTGCAGATAGAGAGATTTGTTTGGGAGACACAGTACATTTATCAGGTACGGTTTTACCTGCTGGAACTGTTTATACCTATCAATGGGCGCCTGCTGCTGATTTGAATAATGCAACTGTAATTGACCCGGTATTTGATGGTTATGCTTCTACTGCATTGACATTAACTGCAACTTCACCCAATGGATGTGTTGGTACAGATAACATGCTTATAAGTGTAATACCTGTAAATTTCCTTGCTTTAGATGGAGATAGAGAAATATGTCCAAATGACACAGCACAATTGCATGTATCTGGAGGAGTTAAATATATATGGGATCCTGCTTATTTAGTTTCAGATAGCACAGGGTTGGATGTGGTAGTAAAACCTGTCACTACAACTACGTTTTATGTTTACGGATTTGATGCTAAAGGTTGTAAAGACACTGTGAAGGCAACTGTAGTGGTTAATCCAGGTGCAGTTCTTGATGCTGGCGATACACACATCATTTATCCTGGCGAAAGCGCACAACTATATGCCGATGGTAATTGTAGCTTCTTTACATGGTATCCACCAAATGGTTTAACATCTACGACAGTTCGAAACCCAATGGCTTCACCTTCTGTATCAACTCGTTATTTTGTAACAGCTACTACCGAAAAAGGATGTAGTGGTTTAGATTCTGTAGATGTATTGGTAAGTCCTGAGTCTTTAATAGAGTTACCGAATGCATTTAGTCCTGGAACTGGTACGAGTGTGAATGATGAATTGAGAATCATTGTACGAGGAGTTGCCAAATTAAATTCATTTAGAATATTCAATCGATGGGGACAAGAAGTATTTATGACCACCGATTTGAACAAAGGTTGGAATGGCCAATACAATGGTAAGCCGCAACCAATGGGAGCTTATGTATATGTATTTGATGCAGTTACATCCACTGGTAAACGATTCTATAAACAAGGAAATGTTACATTAATTCGATAATAGTTTCAATTATACTAACTAATCATAAAGAGCTTCTTTTTTAAGAAGCTCTTTTTTTATCTAAAATGTGTATTATTCATTTCAATCTCGTTTGTATATATAAAAATTGAGAATTACATTTGCATTAATTAAAAATAGATTTCAAGATGCCACAAAATATTCCAACATCAAAGCAGAAAAGTACATTTATGTTACATACGATTGTATTCATCTTAGCGAATGCAGGTATATGGGCTTATTGGTATTTTGTACAAGGTGCTAATCATCAATGGGTATATCCATGGGGTATTTGGATTACAGCAGCTTGGGGATTGTCACTAATTGGACATTGGGCTGCAATCTTTACAAGCAATGAAGATAAAGGGAATCAAGAATACCTTCGTCAAAAGAATAATTAAGTTCAAAATAAATAATATTCAATCCCAAAAATAGTTGCTTGTTTTTGGGATTTTTTTTATCTTTAACTCATGAATAAACTAAAAGTTGTCAGCGGAACGATTGCATTCGTATTTCTTTGCTTTGGATTGGTGCTTATAAGCTCATGTAAGAAAAAAGCAGTGAAATATAATGACACCACCAATGTACGACCTTGTGAAAATGTAATCTGTTTAAACGGAGGTAGTTGCAGCGATGGATATTGTCAATGCCCTACAGGCTATGAAGGATTAAAATGTGAAAAAAAATGGAGTGACAAATTCCTTGGAACATACATTACATCTGATGAGTGTTATACTGGTCCTAATGGCTTTTATGATGTAACAATTGTTGCAGATCAAAGTCAAACCACTAAAATAATTTTTTATAATCTGGGTACTACTTGCTCTTCATCTCCGATAGAAGCTGTTATTAATCCTGAACGAACGTCATTTATTTTTCCTATGCAAAATGCTTGTGGTAATAATTACATAAGCGGATATGGCAATATCAATACCAACGGAAATTATATCAATGTGTATCTTAAATCACGTGATTCTGCCAATCATACTTCGCTGAATTGCAGTATGATTTTGAATAAAAAACCTTAAAATTACAAAATAATATATTTTTCCAACGCTGATTTAAATCAATAAGTTAGCGTTGTTTTATTTTATAAAAGGTTGTAAATTTGTATTCTAAATTTAAAACCATGAAAAACAAATTAAAAATGCTCGGCTTATTAGCCTTAGTAGCAACAGGAAGTTTATTGACTTTTAATGCATGTGATAAAGTTATCGCAATTAATGTAAGTAAAGATTATGCCAACATTGATTTATTAATTACAGCACCTCAAGCTGCAGGTACTATTTCCTTCAACAAAGATGTAACATCGGATTTAGAAGCATTGGCATCAAGTAAAGGCTTTAGCATCGATAAAATTGAAAGTGCTACTATTAATTCGATTACTATTAAAATCAATGACACAGATCCTAATCCAATTACCACATCTATCATTCAAAGTGCGAAAGTATATTTGACTGCAGACAATGTTGCAACTACAGAAGTAGGAATTGATGATAATGCACACACGAGTCCTACACAAATAGATTTGGATATGAAAGGAATTGATGCTGCACCTTATATCAAATCAAGCAAATTCAATGTAAAAGCAGAATTAGTTACAAATCAAGCTATCAATCATGATGTGCCTATCAACATCAGTATGAGTTGCACATTTAAAGTGAAACCATTGAGTAAGTAATTATTTTAAAAAAATAAGCTAAAAAAACATCTTCAATAGAAGGTGTTTTTTTTATGCATTGATTTGTATCCAATAAGACCCACCGTGTCGTTCAATATTTTTTGTAGAGGCATTATCCCAGATAGATTCAATGTGACTCGATAATTCTTTATCTTCTGAAATAAAATAATTGGGTAAAAGTGTTTTGTACTTAGTAGGATTTGCCAATAAATACATGGCTAATCCATATTGCTCTGAATAAAAACGATCGCACATAAACTGCGGATAATCATAAGGGATATAGATATCATGAATATGAACAATCACTCCTTTTTTTAATCGAGGCAATATTTCCATATAGAAAACCATCGAATCAGAATTGGGTAAAATACGATGTGAGTTATCGACAAATAAAATATCATTTTCTTTTAAATCATACAGAAAACTAAAATCAATATTTTCAAAAGGTTTTCGAATGAGTTCGTCTGTCAATGCATCTATTTCGGCACGAGGCATAGGATCGATTGATACTATTTTTGTATTCAATTGTTGATCTTGTTTTGCTTTGTAAGCCACTTTGGTCGAATTGCCCGAGCCTATTTCTACATAAGTGCTTGGCTTGTATTCTGCCAACATGGTATATATACCTACAATATCAAGACCTGGTAAAAAGCCATTATTCCAAGTAGGTTTTGTTGAGTCTTTTTCTTGTTGTTGATCATTGATTTCAGCAAAGCGATTTGAATAACTTATTGCTTTAGTGAGGAGTTCTTTATACTCATTTCTACGTTCGTTTACGATGGCATATAACTCAGGATGGGGTGCAAGTCCATGCCCATAGCGTGGTTTGAATTCTACTGGGTAATCCAAAAATAATGTTTGAATTTTAGGATGTAGGAATCGGTATAGTTTCTTAATCATAATCTGATGACAAATGTAATAAATTCTACACTGTATTTGTTAGCGATTAGGATATACTCTATCACCTTGAAGATAGGTAGCAATCACTTTTGTATTGTAAATACTATCAGGGGTATCGTGCATTAAGTCTGTAGGTAGCATTACAAAATCAGCTTGCTTACCTACTTCAATACTGCCTCTTTCCTTCTCATCAAACGTAGATTTGGCAGCCCATATCGTGATACCTCGCAATGCATCTTTTCTGGATAATGCATTTTCGGGTTGAAAGCCATTGGCAGGAAAATGTTTTTTATCCATTCTAAATACAGCTGCATAAAATGTATACAATGGATTCAAATGCTCCACGGGGAAATCTGTACCTAATGGAAGCCAATTGTTTTGTTTCAATAAATCATTGTAAGCATAGGCACTTTTAATGCGAGGTTCGCCTAAGCGATCGTCTGCCCAATACATATCGCTCGTTGCATGTGTAGGTTGTACAGATGGTATGATGGAATAAGTGCCAAATAAATTAAAATCGGCAGGGTCTAAAACTTGTGCATGTTCCAATCGCCAACGGCGATCATTTTTTCCTTGCAATGCTTCTGCATATATTTTCAATACTTCTCTACTTGCACCATCACCTATAGAATGTACGCTTAATTGGTAATCAGTTTTTATTAACTGCTGAGCTATATATCGAAGGCTATCCATCGATTTGAGTAACTGTCCGCGATGACCATGACGATCATTATAATCTGCCAATAAATAGGCACCACGTGAACCCAATGCACCATCGGCATATATTTTATAACCAACTATTTTTACGCGAGTTCCTTTGTATGGTTTTTGATCCAAATAGTCATCATAGTTTGCTTTTTCGTCTTCCAGAAAAATGGCCAAACGAATTTTTAATTTATTTTTTTCGCCTGCATCAATCAACCATTTTACAATATAGTTTTTTATGCCACATTCTGCCAATGATGTAAGTCCCAATGCAAAGCAATCTTCTTGAGCAGAAATGAAATCCTTCGTCACTTCTTCTTGTGTTCGTTTGGGTATTATTTTTTTTACAAGATCCAATGCATTGTCAATGAGTAAACCTGTTAGTTTACCATCTTTTAAAACCACCTCTCCACCTTCTACTTTCGTATTTGCATTGATGCCTGCTAGGTCCAGCGCTTTTTGATTACAAAGAATGGCGTGACCATCTATACGCATCAGTATGATTGGTGTCGATGGAAATAATTTATCCAAGGTGTCTTTTGTAGGGAATTCTTTGCTAGCCCAATCATTTTGATCCCATCCTCTGCCTTCAATCCATGTACGTTTGTTTGTACGTGCATAATCGACTACTTTGCCTACCACTTCTTGAAATGATTTTGTATTGAACAATTCAAGCTTGTATTTGTCCATGGCATAGCCACTAAAATGACAATGGGCGTCGATAAATCCTGGATAAATATAATTGCCATTGGCATTGAGTGTATTGACAGCATGATATTGATTGAGTAACTCGTCGCCACCTACTGCAAGAATTTTACCATCTTTAACCACAAGTACTTGAGCGGTGTCAAACTGTTCGTTGACAGTATAAATATGTGCATTTCTAATAATGAAATCGGCATTATTGGGTTTGCAACCTGCAATTAAAATCAGTAATGAGAGTATGTACAAAATATGCTTCATGATGCATAGTTACGACTCAATTCAAAATAGTCATAATCTGTTTACTATTTTCATTAAAAATCAGTTACTTTGAGATATGATATTGAGAAGAATGATGGTCCCAACTAGTACAATACATAAAGCAGTTTGCTTGATGGTCGTTGTATTGTTGATTGGATTGAAATCTTTTGCACAACAAAAAGTAGATCAACTCATTCCAAATGAAGATAAACGTAAGGTAGAACATGCTCGTAAACTCTTTAATAAGTATAAAGTATACGAAGGAGAAATGATTTTGAAAGACTTGATCAAACTTCATCCTGAAAATCCATATTATCATGAAGCATTGGTGCAATTGCAACAGCAAGTACTCGATCGAATTAAAGATGCAGGCGTACTATTGGAGGAATTAAATCCTCAACATTTGGCTATTGATAGTACAGACGATGATAGTTCGGATGTGGCAATGAGTGCTCGTAAAGATTCATTAAAACTTAAATCAAACGAACAATTGCTCGAATGGAATGGACTCGATCGGAGTGCCAAGGATACTGCAAAAATGAGTAAAAAAGAAAAACGTAAAATAAAAAGAGAACTTGAGGTAGAGTTGGACGCACCTTTGCAGGATGCAGTGGTTACGATTGATTCTAGCTTGGTTACTCACCCTATTGATGAGGAAGAAGAGAGTGGTAATGCGGATGTGTTTGTAAAGCGAGATCGTGATGATCATGAACGAAAAAAACAATTGAAACTATTGACAGACCTCGCGCAAATACCGTATGAATCCTATAAACAAAATCTACTACTCAATGCACGTAATGCTACGCGAATGTCTCAATCATGCGACTCAGCATCGCATTACTTGCGTATGATGATGGTGGATACGCTCAACCCAGATATCAATGCTGGCGAACAAGCCCTCGAAGCTTATACAAATGGATTAGATGAATATGCAACAAACAATACAGTGTTGGCTGCCAAATTTTTTGAAAAGGCAATTGAATTGTATCCATTGTTTTATATGGCACATCTCAAGTTAGGCGATTGCTATTATCTTATGAGTAAGGATACGGCTGCTGTAAGAAAGTATCAACAAGCATCGTTTATTGAAATCAATCGACCGGAGGCTTTTGCAAAACTAGCCATGGTGCATTACAACAGAGGCAAATATGTGGATGCTGCAACGGCTATACTTGATGCATTGATGATTTATCCCGAACATCAATATATGAGTTTGCTGAAACGTATCATGCTCAAAAGTGGGAAGGAAATGAATACTCAATGGATTATGCGTGAGGTGTATCCATTGACTACGTCACATGTATATGAAGAAATTATAGCAAAAGAAAAAACACCTTGGTGGCATTATCAAGCCGCGAAAGGGGATGTATATAGTTATTTTGATACAGTAGGTATCGTACGACCCAATGATAAAACAAGTGAACGTTACCTAGAGGTATATGGATGGAAGCAAATGCTGAATAAAAGCGGACAGGATAAATTTCCGTTTGCTCGTGTGATGGATGATATGGGTTATTTGGATTGTTATGTACTCATAACCTTATTTCATCAGGATGTATATGGTCAATTTCAAGATCTTATGAAGCGTGAACCCGAAAAGGTGAGGAAATATTGGTATTTGATATTGAATTGGGATGATAAAAAATTTGACCCCTTACGTGAGAAAATGAAATCGAGGGAAAAGAAAATTGTTTCTGAAAAGAAGGAAGAGAAAAAAGAGGAAAAGAAAAAGTAAGCATTATTTCGAAAACAAACAGTGATCGACTAACTAAATTCTTTAATCCATTCAGTAGGTGCCTTGCCAGTCATTTTCTTAAATGCATTGGTGAAATTGCTGGTATTGGAATATCCTAATTCAAGTGCAAGTTGTTGTATACTTAGTTTGTTTGATTTTAGTATTTGTTTGGCTTTGTGCACTCGTTGTTGTTGTACAAAATCAAAAATAGAGGTTCCGTACATTTCTTTGAACCCTTTTTTGAGATAACATTCATTGATATGGACTGCTCGGGCAAGTTGAGGTATAGTAGGTGGTTCGGATAGGTTGATCATTACTATGACTCTTGCTTGCATTATCTTTTGTTTCTCTATAGGGTCGTTGAGAAATTTGCAATTGAAGCATGTGGGTTCTTGCTGTGAGTCACAATCGGTATGCGTATGAAGCAATACGAGCAAGGCTTGACTTTCTAGAAAGATCGTATGGTATACGCCTTTTAATTTTGTATTTGCTAATTGTACAAATACATCCTTGAGTTTACAGCATACATCACTTTGTTCGTTATGAAAAAGCGAAGAGGTAGCAAAAAGTGAAAATGGTTTTTCAAATGAATTTTCAAATCGATTTAAATAGGATTGAGAATATGAAAATTTATATTGATATGATTTTCCTTCAATTTGAAAACGGGTAATGATTTCAATTTTATGCTGAAAATAATAATTGATTTCGATGGAAGTATCTATATTATCACGAAGGGTTTCATGTTCAATTTGTAAACCATCTGTGATATAATCAGCCGTTTGAACCATGGGTTGCAAATATACTTTAAAACTTGAATATAGATATTGTATTTCAATACACTGAATGCGAATCTATCGATTCCAAAACAATACAAGTAGTATAATTCCTACTACAATACGGTACCAACCCCATATGGTAAAACCGTATTTTTTAATAAGTCCAATGAAGAGTTTAATCGCAATAACAGCTACAATAAAAGCTATGATATTGCCAAGGAAAAATATAATCATGTGCTGTTGATCAGCCAAAATCATTTTATAGCCTTTTTCTACTACGCCATTAATTGTCCATTTTTTTAAAAATACTGAATATGTAGTAACAGCAAGCATAGTAGGTACTGCCAAAAAAAATGAAAACTCAGCAGCCGTTTCTCGATCAAGTCGTTGTTGCATACCACCTATAATGGACGCAGCGGCTCTGGATGTACCTGGCATCATAGCAAGACATTGCCAAAATCCAATTTTAACTGCTTTTGCTACTGTAATGTCTTCTTCGTCGTGTACATATGGATTCTTAAACCATCGATCTACAAACAAAAGCACCACACCGCCTAGTATTAATACAATAGCAATCGGAATTGGTTTCTCCAAAACAGATTCAATCATGTCGTCAAACAAATAACCCAATACCAAGGCTGGAATTACAGCAAAACCAAGCTTGATATAAAAATTGATTTTTTTGAAATCAAAGAATTTTTTCCAATACAAAAATACAACGGCTAGGATAGCACCAAACTGGATTGAAACTTGAAACATTTTTACAAACTCGTCTTTTTCAATATGAAATAACGCACTGGTAAAAACCATGTGAGCTGTAGAT
>CANHGW010000053.1 GCA_947460175.1 Bacteroidota bacterium | reverse complement strand
GTATAAGTAGAAGAAGCTGCAGGTATAAATGAAACACCATCTGTTTGGGTGTTTACTCCATCTGACCAAGTATACGTTGTAGCTCCACCGCCAGTTAAGGTAACACTACTACCAGCACATACTGTTGCTGGAGATGGTGTTGAACTTGCAGTGACAGTTGCGATTGGATTCACGGTTACTGCAAGCGTTGCAGTTGATGAACAACCTGCTGTAGTTCCAGTTACTGTGTATGTAGAAGAAGATGCAGGTACAAACGAAACGCCATCTGTTGGTGTATTTAAGCCATCTGTCCAAGTGTAAGTAGTAGCTCCACCACCAGTTAAAGTTACACTACTACCAGCACAAACCGTTGCTGGAGATGGTGTTGAACTTGCCGTCACTGTTGGGATTGGATTTACAGTAACAGTCACTGGTGTTCTTGGGTTAGAAGCACATCCATATCCAGTCCAAGTTAAAATTATTTGGCCATTGCCTGTTCTAAGACCAGATGTTGTAGAAGCAGCTGACAATCCAGTTGTATAGCTTGAACCTCCAGCCCCACTTTGGCCTGTAAAATTGCCAGGATACGTTCCATCAGCACCTGTTAGTCCACCTCCGACTCCCCCAGATGAAGCTGTTTGACTACCAGCTTGATTACTTGTAATTTCATCACCACCTTTTCCACCTATGCCTAAAACGCCAGGAAGACCATTGTTATTGGGAGCAGTTGCAGAAGTAGAGGTTCCGCCAATACCACCACTTATTTGATTTCCCCCAGTTGGGACTACTAAGCTAGCGCTTGGCCATGCAGCGCCACCGCCACCGCCATAATAACCGCCACCGCCACCGCCACCAGTGCCGCGTCCTAATGCAGCTACTCTATTTCCCCCAGCACCACCACCACCTGCTGCCACAATTGTACGAGCTGCTAATGTATTAGTATTTAAACGTACATCAGAGCCCCCACCGCCGCCACCGCCAAATGCTTGAGGGGCTCCTACAGCACCTGCATTACCGCCACCGTTATATCCGCCAGTTGTAGAAATAGTTCCGCCACCGCCGACTTCAAGATATAATATGTCACCAGGTGTTACAGCAAGAGTGCCAGTAGCATAGCCACCAAGCCCCCCAACTACACCTTGTGCATTTGAATTTCCTTGTGCTCCCCAAGCTTCTATTTGAACAGAGGTAACACCAACGGGTACAGTAAATGTTTGAACAGAACCAGTGTAATTGAATGTTTGTGTACCTCCTGCAGGTGCAACAGCTTCGGCATAATAGGTTGTTGTAATTCCTGGTGTTACGTTATAATTCGTAGCACTAGGTACTGTAGTTAGTAATGTACCAGCAGTTAATGCATCATACCAATTAATTGAATTTCCTGTTGATACTGCATTTAAATCTGAATTACCACCTGGGCAAATTGCAGTTGGTGTTGCAGTGATTACTGGTGATGCAGGTGCTGGATTAACAGTCACTACTACTGTACTAGTAGAAGAACAACCAGATGTAGTTCCTGTAACAGTATAGGTTGATGAGGAAGTAGGAACAAACGCGACTGCATCTGTTGGTGTATTCACGCCATCTGACCAAGTATAGGTTGTAGCACCACCACCCGTTAAGGTTACACTACTGCCAGCACATACTGTTGCTGGAGATGGTGTAGAACTTGCTGTAACAGTTGGTACTGCAAAAGCTTGAGCTGTTGTAGCAATTGTACCTGAAGCACCACCGCCCGACAATGCAATATTACCATTGTTCGTACCAGCAATTGAAGGTAAATATTGAACATAAACAATGCTTGACAACGAATTGCCAACATAAGATAATGTAATAGAAGGGTCGAATGGACCTAATGGATTGGTTGAAAATCCATAAGAACTAAATGGTCCTACAAGCACTGATGATCCAGTTAAGTTTGATCCTGTAATCGTTGTAGGAAGTATGTTGTTAGATCCAAGACAAGTAGTTGGAAAAGTTAATGATGTTGCACTTAACGTGGGAGCAATTGAATTAACAGTGCCATTTAAAGCTAGTGAATTTGTTGTAGTTAAAGCGGTTGTTCTTCCAATGGCAAAAGTACCCCCTGCAGCACTAGCGCCCCATGCGTATAATCTAAATGTTATTGTGGTTGCATTTCCTACATTTTGAAGAGCAGGAATCGATGATAATGGTAAGGATGTTTGTACATCGCCCTCGGTTGTGGTTAATGTGTAAGAAATATCAGTCCCTATATCAAAAAAGGTAGATCCATTGATGCTATACTGCCATATAAAAGCATTTGGACCAGTGCCAGATCGTCTTACTTTGTAATCTAAAGAGCTAAGAGAAGTTTCAAACCCAGCATTTGTATTTACAGTGAACTGAAAATAATGATTAGAAGCTATAGCATTTGCTTTTGTGCCTGCCGCTGTAAATGTAGTAGCTGAAAATGCCCTAGCTAAAGCAGTTGCTGTCAATGTTCCTCTTGTTAAATTTGAAACTGCTATGTTAGGATTTGTTGTTGTAGAAGCGTAGCTCGCTTCATTACCCAAACTGGCTGGGGTGCCAAATTGCCAAGCCAAAATTTGAGATTTTGAAATCAAATTGCTAAAAAGTAAGCAAATGATTATTACCAATGCATGTAATTTTATTTTCATATAATTAATTTTTACATAGCAAAGATAGAATACAAATCTTAAATTTATTAGAAATTTGTGCTCTTAATAAAGAAATAATACAAAGATATTATTTCGAAGATAATACCTTTTGCCAAGCCCAAGCTGTACTCATCATTTCGTCCAATGAAAAATGAGGATTCCAGTTTAATTTGGACTTAACAAGTTCGTTATTAGCATAAATAGCAATTACATCCCCCTCTCGACGAGGTCCCATTTCATAATTTAATTGCACGCCACTTACTTTTTCAAATGAATGAATGGCTTCTAATACTGAAACCCCATTCCCAGAACCAAGATTTAATATTTCATAATTAGAAGTATTTTGTTGAGCAATTAAATATTGCAAAGCCTTTGTATGTGCACTTGCAATGTCCATTACATGGATGTAATCACGAATACATGAACCATCTCGAGTGTCGTAGTCACTTCCCCAAACATACATTTTGTCAATCTGGCCAATAGCTGTTTGTGTAATGATAGGAACTAAGTTATTTGGTCGGTCAATCGGTGTTTCGCCTATAATGCCACTTGGATGTGCACCTACTGGATTGAAATAGCGTAATAGTATAGAACTTGATTTTGAAGTTTTAGCGAAATCTAATATTACTTGTTCGCCCATTTGCTTAGTAGCAGCATAGGCACATTCTGCTTTGGATAAAGGAGTGTCCTCTGTTACAGGTAGTTTTTCTACATTACCATAAACAGAGCATGAAGATGAAAATACTAAATTAGGAATATTGAATTCGGTCATGCATTTAAGAACGTTGAATAATGAAATCATATTATTTTCATAATATCGAATGGGGAATTCAACGCTTTCAGGAACTGCTTTATAGGCGGCAAAATGAATGATACCTTGTATGTCTTTATTTTCTTCAAACAATTGACGAGTCAGATTATAGTCACATAAGTCTATAGCATAGTTTTTAACTTCTACACCTGTTATTTTTTTAATTCCTTCCAATGATGACGGGTTGGATCGAGAAAAATTATCTGCACAGATTACTTCAAAGCCATTGGCGATCAGGTCAGTGATTGTATGAGAACCAATGTATCCGGCTCCGCCTGTTACGAGTATTTTAGACATAATGTTTTTGTTTTTTTTATTTGATTTTTTGTATTGTTTGCAAATAGTATGCCGATATATTTATTGAAGTACTTTTTCCATAGCCATTGCTCTAGATCCTTTGATTAAAAAAGAGGTATGTTCAAATGATTTGGAAATATACCATACTGAGGCTTCTAGTGAAGTATTAAAATAAATAAAGGAATGTTGACAGTTTTTGAAATCACCACCAACTAATACTACATAGTTCCAGTTGCTTTCTTCTAGCAAAGAAATAATTTGTTGATGTTCATGTTGACCTTCTTCACCCAATTCCATCATAGCACCTATCATCACTACTTTGTTAGGGTAATCTGCATTTCTGAAATTACGAATAGCGGCTGCCATACTTGTAGGATTAGCATTGTATGCATCTAAAATAATAGTATTACTACCTTGGACGATGAGTTGAGAGCGGCTATTACTTGGAGAATAATGTTCAATGGATTTTTGTATAGTTTCAATTGGAATGTTGAAATAGCTTCCAATAGCTACTGCAGCCATCACATTAGGGAAATTGTATTCTCCCACTAATTGGGTTCGTATAATGCACTCTAGCTTAGGAGTAGTAATGGCAACATTGAGTAATGGTTCGTTCGATTCTATGATACCTCTATAGTCAGCGGTTGTAGACCCGTAAGTGATTTGTTGATCAATACCTGAAGACATCGAAATGAGATAATCCAAATCAATATTTCTGAAAATGATACCGTTGATTTCTCGTATATAATCAAACAATTCTCCTTTGCCTTTTCGCACACCTTCAATTCCTCCAAATCCTTCGAGATGCGCTTTACCACAATTATTGATGATAGCATGTGTTGGTAACGCAATTTTGCAATAGCCTTCTATTTCTTTTTGATGGTTGGCGCCCATTTCTATGATTGCAATTTCTGTATCTTTTTTGATTTTTAAAATCGTAAGTGGAATTCCAATATGATTATTTAAATTTCCTTCTGTAGCAGATGTTTTGTAGGTTGAAGATAATACTGCATGCATCAACTCTTTAGTAGTGGTTTTGCCATTGCTACCTGTGATAGCAATAAATGGTATATTGAATTGTTTGCGATGATGACATGCAAGTTGTTGCATTGAAGAAAGTACATCCTCAACTAAAATACATTGATCATTCAATTGATAAGCAGGTTCATCAATAACAGCATAGGACGCTCCAGCTTCTAAGGCTTGTTTTGCAAACTGATTTCCATTGAAATTTTCTCCTTTTAATGCAAAATAGATATCACCTTGTTTAAGCTTTCTAGTATCTGTTTGTACATGCGGATATTGAAGGTATATATCATACAATTGTTCAATGCTCATGTTGCAAATATACTCTTGCTAATTATTTTCCCTACATTATATTAACTATTTTCTCAGGAATCTAAAGAAGGCTAATTGTGAAGAATGATAACTTTATCTGTCTTTTGTAAATGGCCATCAATCACAATTCGATATTGATAATGACCATTTGCTAATTGTGATGTATTGATATTTATTTTTTGTATTCCTTTTTCGAAAGATGTGGTAAAAATCACTTGGCCTATTGCATTTAATAAATCTAATGAACCTGCATGGTTGGATTCAAATTCAAAAAATAATTTTTCTGATGTAGGATTAGGATAGCATAATAAATTTTTAATTTGTGATAACTCATCAAGACTTTCTGGCCAGCAATTGATTACATTGATATTGGTACAATTAGTTGTTTTATTACTGCACTTGTTGCCTCCAGTTATTATTTGAGTACAAAGTGAATTGGATTGTGTGCCTACTATAACTTGTGCAGTAAGTGTAGTGCAAGATGGTGTAGTAGACGTTCCAGCTGCTAAGTTGAAATTGGTCCAATTGATATTTCCTCCTGCAATTGTATAGCCAGCGCCAGGCAAGGCGCTATATCCTAATGGTAGTGGGGTTTGCAATGAAATTGGACTAATTGCATTGGTAGAATAATTACAAACATCCATTGTAAGTAGAATGGTGTCGCCTCTACATGGGTCAATAGGAGATGTAGTGCTTTGAATAGACAATGTTTGATTCACAATAGTTGTATTGCATTGTGTTACACTGCCACTATCAGCGCAAGCACCCGATGATGCATAAGCAGTATTTGTAATAGTACCAAAGCTAGCATTTGTACTTGCTTTTAAAGTGAACGTTAGTGTAGCTCCTGCAGCTATAGAAGCTATAGTTGTTACAGGATATGTGAATGAGCCACCACTTACAGCCGTAAGCCCTAATCCAAGACTATCTTTTAATTGAACATTATTAGCTGGCGAAAGAGAATTATTAGTT
Organism: Bacteroidota bacterium; assembly: GCA_947460175.1. Lineage (GTDB taxonomy): Bacteria > Bacteroidota > Bacteroidia > Chitinophagales > Chitinophagaceae > OLB11. The sequence continues at coordinate 12,006 of CANHGW010000053.1, read as the reverse complement.
ACAGAAATGGTATAGGTCAATGTATCGCCAGTACAAGCAGTAGCAGGACCAGTTTTAGTGATTTGTAGTTTAGGTACATTTTTAATGCAACTCACATCATCCATGTAAATGAATCCAAAGGGTTGTGCAATATAAGGCGTGTAGGGTAGGGAGTTAATAAGTAAATGAGTCATAGGCACTGCAGTCGTATTTGTAATAGTCATTGTTTTTTGTTGCCAACTATTATTAAATGCCAAAACGCCACTTGGTATAATGGCAGTTTGTTGTAGTCCGACACAATTGGCCAACAGAATACCTTGGTTGCCCAAACATGGAGCCATACTCACAAGACGTGCTTCTACACCGCCCATACAAGATTGATCAGCTAATCGAAGCCAAACAGACACCGTAACACTTTCGCCAGGCAATACGGATCCATTCAAAGGAAGGGCAGGACCTTCTGGATTGTTCATTGAAGTTGCAGGTGTGTTGCGTAATATCATTCCTATAAGTTGTGTGCCACCATGTGAAAAAATTTGATTGTTGGGGCCATTGCAATTGATGATTCCTGCGCCTGTGTAAAACCCACTTTGTCTTAGGTCAGGTGAATTGTCGGGGTAGGTAGCAGGGTAATATGCAAATGATACATTGTTGTTGGATGTATAGCCACCAGATGTATAAATATCATATTGAGCTTGGGATGTAAACTCTTCAAAGCCTCCATAGCAAAGCATTTCGCAAGCATTGTTGGATACACATGGAGCTAATGGAGGAGGTGTGATGTCAATAAAAATATATGCAATGTTACCAGCTTTGCCATTGCTATTTTCTTTAGGAATGTATTTTAAAATAGCTGTTCCTGCAAAGTTTGTAGTTGGTGTAAACGTAATAGAAGTTCCGATTCCTCCATTTAAATTTCCACTTAAAGTGCCACTTTGATTCACCACTTCAAGACAACTATAATAAGTAGCGTTTTCATCATTCCCTAAAAAATCGGTTGAGTTGAGAATAAAATTTGTATTAGCTGGACCACTGTAATTAGCGCCTGGTGCTGCCGCTGTGTAAGTAGCATAATCATTGGTGCCAGCAATGCGAGAGCCACAGGCCGTATAAGATGACCCAGGATAAATCCCAGAAAGTGAATAACCTAGATTGCACAAAGCCGATACTTCTTTAGAATCAGGAAAACGTTTTGTAGTGCCAGCAGTCATGCCTGGATTCATAACGAAATTGCCTGTATTGCCACAAGCAGCAGGGAAGTGACTCAAGCTAGTACCATTGCTCCAAGCAGCATCGGACGATATAAACAAGGGTTGTGTCCCATTGAATTTTAAGGCACAAGGTGTTGTCAATTTTGATAAGTTGGCCGATACAAACGATGATTGAAAACAATTGTTCCAATTGATGATTTTTGTATTGTTCACATCCGTAAGGTAAGTGTCAAATGCACTGTAAATACCTGGGTTGCTATTTGTCAATTTGCTATTACCATTTTGAGCTATCAATGATCCTATCCCCAATGCATGCATAGCTTCGTGAAGGATTACGCTGTATAAATCCACTTGATTAGCTCCGATAGCTGCTGCATTTGTGCCCAAATAAAAATTATGTCCAAAATTGATTTGCATCAATCCATGATAGGTACCTACTGAACCTAAGTTGGTAGGACCAACGCCAAACCATGCGTCTAACCCGCTATTGATCGTTTGCCAAACAGAACCATGTACGATGCCTGGTGAAGTGGTTAAGAAAAACTGACCAGCATTACCGAGTGTACTATTCCCTATATTGTTTAGAGATGGTTGTACATGTATTTCTACATAAGAATTCGGAGAGCCTAAGTTGGCGATACTTGTATAAGGGCTATTGGCTTCGTTAATCAAACCACTTAAATCGGTGAAGACTTGCACAGCTACATTAACACGTTGTAATCCCAAGGCAGCATCATCAAAACCGGTGTTGGTACCTGCATCATCGAAATGTAATCTGAATATCCCAGCGGTATAAGTAGGATTGATAGCGCGTGTTTTTTTCTTTTTAGATAAATCAAATTTCAAATCACTGAAAAAATAATGATTGCCTTCGCGATCAAATACAACCATATCATGCAATTCGCCATCTGCAGTACCTGCCAAAGGTGATGGAGTAGGAAGTCGATGTCCTTGTGCAATACTAATCAATTGCGAAAAAATAAGAATAGCTAAAATGGATAATTGTCTATACATAATGGTTGAAATTTGAAGATAAATATACAACATCAAAGACAGATGATAAAAGGAAAAGGTTTGTTATATATCTTTTCTTCCGTTTTATTTTAATATCCGTTGAAAAAATTTCAATGCAACCTTTTAGTACTTTAATGCAACCTTTTTGTGCTAAAGTGCAACCTTTTTGTGCTTTTCTGCAACCTAATTGTATTTCAATGCAACCTAATTGTTCTTCAATACAACCTAATTGTTCTTCAATGCAACCTATTTGTGTTTCAATGCAACTAAAGTCAATTTGGGCAACCATCACTCAGAAATCTTTGGCTTCGTGAGGTTTATGTTCCCTGTTTGCCACAGGCAAGTTCATTGGCTTTGCCAATTGGATGTTTAGAACTCTGCAAAGATTATTCTGTTTTATTCATCTACTTTATTTCGAATCTCATTTCCGTTAGATTGTAATTTAATATTAGACGATTGAGATCCTTTCATAATTCTGAATACCGGGTATAGATTATGGCCTTTTTCATAATAGGGAGAATGCTTATATACAAAATCAAGTTGGTCGGAAGCACTTGATGCAAACTGCGGATCTTGCTGTCTTTTTTTATTCAACGAATCTTTCACATTAGGATGTTCATTAAGATATTGAGCTGCCAATTCTTCATATGCATAATCACTATAGCCTTCTTTTTGTACCAAAATGGCGTCGAAAAAATTCCATGCAAAATAACTGTCATTGCCCTCAGGTTCAAGTACTTCAATGATGAATCGTTTTCTATCTTGATTCAAGGGTATCATATAATCTCCTTTGCGAAATGAGTAATGGATGTATTTGTTTTCTGTTTTCATTTTTGCATTGCAATGATGATTTTCGTAACACTGATTCGAAGATTTGTAATCGAGAATTGTATATGCTTCTACTTTTAAAATCGTGTCTTTTGTGAGTCGAATCATTTCTACTTGATTGAGTTGAAGTAATTCGATTACTTTCCACCATCCTTGTGGAATGATGTATGCTTTAGGTGCATCTATCATAGTGGATGGTATATAATAATTTTGGAATTTTATATTGGAAGTATAGGTTGCTTGTCGATCGTAATAATGTACTGGCAAATTGGATACTTGGCTTGTTTTTGTTTTGTATTCATACCCATTGAATTCTATGTTGGTATGTTTACTAGTATCTATTTTCCAGTTTAACGGAAAGCTACTTTGTGTCAAGGCTTTTTCAATTGATTTTTTTCGGATGGTAATTATTTCATTGGAATGTGTAGAAGAAAAATCAAGAATGCTTTCCATCAATTGATAGGTTGCATTTACTCGCATATCATAAGGTTTTAGCATATGGGATTCGGGTGTAAAGCCAAAGGTGTGAAACAACGTTGCGTATCCCGTACTGTATCGTGGAGAATCAAAGAACTGTGACCATCCTTCTTTGGCATCATGTCCCCATACATTCACATAGCGCATCATCGGATTCTTTTTGTTGAGCATGGAGGAAAATAAGGCTGGTTCAAATACTTCATTCATGTAAGTGCCCATTTCCCCACCCAGCTTATTGTGTTGGGAAGTGGCTAAGGTCATTACATACGGATAATCTGCTCCATCACTTACATGATTGTCGATAAATACATCTGGATTTAACCATTGGAATAGTTCGGCAAACGAGCGTGCTTCTTTACTATCACATTTTATAAAATCTCGATTTAAATCCAAGTTTTGCGAATTACCTCTTGAACCAAATGCTATTGGTCCATTTTGATCTACTCGATTGTATTCACTTCGATTAAGGCAGCCGCCTATATTGTATACAGGTATAAAAGCCAAGGATACATTTTCAGGTAAATGGATAGTTCCATTGGCTAAATCTCTTACTAGCATCATAGATGCATCTATGCCATCGGGTTCGCCAGGATGTATACCATTATTGATAAGTATCACCACTTGATTTTTAGCATGCCATTGAACAGGATTAAATTTTCCTTGCGCATTGACTAAGACTAAATGCAACGGAAGTCCAGCATCTGTCATGCCCATTTCAAGCATTGAAATTGTTTTGTACTCATCATCTAAATCTTGGTAATATTCGATGCATTCTTTGTAGGTAGCTGTATAGTTTTTGCCATTCAGTTCATAGGGTGTTTGTTGTGAATAACTATTAAACGTACTTAGATTAAAAACAGTGAGAAAAATAAGATGGATTTTGAATTGTATTGAATGCATAGCACAAAATAAAACCTTCTTGACGCTATTTCAAATGGATTGAATACATTTTGTAAAATAAAAAAAAGCTTCTTTTTCAAGAAGCTTTTCAAAATATGGGAGGATGAAGGGGCTCGAACCCTCGACCCTCGGCACCACAAACCAATGCTCTAACCAACTGAGCTACACCCTCCATGTTTTGGGATTGCAAATATAGAATTAAAAATGAATTGAAAAAAAGATATTGAAGATTAATCTTAAATTTCATTTTCAAGCCGTTCTTCATCCCATAATTTCAATAGTTCTTGCTGTTCCGATGTGGTGATTTTTCGTTGATTATAATGTTGTTGTATGTTTTTTTGCCGAAAAGCTTCATATACACTTACAGCGCAGGCTACAGAGATATTGAGCGATCGTATCATGCCAGCTTGTGGTATAATGAAATTTCCATCGCATAAGTTTAGTAATTCAGGACTTACACCAAATCGTTCATTGCCAAATACTAAAGCGGTAGGTTGGGTTAAATCTAGTTCATATAATCCTTTGGCACCTTCATTGAGGTGGGTTGAATAGATGTATTTATATTTTTTTCTTACAGCTTCAAAGCAAGCTTCTGTATTATTATATCGATGAATCTTAACCCATTTACTGGCACTCGAACTGGCATAATCATTGTATCTGAAATGATTTGGGATAATTGTATTTAATACATAAATTTCCATAATGCCCACAGCATCACATGTACGAATGACTGCCGAAACATTATGTGGATCAAATACATTTTCAAGAATGACCGTTAAATCATTTTGTCGGTTGTTAAGTACAAATTCTAATCTATTTTTTCGTTCTGGAGTCATATTGTGCAAATTCGTTCAAAATTAATACGAATGTGATAAAAATCACCATGCGAAATTATAAGAACAAAGTACTTTTGCAAGGATGAAGAGTCGATATGTTTATATATCCATTGTAATGGTACTTTCGGTAGGGGTGATTTTTTTGAGTGGTTTTACAGCCAAAAAAGTTAAAAAAGTAATTGTTACCAAGGAAACAATTGGAGAAAAATTGTTTTTTGATTCAATTCTTTCGTCTGATTATACAATAAGCTGTGCTTCCTGTCATAAACCTGCCTATGGATTTGCCGACACATCTGCTTTTAGCAAAGGTGTTGGAGGTAAGTTAGGTAATCGCAATACACCTTCAGTAATGAATATGTCTATGCGTGAATCATTCTTTTGGGATGGCAGAGCCGCTAGCTTAGAAGCCCAAGTAGTAGGCCCGATTGAAAATCCTGTAGAAATGAATTTGAAATTTTCGAAGGCAGTTGAAAGAATCAAAAGGAATAAAGTATACCAGGGTTTATTTCAGCAAGTATATAAAAAATCACCCGATAGTAGTTCAATAGTTGAAGCAATCGCTGCCTACGAGCGTACACTTGAAACGGACCATACACCCAATGATCGATGGTTGAACGATGAGCCTGGAGGCTTATCGGAATCTCAAATTCGTGGAAGAGACTTGTTTATGGGTAAGCGTACCCGATGTTTTGATTGTCATTTTACACCCGATTTTACAGCCGATGAATTTCGAAATATTGGACTTTTCAATGGAAATGATGCCAATGATAGTGGTCGATATTTGATTACAAAAGACCCTAAGGATATAGGTAAATTTAAAACACCCGGATTACGCAATGTAGCTGTAACTGCACCTTATATGCATAATGGATCGTTTAAAACATTGCGTGAGGTGATCGATTATTACGATGAACCTGCTAAATTCATGAAGCATTCTATCAATCGGGATACGATATTACCAATTAAAATCGGTCTGTCTGAACTTGAGAAACAGGACTTAGAGGCTTTTTTACACTCCTTGACCGATGATCGATTTATCACAAAAAAGAAAAAATAAGTTTTTTTATTATAAAAAGAGGTTGTAAACTTGCAGTAGAATAGAATTCAGTCACACACCTTTATTCAACAAAGAGTTCTGAATTTTTCCTTTTTTTTAAATCCTCGTATACTATTTAAACACTTTGTTCGTACTCTACGAAAATACATTTGATTATGAATTATGATATTATTCAACTGAACGAAATGATCGTTCCAGAATTGCATGATATTGCTGAAAAATTAGCAGTATCTGATGTGAAATCCTTAGCTAAACAAGATCTTATTTACAAAATATTGGATGCTCAAGCGTTGAGACCAATCAGTAAATCCAAAACAACAGAACCAGTCGAAAAGAAACCCAAGAAAGCTCCAGTTAAAAAGGCTGCAAAGGCAACAACTGAAATACCTGAGTCAACCCCGACTGCTTCTACAGAAGAAATTAAAGCTGAAGGGAAAGTAGAAGAGGTAAAACCTACAACAGAAAAAACTAAAAAAGTACCTGCAAAAAAAGCAGCTGTCAAAAAGGAACCAACTGAAACTAAAATGGAGTCTGCTCCATCTATTGAAAAAGAAAAAGTAGAATCAATTCAGCCTGAAGAAGTGGTTGTAAAGATTGAAACGCCTAAGGAAAATGTGCATCCACCACGACCTCAACATCCTAAGCAACCTCAACATAATAAACCTCAGCATCCTAAACCTCAACATCCGAATCAACAGAATTCGAATCAACAGAATCCAAATCAGCAGAATCCGAATCAGCAAAATTCGAATCAGCAAAACCCAAATCAACAAAATTCGAATCAAAACCCGAATCAACAAAATTCGAATCAGAATCCTAATCAGAATTCGAATCAACAGAATCCGAATCAACGGCAACATCCACAACATAATCGTCCTCAACACAATTCCAATCAGCAAGATAACAATCAACAGGGGCAAGCTCCACAGCAGAATGCTCCTTTTGCCGATGTAGAATTGAAAGTAAAAAAAGTACCTAAATTTAATTTAGAATTTGATGGTCAAGTTGAAACAGAAGGTGTATTGGAAATGATGCCTGATGGATATGGTTTTTTACGTTCTAGTGATTACGATTATTTAAGTTCGCCCGATGATGTATATATTTCACATTCTCAAATCAAAATATTTGGTTTGAAAACGGGTGATACAGTTACAGGAACTGTACGACCTCCTAAGGAAGGTGAGAAATATTTTGCTATGATTAAGGTGAATACCATCAATGGTAAATCACCTGAAGAAGTAAGAGATCGCGTACCTTTTGATTATTTAACGCCCTTGTTCCCTTACGAGAAATTAAATCTTTGTACTACGCCTAATAATTATAGCACGCGTATTATGGATTTGTTTTCACCTATCGGTAAAGGCCAACGTGGATTAATAGTGGCTCAGCCTAAAACAGGTAAAACCATGTTGCTGAAAGAAGTAGCGAATGCGATAGCAGCCAATCACCCTGAATGTTACTTGATGATAGTATTAGTAGACGAACGACCTGAGGAAGTAACCGATATGCAACGTAGTGTGCGTGCCGAAGTAATTTCATCAACCTTTGATGAGCCTGCTGATAAACACGTAAAAGTGTCTACAATCGCTTTGCAAAAAGCAAAACGCTTGGTAGAAGTAGGACACGACGTAGTCATCTTATTAGATAGTATTACCCGTTTGGCTCGTGCGCATAATACAGTGGCACCTGCATCAGGCAAGGTATTGAGTGGTGGTGTGGAAGCCAATGCGATGCAAAAGCCAAAACAATTTTTTGGTGCTGCACGTAAAATAGAAAATGGAGGATCATTAACTATATTAGCTACAGCCTTGATCGATACAGGTAGCAAAATGGACGAGGTAATCTTCGAAGAATTCAAAGGTACCGGTAATATGGAATTGCAATTGGATCGACGATTGGCCAATAAACGTATTTATCCTGCTATAGATATAGTTGCATCTTCTACGCGTAGAGATGATTTATTGCACGATAAAGATGTAATGAATAAAATGTATATACTTCGTAAACACCTTGGCGACATGAATCCTGAAGAGTGTATGAGCTTTATACTTTCGCAAATGCGAAATACCAAAAGCAATGAAGAGTTTTTGGCTACGATGAATAAATAATTTATTCTCAATATAATTACATTAAATCTGTATGGTAACATACAGATTTTTTTTTGACTATTATTTAAACGTAATTTTATAGTTTCCTTAAAATTATTACTATGGCTTCCAAAATTCCTATAGTTCGACAAATAGCATGGATATCGTTAATACCACAAATGGTACTGCTAGGTTTATTTATGTTATTTTTTCATTGGTTAGAATTTAAGAATTATTTTTTCTTGGGGGCTATTTTATATCTTGTATTATCATTTGTACTCAAAAGAACCATTTCATCTTCACATCGTAATGGAATGATTTTAATAAAGCAAGGACTTTTTGAACAAGCAATTCCTTTTTTCGAAAACAGTGTTGAATTTTTTACAACGCATAATTGGGTGGATAAATTTCGATTTGTAGTTTTACTTAGCTCCTCTAAAATGACCTACATAGAAATGGGGCTATGTAATATTGCATTTTGCTATGCTCAGATAGGCCATGGGACGAAAGCACTTGAATATTACGAACTTGTATTAAGAGAATATCCTGAGTGTGGACTAGCTAAAGCAGGAATGAATATGCTTAATTCTATGAAAGAATGATTATCTTGAAGATGTAAATACGTATTATTTCTTTTTCCCAAATAAAGGCACCTTGCTTTCATTCCCAGCAAGTAAGCGATTGATGTTTTTATGATGGGTCAATACTACCAATACTGCGGTAGAAACTGCAAAGACACGATACATGATTTCAGGTTCGCGAAAGATGAAAAATATCATGACAGGGAAAGCAATGCTAGCGACTATAGAACTTAACGAAACATAGCGAGTTACAAACAACATAAAGAAAAACACGACTACTAAGCAAGCTGCTACCAATGGCTGAATGGCTAGTATCATACCAAAGAGGGTTGCAATGCCTTTTCCTCCTTTGAAATTGGCCCAAATAGGAAATACGTGACCAATAACTGCAGCTATGCCAAGTAAAACTTGAAAATTGGTAAGGGCAAGGTTATCCATTTGATATTTTGCGATGAAATAAGCTAAATCTACGGCCATAAAACCTTTAAGCATATCTACAAAGAAGACAAATGTACCTGCTTTGGAGCCTAACACGCGAAATGTGTTGGTAGCGCCTGCATTGCCACTGCCATAATTACGGATATCAATATCGAAGAAGTATTTACTCACCCATACCGCTGTAGGTATTGAACCTATGAGGTATGCTAATATCAATAGTATGAATTCGTACATGCTTACGTTCAGTTTTTGTTTACGAGTGAACAGCAAATATAATCGAAGCAAGTTATATATACAAGCTATGCATTACGTTTTTTTATATGTAAGCTAAGCCAGTTTTTGAGTTGTTTTTGCGATATAATCTCAAAATTAAGTCCTGAAAGTCGTTCGCTGATAGTATCTAAGTCACTGATGAGAATGCCACTAAGGTATAAATCACCTTTGTTATTTAACATTTCATACAACCTTGGTAGGGTTTCCATCAGCACATTGAGATTGATATTGGCTAGTATGATATCAAATGTACCTTCTACTTCGTGAAGGGTTTTATCAGAGATTTCTATCGACGAGCAGTTGTTTTTTATGCAATTTTCATTCCCATTCTCTACCGACCATGGATCATTGTCGATGCCTATAGTATGTGAAGCGCCTTTGAGTTTGGCCAAGATAGCCAACACACCTGTACCACTTCCAAAGTCAAATACAGATTTTTGTTCACAATCGATTTCGCATAGGTAGTTCAACATCATTTGAGTGGTTTCGTGATGACCAGTTCCAAAGCTCATTTTAGGTGTAATCACTATATCATACTTACAATCTGTAAATGGCGGATGAAAATGCGCTCTTACACCTACTTCATTATTGATAAGTATAGGCTCGAAATTGGCTTCCCAGGTAGCATTCCAGTTTTTCATCTCGATGATTTCTTTGCTATAAGGAATATGGAGGGATTGAATTCGATCGTTCACTTCAAATTCATTGAATGTATTTTCAGGAAAATACGCTATGAATTCTTCATCATTTTGCTCAGTGCCATCAAGATGTAAATCGGAAAGTAATGCTGTAAGTAAATCGCATTGTTCCGCATTTGCAATTTTAAAAGTCAATTTTATCGAGTTCATAGCACGAAAGTACTTATTTATGTTTTGCAAAATGTACATTTGCCACAATTCATTTCATGCATGCTGAATAGGTATCTTACATATTATCGACCGGGTCTACAGATGGTCGTTTTTTTAGCCTTACTATCAATGAGTTGGTTTTTAGGATCATTTATTATTGATTTTACCAATCAACAATTGATGGGTTTCACTTCTACTCAATTGAGTGACTTAAAAGAAATACCTGCCGAATTGGCTACGAGATTTAAATTGGCTGAGATGACAGCCTTGGTGGTCATGTTATTGATTCCAGCAATTCTATTTGCTTATCTTGCTTATCCCAAACCAGCACAGTATTTGAAATTGAATTTCAAGATACGATACTACCATTGGTTATTTGCCTTACTTATCATGGCAGCCGCCATGCCATTTTCTGGTTTGCTGGAAGAATGGAGTGCCAAACTTACCTATCCTGGTCAAGTAAAAGAAATGGATGACCGTTATACAACACTTGCCAAATCCATGTTGAGCGGAACTCATTGGTCCGATTTGATGTTGAACATTGTAGCCATAAGTATTATCCCAGCAGTGATTGAAGAGATTTTTTTTAGGGGTTGTTTACAAAATGTATTGCTGAGTTGGATGCGTCCGACTCCTTTTGTTGCATTATTGATTACTGCTATTATTTTTAGTGCCTTTCATGGACAGTTAAGTGGATTTATTCCAAGGGTATTTTTAGGTTTGTTATTAGGACTAGGGTATCATTACAGTGGAAGCTTATGGGTGGCAATATTAATGCATGCATTCAATAATTTTATTTCGGTAGTAATGGTTTATCTTTTCAATAATCATTACACCACGATTGATGTAACTCAATTACCACCAGTGAATAGTTGGCTAGCCATTGTAAGTTTACTTGTTACACTATCTTTAATTTACTATTATTATAAACTGAGAGTTCATCATCAATACATTGAAGTAGAAAAAGATGATGAACCAACTCAATTAAATGAATCAATATGAGCGAACAAATAAATTGGATTTGTGTTTTTAAATCCTCCAACCGATTTGAAGCAGAAGCAGTAAAAGGGAATTTTGAAAGTGCCGAAATTCCTTGTGTAATGTTGAATAAGCAAGATAGTTCTTACTTGGCATTTGGGTATATTGAATTGCATGTACCTGATACTTATAAGCAACAAGCCGAACAACTTTTGACCGATCAACTTTTTGACAATTAATTGAGATTAAATGGCATTTGATGTACAAACTTTTTTAACACGACTTGGATCTGCAGCTATTTTTAGCGCTGTTGTTTTAGGCTGTCTTTTATGGAATGAATGGGCCTTCTTAGGGTTGTTTTTTATAGTAAATGTGTTATGCTTGCGAGAATATGCTTCTATTGTTGAGCAAATTCTTCAAACAACGTTTACTCGTCAGGAAAAAACAAATTTTACTGCTGCTGGCATGGCTGTGTATATATTTGTAAGTAGTTGGCCTT
>CANHGW010000052.1 GCA_947460175.1 Bacteroidota bacterium | reverse complement strand
CTATTGCTACACTAAATATTGGTGCGTTTGGCGCTGAAATACTTTGCACTGAGGTAACTGTACAACCGTTGGCATCACTCACTGTAATTGTGTAGGTGCCGGAGCCGAGGTTGGCAAACACATTACTGCTTTGCAATGCACTCCCATTGTTGCTATATTGATATGCTAATGTGCCTCCCGATGCATTTACTGTGATAGATCCATTATTTCCTGGGCTACAATTTGGATTCGTAGTTGACAACGAATTGATCAGTAAGGCTGTTGGCTGTGAAATGATTACAACACTTGTTGCAGTACAACCATTAAAATCAGAAACACAAACAGTATAAGTGCCAGAAGAAATATTGTTAAACGTATTTGAAGTTTGTGTGGTTACACAATTATTAATACTATATTGATAAGGTTGTGCTCCATTAATAACTGAGCTTATAATAATAGTTCCATTAGTTAGTCCATTGCAAGTCACATTGGTGGCACTTATGCTTGAAATAGCTGGATTAGATGAAGCTATAAGGGAGATAACTGTATCTTTTACACATCCGTTCTGCGAAATCGTACAAGTATAGGTACCTGCTGTCAAGCTTGTTGCAATGTTTACATTTCCTGTATTGGCATTAGCTGACCAGGTATATGTGCTACTTCCTGATGAAGTAACATTAATGGTTATTGAACCAGTATTACCACAACTTGGTTGAACCACCGTTGCAGTAAAAGTAATATTTACTGGAGTTGCACAAATTCCATTACAATTTGCTATTGTAGGAACGTTATTTGTACTCCATGTAATTGAACCGTCCTGTACTCTTTTAATGGTTTGACCAGCCGATGGCACCTGACCTGCATAATCTATAACTCCTGACATAGCAGCAGAGTTAGCAGCAGCCAAAGGAGCTGTAGCACCACATGCATTAGTAGGTAAACAAGCTGGGCCACCTCCAGTAAATGCACTATTCGTTGAAAGTGAGGCGGCTGAATTTGCATTGAAAGTCCAAAAAACAGCATCTACTGGAGTTCCTATAGGGTTATAAAGCGCTATCCAACCACTTGTATTTTCGAGAAACCAACGAGTAGATGGTCCGCAAATTTGTCCCTGTCCTAAAAGAGCGGGAATGGATATCATTGAACCTGAAGCAGCACCACCAACAGTTAAAAAACTTAATGGTGGTATTTTGGTTCCTGAGGGAAAGCAAAATACTCCTGCATTTGTGCTACTTGTTTTTCCTCCTAAAAGAAAGCAACTAATATCTGCTGTATCACAAGGGCTAGCATTATATAATTCTACCCACTCATTACCGCAAGCTACGTTGCTCGTGTTATACAAGGATTGAATGCAGGCATCCACATCCCCTCCAGATGGTCGAGGCATTACCTCATTTATCATTACCTGAGAGAATCCTTTCAGGCTTACCATCATAATCAAGAACACTTGAATTAGCTTATACATTATATCCAATTAGATTTTAGTTAATTATTTTTTGATACTTAATATTCAAACCATTTACAATTTTGAGCAAATAAACAGATTTAGGATAATTCGCAATATGAATTGATTCAGTGTTGGATTGAGAATGAACTATTCGCCCATTAATATCTAACAGTGATATTTGAACACGTTTACTTTGATCAATTCCTAAAAACTTTACCATTTCTTCATCGACAATTATCTTAGGATTAAATTGAGCAGAGGTAACAATTTCTATGAGTTTTGAATAGGAAGATTTCCCATCAATGTCTGTTTGTTTAAGTCTGTAATAGTTTTTAGGTACTGTTAGATTTTTATCTGTAAAATTATACTCTGCACCTAGTCCATTTGTGCTTTTTGAGGACAAGGACGCAATTTTAGTAAAGTCATACCCATTCGTACTTTTTTCTAAATCGAAAAAAGAATTATTTGTTTCTAATGCTGTTTTCCAGATTATTTCATTCTCTGTTGTTGTATTCCAACCCTTGAAATAAACAAGTTCGATTGGTAATGGGTTAAAACTTCCAAGATTTCCGGTTATATAAAATGAGCTTTCGACGCCACCATTTCCGTCCACAACCAAATAATAGATCTGACCAGCATTTGCATTAAAGCAATGTTGCTGACAAAGCTGACTTCCAGAGGTAGTAGCATATATGCCAGTAGTAGTTGGACATGAAACTAAATTCCATCTTGGATCATTGCCAGCAGGATTGGGAAATGGCCCTGTATAAGTACATGGGTCATTGTCAGCGTCAGCATTAGCATCAGTTACCACTATAGTTTGCATATTGAACACAGCACCTGATATAAGAATACATATATTTCCAGTCACATTAGGACTAAATTTTATCCAAACATCATTGTTGTTGTTTCCATTCCAACTGCAAATACTTCCCCCTATTGTACCAAAAGTAGTACCTCCTGTAAGACTACCCGGCATTAATGCACTAGGTGCTTTGCCCATAGTGCTCGCGCAAATTGGACCACCCTGCCATAAAACTGGAGTAGAACAAGATTCACCATCACTTGACTTGTCGACCACAGTCGGATTACCAAATTCCAACGTAACAGAATTAACGCAAGGAGCAGATATAGTAGATTCAAATGCGTATATAGTCCAGGTTCCATCTGCATTTTCTCCATTGAAAACTGATGACATATCTAATGTTGAATTGGCTGCAAATGCTCCATAATTGCCCGAACTAGTGATGTTAGTAGTAGCTGTAGTACTTAAATTGGAAGAATTTGGCTCATTGAGACAAGCTCCATCTCTCATTGATAAATTAACCAAACCAGAAAAGGATGTTCCTAAACCCGATCCACTGTATATTCTCATACAAGTTCCTGAAGGTGATTTAATGTACAATGCAACATCTCTTAAATTAGAACCACAGGATGCGTTAAACTGAAGATCAACCTTGGATAATGCATGTGTTGGAGTTAATGTTCCTACACCTGAAACATTGAACTGAATGTTAGATTTATTTCCAGGCGAGGCACAGCTGGAATAATTTGTTAAACCAGCGTCGAGGTCAACCGGGACTCCAGAATTGGCTGGGAATATTTGTCCTTTGAGAGTTATGCCGAATAATACAGTAGTAAGTAATAATAGTGTTAGCTTTTTCACGTTAAATAATCTAATGATCCAAAGTAGTTTAATCGTACTATTTAACAACTCTACTTATATGGTGAAATTTAAAATGAATTTATCTAACCCTTATGGTTACCTACATTTTATTATTGATTTTTAATTTAATATGCATATAAATTATTTTTAATTTATTAATCCTGCTTTTATCGCAAAATCAATTAATCCTTCTTTACTACGTATTCCAAGTTTCGATTCTATATTCTTTTTATGTGTAATAACAGTATCCCTGCTTATAAATAAATGCATGCCAATTTCAGAATAGCTTTTTTGAATTTGCTTTAAAACATCTATTTCTCGATCCGATAATTTGCTCAACAAAATATGAACTGAGGAATCATCTTTAACTTCTAAAACAGTATTTTTTAAAACTTCAATTTCTTGTTCCAAGTTTTCTATTCTAGTATTATTATTTGAAATAATGTTTTTTTGATGAATGATATGATCATTTTGGGATTTTAACTGAGCTACTAAATCCTGTAACTGAACAGAATTGCTTTTCGAAATGTAAAAAAGTTGCCATTCATGTGCTAATATTAAAATCATTGAAATGAGAAATGAGTGTGAAAGCAACAAGATTACACTTATCATTTCAAAATGTGTAATTGAAAAAACGGTTAAAAAAGTCAATTGTGGTAATACCAGTAATGAAATCAGTAACAAACTTAGTATAAGATACCACTTAGACCTAGTCTCAATTAGTGAAAACGAAATACATATAACAGTGCTTATTAATAGCATAGTTCCAACTGAGTATAACACATCGAAGTTTTTCACTAGTGCATTTGTGATACCTTGTTCGCTCCAAAACATTGAATAAAGCATAACTATGAAAATATTCGCTGTAAGCACAGTTATCACCCAAATATTGGGATTATCCACCACTATCTTTCTATAAGTTTTATTTTGAATAAGTTCAAAAAATGGTAAGGCACATAGAAAAAGGGCATTATTATAAGTAGACAATATTTTAAGCAAAATAGACACCTGAGCTGGTTTCATAAAACCTAAAATTCGATACAAGTCCATAGCACACCAAAGAACTAATGCAAATACGATAAAAAGGAGACTATTTTTACGTTTGAAAACTTCTACATTAATTTTTCTCCATGTAATAATAAGTATATACGCACCCAATAAGCAAATTGAAAAATGTAATATCCTTAGGATATCAATAGTAGACAATTCAGGCAGATTCAAATCAATTAATAGTTGCATTAACGATGCAAGTTAATAAAAATACAATAATATTAATACTGTGATTAATACATCACTTGATTCAATGCCACATTAAATAACTGAATAAATCATAATTTCCACTATTATCCAACAAAAAAAGTTATAAACTTTCTTTTGATTTATATCTCACATTTAGACTTAAAAAAGTACGGCAATAAAAACCTCAGTGTTATCCTGAGAATATTTCACAATGAAATAAGCTATTCAAAAAAGAAATTTCTCAAAAAATATTTTGTGTTCATACTTTGAAATTGTGCAATACCAAGCTATCTCAATTGAGTCATACCTTAATGAATAATGTCCAATTTTTTAACTTTATAAGTCAATGGTAATTTTACTTTTTAATCATACCTAGTCATAAATATTATAAGAGTACCTTTGCATATTGGTAAAATTTAACATTACAAATGAAAAATAAAAGTGTACAAACAGAAATTGATGCTTGTTTTTTATATTCTAAATTAGCAGAACATGAAACTGACACAAATTTGGCTAATGTGTTTCGTCAGATGAGTGAAATTGAAAAAAGTCATGCTATAGCATTTGCTAAAAAACTCAATCTATCAACTGAGAATATAATCCAACCCTCATGGAGGGCTAAAACAATTAATACCATCGGAAAAGTTTTTGGTTATGACTATGTATTAGGCGTCATGATGGATACAGAAAAAGGCATTTCGAGCGCAATTATTCAATCCAAAAAGAAAAATAATGTTGAAATTACTGGAACTGAAACCAATCATGTAAAAATCTTACGATCTATTTTAGAGAAAGAAACCAATGTGACTGGTTCACAACTTTCAAAATTTGAAAAAAAACATCGTAGTGTAGGTGGCAATGCCATACGAGCGGCTGTACTTGGCGGAAATGATGGATTAGTCTCCAATTTTAGTCTTGTAATGGGCGTTGCAGGTGCGACCGCTGGACAAGATGGGGTTTTACTATCTGGCTTAGCAGGTTTATTAGCTGGCGCCTTATCAATGTCATTGGGTGAATGGGTATCCGTAAAAAGTTCGCAAGAATTGTA
The DNA here is from genome assembly GCA_947460175.1 of Bacteroidota bacterium. Classification (GTDB taxonomy): domain Bacteria; phylum Bacteroidota; class Bacteroidia; order Chitinophagales; family Chitinophagaceae; genus OLB11. The sequence continues at coordinate 13,705 of CANHGW010000052.1, read as the reverse complement.
TGAAAACCAGATGCAAATTGAAATGGATGAATTAGAAACGAACCCAGAAGGTGAACAAAAGGAATTAGCCTTAATCTATATGGCTAAAGGAATTCCTGAAGATCAAGCTCACGAAATGGCTGCCGAAATTATCAAAGACAAAGACAAAGCACACGAAATACTTGTACGAGAAGAGCTAGGTATAAACACAGATGAATTGCATGGATCTGCTATAGAAGCGGCAATTTATTCATTTATTTTGTTTGCAATAGGGGCTGTGCTTCCAGTTTTACCGTTTATGTTTATGAAAGGCATGAATGCTGTTTATATAAGTGTTGGCTTATCCGCATTGGGTCTTTTTATAATCGGTGCTGCCATTACATTATTTACGGGCAAAAATGTATGGTATTCAGGATTCAGACAAATGCTCTTTGGATTATTGGCTGCGGCAATTACCTTTGGGATCGGAAAATTAATTGGCGTATCAATTGCATAAAAGTTTTTTTTTATTTTCACTAACAAATCAATTATTACCAACGTCTATACAATTATTATTAAAAAATAAATTAAATAAAATCTCTTATGAAAACAAAATTACTTTTTATTGCCTTTCTAGCATTTTTATCTGTAAAGATGCAAGCACAATGTTCAGCAGCATTTACATCTACTTCCGGACCAAATGGCTCCGTAACGTTGACAGCAACAGGTGCAAACTCACCATCAACAATCTATAATTGGTCTTTAGGCAATGGATCATCAGCTACAGGCCAAGTCGTTACAGCGGTGTATAATGCTCCAGGAACTTATTATGTTTGCCTTACTGTAACCGATACCTTTAGCAATTGTGTAGATAGTTCTTGCAATAATGTTGTTGTAAATAGTGCTAACCCATGTTCATCTTCTTATTCTTATATCTGCAATTCAAATAGCAGTGTTTCTTTAACTTCCAATGGTTCTAGCAGTGCAAATATGACCTATACTTGGCTTGTAAATAATGTAGTTGTTGGAACAGGCGCTTCATATTTATATACAAACACCCCTGGGAGCTATAATATTTGCTTGGCAATCAATGATGCAACAACTAGCTGTGCAGACACATCATGTAATAATATAACACTATCAAATGCTGCCCCTTGCCAAGCAAACTATTTCATCTACCCTGATACCAATGGAGCACCACATACTTATATTGGAGTAAATACAAGTGTGGGTAACAACCTAACTTACCTATGGACATGGGGCGATGGCTCTTCATCTACAGGCGCTTACCCTTCTCATACATATGCAACTGCTGGTAATTATACTATTTGTCTTTATATTTCAGCACCCAATTCAAATTGCAGTGATAGCCTTTGTCTAGCGCAAACTATCAATAAAACGGCCGCAATGTATTCGATCACCTTTCAAAACCCTACAGCTGTAAATGATATAAAGAATGAAATCGCAACGATTTATCCTAATCCTACCACTTCCAGCTTTACATTAAAAGGTGCAAAAAATGCATTCTATCAAATTGATTTTTATACGATCAATGGCATGAAAATAAAATCGATTCAATCAAAAGCAAATGAAAGTATCAATATAGCTGAACTTGCTTCGACTATTTATATTTTAAAGATAACTGACAATAAAGGGATGAGCCAATATTCTAAACTAACTAAAGAATAAGGAAATCATTGATACATACAAAAAAGACGTAACTAGTTTGCGTCTTTTTTGCTTAACATAAGTGGGTGGAATTCCAAATAAAAAGAGAACAAAATTAATTGTTCTCTTTTTGAGTGGAGGATAACGGGGTCGAACCGATGACCTCTTGCATGCCATGCAAACGCTCTACCAACTGAGCTAACCCCCCATTTGTCAATAATGTATTGGCAAATATAATATGAATACTTCAACTAAAAAGGTATTTTTGATAAATGAAACAACCTAGTATGTGGAATCAGCTATTGCAGTATCTATATTTAAGAAAAAAAGATAAAGATGCACCAATGAATACAAATATAAAATTTATGCATGGCATGAATCGTATATCTATATTCATGTTCATATTCGCATTAATTGTGATGACTTATCGATTATTATTCAAACGCTAAGTCAACAATAATCTTTGCTGTATTAATACTTGCACCTCCTTCTCTTAACAAAGACTCTAATTCATTATAATCTTCCAGAAGTTGTTTTCGTTTTTTTTCGTTGAACATCAACTTATCAATTTCTTTTTTCAAAGCACCAATTGTTAAATCATCTTGAATTAATTCCCTCACGACTTCTCTATTCAATATTAAATTAACCAGTGAAATGTATTTCACTTTCACGAGTCTTTTGGCAATAGCATATGAAATGGGATTCGCAATATAACAAACCACTTGTGGCACTTTAAACAAAGCTGTTTCTAATGTTGCAGTACCAGAAGTAACTAACGCAAACTTTGCAATTTTAAGTATATCATATGTTTTATGTTGAATCAATTCAAATGAATGATTCATTAAGAATGGCTCATAAACCCCTTTGTCAAGATTTGGAGCTTGAGCAATAATAATGTTGTAATGTTGATATTCTTTAACGGCCTCTAACATTATTGGCAACATTTTATTAATTTCTTGCACACGACTTCCTGGTAATAATGCGATCACATTATTCGCATGAATACTGGATGGGATATTCATTTCATGATGAACGACACCAACTGTTGGATGTCCAGCATAATACACCTCGCATCCCCTATCAGCATAAAATTGCTTTTCGAAAGGCAAAATACAAATCATGCGATCTACATATTTTTTTACGATCTCAATTCTGTTTTCTTTCCATGCCCATACAGTAGGAGAAATATAATAAGCTGTTTTGTAACCTCGTTTTTTTACCCATTTGGTCATTCGTAAATTAAATCCTGGATAGTCTACTAGTATGACAACATCAGGTTTAAATTCGAGCAGTTGTTTTTTGCATAAAGAAAAATTCTGAAGAATAGTCCATAAGTTAGCAACAACCTCAGCAAATCCCATAAATGCCAATTCATTAATATGCTTGAGCACCTTTACGCCTGCATCTTTCATTTTATCACCTCCCCAGCCTACTATGATAGCAGAAGGATCAAGTACACGAATTTCTTTTACAAGATTACTCCCATGTAAATCGCCACTCGCTTCACCTGCAATGATAAAATACTTCATTAGAGTATATTAAATTTATACAATACCGCCACTAAAGCATATAAAATGATTGCTGCAAAAATTCCTTTAAGTGTAATAAATTTCTTCCTGTTCTTAAAATAAGTAATCAGAGGAATACAAGCTATTAATCCGAGCGATATTACTTTAGGGATAAGTGAATGTTTTTCTTTTACACTATATACAAATTCGGATAGGGAAACATTGTGTGGCATATACTTAATAGTATACAGCATTAAAATACCAAGGAGTGGTACAATCAATCCAAGTACGAAACCGAAAAAAATATTGTCACGTTGCATAAACAAAGATTAGAAATTTTTATAGAATAATCAATAGAGTGTTATTTTTTCATTCGTTGCTTCATAGCTTCAAAACAAATAATACCAGCGGCAACAGATACATTCAAACTGTCAAAATCACCTACCATGGGTATTAAAAATGTTTGATCACATTCTTCTTGTGTCACTTTCGAAATACCCTTTTCTTCTGCACCCATTACTAAGCAACAAGGAGTATTAAAATCAATGTCTAATAAAGAATGAGTTGCTTTTAAATCGGAAGAAAATATTTTAATTCCATTCATCTTTAACGTATTGATGATAGTAGAAACACTTTTTTCTCTACAAAATGTAATTTGCATCATTGCACCAGCCGATGTTTTTACCATATCTTCATGTATAGGAGCTGAATTTTTTTCAGAAAAGATAATAGCATCAACACCACAACACACTGCACTTCGAATAATAGCTCCTGTGTTTCTTACATCTGTAATTCCATCAAGCAATAATAAAAAAGGTGTTTTACCTTCATCATAAATATGAGATATTACATCTTGTAAGGGTGTATATTCTACGATAGCCCCGTATGCAACAATTCCTTGATGTACACCCCTCACCATAGTGTTCAACTTTTCGATTGGTACGCGCACAATTGGGGTATTCGATTCTTTGGCAAGCCGAATTATATCACCTACATTTTCACCAGAAATGGTATGATGCATTAGGATTCGATCGAGTGGCTTATGATTTTGCAATGCTTCCAATACGGGATTTCGACCGTAAATGAGCGACTTGGGTGAACGCATGAATTATTTGTTAATGATAAATTTAGAAATTTCGACAATTTTGCCATAGCTATCTTTGGCCAACACCACATATACACCGCTAGGATAGGTATCCATATCTTCAAAGATAACTTCGTCTACTCCCTTCGGGAAGCCCTTTTCCTGAAGCTTTTTCCCTATAAGATTTCGAAGTTCTACAGCAGATATACTCGTTGAGGAGGCATTTAGCTTCACTGAAAGCCTACTCCCCTTCAATGGCACAGGAAACAAGGAGAACATTTTAGTATCATCTCCACCTGCTATTGAGGAAAAATGTAGGAGAATCAATAAAATAAGCAGATAGAGTTTTCTCATAGTTTTCAATGCAAAAATATAATCATTTTTTCATTATTTTTTTAAAATTACTGCTAAAGTGTCAAAGTAATCGTTATATTTGTTAAGAATTAAATCAAAATCCTATGCATTATATTCAAAACAATTGGTTTGTCATGAATTGGTTATGGATGATAATACTTTGCGCAATTGGTGTTGCTTTAGTAGCCTATATCAACAATCGCACTGCATTATTGAAAAAATCATTGGTTTCATTAACAGCAATATTAGTCATCACATTGAGTATTTCATTTACAAATGTGAAAGTGAATCCTATCACGTTAGAAACAACTATCATGAATTCAATCTCTGATAACAATAATCAAGTTGAATCTTCAGGTATTTTCTCAAAAGCTTTTCATTTAATGCTTGACGTATTAAAAGATAGAATCGCCGATTAAGGCAATTCATGTTTAAAGTCACTAGTTACATAAAATTTTATCGCAGGATTATTTCTTCTTTCAGTATTTAAATACCACTCGCTTTCGGCTAAGTATACAAGATTACCTTCTTTATCTTCAACAATATTATTTTGTTTGAATCTTATGAAATCATTAATAATCGTTGATTCCCCTTTTATCCAGCAAGCCTTATAATAAGGTAATGTTCTAAAACTGCAAGCAGCTCCATACTCTTGTAATAGTCGGTATTGTATTACTTCAAATTGAAGATCACCAACACAACCAATAATTTTACGATTTCCTCCATGTTGTGTAAACAATTGTGCAACTCCTTCATCTGTCAATTGACTTACACCTTTTTCCATTTGCTTGGTTTTCATAGGATCATTGTTTACCAATTCCTTGAATATTTCAGGCGAGAAACTTGGGATGCCTACATATGTCATATTTTCACCTTCAGTAAGCGTATCGCCTATTTTAAAGTTACCGGTATCAAATAATCCGACAACATCGCCTGGATAGGCATCATCTACTACATTTTTTTCGCGAGCCAAAAAGGTATAAGGATTACTAAATCGTACATTTTTATCTAAACGTACATGATGGAAAAATTTATTTCGCTCAAACTTACCTGAACAGATACGTAAGAAAGCTACACGATCGCGATGACGAGGATCAATATTGGCATGTATTTTAAATATAAAACCGGAGAATTTATCTTCCTGCGCTGAAACCTCTCGCACATCTGTCATTCGAGGTCGTGGAGACGGTGCTATTTGAACAAACGTATCCAATAAATCTTTGATTCCAAAATTATTGACAGCACTCCCAAAAAATACAGGTGCTAAGTCCCCACTTAAATACTCGTTTTTATCAAATGATTCATATACACCATTGATTAACTCCATATCTTCTCTCAATGAAGCTGCATCCTTCTCTCCTACTATATCAACAATTTCATTTGTAGATAAATCAGGTAATGGTATTAAATCATCATCGGTTGCTTTTTGATGTGCCCCAAATGTGAGTAAACTTTTATTGTGAATATTATAAACCCCTTTAAAATCACGTCCCATGTTGATAGGCCAAGAAAGTGGTTGAGTTTTAATGTTCAGTTTTTTTTCTACTTCTTCTAGTAAATCAAATGGATTTTTCCCATCACGATCCATTTTATTGATAAAAATAATAACAGGTGTAGAACGCATTCTACATACTTCCATTAATCGTTGCGTTTGTTCCTCAACACCTTTAACACAGTCTATGACCAATACCACACTATCCACAGCTGTCAAAGTACGATAAGTATCTTCAGCAAAATCTTTATGTCCTGGTGTATCCAATAGATTGATTAATTTATCACGATATTCAAAACTCATAACTGATGTAGCAACCGAGATTCCACGTTGGCGTTCAATCTCCATAAAATCAGACGTAGCATGTTTCTTTATCTTATTTGACTTAACTGCACCTGCGGTTTGTATAGCACCACCAAACAATAAAAATTTCTCGGTCAAGGTGGTTTTACCCGCATCAGGGTGAGAGATGATTGCAAAGGTTTTTCGCTTTTCTATTTCGTGTGCGTATTTCATAAAGTGCGCAAAGATAAGTAACAGAATTGAGATGTGTTAATTGAGATATAAGATGTGAGAATTGAGACATGAGATATAATTTTAGAACAATATTCATGCACTCTTTGATTTTTCTCAATTGAAAAATAGAATAGAATAATAAAGATAATGCATCTCATATCTCACTTCTTAAATCTCACATCTTTCCTAATTAGTAACTCAATCGCATTTGGAAAAATTATATGTATTACTTTTGCACTCTTAAGTTCTTAGAAATTGATATTCGCTGATAGTATAGCATCATTCGTCACGCAGTGCGTTGACGGCGGAATGTGGGTCATGCTCTTTTAAAGGAAAGAGAATTTTACACAAACACTTTGTTTAATAAAAAACATTTAGTTCCAAACTGCTATCCAAATTAGCTGTGGGTATTTCTTCGGAAACTTGAATTATTTAATTTTTTAAACAAAACGTAAAAAACAACATGACAACATTTAGTGAATTAGGCCTAAACGAAGAAATCGTTAGTGCCGTAACAGAACTCGGGTTTACAAACCCAACGGAAATCCAACAAAAAGCAATCCCAGTTTTCCTAAGTCGTGAATCCGATTTAGTAGCCTTAGCTCAAACAGGTACAGGCAAAACAGCCGCCTTTGGCTTACCTATCCTTCATAATCTGGATACCATGGGTAAATTTACCCAAGCATTAATCATCTCTCCTACACGTGAGCTATGTATGCAAATCACCAACGACCTCAAAAATTACAGCAAGCATATGCAAGGTGTAAGAATAGTAGCAGTATATGGTGGTAGTAGCATTTCAGAACAAATAAGAGCCTTACGTTCAGGTGCTCATATTATAGTAGCAACACCAGGTCGCTTGATTGATTTAATCGATCGTAAAGCAGTAAAATTAGACCAAGTAGAAACAGTGGTACTAGACGAAGCAGACGAAATGCTTAACATGGGTTTCCAAGAAGATATGGAATCTATTTTATCAAACACTCCAGAAGATAAAGTAACAGGATTATTTAGTGCTACAATGCCTAAAGAAATCCGTACGATTGCAAACAAATATCTTAAAGAAAGCGTAGAAGTTAGTTCTGGTAAAAAGAATTCAGCATCTACATCAATCACCCATCAATATGCTGTAGTACAAGCTAGAGACAAACTGGCTGCATTAAAAAGAATCATTGATTTCAATGACGATTTTTTTGGAATTATATTCTGTACAACTCGTATTGAAACACAAGAAATCGCCGATGCCATAATGAAAGCAGGTTACAATGCCGATTGCTTACATGGTGATTTATCACAACAACAACGTGATAAAGTAATGGGTAAATTCCGTAAACGTACCATTAAAATCCTTTGTGCTACAGACGTAGCTGCAAGAGGTATTGATGTAAACGATATTACACACGTTATCCATTATCATCTTCCAGATGATATTGAAAACTACACACACAGAAGTGGACGTACAGCACGTGCTGGCAAAACAGGTATTTCAATTGCTTTGTTGCACATTCGTGAAGCATACAAATTGCATCAAATTGAAAAAATGGCTGGTATCAAATTTGAAAAATATATGATACCTAAAGGCGAAGAGATTATTGCTCGTCGCGTTCAGAATTATGTAAAAGATTTTGTAGAATTTGATTACAAAGATGACAATGATATCGTTCTATTAGACGAGTGGATTACACCATTGATGGAAATGGAAAAAGAAGAATTGGTGAATCGTATCCTTGCAAAAGAATTTGGCAAGTTGGATAACAATTATATGATTAACTCTGACCTCAACATCAACGAAAATTCAAAAGCTGAACGTGGTGGCAGTGATCGCAGAAGCGATCGTGGTAGCGACCGTAGAAGTGATCGTGGTGGAGAACGAAGTGGTGATCGCAGAGACCGTGGAGATAGCTCAAGCCGCAGAGATCGTTTTGCAGGCGGAGAATCGACTACTCGCTTATTTATCAACTTAGGTAAAAAAGATAATCTTCGTTATGATGAAATGCGTGAATTGATCTTCAAGCATACAAAAGTAAGCGGACATAATATCAAAGATATCGACATGGGTGGTGTTTCATCTTTTTTCGAAACAGATGCTCAAAGTGCTGAACGTATTTTGGATGGTTTTAAAAATGTAGACCACAACGGACGTGAAGTACGAATAGACAAAGCAGATGGTGGTGGTAAAAGTAGCGGAGGTGGATTCAAGTCAAGAAGCTTCAGCGACCGACCTAAGCCTTTCAGCGATAGAGCTTCACGTTCATCGGAAGGTGGCTCATCATTTGGTGATCGTAAAAAGAGAACATTCTCAACGTCAAAACCATCATCAGCTGAAAAACCAGCTAGCAAACCTCGTTTCAAAAAGAAAGATGATTTGAGTTGGTAATCTATTATCATACAACATTGAAAAGCCAGAAATTATTTTCTGGCTTTTTTTATTCTATAAAAAAAATACTCCACATTTCTGTAGAGTATTTTTATAAATATATCAAGGTTCTATATTACGAGCATCCAGTTGTTGTACCACAATTAGGACACATATAGCAGGTACCATTGCGAAGTGTGATATTACCACAACTACGACATACAGGAGCATCAGCGCTTGTACCTAATAGTTTTTTCTTTTCGATTTCGGTCATACTATTTACACCAACTGCCACTTTTTGAGGTACTACTTCACTAGGTTGTGGTTTAGATCCCAAGGCTGTTACTCGTACATTCGATAGCTCTTCGGTTCCTTCTACTGGAATATCCCATTCATCTTGACCAGAGTTACCAATAGGTGCTTGTACATGCACTAAATCGGTACGACCAAGGTATTCATATCCTAATGCACGGAAGATATAATCAACGATTGAAGTTGCATTTTTGATATTTGGATGATCTACCATTCCTGCTGGTTCGAATCGTGTGAAGATAAATTTATCTACAAACTCTTCCAATGGAACACCATATTGTAATCCAATACTAATTGAAATTGCGAAACAGTTTAATAAGCTACGCATAGTTGCACCTTCCTTGGCCATATCAATGAAAATTTCACCTAATGTACCATCGCTGTATTCACCTGTACGTAAGAAAACAGCTTGCCCTCCTACTTTAGACTTAATAGTATATCCACGTCGTTTTGCTGGCAATGTTTTACGCTCAACAATACGTGACAATTCTCTTTTTAGTTTAGTGTCAGGACTTGCTTGTACTCGCTTGTTTACTTCTTCCAATAATTCATCAATGGTCAATTTACCCAAATCGTGCATTACATTTTCAGCTATTTGCTGTATAGTTTCTGCTACATTTTCAGCAGTTTCAACTTTCTCTTTCTTATCACTTTTGTTTGAAAGCGGTTGACTCATTTTACTACCATCTCTATAAAGAGCATTTGCTTTCAAGCCCAATTCCCAACTTAATTGATAACATTCTTTAATTTCATCCACATTCGCTTCATTCGGAAGATTGATTGTTTTTGAAATAGCACCACTAATAAATGGTTGCGTAGCACCCATCATACGGATATGTCCTGTGTGATGAATATAGCGTTCTCCTTTTTTACCACATTTATTGGCACAATCAAATACTGGCAAATGTTCATCTCTCAACAATGGTGCTCCTTCAAGCATCATAGTTCCACATACATAATCATTTGCTGCATCTACTTCTTCGTTTTTAAATCCTAGTTCATCCAATAACGAGAACAAAGGATTCATATATTGTTCGGGTTGGAATCCGAGACGTTGTAAACATTCCTCACCTAGATTGTAATGATTAAATACAAAAGCTATATCAAAGGCACTTTCAACTGCATTATCCAATTTTTTCAATTCTTCTGCAATGAATCCTTTTTCGCTCAACGACTGATGATTGATATAAGGCGCTCCTGCAAACGTACCATGTCCTTTAGCATATTTTACGATTGCATCATTTTCTTTTTCAGAGTAACCTAAGTTTCTTAATGCAGTTGGTATACTTTGATTGATGATTTTGAAATAACCACCACCACTTAATTTTTTAAATTTCACCAATGCAAAATCAGGTTCTACACCCGTAGTATCACAATCCATTACCAAGCCAATAGTTCCTGTAGGCGCGATTACAGTAGCTTGTGCATTACGATAACCATATTTTCCACCCATTTGTACTGCATCATCCCAAGCTTTTGTAGCCGCTTTTAATAAATAATCGGGACAATATTGCGCTTTGATACCTTGAGGTTTGATTTCAATTCCATCAAAGGCATCTTGTGCATCATAAGCTGCTGCACGATGATTTCGCATTACACGCAACATGTGCGTTTTATTTTCTTCGTACTTAGCAAACGTTCCCAAATGACTTGCCATCTCAGCCGATGTTTTGTAAGACACACCGGTCATGATAGCAGTCAAAGCACCTGCAATACCTCTTGCTTGCTCACTGTCGTAAGGAATACCTTGTACCATTAACAATGATCCAAGATTCGCGTATCCTAATCCAAGTGTACGATAATCGTAACTTAACTGAGCAACTTCTTTAGAAGGAAATTGTGCCATTAATACAGATACTTCTAATACAACAGTCCAAAGACGAGTTACATATTCATATCCAGTTACATCAAATTGATTGTTTTCTTCATTGTAAAAACGACGAAGATTCATAGAAGCCAAGTTGCAGGCAGTATTATCGAGGAACATATACTCCGAACATGGATTTGAAGCGCGAATTCGTCCACCTTCAGGACATGTATGCCACTCATTGATAGTCGTGTCATATTGAGTTCCAGGATCTGCACAACGCCAAGCTGCATAAGCAATTTGATCCCACAAATCTTTGGCAGGAACTTTCTTCATTACTTTTCCATCGGTACGTGCTTTCAATTCCCAATCTTCGCCATTTTCCAATGCATGGAAAAATTCGTTGGGTACTCGAACTGAGTTATTTGAATTTTGTCCGCTCACGGTGCGATATGCTTCGCCTTCGTAATCGTGGCTATAGCCAGCAGCAATCAAGGCTGCTACTTTTTGTTCTTCTTCTACTTTCCAATTGATGAATTTTTCGATTTCGGGATGATCCAAATCTAAGCAAACCATTTTGGCAGCACGACGAGTCGTACCGCCACTTTTAATAGCACCAGCCGCACGATCTCCTATTTTTAAGAAACTCATGATACCGCTTGAGGTTCCACCTCCACTTAATTTTTCACCTTCACCACGAATGTTGGAATAGTTGGTACCTACACCACTTCCGTATTTGAATATACGAGCCTCACGCACCCATAAATCCATGATACCACCTTCGTTGACTAAGTCATCGTCTACACTCAATATAAAGCAAGCATGAGGTTGTGGGCGCTCATAGGCATTGGTTGATTTTTCAAGTTCGCCCGTTGTAGGATTTACATAATAGTGTCCTTGTGCTTTGCCTGTAATACCATATGAAGAATGCAAGCCAGTATTAAACCATTGCGGTGAATTAGGTGCACAACTTTGATTTAAAATAGTATAGACTAATTCATCATAAAATACTTGTGCATCATTCGAAGATGCAAAGTAACCATATTTTTCGCCCCATTGTCTCCAACAATCGGCCATACGATGTGCCACTTGTTTTACCGAAGTTTCACGACCAAGCGAACCATCTTCTTGAGGTACGCCTGCTTTTCTAAAATACTTTTGTGCAAGTATATCTGTTGCAATCTGACTCCAATGAGCAGGTACCTCTACATTTTTCATTTCGAAGATCACTTCTCCATTGGGATTACGAATCACCGATGTGCGGTAATCGTATTGAAACAAATCATAAACAGGTGCTGTGTCGTTGGTGTAGTATCGTTGGAACTGAAGTCCCTTGGTAGTCGTATTTTTTTTGCTCATGTGCGTAATAAATAAATTTATAGTTAAGATATGGGTTTTAGTCAAGTTGTCCATCTCTATCTTATAGATAGTGAATCTTTTATGGGTTCAGCATTCGAAATAATACAGAAGATGGGGAGTGTCTTTTCTAGTGAATCAACGAATCAAAGATATTTTTTGAGGTTCGTATTTGAACAATTTCTTTATTCACAAACTGTGTATATTAACAACATTTTTTGGCATCCATTAGCAAAATCGCATTGTATAACGATGTGAATAACTAAAAAAATATTTTTTTGTAAAAATGATGGAATTTACAACTTGGGATTCAACTCATTGAGAATAAAGGCTATTCGAATAAATTAGATTGAAATTCTACAAAAATAATCGAAACATCAAGGGTGTTGAATTACTTTTGCCATTCATGTACGCCCCGTTTATATCACTCATCATTCCCTCTTTCAATGAAGCAAATCGTATTGGATTGATGATGGATGGCCTAGCAGAATTTGCAGCAGCATGGAAGGGTCCTTTTGAAATTATTTTAGTAGATGATGGCAGTACAGATGGCACTGCCATTTTGATTGAAAAACATCCCATTGCTCAATCCTTAAAATCATACCTAACCGTAATTTCTCAATCCAATACAGGAAAAGGTGGCGCCCTTAAAAAAGGAATTGAAGTAGCACAAGGCGACTATGTGCTTACACTCGATGCCGACATGGCTACACGACCTATTGAGTTACTCAAGTGGATAAAACTTCGAAATCAATTTTATGAAAAAGAAATTCTCATTGGATCACGCGAATTGAAAACATCCCATGTGCACGACCTTGGCTATCGCAAAGTAGTTGGGAATATGTTCAACTGGATTATACGAAGCCTTGTTGGCCTCAACCTACAAGATACACAATGTGGTTTTAAATTGTATCCACGCCCCATAGCACAACAACTATTTTCCAGTCTACATACGATGGGCTGGGCACACGATGTAGAAATACTCAAAAAAGCAAACCAACTTGGATGTGCCATTGTAGAAATGCCTATCACTTGGAATGCCATCGAAGGAAGTAAAATCAATGTATTGAAAGACAGTTGGAATATGTTTTGGGAGGTGGTGAAGATACGTGGCATGAAAACGCATTGAGTGCTATACACGAAACAAAAAACCTTGCTCTATTGTTTGGAGCCCTTCTGAATCCCACTATTGAGCCACTTCGCTCTATCCGTCGCGCACGGCGCTTCCTACTATAGCGGCTAGTTTTCAGGGACATTTTCTTTATTAAGCTGATGAAATGCAGGGATATACTAG
>CANHGW010000051.1 GCA_947460175.1 Bacteroidota bacterium | reverse complement strand
TGTGCGAGATTATCTAATTGTGTATTAGGAAATGGAACAAGTTATAAGCATTCTCAGTATTTGGGATAGTAGACAATCTCCAGATAGATTAGAAAGTAGAATATTCTAAATTGCCCCTGCTCCGTTCTCTGAAACGTCCTTCGCTTCATAGCCTTATTGTGTAGCTTTCAGCTACAAACGCATTGCCATGTATTTACTCAGCTTAATAAAGTACATGTCCCTAATGGATAGCCTAGACTGACGTGTAAATCAGTTGCCTTGCTCTGAAGGCAACGATTGGAACAAAGGCTAGCAGTAGTTTAGTAATGTATAGTAGTTTGGCTACTAAAAAAGATGGAAAAAAATCTTCTATCGTATAGCCATCTTACTTCCTACATATGCAAATGGCAAAAATGCAATGCATGTAACACTCGCCACCCACAAAGGGTATGGATACAAAACAAAAAAGAAAATGCCACACATGAGTAAGATAAAGCCCACAGCAAGGCCTGCCCACAACTTATGTTTATCTGCTGCAATACGAGCTGCTAGGTATGCACCCATCATACTACTCATCATGAATCCTATAATCACTATCAAGTAGGATTGAATTGGCGCATGTTGGATAGCTTCACTTCGTTCGAGCATGGTAGGATTGATTATTTCAAGCGGATACCATTTGGTATTGAGCGACTCTGCTAATACGATTACACAAAATGCTAATACGGTTCCAAACACCACACCAAATACTAATTTTAAAATGAAATGCATACTATTGGGTTTGGTTAAATTGACGAAGATGATGCATAGCGTGCTTATGCAATAAATGAATCCATTCGTCCATATTCAAATTGCCAAAAAATGGATTTAAAATTCGCAGGTCTGGTTCATTTTCAAAAACAGTTTTAAAATGGTTGATGTCTTTTTCCAATGAAATGATCGATTCAGCTATACTAGAATGCAAAGGAGCTTCTGGTTCATCGGGCAAATAAGGATTGGGCGTATTGTCTCTAAATGCTTTGTCACTCATCATGAAGGTATACATTTTTTGAGTAGTGGCTTCATCATTTACTGCAGGCAAAGGAATCAATCCACTTGCTTGTCTGAATGCATAACTCATGTGTTCAATCATTTGATGAACATTCATTTTACCAAATACAGGTTTTGTATTAGGATCAATTTGCTGAAGTAAGTTGATATAATCTGTTTGTAAAAATGTTAATTTATCCATTGATTTATTTTTGAGTGTCTTTCCAAATTTTATAATCGGTTACTTCTGTTTTTTGTTGCAATTGAATATCTCGCAATGGTTCACATGCTTTTAATTCCTCGTGACAATCAAGTGCTAATTGTTGATATACCTTGGTACCTTCTGTCTTCCATCCTATCATTTCATCGCTCACTTCTTTAATGATGCGAGCAGGATTGCCTGCAACCAAACTACGGGAAGGTATCACTTCTTTTGCTTTGATAAAACTTAAAGCACCCACAATACATTCATCACCAACCACTACATCATCCATGATGACCGCATTCATACCTACTAGACAATTGCGTCCAATTTCAGCACCATGTATGATAGCACCATGACCAATGTGTGCATTTTCTTTCAGCAACACTGTAATACCCGGAAACATATGTATGGTACAATTTTCTTGTACATTGCAACCATCTTCTATGATTATTTTTCCAAAATCGCCACGTATAGCAGCGCCCGGCCCAATGTATACATGCTTGCCAATAATTACATTTCCTGTAATAGTAGCCATAGGATGTACATAAGCTGTTTCGTGTACCACTGGTTTGATTCCTTTGTATTCGTAGAACATAATTTAGTAGATAGTATTTAGTAGTAAGTAAAAAGAATTTAGAAATTGGTTTTAGAAAAAACTTTTCCCTGCTGATTTCATTTGTCGTAGTAGCGGACTACAACGGTAGCGATCTTCGTGATAAATATGATACAAATGATCTAATCGATCGACACATACATCAATGCCTAATTCATCAGCCCATTTCAATAAACCTTTGGGATAATTCACACCTTTGGTCATGGCAAGGTCTATGTCTTCTTTATTTGCAACATTCATATGCAACGCATGCGCCGCTTCATTGACCAACATCACGATGACTCGATCAAAAATAGCTTGAAGTTCGGTCGTATCCGCATTGACTTCGTTTTTAATCGCTTGCTCTGAATAATCATAAAATCCTCTACCCGATTTTCGACCAAACCACTTGGCTTCTACTAATCTTTTTTGAGAAAAAGAAGGCGTGTATCTTGGATCAAAATAAAATGATTTCCATACAGTTTCTGTAACTGTATAATTCACATCGTGCCCTATCATATCCATGAGTTCGAATGGTCCCATTCGAAAGCCTCCGATTGTTTTCATAGCTAGGTCGATGCCTTCAATAGTTGTGCCTTCTTCATGAATACGAATGGCTTCACTGTAATAGGGCCGAGCGATGCGGTTCACAATAAAGCCAGGTGTATCTTTTGTAAGGACGGTTTTCTTTTTCCAAGAATCTATGATCTGTTTAGTTTGATCTACAATTGATTGCGATGTTTGTAAGGCAGGAACTATTTCTACCAATTCCATCAACGGTGCCGGATTAAAAAAGTGCACACCAATGACTCGGTCAGGATGTTTACATTCTGCTGCTATGGATGTAACTGATAGAGAAGAAGTATTGGTAGCTAGAATGCAATTCTCATTGATGATTGTTTCAAGCTGCGTAAATAATTTTTGTTTGACTTCTAGGTTTTCAATGATGGCTTCTATAATTAGTTCTGATTTATTCAATTCCGATTGATCGGTTGACCACTGAATTCGATTTTTAATTTCTTCAGATACAGCAAGTTCTATTTTCCCTTTTTCAACCAACTTGTGCATGGTTGCATCAAGATTACTTTGGGCCTTTTGTAAAGCAACTTCATTCGTATCCAATACGATCACATTGCAACCTGCTTGTGCCGCAACTTGTGCAATTCCAGCACCCATGGTTCCGCTTCCTATTATTCCTACATTCATACTTTTAGTTTGGGTTACAAATGTAAAAAAAGAAATCCCGCCATAAGCGAGATTTCTTTGAAATATAATAAGAAGTATCTATCGTACTAATATAACATCACCTTTGAAAAGCTTGGTAGAGCCATCAGGAAATGCAACACGTATTAAATAGAAATAAGTTGCAGGATCTTGCTGTTTTCCTTTGAAAGTTCCGTTCCAGCCTCTGTTATCTGTAGCAGAGAACAACTCTTGCCCCCATCGATTCAATACTTTAAACTCTTGTATGTTTTGGAATGTCAAGTTTGCTACTCTAAATAGATCATTGTTACCGTCACCATTTGGTGAAAAGGCACTTGGTACATAAAGATTATCATGATAATCGATATCTACATAAATACTATCCCAATTGCGACAACCTAATGAACTAATGCCATATACATAATACAAGGTAGGCTCAGCTGGGCTGGCAACTGTATTAGGCATGTTCGGATTACTCAATCCCCATACAGGTGTCCAATTATAAACCTGTGCCCCAGTCGCTACAAGATTTACTTCTTGTTGTTGGTACTTAATGGTAATAGAATCACCATTTAATATTGAAACTGTAGGAACTGGTTTTGAAGTAACCTTGATAACTACTGTATCTCCACAACCATACGAATCTAATCGCGTACAAGTGTAAGTCAACGAACCAGGTACTTGTGGTGTAATGATTGGATTAGGACAAGTAGTACAACTCAATCCTGATGAACCACCATTTTGATCATACCATAAGAACGTTTGAGAAGGTGCATTACCTGTTCCTGTTGCAATAGCTTGGTATGAATCACCTTCACATATAATGGTATCCATAGGTGTAACACGTAAATCGTGTTGAGAAATTGTAACTGTTACAGAATCTTTCACTTCACATTTATTACCCCCTTTGGTGAATACACTGAAAGTAGTTGAAGAGTTAACATAAGCTGTAGTTACACCAGCTGTAGAATCGTATACAAAGGTTCCGGGCTCCCATCGATAAGGCCATGTTTTAGTAGGAATATCACAAATAGAAAAACGCATATTGGGTAATGAAATAGAAGATGTAGGTGCATTAGGAGTTTGTACTAATGGAATATCACATCCTCCAAAGTTTGAACTTTGGTAATAAAATTGAGGATTCACAGTTGCAGTATAATTTACCGCATCAGAACCTATCAAATTATTTTGTCCATTGTAATAACACAATTCAACTACTAAATTTTTGACACCATCCCACACAAAAGGATTGGTGAATGGGAATGAATTCCATCCAACTGCAGTTAAATAATTTCCATTAGAGTAAACAGTTTTTAATTCATTGGAAGGAATAAAACCAGTTAATTGACTCAATGATGTACAACCAATTTTGATAGTCAAATCATATCCTGCAATACTTGTCTTTGTTACAATATCTAATGCAATAGAATCAATACGCCCTTTGGTCACACCCAATGCATTTAAATCGGCTACAGTATATAACATTTGGCTTCTAGAACCAGCATATGTGCTACCTAATAAAGGTGTAATACTTAAATTTGAAATAGCTCCTAAGCCAACTGTATATTGGTTAAAAGGTCCTATGCAACTTACATTTTCTTCGCCACATTCATATACTGGCAAGGGACCAGCAGGTGTTCCAGTCAATGTAACCATACCTGGTTCGCAAAGTACCTGTGGAGATGCTGTTGCTGTGATAGAATTTGAATTATCTACTACTACATTCACTGTATCCAAGGATACACAATTAGGATTAGAAGAAGCTGTTACTGTAACAATAAAATCTGTTGTAGAATAAATCCCGCTTGAGTAAGGATCTTTTGTAGTTGGATTATCTAAGGTAGTGCCAGGTGCCCAACTATAATTGAAGGTACCTGTTTGGCATACATTAAATCTTGTATTAGGTCTTACCGCTGAAATCAATGGAGCTGTAGCTGTAAGATTACATCCAATACCTGTAGCACCTGTTTGTGTCATCAACTGAGTATTAGCTGTATTTGAACTTGTAACTACATCTTGGTTGTTGAAATTGCCTGTCACATTGTAACATATTTGTACCACAATATTAGAAACACCATCCCAGAAATAATCGCGTTCAAATACATGTTCATTGATACCCAATGTAGAATAATATTTATTGGTATCATACACGACAGATAATCCTTGTAAAAAACCAGTAACACCATTCAATGACGTTTCAGAAGTACAACCCATACTCAACACAACATTTCTCATCGTATCACTTCCTTTTGATGTTACTGTCCATGAAAGTGATTTGATATTACCTGCTGTAATTCCCATTGAAGAAAGTTCATCCGCTGTAAACAACATTTGTGTTTTATAAGCATCCGATGTATTGGTAAAATAAGGTGTAAATTGGTTTTGTTGAATATTACCAGCGCCTACCATTTTGTATGAAGGTGCATTGTTGCAAGGAAATACAGATAATCCGCATGGCATAGATGCTGCATTGGAATATAATTGGAATGGATAACCAGGGCAAACATTATTTTCAGAAGCGCTTGCATTTAAGATGGCACGTATGCCAGAGACAGTTACTGTAGAAATATCAGTGTACTTACATCCGAAGTCGTCGATATAATACAATACAAAATCTGTAGTAGCTAATGGCGATGCTATAGGATTTAGAATAGTGGAATCACTTAACTCACCACCTGGAGTCCAATCAATAGTTGGGTTAGTCTGAGCAGGAGTCGCACTCGCAGTCAGTAATACTGAATCATTGGCGCAAATGGTATGATTACCACCTGCACTAACCTGAATACCAGGTACTGCGATTACAGTTACTGTATCAACAGTTTTACAAATTAACCCAGGAGGCGGATTAATGGCAGTTACAATATAGGTTGTCGTAACTAAGGGAGCAGCTTTTGGATTTTTTATATTTACATTCGAAATACCAATATTATTTGTGTTGCCATTGATATCAGTCCATCCCCATTGTGTAATACCTGGAGGTCCAGAAACATTCAATTGAGTTGAATCTCCATTAATACAATATGTCAAATCTGGTCCTGCATCTACACCTGGTAACACATTGATTAAAATAACAGCATACGATTTCAATACGATAGGTTGAGCCACTGTGCATGTAGAATCAGTAAAAGTAATAATCAACGTATGTGGTCCTATTTGCGCAGCATTTGGAGTCCATGTAAATGTTCCAGTAACTGGATTTCCACCTATCAACGGATTTGAAGTATAGGTAGAACCCGGACAAGAAGCCGCATTGTTGGCAGTAGTTAATATTTGATTATTTCCTGAGTTGCTAATCGCTTGTATATCAAAACTCATAGTAGCTCCAGGACAAACATTCAATATAATCGGATTAGGCGATTGCATGGATGCTCCTGTAAGGCCTATTAAATTATAGTTCTGTGTTAAATTTGGATCTGAAGGTGGTGCTGCAGCACAATTCAATACATTCAATTGCACATCACGCATTATAGAGCCTACTATTTGACCTGTTGGAACATCATACTCAGTACACTTAAAAGCTACCACATAGGTATTGGTAATCGTAGGTGTAAATGAGGCCGTTCCTGTATTAGAATTCACCACATACCCACCAGGTGCAGCAGCTCCAAATGGATTTAACGTAGTAGCGCCGCCAGCCCATGGAATGGGTGCACATGAAGTCCAGTTTAAAGGATCAGAAGGTGTAAATACCAATGAATCTAAATCTGGATCCAATGGACCATTTAAATATACTTTGGGTTGATTTACACACACATATGGAATTGGCTTGATTGATAAAAATGCAGAGCTGTTGATAGGTCTTAATACGTTGTTTAATGTTGCACTTACACATATACCTTGACCACCAGGATTGGTTAAATTACTAATAGCATTATTTCTACAGCACATATTGTTGTAAGTAAACGTCCAATCAGTACATGCCATTGGCAAAACAACAACAGTATCATAATGCCATTCTTCATATCCTGGAAATATACTCGCTGGGTTTACACACCAGTTATCAATGTTTGGACATAAGTCACCATATATTTTTCTAGTATTATTACCGTTGGTATCAAGTGTAATTGGAAGACTCTGACTACATGATGCAGATGAAACAGTCATATTAGATGTACCAGATAAGCCTGCATTTCCTTGTTTACAATCTCTATACAATATTAAGTGTATTCGATATGTCAAAGGTGCAAGATACTCGTAATAAATATCTGCTGCAGCTACGTGAGTAGCTTTCGTCTGATACACCGACCCTAATAAAACTGTTATCAATAAAAGGATTTGATAAAATTTTTTCATCGTTTTGTTTGTCTTTTATAAAAAAAATTGCCTTGATATAGATACAATAAACCACACCTCCTTATCAAAGGTTTTCATTTAACAAGACGAATATAATGAATTTACAGTTTGATTTCAAACACATATTTTATTTTACAATGTAAAGCCCAAAATAAAATCCATTTTTGCTGAATATTTAAACCTTTTTTGTATCTTGTAAAAGTGATTAGTGTACTACTTGCTGGTATGGGTTTAGGCTTATTTATGTCTATTTCGGTAGGTCCTACCATCTTTGCTATAATAAAATATAGCATCAACTATGGTTGGAAAGCAGGAATGAGTTTTGTGGCAGGTGTATCCATCAGTGACATTCTTTACATAGCACTCGCTAATATTGCTTCTGCTTGGCTGGCAAATTTGATGTCCTATGCAAATATCATTGGATATATAGGCTCGGCAATGTTTATAATAATGGGTATTTACGGTTATTTCAAGAAAATAAAGGTAACCCGTAATCGAAACGATGATGCGAATGTGACTTCTAAAGACTATATCAAGATTTCACTAAGTGGATTTATGATGAATACGCTTAACCCTGGAGTAATAATTACATGGTTAACAGCTGTTGCTGCTGTTTCAAATTTACAAGCAAACGAAGCGAATCATCAATTACAGTCAACCTATACCTTATTGTTTTTTGGAAGTTGTTTAGGATTTATTCTATGTGTTGATACATTAAAAGTTTTTTTAGCTCAAAAAATAAGAAAGAAACTCACACCAAGAACTATCGTATATTTAAATCGGATTTCTGCATTGTGTATTCTTGTACTAGGTATTTTTTTATTGATTAAAGTTTCATTTGGAATAAAACTAGGTGGATATTAGCTTGCACATTTTTAAAACATAAAAATTAAAAGCCATGTCATTTATACTTGTTGAAAAAAATCATTCTATTGCTAAAATTACATTAAACCGTCCTGAAAAATTCAATAGTTTTTGTCGTGAGATGGCGCTTGACTTACAAAATGCATTGGATGATGCCAATGACGACAATACGATTCGATGTATCTATATAACTGCTATAGGAAAAGCATTTTGCGCTGGACAAGATTTAGCAGAAGCAATAGAAGACAACGGCATTGAATTGGCTCAAATAGTTACAGAGCATTATAATCCAATCATTGAAAAAATGAGAACAATCGAAAAACCAGTTGTTTGTGCTGTGAATGGTGTAGCTGCTGGTGCCGGAGCTAATATCGCATTGGCAGGTGATATCGTTGTTGCTACCGAAAGTGCTTCTTTTATTCAAGCATTCAGTAAAATAGGATTAATACCTGATAGTGGTGGTACATTCTTTTTACCTCGATTGGTAGGATTTCAAAAAGCAACTGCACTCATGATGCTCGGGGATAAAGTGATAGCAGAAGAAGCAGAACGTATAGGTATGATTTATAAGTTTTTCTCAAATGAAACATTTGTAGAAGAAAGTTGGAAAATAGCAACTACATTAGCATCGATGCCAACAGTTGGCTTAGGACTTACTAAGCGATTATTAAATCATTCGTACGACAATGATTTAATAGAACAATTGGAAATGGAATGTGATGTACAAATAGAAGCATCAGGCACTTATGACTATCAAGAAGGTGTAAATGCATTTCTTGAAAAAAGAAAACCGATATTTAAAGGTGAATAATCAACTAAATTTAGTTATTGAATATACTCTTCTAATTCCTTAAATGCTTTTGCCGCTACCTTCTCTAAATTTGCAATAAGTTCTTGTATTTCCTGATGTTTGTGAGGATGCGAAGCCATTTGTTCTAATTCAAAAACATGCGACAATTCTTCTTTTACACCCATATAATTCAATTGAGATTTCAATGAATGTGCAGCAATTTTTATTTGCTCATAATCCTTATGAGTCAACCCATGTTGTAATTGATTCATTAACCTTGGTGCATTTTGTAAAAATATATTGACATATTTTTTTTGTTTCTCTTTATCATTTCCTGCAAATGACATCAGAAATCGAGGATCTGTAATTTTATCTTGAATCAATGGCTGATTGGATACTACTTCATCTAATTGCATAGTTGGTTTCGAGTCTTTCTTCTCCGAAATTTCATTTTCTTTTCGTTGTAAAATAGTATCAGAATCAAGATATTTTAATAATTTACTAATCAGTTCATCTTTTTGAAAAGGCTTAGGAATATGATTGTTCATTCCTATCTTAATATATTGTTTTATATCATCTTTCATCACATTGGCTGTCATTGCAATGACCGGTATTGAACACAAAGGAGATGGCAATTCACTTCTAATAATTTTAGTTGTTTCAGTACCACTCATTTGTGGCATTTGAATATCCATTAAAACTAAATCAAATGGAAAGGCCTTGAGTAATTCCAACGCCTGAAACCCACTCGATGCCTCTGTAATATGTATGGTAGGCGATATTGACTTCAATGTATCCACCGCCAATATTGTATTAAATTCATTATCGTCCACCAGAAGTATTCTACTTCTGTTTAAAATAGCAACATCATGATCAGATAAATTAAATTCCTTCTTCTGTTTAATCAGATTTTCATCTCCAATCTGGAATGGTAATACAAATGTAAAGGTAGTTCCTTCTCCTAATTTACTTTCAACATTTATCTTACCTTCCATTAATTCTACCAATTGCTTGGATATTGTAAGACCTAATCCCGTGCCTCCATACTTGCGAGCTACATCAGTGCCAGCTTGTGTAAAACTTTCAAAAATTCGATTGACATAATCTTGAGAAATACCAATACCTGTATCGATTACTCGAAACGCAATTTTTACAAAATGACTTTCTAATAACTCAGCATGACATACAATTTTCACAGAACCTCTCTCAGTAAACTTAACTGCATTCCCAGCCAAATTCATTAATACTTGTGCTAAACGGGTCGGATCTCCAACTAATGAATTGGGCACCTCAGGCTCTATATCAAATCGTATTTCAATTCCTTTTTCTTCTGCTTTAAATCGTAACAAGGTCACAACATTTTTCAATACACTTGATAATGAAAATTCAATAAATTCGATCGTTATTTTACCTGCCTCAATTTTAGAGAAATCTAAAATATCATTGATAATTACGAGTAAATTATCTGCACTTTGAGTAATGGCATTTAAATATTTTACTTGATCAGGTCTAGGATTTTTTTCCTGTAGTAAGCGAGTCATTCCTACAATAGCGTTCATGGGAGTTCTTATTTCATGACTCATATTGGCAATGAATTCTTGTTTGAGTTTAGCTGATTGCTCTGCTACTTCTTTTTCCTTTACTGCAAATTCTATCTCATGTCGAATTTGAAGATTATGTAATTTATTAATTGTGTTTTGTTGGAATATCTCTTCTTTAAGCTTTTCATATTTTTTCAAATTTTCATAAGCTTCTACAATATCGCCCATTTTTTCATAGACCTGTGCATACATTTCATGTATACTCATGATATCGTGTTTACGTGAATGTTCGTTTGCAAGGTCAAATGATTTATCTAGATGTAGAATAGCGTCCGATAAATTTCCTTCGTCAAAACAAATACGTCCTAAGTAAAATTCAGAAATAATAATTCCTTCGAAATTGGATAACTCTTCAGCTTGATGAATAACTAAGTTCAAAAACTTTTCTGCCTTATCAAACATATTCATTTTATAATACACCTTACCAATACCGCTATTGGCTAGCATATTGCCGACTGTATTTTGCTCACTCAATACAAGACTACGTTTAAAATTTATAATGGCTAAATTATAATCCTCTTTCTTAAGGTATATATTTCCAAGTGTATGATACACACTGATTAACCGTTTCTTATCATCATATTTTTTAAAAATAGAAAGACAACGCATGGCATATTCCAATGCATTCTCATAATCAAACAAATCGAAATGAAGATTAGAAATACTAATCATCACGGCCGATTGTGAAAGTTCATCACCCAAGTCTTCATTAATTTCAAGTGCCCATTGATAATATTTAGAAGCATTGGAAAGATCGCCCAAGTCTCTATAAATATTACCATAGTTATTATAAATACGAGCTTTGACAGCATCAAGTTTATTATCCTTTGCAATTTTTACTGCTTCTTTCAATGTATTTAACCCCTTATCATATTCACCTTTAAGCCAATAGCATGCTCCTTTATTGTTAAGGCCTCTGGCTATACCTTCTTGGTAATTGATTGCATATGATCGTTCGATAATTTCATTGGACAATTTATATGCTTCTTCTAAATCATAGTTACGAATTTCCAATACAATTTCAATCAAGCAAATGATTTTATCACGTTCATCATTTAAGGTCTTGTATTGATTCTTTAATTCGTGGTATCGTTCCGATGACATGATTTATTTATTAAGTTTAATTGTAAAAAGTTCTTTTGAGTTAGAATGAATTCTAAATCGATTATCTGTTTTAATACCTACTATCCAAACAATTTTTTTATTGGATTCTATTACCCAAACATGTTCTTTTTCATGCAATGGCAATTTCATATCTATCAATACTCTTGCCACCTTTTTCTTTTTAGTCATCCCAAATGGATACATATAATCGCCTTGTTTCCATTTCCGTAGAATAAGCGGAAATTCTAACTTCGAAGCTTCAATTGTACATTGTGTAGCTTCTTTAGATGGTATAAAATTGTCGTTCAATAAAGAGTTGAATTTCAATTTAAAATCTTGTGTAACCAATTCTGTTGTAGCATGTGAAATTTCATAAAATTCGTTATCGCTCGAATTGATTTTTGTAATAATTAAGAAATTTCTGTTTTTAATTACTTGGTATTGTTCACACTTCACTAAACTCCCAGTTTGACTATCCATTATATCAATACATTGCAGGCATTGTTGGTATGAGAAACCAAATTTTTTAAGCAATTCATATAAAATGGTTGACAGTGGCTTTACATGTTTTAACTTGAGTATTGGAATGTAATAATCTTGACCTCGCTGTTCAAGTAATTTACTTTTATATAGATTTATTTGTTTGGAATATACCTCATTGATTTCGTTAAAACGAAGAATATTCTGATATATATTTTCTTTAAAATTTGGAATCATTATTTCCAATTGAGGGATTATATCATTGCGCAATTTATTCCTAGTATAATCTTTCTTGGCATTGCTAGCATCTTCTCGAAATTCTATGGAGTGCGTAGCTGCATATTCAAGTATTGATTGTTTAGTATATGACAAAAGCGGACGAATTATACGGTCGTTTTGAAAGGAAATTCCTGTAAGTCCATTGATACCAGTACCTCTAAAAAAATGAAACAACGTAGTTTCTACTGAATCATCCATGTGATGTGCAGTTGCGATGAAATCGATTTGTTGGGTTTTTAAAATTTCATAAAAAAATTCGTATCTAAGCTGCCGGGCTGCTACTTGTATTGAAACTTTATTTTTTTCGGCATAATCTGTTGTATCAAAACGTGTAGTAAAAAACGGTATATTATTTTTTACACACCAATTTTTCACCAATTCTTCATCTTGATTAGAATCATCACCACGCAATTGAAAGTTACAATGAGCAACTGAAAAAGACAATTGATTTTCATAAAATAGTTGACACATGACCATTGAATCAACACCCCCACTCACTGCCAATAGATAACTTGATTTATTTCCTGCTAACTGTAGCTTCATACATTCATTTATTTAATCAATTAAATCTTCCAAAGCCATTTGCAATTCATTCCGCGCATGATTATCTTTTAATTCATTCGCAATTTTAATTCCAGATTCATACGTTGTGATTGCGTTATCATTCAGGTTTAAGCGCTCATAAGTCTTTGCTAAATGATAATATGTACCTATATAATTCATATTAGTTTCCAATACTTTTTCAAATTGGAGCTTAGCCATATCCCAAGCACCTATTTTTTGATATTCAAGGCCCAAAGCATGCATCAAAAAACAATCCGAAGGTGATTCTGATAGCATTTCTGTCAATTTTGCAATTCTATCCATTGTGTATAATAACTACAAACATACTAAATATAAAAAAACAACCTCAAATATTACGTTTAGTTCATCGAAATATTAAAAGTATTAAATATTATGAATTGTTTGATAAATAACAAATTAAACATATTATATTTATTGCAGATTTATTTGTCCCTTCTCTATGTACCCATTTTTAGAAAATTGGTTGGTTGTAACTATTTTTACCTTGCTAATATTAGGGACTTTTCTATTTTTTAGTCGTTATTTAAATAAATTTCAATTCCGACCAATAGATAACATTCAATCCGTGAATAAGAATCCTGACAAATATTTATTTTATTTTTTGGTATTGGCAGTATATGTTCCAACTACAGAAATATTAATTGAACTATATAAAGTAAGAACCAAAAGCGAATTAATAACTAGTATAATATTCAGCTTACTAAGTCTTTCATTTTATTTCATTTCCCAAAAAAAATGAAAAAATATACAGGAATCTCCATTTATACTTTGCAATTGCCTTCATAGTATTTAGCATTTCTGTGTTAAATCAAATTAAAGAGAATCCTACATCATTAATCAACGCAACTGAATTTTCATTGATAATTGTTTTTTCGTATTACGCCTTTTCTCGATTTAGGGATTTTATTATATATAATTTACTGGCTTTAGCAGCTTTGTTGACATTGCATTTAAATAATATTATTTCACTCAACCTATTAGTATTATTTAACAATGTGATTTTGATATCACTTGCTTTAAATTACATCAAACATATTATAGATAAAAATATTGCCAATAACTTAATTGTTTCAAATTCAATTGTAAATACTAGTTCAATGTTGAGCATCTTAGTTGACAAAAATGGAAATATTAAATCAATAAGTGATAATGTAAAAGATATACTTGGTTATGACGACTGCTCCTCATTCATTGGCAAGCCATTTAGTAATTTTACTGGTATTGACCTTGCATATCTAGAAAAGGATGTAAATACCTTTCAATCTCCCATTCGTGAGATTAAAACAAAAGACGGAAATACAAAATCGATCCTTTGGGAAAAGTTAAGTTTCTTTGATAACAACGTATATATACTAGGTTCAGATGTAACAAAATTAACAATATTACAAAATGAAATAACAGATTCAAATCATCGTCTAGAAACCTTATTACTAAATTCGGGTGATTTAGTTTTTGTAATTAATAATGATTTAATTGTAACAGAATTTTATAATAAGAGCGACCAACAAATCGCTAATCAAAATAATTACTATATCAATAAATCAATAAAAGAAATTGGAAGCAATTACCATGATACTGAAAAGGTGTTAGAAATATTAAATGGAATAAAAAATACTGACAGAATTGGATCTCTTGAGTATTTTGTAGAAGTAAACAATTTTAAAAAATGGTTTGATTTAAAAATATCTTCAGTCTTGGATAGTAATCTAAAAACCAAAGAATTCATCTGTGTTGCACGTGATATTACGGCCAATAAAATTGAAGATTTCAATAAATTAGATGCAGAGAAAAAAGAACTTTACAAAATAAAAAATTATTTGAGTTATCCTTTAGCTCCACCGAAAACTATGGCAATATTGAGAATTATTTAAAACATATAACAGAATTAGTAAGTGAAATTCTAGAGATAGACCGAGTAAGTATTTGGAACTATGCTGAAAATCAAATTGAGTGTACCGATTGTTTTCAATTTTCAACAAAATCACACGCAAGAGGTTCTATTCTTAAAAAAACAGATTTCCCAAATTATTTCAATGCTATTTCGTCGGGCTTGATCCTCAAAGCTGACGATGCAATTGTTCATCCAGACACTTACGAATTTAAAGACTCCTATTTCAATCCGCTTGAAATTAAATCACTCATGGACACACCTATTCGTATAGATGGTGTTCTAGTAGGTATTTTATGTTGCGAACAAACTAAAGTAACAAAATCGTGGAGTGATGAGGATGCCAACTTTGCAAAGCATATTGCTGATATTATTTCAATTGAAATAGCTTCAGATTTACGCAAAAAAGCCGAGTCCGAATTGAATAGGACTAAAAAAATGTTGAATCAATCCAATAAAATTGCTCAACTAGGCGCATGGGAATATAATCCAGATACTAAGCAAACAAGTTGGTCTGAAATTACGTATGAAATTTTACAAACTGACATCAATTATGAAATTTTACATCCTATTTGTTTTGATTTAATTAAATCTGAAAATACTAAATTAACCATTCGATCTTTATTTGATAATTCAATTAATACAGGTAAACCATTTGACCAAGAAGTAGAAATCATTACATCTAAAAACGAACATCGTTGGATTAGAATTATTGCTCAACCTGAACTTATAGATGGCAAATGTGCAAACATATATGGAGCATATCAAAATATAGACGAGCAAGTAAAATCTCGGATTGCATTAGCAGAAAGCGAACAAAAATTTGAAAAAATCAATGAAACCATTGAAGATGTATTTTGGCTATTTGATATTACAAAAAAGAAGGTTCTTTTTGTAAGTCCTTCATGTATAAAAGTATTTGGCCATCATCAAAAAGAATATTATGATCGATATGACTTATGGAAAGAATATGTACACGATGAAGATAGAGAAAAAGTGCTCGCTGCCCATGACAATATTCATATAAATAAATATTATGAAATAGAATATAGAATCAATAGAAATGATGGGCTACGATGGATATTTGAAAAGTCATATGGCATAAGTGATAAAAACGGAATCATTACAAAAAATTCAGGCATCTGCATTGATATTACCACCCAAAAAACCGCAGAATATCAAATTAAAAAGAACAAAGAAATAGAAGGCGAAAACAAAGCCAAAGCATCCTTTTTGGCAAACATGAGCCATGAAATCAGAACCCCATTGAATGGTGTAATTGGACTTACCGATTTACTTAAAAAAACAAGTTTAGATGCTACCCAAGCTAACTATGTTAACACCGTAAACGATTCAGCCTTATTGCTTCAAGGTATTATTAATAATATTCTCGATTATTCAAAAATAGATTCAGGGCACTTTGAATTAAATCCAGAAACTCATAATTTAAGAGACATATGTACAAAGATTTATAATATCTTAAATACCATGCACAAGAAAAAAATCTTGTCTTTAACTTTCATATTTCACCTGATGTACCACCTTGTATTGAGATAGATGACATTAGACTTAAACAAGTCTTATTAAACCTTATAAGCAATGCTGTAAAATTTACTGAAAAAGGTAAAATTGATTTTATAATTGGCAAAGTAAAATCAGATGGTATTGATAAAATCAGGTTCTCAGTAATAGACACAGGGATTGGTATTCGTGATGAAAACAAAGTACGAATATTTGAAGCATTTACCCAAGAAGACTCCTCTACAACTAAAAAATATGGAGTGACAGGCCTCGGGCTTGCCATTAGTAGCAAACTCTTGAGTATGATGGGAAGCAAAATATATATCGATAGTGAAGTTGGCAAAGGAAGTCATTTTTATTTTGACTTAAATATGAATCAGTTTATACTCGATCCAAATGAATGTATCATTTCAGCTGAAACGGAAAATCAACATGTATACCATTTCACGAACGAACTAATAAATCAAATTACAAGTCATGGATTGATTAAAATCATGTTGGTAGAGGATAATAAAGTAAACTTATTTTTACTCAAATCAATATTAAAAGACTTATTACCGAGTTCATCATTTTATGAAGCAGTCAATGGGCAAGAAGCAGTAGAATTATACCAAAACATTCAACCAGATATTATATTCATGGACATTCAAATGCCAATTATGAACGGCATTGAAGCCACTCAACGAATTCGAGCAATTGAAACCACTCGTTCTATCCCTATCATAGCTGTAACAGCAGGCACTTCTGAGGGAGAACGAGAAAACTGTTTAAGTGTAGGTATGAATGATTTTCTTACTAAACCTATCGTACGAAACTCAATCGAAAAAACACTCAAACAATTTTTAAGCATAGAACAATCTACCAAAGAAACAATTGAGCAAATACAAGTCGAAAATATTCACATCGATTTTCAAAAATTGGAAGAAGCCAACAAATCTAATGGTGTCTATCTTAAGTCGATATTTCCTTACATCAAAGAATCTTTGCTAGAAGGTCAGAAAGAGCTGCATCAACACTTTAACAATAAAGATATTAAATCGATCAACTTAGTTGCGCATCGAATAAAGGGCACTGCTCTTACGGCTTCATTCTCACAATTAACCCTTCTTTCCAAAGAATTAGAAATGACCAAGGATTTTGATTATGAAATCATACAGAATCAATTAAATCGACTTGATGCTGAAATTAATTATTTAGTAACGATTCTGTAATCTATCTCATTCGTATTCAACATCATCATTATTTATGGTTTTTGAACAGTAGTTTTAATCATTTTTGGAGGTTTGTGTATTATATTTGCACCCTCAAAACTACAGATAGATATGAAAATATTGGTTTGCATTACAAAAGCCCCTGACACAACGACAAAAATCGCTTTCACCGATAACGATACTAAACTGAACGAAGCTGGTGTTCAATGGATCATCAATCCTTACGAAGAATGGTATGCATTGGTACGTGCCTTGGAATTAAAAGAAGCTGGTATTGCTTCTGCTGTACATTTAATCACTGTTGGTAAAGCTGATACCGAACCAGTAATACGCAAAGCACTTGCATTAGGTGGTGACGAAGCCATTCGAATAGATGCTGATAGCAATGACAGTTTTTATATCGCTTCTCAAATTGCTGAGTATGCCAAATCTCATTCGTATGATTTAGTGATGATGGGCAAGGAAAGTATTGATTACAACAATGCAAGCATGGGCGCTATGGTAGCCGAAATGCTCGATTTGCCATATATAACTCATGTGTGCAAACTTGATGTTGCCAATGGTGCTGTTGCGGTGAATCGTGAAATAGAAGGAGGCGAAGAAAGCGACACCTGCTTGTTGCCGTTGGTTATATCTTGTCAAAAAGGAATGTCCGAAGCACGTATACCTAATATGCGTGGCATCATGGCCGCTCGTACCAAGCCATTGAATGTAGTAGCACCTATTGCTGTAGATGAATTAACTTCAATTGTTTCATACGAAATGCCTGTTCAGAAAACCGGTGTTAAAATGCTCAACATTGATCAAATGGATGAATTGGTTCGATTGTTACACGAAGAAGCGAAAGTCATTTAATTATTTTCCTCTCCTTTTTTAAAAACTGTCTTCATTTAATACGTTTCAAAAATTTAAAACAATTTCTTTATGATATTAGTATTTGCAGAACAAAATAATGGCTCTTTCAAAAAAGCTAGTTTTGAAGCCATCAATTATGCATCCAAAATTGCAGCTAACGCTGGCACACAAGTATGTGCAGTCGTTCTTGGCGAAGCCAATGACACAGCTATTTTGGGTAACTATGGCGCCAATAAGGTTATTCATATTCAAGATGCTCGCTTAAACAACTTAGAAGCAAAAGCATATTCAAAAGCAATTTCAACTATTGCATCACAAGAAAATGCACAAGTCATTATATTTTCCAATAACAATACTGCCAAAGCAGTTGCACCTCGTGTAGCAGCTCGTTTGAAAGCTGGTTTGGTAGCTGGTGCTATTTCATTACCAGATACAAGCAACGGTTTTGTAGTGAAAAAATCAGTATTCTCAGGCAAGGCATTTGCCTTTGTAAATGTAAAATCAGCTACAAAAGTTATTTCGTTAACTCCTAATTCGTTTGGTGTAGAAAAAACAGATGCTGTTGCTGAAGTAGCTACCCAATCCATTGACTTTGGAGCTAATGATTTTGCAGTGAAAGTAGAAAGTGTCAACAAAATTACCGGCATTGTGCCATTGGGTGAAGCCGAACTAGTAGTCAGTGGTGGTCGTGGACTCAAAGGACCCGAAAACTGGGGTATCCTCGAAGACTTAGCTGCAAGCATCGGTGCAACATTAGCTTGTTCGCGCCCAGTAGCCGATTCGCATTGGCGTCCTCATCACGAGCATGTAGGACAAACAGGTGGTACCATTCGTCCAAATCTTTATATCGCTGTAGGTATCAGCGGTGCTATTCAACATTTGGCAGGTGTCAATAGTTCGAAAGCCATCGTTGTCATCAACAAAGACCCAGAAGCACCTTTCTTCAAAGCAGGTGACTATGGAGTATTGGGTGATGCATTCGAAATCGTACCAAAATTAACTGAAGCATTCAAAAAATACAAAGCAGCTCAACATGCATAATTTGCATTTTAAGTATTCATTGCGTTATATTTGACCCTATTATTATGAGTTCGAAAAAATTAGAATTGGAAATTGTAGCCCTTTCGCATAGCGTTACACAATCGCATTCCTATGCTGTTGTACTAGGCGAAGTCAATGGTGTACGCAAGTTACCGATCGTGATTGGTGGGTTTGAGGCTCAAGCCATTGCAGTTGCACTCGAAAATATGCAACCCACTCGCCCACTCACACACGACTTGATGAAAAATCTCATGTCGGCCAATCAAATTCATCTCAATGAGGTGCTTATACATCGTATTCACGAAGGTATATTCTATGCCAAGTTAATCTGTCAATCACCTACCGAAACCATCGAAATAGATTCACGTACGAGCGATGCACTTGCATTGGCAGTCCGTTTTGATGCACCTATCTTCACGTTTGAATCTATCTTAGATTCTGCAGGCCTTCAAATGGACGAAACTGCACCTAAATCTATTGGAACCGATGAAGAAAAGAAAAGTAAACCAAAAATATCCAGTGTAAAAAACGATCTTGCTGCTTTAAGTATATCAGAATTGCAAACCTTGCTCGAAGATGTACTCGATCAAGAAGATTATATTCGTGCCGCTCAGATTCGTGATGAGATTAATGCTAGAAAGTAATACAAATTTCTTTTTGTGAAGCTCAAGGACCAATAATCTATTAAGCCACTTCCCGCTGTCTACCGCGCACGGCGCTTGCCTCCATCGGGGCTACTTCTCAAGGTCTATCTCGTTCATCATCATTCAATGCATATAGCAATATGTTCTAACAACAAAAAACCACCCTTTCGAGTGGTTTTTGTTATTAGAATACTTGCAATGATTACTTTTTAATAGTCACTTTACCAGTATATTTCTCACCATATTTATTCGTAATGGTATAGATATAATTACCATTTGATACAGTACGAGTGTCCCAAGTATGTTGACCTTGTTTACCTGGAATTCCAAGAATAAAGTGGACAAATTAAATTGATCATTAAGCTGCATTTTTTAAATTGTTATTGTTAATTAATTTTTGAAATTCTAAAAGGGTTAAATTATTTAAATGTTTGTGTCGTCTGGTGGTGTTGTAAAAAGCCTCTAT
>CANHGW010000050.1 GCA_947460175.1 Bacteroidota bacterium | reverse complement strand
TGAAGTAGCTTCTAACAATTGCTGATGTCGCAACTCATTTTGTTCTTTTGTATAAGATTTACCATAGGGATTTTCGGCTGTAATGTATGCATAGCAAATTGCATTGTGTTTCAGTAGTAATTCGTCCAATATTGGATTAACATGATCTACTTTGATGGTAATTTTAGGTTCGGTAACATTAAAGTTGGTGCTCTTATAAGCTTCAAAAAGTTCTTGTGTCATAATTTATTTTATTTGTTTAAGTATTGTTGTAATTGATTTATTATTTCAGGATTGATAATTTCCCATGGGAATTGTTTCTTTCCAAAATGCCCATAAGCTGCTGTTTGAAGAAATATAGGTTTACGAAGCTCTAACGTGTCTCTTATGGCATGTGGAGTCAAGTCGAACAGTTCATTCAATATAGGAGTAAGCGTTTCGTCATTCAAGATTCCGGTTTGATGGGTATTGACATACAATGAAGTTGGCTTGGATCTTCCAATGGCATAAGATAGCTGAACAGTACATCGTTTGGCCAAACCAGCTGCAACGACATGTTTTGCTACATAGCGGGCTGCATACGCCGCTGAGCGATCTACTTTACTCGAGTCTTTTCCTGAAAATGCACCACCACCATGTGGGCAACTGCCACCATAGGTATCCACGATTATTTTTCGGCCAGTGAGTCCTGTGTCACCATGTGGTCCACCCAATGTAAAACTACCTGATGGATTGATCATGTATTCTATGGTATCACTTGGAAAGTACTCGCTTACAATTGGAGTAATGATGTGTTGAATCACTTGCTCCCTTATTTCTTGTTGTGAAATAGATGGAAGGTGTTGTGTACTCAATACAATATTCTCAATGCCTACCGGTATATCATTTTCATATCGAACACAAACTTGCGATTTCGCATCTGGTAACAACCAAGGTAGCGAACCATTTTTTCGCAACAGCGCCTGGCGTTCCATTAATTTGTGCGCAATCTGAATAGGCATGGGCATGAGTTCTTTAGTTTCGTCGGTAGCATATCCAAACATAATACCCTGATCTCCGGCACCACCATCTATTACGGATGAATTGATTTCAGGGCTTTGTGTATGCAATAGGTTTTCAATATCAGCTGTATCGCAATTGAATCCGATGGCTTCGTCGATATACCCAATACTACGAATAACTTCTCGAGCAATTTCTACCGCATCTATGTTGGCATGGGAAGTAACCTCACCTGCAATGATTAATTTTTTCGTGGTGATTAAACATTCG
This sequence comes from Bacteroidota bacterium, assembly GCA_947460175.1. Classification (GTDB taxonomy): domain Bacteria; phylum Bacteroidota; class Bacteroidia; order Chitinophagales; family Chitinophagaceae; genus OLB11. The sequence goes on along the minus strand of CANHGW010000050.1, from coordinate 19,448 downwards.
GCTGCGACTTTCGCGTTCGGATCTTGTGCGAGGTAAGCATCTAAGATAGCATCGGAAATTTGATCTGCAATTTTATCAGGGTGTCCTTCCGATACCGATTCGCTCGTAAAAAGATAATTGTTTGATGATGCTTGTTTGTTAGTTTTCATGTATATTATGTTGTGTTTTAATTTCTTTATATGTTTAAAATGATTGTCAATGAGTTGGGTTTGGTGCATTTATTTGTAATGAATGCTATGGTTGATTAATCCATTATAATTTCATACACATCTGTTTGATTACGTACTACACACTGAAAATGAAAAGGGATAGAATCTGGTGTATCTTCTATAAGGTCAAATGAGATACAGTTTTTGTCTAAACCTTCAAAAATAAGTGTAAAATAATAGGGTGCCTTCTTTACTATTGTCTTGTTAGGGTAAAGTGAAATATTGTAATAATGCAACAATTTTTTTCGGATGCCATTATTTTGTACAAGAAAAGTGCTTGGACTTAATCGTATCCAAGTGGGATAATCTAATTTGCATTTTAGAATGGCACATTTTTCGAATTCTGTTTCAGATTGATTCAATAAACTATGGTCAATAATCACTTTCTGATTTTCATTAATTTCAGAAAATTGAATTAATTCTTGAATTAAATCAGGATTTTGCGCTAGATAATCATCTGAAATGGCATTTGAAGTTTGAACAACTATTTTATTTGCGTGTCCATTCGATACTGAATCGAAAGTGAAATGACTAAGGTTGATTTGACTAGTGTGTTGTAATATCATAATTATATAAGATTTTCAGGTTTATAATGTTAAATAGGAGTTTAATTACTGCTATAAAGAATTTATTATTGAACATGATTGATCAATTTATTTTTAATGAATTAAATTGATATGTGTGCTGAAACTCATGTTGACTGAAATAAACATGATTTGTTCTATTATAAATTACGTAAAATAAATAATACAGTCCCGTTCAATGGATAGATCTACAACTAGATTTCGTTCTCGGGCGTTTTGGCAAATGACCATTAAATAGAGTGCTTGCTGATGAAAACCTACTATGCAAAATCGTTTTTTGCACTTTAATCAATTCAATGATTTCTTGATCTTTTAATGGTTTGAAACTTTGTAATCGTTTCTGGTTGATGTTCTCATCGTCTTCTCTGGATGTGTACAATTGATGTAACATAATGCATGTTTTTTAAAGTTAAAAAATATGCAGTTCAAGAAATTTGTTGAAAAACAACCAAAATTAAGGAAAGGTAAATTTCGTTTAATTTTGATTGTTAATCCACATTATTTGACCACCGCGGTGTGAACCCACTCGGTTGGTATCATAGCTAACTATGAACTCGAAATGCAATGCAAACATAGAATCAATTTTGAGAATAAAAAAATATTATTTTAAAATATATTTCAATTGTTGAATAATTATCATTCTTTAGTAATTTACAATAATATCATTTACTTACAATGAATATCAAGGAATACTAATATCACTATTTCATTAAAGTACTTTTTTTCGTTGAATGCAAACTAATATTTTAAAGTCATGTTTATTCTATATTATTTTACAATTCCCAGCTGAACACTCCTTATTCCCTTACAAACTTATCATTCATAAATGCTCCTGTACTTCTATTTAACCTTGATAAAATAAGTTGAAGGTCTTAACGCAGAAATATTTAGAATATAATTTTATTTTGAATCTGAAATGATTGATGATTTTTTAAATATTATAAAACCATTCTCTATAGTTTGGTGTTCCATCAAACGAAATTAGTTTTTCATCAATCGTTATAACCTAAACTAATTTTAACACGAGATACGTTTTGATTGTTTGTTGTGACACCATGCGATAGAGAAAGAACAGAAATTGTGGCGAAACAATAGGACTATTTATATAATAATGCTATCCATTTCATGAATGATAGTGGCCTAATTGATATTGCTATTCTTTTCTAAACTTCGCGGAATGTGAAGAAGAATATGAGTAAGACGCAACTTTATAATTATTAGTTTTAGCGCTATATTTGATCTTTGAAATTATTTCCTTTATTGGCTGATTAATTAACTTGTATCTTTTGTAGTCATGAACTGAGGTGATTTTTTTATTAATTATTTGTGAGACAATATAAATCCATACAACTACAATTCCGCCATTAAGAGAGGGGGTACTCTTTAAAAAATAGTGATTATATGAATTTTAAAAAACATCTTCAATTTAAAGAAATTGTAACATTTGAGAAAATATTATTGTATTTAATTCATTCAATTATTGCGGTTTTGTTTTCGCAATTAATTATTGATTACCATAAAAGTGAATCCGCAATAACTGAATATTTGGGATGGATGATAGTCGGTTGTATATTATTAATAGGTATTCTATTCGAAGTACTTCGATTTTCTGTTCATACAATTTTAATTGGCTGTGTTGCTGGATTTATGTTTGGAATAGTTCCATATACTGCATTAATTTTAATATTTCCTAAGTTAAGTGCCGAAAATAATTTCGAAAAAAAATATGTGGCAACAGCGATTGGATATTTAACTGATGATCTTGACAAAAATGGCGAATACTATCAAGGATTAAGTAAAGAGCCTATGATGATATTCAATATTGCAGATTCTATTTCTTACAATAGAGTTACAATTGATGAAAGTGATGAAAAATTTAAAATCAAAAAGTTTTTTTACTATTGGGAAACTGCTGCTTTCAAGGGATATGACCCAAAGAATTTTATTAATTATTATAACCTGAACAATTGGCAAAAATTTGAATTTAAAGTAAAGATGATTTCTGTATATTGCGTAGAGACAATAATTGAAAAAAAACTATTTCTACTTATTATATTTTTAACTTTAATCTTACTTTCCAATACAAATATTGTCGTTGCAAAATTCAAAGACTTACGGCATGATAGTTTATTTTATAAAAAATCCTGAAGTTATCGTTCGATATGAAATTTTACAAAAGATATCCACTCTCGTTAGTATCCCATAAGCACCCGTTCTACGAAAAGTCTTTCGCTTCATATCCTTATTCTGTTGCTTTCAGCTACAAACATAAAACCCTGTATTCCCTCAGCTCAATAAAGTAAATGTACCTAAATTTTAGCCGTAGATTAAACCCTATAAGGTCTATCAGCGTTTAGGTTATAGACCTTATAGGTTTTGGTGCATTCCTCCGCTCAATAATGATGATGTCCCTGAATTTTAGCCGCGATAGCCGCGAGCGCCGTGCGCCGCAGATAGCGGGAAGTGGCTCAATAGAATTTAAAAGATGAGCTCCAATACTTATCTAAAAAAATTCGTATGAAATTTATTTGGTACTGATTAATGCTTCCATTTTTTTTGAATTCAAACGAAACACGGTCCATTCACTCATAGCTTCGGCACCAAGGCTTTCATAAAACTCAATCGCAGGTGTATTCCAATTGAGTACACTCCATTCCATGCGTCCGCAGTTTTGTTGAGTAGCTACTTGTACTAAGTGAAGTAAAAGTTGCTTACCGTATCCCTTGCCTCTATAGGTTGGATTTACAAAAAGGTCTTCGAGGTATAAGCCTTTCTTACCCAGAAAGGTAGAGTAATTGTAAAAATACAAAGCAAAACCTACGGGTGTTTTGTCTTCAAAGGCAAGTATACAATGTGCCGAATGATGTACAAACAAAGAATCGTGTAACAACTCATCCGTGACTACAACATCGTCTAGCATTTTTTCATATATAGCAAGGTCTATGATAAATTGTTTGATGATGGAAATATCATCGGCGGTTGCCTTGCGGATTGAAAATATTGACATGAGTTTAGTCTTCTTTTTTCTTCATTTCATCTTTGATACCCATGCCAATACCACCTACTAAAATTAATAATATCAAAATGGATGAAATCATACTTGGCATATTCCATTTGAAATAGGTATCGGGATGAAACTTAAATTCAATTTTGTGATTACCTGCTGGTAATAACAATCCACGTAATAGATAATTGGTTTTGACGATTTCGGTTTCTTTACCATCTACAAATGCTTTCCAGCCTAATGGATAATAGATATCAGCAAATACAGCAAAGCCTTCTTGAGTATTGGTCGATTCAAAACTCAAGTCATTTAATCCATATTTGGTCAACTTGATCATAGCAGTGCTATCTTTTACAAATGTAGTTGCAGTTTGTTTCCAGTTTTTCTTTTGCACTATTGCCGTTTCTTTTGCCCTGAATGGATTCGCCACCTTGACAGTATCACCCAGGTTTTCGGCATTCAATGCAAGCATTTCTTGATCTGCATTTTCAACCACCTTTATGGTATTTACAAACCATGCATTGCCACATGCACTGGTATTGGGTTGTGCAGCAGGTTGATTTTGTTGTCCATTGAATATGATGTATTTTGTATTCAACATATTCAAAACCTCTGCATTCATTTTCCCAGAGGATAATTGATTGTTAATTAAATCCTGATAGGTTTCCATTTTGGCAGGATGATAACCTCCTACCATTTTGTGATGGTAAGCCCCCATGGCATCATTGTATGGATCGGTGGTTAAATCAAATACTCTGTAATATGGATCGGTATCTTGCTTCACTTGCTGGTCTACAGGTCGTGGATTGAACTGCGACATAAACTCATCTTCGGGTACATAATTATCACCATTGAGATAACGCATACCTATTGTCATTAAATCCAACGCCATTAGAATACCTACACCAAGTACTGCTTTTTGCACATCCAACTTTTTCTTCGCAAACATCCATAAGATACCTGCAGCAAGTAAGATAAAGAACAAGGATCGGAAGCCATCTTTCATAGCCAATGATGGTCGATCTTCGACCAATGCGTTAAAAATTTTGGTTCCACTCTGCTCATTTCCTCCTGTCATTTGCACCATTTGCGCTTTTAATTTATCATCATTCGGTCCTCTGAAATCCATGAAGAATCGACTGCCTATACCAAATAAAATACAAAGTCCGCCAGTGATGATAACGGCCTTTTTTAAATAATCAATGAGTTTTTCTGTTTCAAATTTTTCAGTTAAAAATTCTTGTAAAGCCCATATTGCAATCAAGCAAAACATAAACCCAGGTATCACCATACTCATACTTGGTGTTCGAAATTTATTGTACATAGGAAGATGATCAAAAAGAAAATAATTCAATCCGCTAAAATGATCGCCCCATGATAACATGATACCAAAAATACCAGCACCTAGCATAAACCACTTCAGTGGATTGCGAATAATAAATAAGCCGAGTATAAATAAAAACATGACAATAGCACCAAAGTATACCGGACCAGATAAAAATGGTTGAGGCCCCCAATAGGTGGATGCGTTTTTGCTAAACTGCTCGGCAGGTTCCTCACCTGCTAAACTTTTTACAGCTTCGTATGTACTTGATCCTGTACCTACATCGGTACGACTACCACCACCATATAAGTTAGGTACAAACAACGTGAATGTTTCGCCTATACCTTGACTCCACTGAAATGCATAATCTTTGTTGAGGCCACCATCTTTCTTTTCTTCTTTTTTGCCAATGGTTAGTTCACTTTGACCACCACGCATCGTAGTGGATGTGTATTCTTTGGTAAGCATCAACAAATCTAAACTTGGCCCTACCGAAACCAATCCAACACCTATCATGATAGCACTTGCAATAAAAAAATCTTTCAAGGTATTTTCTTTCAATGCTTGTACGAAATAGCCAATACCCATTATGATTAAGATGATGAATAAATAATAATCAATTTGATACATGGAGTTTGAAATCATTAATGCAAGCCCTATCAATGCCGAACCGGCTCCTATCAAATATTTTTTATTATAGACCCAGTGCATGCCAGCTAAAACCAATGGCATATAAGCAATGCTAAACATTTTGGTATTGTGACCTGCGCTTATGATTTGTAAATTATAGGAAGCAAATGCAAACGCAATGGCACCAAATAAGGCAACCCATCGATTGGATTTCCAACTGACCATGAGTATATAAAAACATATCATGGCAATAAAGAAAAATGGCACAGGCATTGGCAAGGTATTGGTCAAAAATTCCTGAATAGGAAAAATTAAATTGGTTTTGCCTCGCATATAATGCGTTACTGTAGGCATACCACCAAACATTGAATTGCTCCACATTGGATTCTCTCCAGTTTTTTCGTACCAACTACGAGCCTCTTCGCTCATACCCATCCAATGTATGGTATCTCCTGCCGACAATTTATTGCCTTGTAGGGCAGGATAATTATATGCCAACGCAACGACTAAAAAAATAGCAATCGCTACGATATGCTGAATCAATGATTTTTTCATGATAAATGTTTTCGAGGGTATAAAAATAGTTTAATTCAACTATTAAAAAAATTAGATTCAATTAAAGTCATTATAAAATAAACAATTAAACCATTTCGGCCAATGTGTAACCTACTTCGCTACCGATAGCGACACCCATTCCGCCCATTCTTACGCCTATCAATATATTGGATGAATGTTGGGATATAATGGGTCGTTTGGTTTTACCAAATGCCATGATACCTGTCCATTTTAAATCGACTTCAAATGATTGATGAGGTAAAATAACTGATTGCAATTTCTCAATGAGTGAATGTTGAATTTGTTCATTCAATTCAAACTCAGTTGTAGTTTCTGTTTGCACATCAATATTACGTCCACCTCCTATTAAGACACATCCTTTATATTCTCTAAAGTAATAAAACCCTTCTTCAAAGTGGAATATCCCTTTGAACTTTAAACCTTGAATAGGTTTTGTTATCAATACTTGTCCTCTACCTGGCGTAACATCGATATTTGGTAAAAGCTTCTGTGCAAAGGCATTTGTGCAAATGAATACTTTATTCGCTTTAAAGATAAGTTCATTATGCAATACAGGATTTTGACAAACAACTTCTACTTCATTCGTATTATCTTGAAGGGATACAACTTGACAACCCGTTTTGAGTTCCACACCCATTGATGTTACTAATTGTATCAGATGTTTCATCATGAGTCCCGTGTCTAGCTCTCCTTCACAAGTATTTTCAACCAAACTATGTAATCCTTTAAACCCAAACTCTTCAATTTTATCGTAATTGATTTTAAAAGCATCTTGCTTGAGCTCGCTTCGCAACAATTGATTACAATAGTCTATTTTTTCTAATGCTGATTTCTCTTGTTCAAAAATAAGTTCATAACTACCATTAGTTTTATATCCCATTTTTTCATGTCCCAAAATGGATATTAGCCGTTCAAGACCTTTTTTACGAAGTAGAAACAATTGCAACACTTCTTCTTCGCTGGAAGTTTTCAAATCATCGAGTATTTCGGTGAGCGAACCCATACATGCAAAACCTGCATTTTTTGTGCTTGCACCTGAAGGTAACAATCCTTGCTCTAAAATTAATACTGATTTAGTTGGATATTTTTTCTTTAAGTAATAGGCCGTTGTAAGACCTACTATGCCACTACCAATAATAATATGGTCGTAATTGATAAATTCGTTTCGTTCCCAGATTGATAACATGGTAAAATGAAAGGTTAGTCTAATTTGAGAAGTACTTCATCCAACTCTTTCTTTAATGTAAGTAAATACTGTTGGATAATATTCCATACTATTTCATAGTCTATTCCAAAATATTCATGCACTATTCTATTTCTAAAACCAATAATTTTATAAATTTCGACTGTTGGAAAATTTGTTGAAAATTGTACACTTAATCTACTACCCGCTTCTCCTATTACTGTAAAACATCTTGCAACAGCATTAAATGTTTTTGAATCAGATTTAAATGTATCAAAATCTAAATTATGAGTATATAAAAAAATTAAATCGATGTGTTCTATAATATCTTCAACTAAAAAACGATCACTCCTTTTAGACATAAATTAAATCATTTTTGATTGAAGCAAAATATTTATCTTTAATACTGTTTCTACTCACTACATCGACTTTATGCTTTAGTATTTTTTCAAGGAAATCTGCTAAATCTAAAAACTCAATACCTATTGGTTTTGAAAACTCAACTAAAACATCAATATCACTTTTTTCTGTTGCTTCATTACGAGCGTAACTACCAAAAATTCCCAATCTATGAATTCCAAATTTTAGTGTTAAAAAAGGCTTAGCTTGAACTAAATTTTCTTTGATATTATCTAAGGTTATCATTTCTTATTCGTTGAATCTTAAAAGTAAAGATACTATTTTTTTAATATTATAAAATTTTTACTCTAGCATCCGCATCATGGCATTATCAATTTTTTGAAATAAATGTTCAGGCTTCAAGGTTCGCCAGTTTTCCTCGTCTCCGAAAACTATATAATTCATAATACGAGCCTTTTTAAAATCATATTTTGTTTGCTCAGAAAAATTGACAGCTGCAATCCAACCTCCTTCGTCTTTAATATCTTCATACCATTCTTCGTAATAGTCATCTCCATCACTGTGAAACGTGAGAACATTTTCTCCGATTAAAATAAATTTATAAATTTTTCGTGTTATTAATAAATCAATAATATTCCGTTTCAATGTTTGTATATCATTTTCGATAGCATCGTTCCATTCGCCTATCAATTCGATGATAGCATAATTGTCGTCGTAATCTGCAAATAATATTTTGATATAAAGTGTACGCGAATCGATATCATCCCACTGTGGATGTATGTAATAATTATAAACCGTATTAGAGAATTCAAATTCACTATAAACCCGTTTATAGAAAGGCGATTTTTCGTCTTCTTCGGCAGTGTATAAGTGGCGCCAATTGTAGTATGGTTCTATATAATGCAAATTGTGAATTGTTATTGATTAATGGTTATGACTTAGCTTGCTTATTTTTTAAATTTGATTTTGTAGTTTTAATTATTGCAGTTAGAATTTTCATAATTTCTATAGCGTCATTATTTAGACTATCAAATTGTTCTTTAGATAAAATCTCAGTAGCCTATAAAAGTTCAAGCCAATACAAAGATTCATTTGTTTCTTTTTGTGCAATTGCTAATTTATGTATAAAATCTAATTTACTTTCACTATGTTCTGATTCTCTAATTAACGCTCCTATACTTGTTCCGCTTCTCAATAATTGTTTGCTCAAAACATATTCATTCTTTTCACTTTTCAAGTATTGATATAGTTTTACTATCCTAAATGCGAATGAAAAAGATTTAATTTTTATGCTATTTTCCTTCAAAATATTATCTATTAATACAATTAACAACTAACAATTAATAATTAAAGCATTATTTAGGTCTTCCAGAATGTCTTCTACATTCTCTATTCCCACACTCATTCTAATCAGGCCATCCGTAATGCCTGATTTAATGCGCAACTCAGGTGCAACTCCAGTATGTGTAGTACTAGCAGGATGCGAAATAAGTGTATCACATGTACCTAATGAAACAGCACTTGTACAAAGCGACAATTGATTGATGAATTTTTTACCTGCTTCAAAACCACCTTTTACTTCAAAGCTCATTAATGCTCCAGGATGTTTCATTTGCTTTTTGCACAATGCATAATCAGGATGATTTTCCAAACCTAAGTAATTTACAAATGCAACATTGGGATGAGAGGCAAGGAAGTTTGCCACCTTTTCAGCATTAGCACAATGACGTTCCATTCGTATTTCCAATGTTTTCAATCCATTGTTTAATAAAAAAGCATCAAATGCATTAGAGTTTCCACCTAATAAACGATGATGTTTGGTGACCTTCGTATTCATCCATTCTATATCTCGTCCGAGCAATACACCACCAATAGCTGTTCCATGACCGTTTAAAAATTTTGTGGTTGAATGCATCACAAAATCTACACCAAATTGAAATGGCTGTTGTAGATAAGGTGTAGCAAACGTGTTATCTACTGATACTTTACAGCCATATCGATGTGCGATGATCGTTAACGCTTCTATGTCCACACATTGCAAGGTCGGGTTGGCGGGCGTTTCGAGATAGACTAATTTGATAGATGAATCATTTTTCAATGTTTGTTCCACAAGAGTTAAATCTTTGAAATCAATGATGATGGTTTCAATACCACAACTAGGCAATACTTTATCAACGAGCTCTTGTGTACCACCATACAACGACAAATGGGTTAATACCTTTTCATCATTTTTTACATTGGCCAAAATAAGCGTAGCTATTGCAGCCATACCTGATGAGTGCAAGATCGCTTTCAATTGTAAAGGACTTCCATCTTCATTTTTTAATCCATAGGCTTCCAATGCTGCTATTTTATCTTCGGTTTGCGTATTGGTTGGATTACCAAATCGACCATAGATATACCCTTTTTCTTTGCCAGTAAAAAGGTTCACTCCATGTTCTGCACTATCAAATAAATAGGTGCTTGAGGCATAAATGGGGGTAATATGACTATGGTGTTGTTCTAGTTCAAACCCAGCATGCACACAGCTTGAACCGAAACCGATTTCTTGATTTTTTTTCATGAGTGCAAATGTAGAATATATTTTATTTTATAGTCCTATCTTTATCTTATGAAACAAATACTTCTTGTTTATACACAATACAATCTATGGGCCAATAAACGAATCATTGAATTGTTTTTCAACCTTGATGATGATATGCTTGATAAAGACTTAGGAGGTAGCTTTCATACAATACGAAAAACAGTTTATCATATATGGGGAGCTGAAAGTATTTGGCATCAACGATTAAATATGGTAGAGCATGTCTCTATACCACAAGAAAATTTCGTGGGAGATTTTCAAGCTGCATGCAAGGCATGGCAAGACGTATCTACTTTGATAAATGAATTTGTAGCTAAGCAATATGATGATCGAGGCTTTGAACATGAATTTGCATATAGAGCCTTGAAAAATACGCCAATGAAAAATAACGTATTCGATGCAATTCATCATTGCATGAATCATAGTACATTTCATAGAGGGCAATTGGTTAATTATGCTCGAATGATAGGTATCACAAAAATTCCTTCTACTGATTATATTACTTATTGTCGGGAGAAGAAATAGCTCATATTATAAATTTGAATGTGGTGTTTACATCGATTCTATTTTTTTGGGAGATTTGTTCTTCTTTGGACGTTCATAACTTAGTAGACCTCTGTAAGGCTCTACTCCTATTTTAATATAAGGAGTAATAGGTCTGTCATTCGGAATTGGCAAGCCATTCAGGGAGTTTTGATATTGTTGTTTATGTTGCAAGTTGAAATTGTAAAATGCCCCAATATCTATTCCTAAGCCGGCAATTGAAATCCTCGATAATTTAGAAAAAGGGTTAATAGAAATATACAAATTAGGATTTATCCCGGATTCGTATCTATATAAATACTCAGAATGCACGTCGTAACTGTAAAGATTTAGAGGTACCCGAGATTTACATAACACCCTATCTCGTCCTGTATAAATACCTAAACTTGGTACAACTACGTATTTGCCAATTTTGTTTATAGAAAAGAGATTATACCCTAAACTGAGGCAATAAAATCTGCGTTTATAATTCCTAAAACGATCATTGATAAACATGCTGTCCTTTTCATCTCCAATACTAATTAAATACTTGACATGGAGATGATTTTTCAAATAAAATGAAAACTCAAAAGATGTTTCAAAATTCATATCCAATTCAGAGTACCCATATTTATCCAATTGTTTATTCCATTGTTCAAAACTACCAATACGACTTCCGAATGCCATTTTCCATGGAGTAAAAACGACATTGGGTTCAATTTGTAAATCATGTTGAGCTACGGCCTGAATAGATTGTAGTGAAAAAATTAAAATAAGTAGATGTTTCATTTTGTATTCATTTGAATACAAAGGTGAATTTAATGTGTTATTTATTTTTTGACTTAGATCAAAAAATGAAGCCTCACAAAATTTATCCCCTTTAGTTTCTAAACGCCTTACTTCCCTTTAATCCTATTACTCTCACTATCTGCTCCTGACTTACGATCGCGTTGGCTCTGTACTTGATTACTTCCAAATCGATAGGAAAGATTTAATCTCAACTGACGACTTTCATAGTTACCATTAGCATTGACATACAAGCCTGAAAAATTACTAATCGCAAACCAGCGTTGTGTTTGTAATACATCCGACAAACTTAGTTTAGCTGTGAGTTTCTTTTGCATAAATGTTTTTTGCAAACCTAAATCTAAGCTCCCCATAGGTTTCAATTTAAATGTGCCTCCCCAATAGTTTGGACCAGTGTACCATCCTGAGATGTTCAATGAAAACTCCTTGGGTAACGTAAATGTATTGTCGGCATAGAATGTATAGGTATAATACTTATTACTGAGTTTTCGTCCTTCAAAATCTGCTTTAAGTTCATTGTAGTTGGCATTGATATTGGCCATCACCATCCACCATTTTTTAACAGGTACTGGAAAAGAAATATTGATACCAGCTATGTCCATCGTTGCGAAGTTTTTTTGTGTTACATATGTTCTCGAAAACTCAGTGGTATCGGTTGTTTGCATAAACATATCTCTTACATGACTATAGCTAAGCGATGTTGTAAAATATTGCATAAATGTATGAGTCACATCATATGTATTCGTGTATTGTGGTCGAAGAAATGCATTCCCTTTTTCATAGGTCAATTCATCTAATTTTATTTCAAATGGATTCAAATCCTGATAATTTGGTCGATCAATTCTGCGACTATATGTAACACCAATTTGATGTTTGTCGTTGATGGTATATGAAAATCCGGCGCTTGGAAAGAGATTGATGTAGTTACGTTTTACTGTATCATCATTTTGTGGAATGGCACTATTGAGCATTCCTTTTGAATTGGTATGTTCTGCACGAACACCCAATTGAGTCGAAAGTTTTTTAAACTGACGCGAATAATTTACATATGCTGCATTTACATTTTCCGTATAAACAAAATGATTTGTTCTACTAAGGTTCAAGGTATCTAAATTGTTGACAACATCATAAAATTGAAAATCATTGTCGGTCTTCACCAAGGCCGATTTGATTCCGATACCCAATTTTCCTTTAAATAGATTTTGTTCATAGTCAGCCTTGCCAGAATAAATATGTATATCATTGAAGGTATTACTTTTATAAATAGCCTGACTCGTTATAGCGGTTTCGTTTGCATTCCAATATATATTTGGCTGATAGCTTTTGCCTTCGCTCTTGAAATTGCCATAGTCTAAATCAATATTAAGGGTATGTCCACTTGTATCTTCAAATTTATAATTTAGGTTAGCATTGCCATTTCGGCGAGTGATTGGAATTTTGTTGGTAGCTTTCAATACTTGATTAAAATTTGCATTTGCAGGTCCTATATATGTTTTACTTTCACTTGTAAAATCACCCGTATTTGACATACCATTGACCATGATTCCTATGACACTCTTTGAATTAATATAATAATCCACACCCGCTTTTACAGATTGATTGATTCCATCACTTACATTACCCGATTTGAAGTTGTAATTAAAATTATTTTGTGTACGATCGAAATTTTGAAAATTATAATCCTTTCCTCTATTGATACTATAATTACCAAAAACATTTACTTTTTTACTTCTATTATTTAAACTTAATCCTGCGTTTTGTTTAAAATATTTTCCTTGTGCTAATCCTAAGGATACATTTCCATTGGTACCAAATTTCTTATTCTTTTTCAATTTTATATTGATGATGCCCGCATTACCCGAAGCATCATATTTTGCTGAAGGATTTGCTATGAGTTCTACAGATTCAATATCGTTGGATTGCATGTTTTTTAGCATAGCTGCTAAGTCTTTATTGTCCATATAGGTTGGTTTGCCATCTATGTAAATTAACACATTGCTTTTGCCTCTCATTTCTACATTGTCATCTTTGTCAACTCTTACACCCGGGCATTTGCGAAGCAACTCCAAGGCATTGGTTCCTGCAGCATTGATGCTTTGTTCTACATTGAATACGGTTTTATCTGCTTTGACTTCTATCATTGGTTTTTTACCCAATACCTTCACTTCTTTTAAGGATTTATCATTGGGTTTAAGTACGATATTCTCTATGGTCTCTTTGTTATTTTCATTGATTGTGATTGTTTTTGAATAATGTTTTTGAAAACCCACATTAGAACTAGATAATATATAATTGCCGTTTGATAATTGGTCAAATTGAAATTGTCCTTGCTCGTCTGTTACATCGCCTTTCACCAATGTAGAATCCTTGCTATTGAGAAGCATTACAGTTACAAATGAAATTGGTTTATTATTTTGATCTTGTACGACTCCTTTCAGTGTAGATGAAAAAACATTTAGCGTAAACGAACTAAAAAATAAAATTAAACATGCTAATAAAAGCTGGGATTGTTTCATATCAAACTATTTTCTGACACAAAACTATTCATACGAAAACTATACACAATGACCATTATATGAATGGAAATTTATAGTGGATAATAGGTAAAATATTATTGAACTATAATAGTATCCAAGCCACTTACCTTACTTACATGACAACAGTCAGCTTTTACAACATATCCTTGTTGTTTTTTCACCGATCCGTTTTTAATAATTTTAAACGTAACATCTCTGTTTATATTTAATTGGAGCGATTGTAGATTATTATCGTCTATTATCGTGTATACATTTTGCATAGGTACAGAGGATATAGAATCTTGATGAATAAGTGTCCCATTATAATAGGTTTCAACTTTATCTGGAATATAATCATTACCGACACTATCTTTCAACGTGACTGTTATCATTCTAAAGTCGGCAGTACACATTGTGTTGGCACAAGAGTTTGAGGAGGATTTGCAAGCCATCATTCCAATGCTTATATACAAACACATACTTATAAAAACAACTATTGATTTCATTCAGCGTCTATTTATTAATAAAAATAAGAATTTATATTTATAAAAAAAGCAAATCAAGTATTGATTTGCTTAATAAAAAAATATGTATGTAAGAACTACGCTCCCACTAAAGCTGAATATGCAGCTGCATCTAACAACTCTGAAGTTTCAGCTCCATCTTCCAATGTAACTTTTACCATCCATCCGGCACCGTAAGGATCTTGGTTTACAGCTTCTGGTGCATTCTCCAAACCTGCATTTAATTCTGCAATTGTACCGTTGACAGGTAGAAACAAATCAGAAACCGTTTTAACTGCTTCAACGGTTCCAAAAATATCGCCCGACTTGAGCGTTTGACCTACTGTACTGATATCAACAAAAACAATATCTCCTAATTCGCTTTGTGCGAAATCGGTAATACCTATGGTAGCAGTGTTTCCTTCAATGCGAACCCACTCGTGGTCGCTGGTGTACATTAATTCAGATGGAATGTTCATGTTTAATTTATTTTCGTTTATTAGGGTAAAATTAGAATTCTTTTTATGAAATACAAATTAATTAATTGCTTTCTTCGGCAGGTTGTTCTTCTTCGTGCAGTAAATCTAATTTTTTAAGAATTCCGAACCATTTCATCATCTTCTTCATATCACTTACATAAACTCTATCTTGATCAAACTCAGGAAATAACTTCGCAAACATCAATTTCAATGCTTTATTATCTGCTTTTGTGAAATCAAAGCCTTCCATGGCGGCTTCATTCTTTTTAAAACTCATAAATACATCCCATAAACGTACATTGTCTGTCATGGTATACACCTCTATACTATCTAGCGGTGTAACATTATGCGAACGTGCCGCTACAAACTTAGTTGTATTATCATCCAAGTTTTTTACAATAGCTCCATCACTTTTGGTTGATTGGAGTTGAAACAATCCACTTAATCCTGATATTGCTACGAGTTCATTATATTTCATGTAAAATTTTTTAGTGTCGCAAATTTATGTTTTTCATTGGGAATAAAAAGTTGTTTTTTTCATTTAGATTTACGAAATGTTCATTTGAATTGAAATTCATTTAAATATCTAATCTGTTAGAACTACCCTATAATGTACTTTTTATGGCTTGAGGTAGTTAATACTATTGAATATTCATTTGAATTTAATTTAAAAGATTAAAAAAACTAGTCGTCTGTTAATGAAATAGATTTCTAAAAATACCATTAGGAGGGTATTCATCGTTTGTAATCAAACTTTTATTTTTGTTCTAAAATTATACACTATGAACAAGATATCACTATTTACATTCATCATGTTATACAGTTTCAATGTTTTTTCTCAAGCCAAATTAATTGGCAGAAGTGGATACAATTATAACACGGCTTCTAGCGTATATGAGTTAAGTGACTCCTCTCGTTTGTTTTATAAATCTATAAATCCTACTTACTCTGGTCAAAATATTGAAGATGGATATGTTACGTCAAAGGAAGACTCCACGTGGACGTTTGGCATGAATGGTACTAATTTAATATTGAATGCCAAGTGGTTTAATGAGTATAATCCTACCTATAATCATAAGGTTGTATATAGAGATACAATTTATGGTGGTAGTATTCCATTATACTCCAATAAAATTGATTATTTTCACAATGGTATAAACTACGACTCAAGCATTTCTCAACAAACTGTCTTTGCTACGAATACTACAATCACAAATCAACGAACCTATTATCATCAAAATGCGCTAATCAACTCGATACATTTTGGTATGTTTATTATAATCAAACAGGCGCTTACACAAGTACGTCAAAACAGTCTATTTCGTATAATGCAAATAATTTAACCCTTGCAACATACAGCTATAGTAGTAATGATTCAATCAATTACATTCCTGATTCGCGTGTTGAATATTTTTATAGCGCCAATAATTTATTAGATAGTATGGTTTTTTATGCCTATCAAGCTTCCAATTGGTACAAAGCAGGAAAACGTGATTATACCTTCAATGCAAATAATCAAAAGACTCGGATGATTTTCTATGGCTTCGACCAATCGAGTCAACAATATCAGCCAACAGCTCGTGATGAATACCTTAGAACAAATGGCATAGAAATGGATACCCTCTACTCACAATTGTGGAGCACTGGTTTATCAGTATATGATACTACTGTCAAAAGAGGATATAAATATACAGCAGGTCATTTAATCAAGTTATTCTCTTATACAAAAGATGCTATAACAAAAACCTGGAAACCTGACCCTTATGGTTCAATCATCAATTATTACTATGATATTCCTTTATCGGTTGGCCATATTCAAAAAGAAAAATCAAACCTAACCCTTTATCCTAATCCTGCCTCTCATGAATTGCATATCTTAGAAGATTTTCAACAAGCTGCTTATTCTATTTTAAGTACGGACGGAAAACTAATACAACATGGAATCTTAAATGATCAAAACCGCATATCAATTGAATCTATTGCAAAAGGTGGTTATTTTTTAATCCTTGAAACCAATGGCCAAACCATTAGTCGAATGTTTCACAAACAATAACAAAATTTAGTCCAGATATAGAGTGAAAAGCGAAACGACTAGACTCAGTCGTTTCGCTTTTCTTTTTTTAGATTATCTTTACGTTTCAATTCAATACTAACATGCGTTTAAAATCCATTTTTGCAATTGCTTCAATTGCTTTATTTACAGCCTGCAATACAGGCGACACTTCTTCAAAAAAAACCAAAACTGATGATGCCAATTTTGATGTCATGGCAGAATCCTTTGCCGACCTTCAAGTATTGCGTTATCAGGTTCCTGGTTTTGAACAGTTAACTGCCAAAGAAAAAGAGTTAGCCTATTATCTTTACGAAGCTACCCTATGTGGTCGTGATATGATTTACGATCAAAAAAGTAAGTTTGGCATTATGCTACGCAAAACTATTGAAACCATTTACGGAACATACAAAGGCGACAAGTCTATTGCGGAATGGAAACAATTCACAGATTATGCAGGACGCTTTTGGTTTAGTAATGGCAATCATCATCATTATGGCAATGAAAAATTTATTCCAGCATGTAGTGCTGATTATTTTAAATCACTTATTATGAGTTCTGATACTGCTACTTTGCCCAAAGAAAGCGGAGAATCTGTAGAGGCCTTTTGGACACGCGTACAACCATTGTTTTTTGATCTCAAGGTAGAACCAAAATGTGTAGACCTTCGTTCGGGTATAGACAATGTAGTTGCTTCAAGCAATAACTTTTACGAAGGTGTAACACAGAAGGAAGTAGAAGCATTTTATGATAAAATGCCAACCACGGGCAATGCCCCTAGTTGGGGTTTGAATAGTAAAGTAGTGAAAGAAAACGGTGTAGTGACAGAGAAAGTTTGGAAAAGTGGTGGCATGTATGGCACTGCAATAGACAAAATCATTTATTGGTTAGAAAAAGCATCAACCGTTGCTGAAAATGAAAAACAAAAATTGAGTATTGACTTGTTGGTAAAATATTTAAAAACAGGTGATCTCAAAACCTTTGATGAATATAGTATCGCTTGGGTAAATGATACCGAAAGTAAAATAGATGGTATCAACGGATTCATTGAAGTGTATTTGGATGCTATTGGTAAAAAGGGTAGTTATGAAAGTTATGTCAGCATCAAAGATATGGAAGCCTCAAAACGACTAGAAGCTATTGCAAAAGAAGCTCAATGGTTTGAAGACAATTCACCTTTGATGCCAGAACACAAAAAGAAAGCTGTAAAGGGAATCATTGCGAAAGCCATAACAGTCATCGCTGAAAGTGGTGACTTAGCACCTACAACAGCTATAGGAATTAATCTCCCAAATGCCGATTGGATACGCAAAGACCATGGTAGCAAATCTGTTTCATTGAGCAATATTGTACACAGTTACAATGTAGCAAGTGCAATTAAAGGAACATTGGATGAATTTGGATTAAATGCAGAAGTCATCAAACGTATGAAAGAACACGGTGCATTGTCATCCGACTTACATACCGATATGCACGAGTGTATTGGACATGCATCAGGACAGATAAACCCTGGTGTAGAAACGACCGATAAGACTTTGAAAAATTATGCAAGTTGCTTGGAAGAAGCACGCGCTGACTTAGTTGCCTTGTATTATATCATGGATCAAAAACTAATTGATATAGGTGTAATGCCTTCGCTTGAAGTAGGAAAAGCAGAATATGATAGCTATATCATGAATGGATTGATGACACAATTGACACGTATCAAACTAGGCGATGATATTGAAGAAGCACATATGCGCAATCGCCAATTGAATGCTGCATGGGTTTTTGAAAAAGGGAAAAAAGATAGTGTAATTGTTTTTGTAAAACGCGATAATAAAACCTATGTTCAAATCAATGATTACAATAAACTTCGAACTTTGTTTGGCGATTTACTTCGTGAAATACAACGTATCAAATCCGAAGGTGACTTTAAAGCAGGACAAGCATTGGTTGAAAACTATGGTGTAAAAGTAGACAAAGTATTGCACAAAGAAGTTTTGGACCGATATAATACCTTGGGCTTAAAACCTTATCGTGGCTTTATACAACCGAAGTTAGTTGCAGTAATGGATGGTGATAAAATCAAAGATGTAACTATTGAATACCCAAAATCGTTCTTCGAACAAATGATG
>CANHGW010000049.1 GCA_947460175.1 Bacteroidota bacterium | reverse complement strand
GGTGGCAGAAAGTTTTTTCAAAACCTTAAAAACAGAATTGGTATACCATCAAAAATATGACACTAGAAAACAAGCAGAATTATCTATCTTTGAGTACATAGAGGCTTTTTACAACACCACCAGACGACACAAACATTTAAATAATTTAAACCTTTTAGAATTTCAAAAATTAATTAACAATAACAATTTAAAAAATGCAGCTTAATGATCAATTTAATTTGTCCACTTTATTCTTGGAATTCCATTTGATACACACTACCCGTTTGCGGTCTATTGGTGCTTCCATCAAATGCACCGTAAGAGGCATTGTTACCCACTATCCATGTATAACCGCTTTTATTTTGCGCATTCATTATTGCAACCTTGCACATTAAAGTTATTAATACTAAATATGTAATTAGTTTCATCATTAATTTTGAATAGTCAATTTACCATAATAGATATTTTCATTTACAAAAATGACTTCATAGTGATATAAACCATTAGCAAAATTTTTCAATTCAATAATCGTGTTAGCATCCAAAGCATTTACTTGTGTTTCAATTACCTTTTGCCCTATTGCATTGTATAATATAAATTGACCTTCCGTTTCCGCGGAGTCTCCCGCCTCGGGGACTCCGCGGCTCGCTGTACGAAATGTTCATTATTGCAAATGTTATTTTTGTATTTAATTTCATTATAGTTCATCATTCAATTATTACTTTCACCACCTAATTCCCACATCGAAGATAATACATTCCTTTCGCTAATCCACCTACATAGAATTCATCCCAATTACTTTCAGTATCCTCTGTATCCGATGCTGGTTTTCCAACTAAAAAAAGTGTTCCACGGGGTGTCCCTTTGATTATTTAATTATTATCATGTAAAAACGCAACGGCTAGTAATCCATCATTTTTACCTGCCCTTTCTCAATTCGCATTTTTTATTTTACATTTGCACATGGCTACCAACATTAAAATAGTAAAGGAAGGTTTAACCTTCGATGATGTATTACTCGTACCTGCTTATTCTGAGGTCTTGCCTCGAGAAGTACTTACAGAAACCTTTCTTACCAAACAAATCAAAATCAATATCCCACTTGTTTCTGCTGCAATGGATACAGTTACCGAAGCCCAATTGGCCATTGCATTGGCACGTGAAGGTGGCGTAGGTATTCTACACAAAAATATGAGTATCGAAAAGCAAGCAGAACAAATACGTAAAGTAAAACGTAGTGAAAGCGGTCTTATCGTAGATCCAGTCACCTTACATCCCGATGCTACTATTGCCGATGCACTTCGTATCATGCGCGAAAATCGAATAGGCGGTATTCCGATTGTAGATAAAAATCACAAGCTAGTTGGTATACTTACAAATCGTGATTTACGATTTGAGAAAGTAATGAACATGAAAGTAAGTGAAGTGATGACCAAAGAAAACCTTGTAACCGCTGTACATGGCACTAACCTATTAAAAGCCGAAAAAATACTCCAACAATATAAAATTGAAAAATTACCCATTGTAGATAAAACCAACAAACTCATTGGTCTAATCACCTATCGTGATATTATTCAATTTAAAAGTCATCCTCATGCTAGTAAAGACGCTATGGGACGCTTATTGGTAGGTGCTGCAGTTGGAATCACAGCCGATGTATTGGATCGTGTAGAAGCCATTCTTCATTCAGGTGTAGATGTAATCACATTGGATAGTGCGCATGGTCATTCCAAAGGGGTGATAGAAACAGTCAAAAAAATAAAAAAAACCTATAAGAACCTTCCCATTATTGCAGGAAATGTAGCCACAGCAGAAGGTGCAAAAGCACTGGCTACTGCTGGTGCAGATGCGGTAAAGGTGGGTGTTGGCCCAGGCTCTATTTGTACAACTCGTATAGTTACGGGTGCAGGTTCACCACAATTGACAGCGGTCATGGAGGCAAGTGAAGCATTAAAAAAATCGGGTATTCCAGTCATAGCAGATGGCGGTATACGATATACAGGCGATATGGTTAAGGCATTGGCAGCTGGTGCTTCTAGTGTCATGGCAGGTTCCATTTTTGCTGGCGTAGAAGAAAGCCCGGGTGAAACGATTATTTTCGAAGGACGTAAATTCAAATCATATCGAGGTATGGGTAGTATCGAAGCTATGCAAGAAGGTTCGAAAGATCGATATTTTCAAGATGTAGAAGATGATATTAAAAAACTTGTACCCGAAGGCATCGTAGGTCGTGTACCCTATAAAGGTACGTTGAACGAAGTCGTTCATCAATTCATTGGTGGTTTAAGAGCAGGTATGGGTTATTGTGGTGCAAAAGATATCAAGACATTGCAACAAGCTAAGTTTGTACGTATTACCAATGCAGGCATGCGTGAAAGCCACGCACATGATGTAGTGGTTACCAAAGAAAGTCCTAACTATTCAAGATAATAGCTTCATTGCAAATCAACAATCACTTGAAAAAACAATCTTACATGCTCCGAGTGTTAATCCTCCTAGCTTTACTGTTGAGTAAATTCACATCGAGTGTAGCACAAGATTCCTCGGGTGTTCGCATCAGTATTATTACCTGTGGTGTAGGTCAGGATTTATATTCCATCTATGGACATAGTGCTGTTCGTTTGATTGATTCTATTCATCAAACCGATGTAGTATATAATTATGGCACATTCAATTTTGGTGACCCTGATTTTTATATCAAATTTACACGCGGTAAGCTCCCCTATTATCTCAATTTGGAATCGTATTCCGATTTCATGGGTATCTATGCCGAAGAAGGCAGAAGTGTGTATGAACAAGTATTGGACCTATCACCTTCTGATGAAAAAAAGATGATCGATTTTTTGGCAACGAATCTCAAACCAGAAAATAAATATTATCGCTATGATTTTTTATTTGATAATTGTTCTACACGCATTCGCGATATTTTTTCAAAAGAATATGGCAAACGATTTCAATATGGCAGTGCAATGAAAGATGATAGTATTTCGTTTCGTACACTGTTAAATTATTACGAGCGAAATTTACATTGGGAGCGTTTCGGCATTAATCTGTTGATGAGTCATCAGGTTGATTGGAAAATGACAAATGAACAAAGTATGTTTCTTCCTGATTATTTGATGAAGGGGTTACGCAATGCAAGTTTGGATGGCAAACCATTGATAAAAGAAACGCTTCAACTGTTGCCCGAACCTAGCTTTGTAAAGGATGTTCCAAATCAACCCCGTATTGTATTTTGGTTATTATTTGTAGTCATCATGCTATTGTCATTTATACCAATGATGAAAACACCCTTGCTTTTCTTTGATGTCTTTTTATTTATGGCATTAGGCTTATTGGGTTGCTTTATGTTATTTATGTGGTTTGGTACCGAACATAAAGTATGCGCTTGGAATCGCAATTTATTATGGGCACTTCCATTGCATCTTGTATTTGCTTTTTTAATTCCTCGTAAATCAGATATGGCAGCCAAATATGCTCGTTATGCAAGTATATTGATTGTCATTTCACTTTTATATAATTTATTTGCCGAACAAAAATATATAGTTGAAATTACCCCTATTATATTATTGATTATATTTAGACTAAATAGTTATACAACTAAATATAAATTGTCTTCATTTAATCAATTCATACGATGAAATTCAAACTAGAAAGTACTCGATTTCCAAATTCATACTATCAAAAATCTGGCAATGGTTATCCCATTGTATTCATTCATGGGTTTGGTGAAGATGGGAGAATATGGAAAAATCAACTAGTTGATTTAGAAAAAAACTATACATGCATTATACCTGATTTGCCTGGAAGCGGACAATCGGAGTTACCTTCAAACGAAATCAGTATTGACACTATGGCCGATTTCATTTATGAAATCATAGTTCAAGAGCAAATACCAAAAACAATCCTATTGGGACATTCGATGGGCGGTTATATTACATTGGCGTTTGCAGAAAAAAATGCACAGCTATTGGATGGCTTTGGGTTGGTACATTCATCGGCCTATGCTGATGATGATATAAAAAAAGAGAATCGTAGAAAATCTATTAAATTAATAGAAAATGAAGGAAAAGAAATTTTCCTAAAAGCCATGATTCCCAATCTATATAGCGAAGTTTCAAAACAAGCTAAAAAAGAAGAACTAGCATTTCACCTAACAATGGCATTGGAATGTTCGTCTCTTAGTTTAGTAGCATATTACAATGCCATGATCAATCGCCCTGATCGAACTTCAGTTCTTCGACAAGCTAACATACCCATTTTATTTGTATTGGGAACCGAAGACACAGCGGTACCGATACAACATGGTTTAACTCAATCTGCCATACCATCCTATTCTCAGGTTGAAGTGCTAGAACAAATAGGCCATACAAGTATGTTAGAAAACCCCGAAAAACTAAATTCTATCTTAAATAGCTTTTGTAAATGTGCTTTGGAGTATAAAATTGCTTAATTTTACAAAATGTTCAAAAGGCTCATTTGGCTTTTATTATTACTTTCTTATCTACCTACCATGGCTTCACATATAGTAGGTGGTGAAATTACCTATGTATGCCTTGGAAATAATAATTACGAATTCACTGTCAACATATATCGAGATTGTCTACCTCCGGCACAAGGCGGTGGGAATCCTGCTGCGTTAGAATCCGACAATCCAGCCTTTATCAGTATTTTCAATGGAAACAATATCGTTTCGTTTGATTCGATTTACTTCACAAATCGTTTCAATATTCCAGTTAATTTTTCCAATGAGTGCATCAATAACCCGCCTGCTACGTGTATCAATTTATTGCAATTTAAATTTACTAAAAATCTACCTTTAAGCAATAATCCTTATACGGTAATGTATCAACGTTGTTGTAGAAACGAAACGATCAACAATATCATAAACCCTGGTACTACAGGAGCTACTTATCTATGTACTGTTCCACCAAACATGTGTAACAACAGTGCTAAATTCATTAATTATCCTCCTCAAATTATTTGTGTAAACAATCCATTTGTATACGATCATTCGGCTACAGATGCTGACAGCGATTCCCTTTCATACGAATTTTGCTTAGCATTAAAAGGTGGTGACCCCAACGATCCAAAACCTATACTTTTAGGACCTTTGCCACCTTCAGTTTCTGTCAATTACAGAGCACCTTTTAGTGCTACCCTTCCTATGGGCGGAAATCCTGTTTTGAAAATTGATCCTGCTACAGGCATCATAACTGGAACGCCTAATATACAAGGCCGATTTGTAGTAAGTGTTTGTTGTTACGAATGGCGGAATGGAGTTATAATCAATACCGAGCGCAGAGAATTTCAATTTGTTGTAACGAATTGTTCCAAAGCAGTAGTTGCCAATATTCCCCAATTTTCAGAAGAACAAAACACCTATATTGCTAGTTGCAAATCCTATACTGTCAACTTTGTAAACAATAGTTCGGGTGGCTTTAGATATCATTGGGATTTTGGTGTTGCTGGAATCGATACAGATACATCCGATCTATTTCAACCAACTTTTACCTATCCTGATAGCGGAACCTATCAAGTAAAATTAGTCGTAAATGATGGTAGCACATGCCCTGATAGTATCATCCGATTGGTGAAAGTATATCCCGATTTCAATACAGATTTTGAATACAATGGATTACTTTGTCCAGGTGAAATGATTACGTTTACCGATAAAACTACATCTACTTATTTACCTATTAATTATTGGAATTGGAATTTTGATGATGGCAACACAAGTGCATTACAAAACCCTAACTATTCATTTGGTAACACAGGTAAAGATTATAATGTCACCTTAATTTCTGGTAATAAATATGGCTGCAGGGATACTGCCTCTCAATTGCTTAAGGTTCCAGCTGTCAATGTATTTGCAGGGAATGATACTGTTATAGTAAAAAACACATCCATTCGACTAAATGGAACTGGCGCTGTTGATTATCAATGGTCGCCTCCTACTTTTTTAGACAACAATTTAGTTTCTAATCCATTTGGGTTTTTCCCTGATACAGGACGCTATACCTATTCGCTCGTGGGTGTAACTGCAAACCGATGCATTGGTTATGATACTATGCGTATTATTGTTGCAGATGGTCCATATATTTCTATCCCCAACGCTTTTACACCAAATGGTGATGGACTCAACGATTTCTTAAAAATTTTATCGGCAGGTTATAAAAAATTAAACTCCTTTAAGTTATTTGATCGTTGGGGCAAACAAGTTTTCTACACAACAGATTTCAGAAAAGGATGGGATGGTCGATTAAATGGTAAAGATGCCGAGTTGGGAACTTATTTTTGGGTCATAGTTGCTACCGATTTAAACGACAAACAACAAACAATAAAAGGAGACGTCACTTTAGTTAGATAACACTATATGAATAAAACAGTACTAATCACTGGAGCTACTTCTGGTATAGGAAAAAGCTCAGCTTACATTTTTGCAAAAAATGGCTATAATTTAATACTTACAGGTAGACGACTTGAGCGATTGAACCAGTTGAAAGAAGAATTAGAAAACGATTATTCGATAAAAGTACAAGTACTTAATTTTGATATTCGAAATCTGGAAGACACTCAACAATTTATTAAATCAATTGACCGATCGATTGCACCTACTATTGACATACTTATTAATAACGCAGGCTTAGCCGCGGGCTACGGCCCTATAGATGAAGGTAAGTATGAAGACTGGGACACCATGATTGATACGAATGTGAAAGGATTACTTTATATCAGTCGAGAAATTATTCCTATCATGAAAGAGCAAGGGTTCGGGCATATCATCAATATCAGTTCTACGGCAGGTAAAGATGTATATCAAAATGGCAATGTGTATTGTGCAAGCAAACATGCAGTAGATGCACTAACCAAAAGTATGCGAATTGATTTATTGAATTATGGAATCAAAGTAACATCAATTAATCCTGGTGCATGCGAAACTGAGTTTTCGCTCGTTCGATTTAAAGGCGATCAACAACGAGCAAAAGCTGTATATGAAGGGTTTACACCACTTACGCCCGATGATATTGCAGATGCAATATATTATGCGAGTACCTTACCAAGGCATGTATGTATCAACGACCTCACATTAACGTGTATTACACAAGCAAACGCACATTACAATATAAAAAAATAATTTCCAATGTATATCCAACAACTTTATACTAAATGCTTATCTGAAGCAGCTTATTATATCGAGTCAAATGGTGAAGCAGCTATCATAGATCCTTTACGCGATATCGATGTATATATTCAAATGGCACATGAACGAAATGCTAAGATAAAATACATCTTTGAAACTCATTTTCATGCAGATTTTGTAAGTGGCCATATTGATTTATCAAAACAAACGGGCGCAACGATTATATATGGACCTGATGCTGAAACTGGATTTGAAAAATACACAGCAAAAGATCAAGAGGAATTTCAACTTGGGAATTGTATTCTAAAAGCAATTCATACTCCAGGACATACTCTAGAGTCAACCTGTTTTTTATTAATCGATGAAAATGGGAAACAAGACTCCCTATTTTCGGGCGATACCCTCTTTGTAGGTGATGTAGGCCGTCCAGATTTATTTAGTGGGAACTTAACCAAAGAAGAATTAGCTGGAATGATGTATGAATCATTGCAAAAGATTACTCAACTACCCGATTATGTAAAAGTATACCCTGCACATGGTCCTGGTTCTAGCTGTGGGAAAAATTTAGGTCCCAATACCCATAGCACTATTGGTGAGGAAAAAGCTAGCAACTATGCCTTACAACCACAAACCAATATTGAATTTATAAAAGCTGTAACGACCGGTCTTAATACACCACCTGCCTACTTCCCTATTAACGCTAAGATAAATAAACAAGGCTATATGAACTTAGATGATATAAAACAAAAAGGACTAACAAAATTATCTGTAGACGATATTAAACGATTAAAAAATGAAAATTGTATAATTCTTGATACAAGACCTGCTACTACTTTTACCCAAGGTTTTATCCCAGATTCCATTAGTATCGGCCTAGAAGGTCGATTTGCCGAATGGGCAGGCGCATTACTTCCATTTCATGAAAACATAGCATTGATTACAGAACCGGGCCAAGAAGAAGAATCACTAATTCGACTTACACGCGTTGGATTTGATCAACTAGTTGGCTATTTAGATGGTGGCTTTGAAACTTGGAGAAACTCAGGTGAACCGATTGATATCATCATTGATATAGAAGCCGATGAAATGAAAATGGATATAAATTACGATCCTAAAATGGTGATTGTTGATGTTCGCAAAGAATTGGAATTTGACAATGGCCATGTTCAAACTGCTGTGAACATGCCGCTGAATAGTATGATTGATGTATCTACCTTGAGTAATTTTGAAGATACAGACAATATTTATGTTCACTGTGCTGGCGGTTATCGTTCGGTTATTGCATCTTCCTTAATGAAACGACAAGGTATCCATAATTTGAGAAATGTACTTGGTGGATATGAACAAATAAAGATAATCGAAGGCATGCCGTTGGTAGCTGCAAAAGAAGTGCTCAATTAATTCTTATAACCTACTACATGACGGAAGAAAAGGCACAACACATTGTTTCACAATGGATAAAATATTGGAATGAGAAATCATTAAATGAGTATATGGATCTATTATCAGATGATGTAGAAATAGTTTCAAGTTTGACACTTCGATTAATACCCGAAAGCAATGGTCATTTAAAAGGAAAAAAAATTCTACATGAATATTGGGACTTGGTTCGCAAGAAATTACCCAATTTCAAGTTTGAATTTTCACATCTCTTTACTTTTGACAATAAAATTATCGTTCATTATACCACATTTGATAAAAGGAATAAAGCCATTGCAATACTTACCATTAATCAAAATGAATTAATTTCAAAAATGGAAATAAGTTATATATAAATATATATTTTTTATATAATTTATTTAAGTATGTATAATAGGCACGTTATTTGACTATTGTAAAATATGAACACTTCAAAAGCTCAAAAAATTGGTGAGCATTTCGTATATCAATGGAATAATACATCGGAGGATGAACATGCTAAACTCTATGATGAAAATGTTGAGTTCACTTGTTCATTAACCCAACGAATCATAAATGCTACCAATGGAAAAATTACAGGGAATAAAACCTTGATTGCTTATTGGGAACTATTAAAAAAGAAATTTCCGGAGAGCAAAATGAATCATATCAAATCAAGTTGGTATAATAATAAAATAGTAATACAACTTACAATTCCACCCTTTAGTGACAATGCATACGGTATCATTGAGCTAAATAAAGAAAATAAAATTAGTCAATTAAGGATAAGTCACGTTTAATCTGAACCCTTATTAAATCAACATAGTTATAGGGTTTTCTAAAAAGGCTTTCAACGTTTGTAAAAATCTTGCACCAACAGCTCCATCTACAATTCGATGATCGCAACTTAAGGTCATTTTCAAGATATTTTTTATCACGACAGCATTTCCTTCTACCACTGGTGTTGGTGCTATTTTGCCTACGGCTAATATGCATGCATCTGGTGGATTCACAATAGCTGTAAATTCATCAATGTCCATCATTCCCAAATTGGAAATTGTAAACGTATTCCCAGTAAATTCAGCAGGTTGTATCTTCTTAGTACGTGCTTTTTCATACAACTCGTTGGCATCAGCAGCAATTTGAGTCAATGTTTTTTGATTGGCAAATTTTATTACTGGAACTATAAGACCTTCTTCCAACGCGATCGCACTGCCAATATGAATATGATGATTTTGGCGTATAAAATCTCCCATCCAGCTACTATTAACTCCAGGGTGTAAACTCAACGAACTAGCAACAGCTTTGATTATCATATCATTGATAGATATTTTTATAGACGAAGTTGCATTGATTTGTTTTCTAGCCGCCATCAAATTATCCATTTGAATACTTGTTTTCAAATAAAAATGTGGCGCTGAGAATTTACTATCACTTAATCGTTGTGCAATTATTTTACGCATTTGAGTAACAGGTGTATCGGTATATCCTTCTACTCCTGACACAAAATTGGATGATATTGCCGGTTTAGCTTGTGTAGATGTAGAACTTGTATCTGCTGAAGAATCAGATGGTTTATAATTTTCTATATCACGCTTTACAATTCGACCGCCATCACCACTACCATGCACATTGCTCAATGAAATTCCTTTTTCTTTGGCTATTTGTTTAGCCAATGGAGAAGCTTTCAAACGGCCATCTGTATTTATAGATTCAGATGGCATGGATGCTGTTGGAGTGGCAATTGGTTCTTGAGGAGTCGCTGATTCTTTTACGACTTCATTTGGTGTTGCATTTGAAGTCTGAAATGAAGACAAATAGGGTGTAATATCTGTACCTTCTTTACCAACAACTGCAATTACATCATTTACTTTAGCAGCCTCGCCTGCTTTCACACCTTGGTATAAAAGGGTTCCATCGGCATAACCTATTACTTCCATGGTCGCCTTGTCTGTTTCTACATCGGCTAGTGAATCATCGGCTTTTACAGCATCACCCACTTGCTTATTCCAAACTACGATTTTTCCTTCTTTCATCGTATCACTCAGCAATGGCATTCGGATTACCGTTAAATCCTTCGGAATTTCAATGGAAGCAGATGGCTGTAATGTTGAAACGTCTGCTGGTTTAGGTGTATCAGTTACTGGACTTGAAGAATCCGATTTAGCTTCTATCAAAGAAGAAATATCTTCGCCCTCTTTACCTATAATAGCAATGATTTCGTTGACCTTGGCTGCTTTCCCTTGTTCTACACCTATATATAAAAGAGTCCCATCTACATAGGGTATCACTTCCATAGTTGCTTTATCGGTTTCTACATCAGCAATCGCTTCATCACTTTTAACTTTATCCCCTACTTTTTTATTCCAATTGGCAATAACACCTTCTTTCATGGTATCGCTCAATAAAGGCATACGGATTACATCAGCCATAAGATTATTCTAAATTTTCTCAAAAGTAATATAAAATAAATAAAAAAATGATGTTCAAATCCCAAGAATTCTCATAAGAAAATATGCTGGACTATTCTTAAATTTAATGAAATCAAAACTAACTGAATTTGAATACATAACAAGTCCAATGTAATTTCATCCTACGAAAAATCAATTTCCTTCGACTATGCTGTGTATTATCATGGAAAATAATTGAAAACTTAGAATCAGATGCTCTTTTTTCAATTCTAAGTACCCAAATAGACTGGAAGCCTGATGAAGTTATTTTATTTGGCAAGATTATAATGACCCAGCGTAAAATGGCATGGCATGGCGATACGGACAAACATTACACGTACTCATCCATTCGACGTGATCCTTTACCTTGGACTGAACATTTATTAAACCTAAAGAAACTTGCAGAAGTGAAGACTTTATCACAATTTAATTCCTGCCTACTTAATAATTATGCTTCAGGCGAAGAATCCATGGGATGGCATAACGATACCGAATCTATGTTGGTTAAACATAGTGCATTGCATCATTTAGTTTTGGCGCAGAGCGAAAATTTTCTTTCAAGCGCAATACGACAAAACAAAAAGTGGAGATTATACTTGAACATGGTAGTTTTCTTTATATGTAAGATGAAGTTCATAATACTGGAAACATGCTCTTCTAAAATCAATGAAAATAAAGAAAGCACGGATCGATTTGACATTTCGATTGATAAAATAAGTGTACTGAATGCTTCTTGTTAATTTATTAAAATTACAATCAATTACACTTTGAAAGAACCGAAAGCATAAAGCTCAATCGTTAGCATCACATATATTCAAAAGTTACGATGATTGGATCAATTCTGATAGTGTATTACTTATCTGTCATTTAACCCAATTCCAAAACCAAAAAAAGCAGCTACTAAAGCCAAGTGAATAAACAAAACTGCTTTTTGCCATTTGGGTCTATCGTTCCACTTCTGTTCTGCATCAAAGGGGTCAAAAATAAACCCTATACCCATGGTAGCAGCGGCTTGTGTATAATCTTTTGAAACTAGAGCATAGTAAAATCCTAATAGGATAAATGCTATGTACATTACTTTGTTGTAAGGAGTTTTCATGTTAATTTTTTTTCAAAAGTAGAAACCACTCCTTTACTAAAATTGTACTTTTAAGACACTATAATATTTTCCAAACAATCTTTTCTCCGTCAACTTGTTTTGCCACTTTAAAGAATTCCTTTGGGTTATGACCTGTTAGTTTTTTAAACTCTTTAATAAAGTACGATTGATCATAATAAGCACTCTCATATGTAATTTCTGTAAGGGATTTAACCCCTTCGGTATTCAATTTTGAAGCTATAGAATGTCGAAATCTGACTATTCTACGATACTCAACTGGAGAGCAAGAAGTATGTTTAATAAAATGTCGTTGAAAAGTTTTTAAATTATATCCTAATTGTTCTGCTATGCTTGAAATAGAAGAATTAAAATCTAAATCATGCAAAAATTGAAGTGAATTTTCCATCCTAATTATTTCATCATTGTCTTGGTATCTGGATAATAAAAATACTTCTAGATTAGTTAAATCAATTTCATTATCAAACAAACTTTTACCAAATTTAATCCATTCTTCATTTTTCAATTCTTGTGAAAATTGAGGAGCAATGGAATGATAACTTTCTTGAAAAAATCTGTTTATACCTAAGGGTTTAAAGATGATAGAAACTTCATTTACTTTACCACAATAATTTATCCTTACAGGAAAAAGGTATTTCCCTAAAAGTTCTATTTTAACGTCTGAATTTAATTGTTGAACGATATCAATTTGAAACTCTTTTCTATGAATATCTGCATGTTGAATGAAGGATAGCCCTGTATTAAAATGAGGAAATGCTAAATAATTAAATGTAAATTTTTCCTCCCCATTGAAAATGAAAAAGCATTCGATATGCTTTTGTAAAATTGGAGATTGGGGCAAATAAGATTTGAGCACACTACAAATTATTATTTTCAAATATACGAATATTAGATTTTATTAAAATGTGTTTGTAAACTCGATATCTTTTAAGCAATATAAAAAATACACAATTGTGCATCCTTTATACAGTTCTAAAAAATTATTCTCTCCTTTATAATAATAGAAAAATGACTTTATTGATATTTTTTGTTAAACCAACTCTTTAAAGCATGCATTTCGTAACTATAAAGTCGAAAACTGTTATCTTTTATTTAGCCTGCATTTCTTTTGTTTTTTTCAATCTATGCAATTTGACATCACATTTGAGGTCACATAAAAAAAAGGGTTTCAAACTTTATCGTCTGAAACCCTTGCTATTTCTGCTCTCCCTCCAGGACTTGAACCTGGGACCCCCTGATTAACAGTCAGGTGCTCTAACCAACTGAGCTAAGGAAGAATGCTCTTTTTCCTATCAGATTATCTCATAAGAAATAATCGATTGGAGCGCAAAAATAAGTAAAAAAAGAAAACTACCAACTGTTTTTTATTTTTTTTCAATAATAACACCACAAGTATAGCTTTTTTTGAATTTTTCAATGAGTTGAAACGACAACTTGAAGCAATTTTTCAGCATTTTTCTTATTATCGAAATTTGCGAGTCCTTTTTTCCGTTCCTCTATATGTTCGATTGTAAAGGGGTTTGTCATACAATGCTCTATGCGTTGAATCCATTCTTGACTGGTTTCAGCTAACTGAACCAACGATTCCAATCCACTCCCTTCAAGCATAGTGCTATTGGCTATACAAAAACGCCCTTGATAGAGTGCATTCAATAATTTGAGTTTTAATCCAGTATTTTGAAAAGAGGGCAGTACATGAATATGAGCATTGGCAAGTAGTTGTTTCAACTCATGATCTGATGGATTAGCCATTATAGTAAGTTGACTCGTCTGATATTTCATTAATTCTTGGCTTGGATCCTTACCAGCTATAATAAATAGAATATTCAATTGAGAAAAAACATGTTTAATTAAAAACTTCACAGCCTGCACATTTTCTTCCACACTCAAATTGCCATGATATAGGACATATTTTCCTTTACCAACTAAAGAAAGAACCTCATTATTGGCATGAAAAGCATGTATTAAATGATGATTGGCATTGGGATAACCATTTTTAAAAAATTCAAATTCTGTTTTAGAAATTGAAACAAAGTGATTGACGCCTAACAATGTACTTTCATATCGCTTTAATCGAGTAGCTTCAAAAAAATAATATAATTTTCTGAAACCATTTTGACACTGCATTGCTAACTGATGATAATATTCAGCTTCGATATTATGAGCTCTTAAAAGTTTAATTCTTTTTTCTAATGTAGGATGATTGTAAAAGTAAGTTGTATGCAATCCATCGAATAGTATGGGTGCATTATCCATGCATAAATTTTCCAATAATCTATGATCATTGCGGGAGGAAATAATATAAGGCAATGCAAAATGCAATCCCCGTAAACCTGTTTTTCGTTTATAATAAAATACTTTTTTACAATATAGATTCAACTGTGCTGAAGGCACTCGACCTCCATACTGAAAACAATGCAAGGTGATCTCACAACCTGCTTCGGACAAGGATTTTATCTTGTAAAATAAATCGATGGCCCCACCATAATTGGCAGGTAAGGGTATGTCCAAACAAATGATATGTAATTTTTTATCCAAGTAATTTTTTATAAAATTCAATTAACTTCTTTTCTTCTTCTTGCCAGCAATAATGTTCACGTGCCTTTAAACAATTTTGTTGTAATCTACGATGCAATGCGTCATTCTCCAATAATGAATTAATGGATCGTGCTATTGAATCTGAATCTAAATGATCAACTAATACTGCAATTTCATAAGTTGAATTTACCTTTTGATACTCTGGATAATTGACACATACTTGTGGAACGCCATAATGCATATAATCAAAAAAACGATTGGCCATGGACAAGTAATTACTTTTACCTTGATTGGTAAATAATGTAATTCCAACATAGGCTTTTCGAGTAAATTCTTTCAATAACCAAGGCTCAATATATCCTTTGAATAAGATCTTATCTTCCAATTTATACTCTTTCACTAGCTGAATAGCCTGAGTATAAAAATTACCTTCTCCACATACAATTAATATTCCATTGACATCCTTCATAGCAGGTATCAACGTTTCAAAGCATCTTCCTTCGTTGACAGCACCTTGGTATAAAATATATTTATCATGATATTCTTGAAGTGTCAGCGGTTGCAAGACGGTGGCATTTCGTACTATTTCGTATTTTACTTTATACATCTTTTCAAATTCATCTGCATAGCACTCTCCTATTGTATAGCCATCTTTAAACTTTGGTACACAATATCGTTCGATTCCTTTCCACACTTTATAAATGGCTGGCCTACTCGTAATTTCATCCATTTCACAAAACAATTCATGCGCATCATATACGCGTTTTTTTCCTCGTAATATGGATGCCCAATAATTAGGTAAAATAGTATCTAAATCAATGGCACAAAACACATCGGTAGATGCAAACAATAAATAAAAAAACAACCGAATATTATATTCGATATAAAAGAATTTCCCTTTTTGAAAAAAACAATGTAAGCGCTTTTGCTTAAACTGTTGCTGCTTTAAAGGCAACGAGTTCGATTTTGTTCTACCAACCAATACTACTTCATAACCTGCAGTTGATAATGAATTACAAATTCGAATCATTCGTTGATCAAAATTCAAATCGTTGGTGACAGTACAGATTATTGTTGATGCTGCCATGTCTTACTAAAATATATTTTCTCATTGCCTATCATTGTATAGGGTGGCTCAAATCCAGGCATATAGGTCGCTCTTATATGTCGTTCAATTTTAGCATGATCCCAGTCCAAACGTATTCGCTTAATATCATTAATTTCCGATCTATAATGCAATGATGTTCCTCGAGCTCCCTCAAGGCTTTGTTGTGAGATAGTTGAAAAATTCCCATTCAATAATTCATACACAGATTCTTGGAATAAAGACAACGATGCTTCATATGTCAATGAGTATAATTCATCAACCCAACAATCATTCGGTATACTAAAACGTTTTTCTACTACTATATCTCCATGATCTATGCGATGATCGAGTATATGAATCGTAGTGCCAAATTCTTTCTTTGCATCAATGATAGCAAACGAAAACTGATTGCATCCTCTATATTCAGGTAGTGGAGCCATGTGTAAGTTGAACGCGTTTATTCTTGCTTTTGCTATATGTTGTTGTTTCAATATTTCATGGTACTGAACCGAATATATTATATCACACGTTGGCATCTCATCCATCGATGAAATGATGGGTATCGTATGATCAGCCGCTAGTTTTTTCAAACTAAGTGATTGGTCAAATCGAGCATTGTCGTTGGTCAGTAATCCATCAATTGAAATATTTAATTCTTCTTGATGTTCAATCAAATAATTTAGACAGTGATAACCGATAGGTTTGGACCCTAAAAAAATCAAGGACTGTTTTTGCATGCAACAAAAATAATCAAGTATTTTGTCTTATTTTCGACTCCTTGAAAATACTTATCCTTACACCTCGTATTCCTTATCCCCTTCGCGACGGAGGTGCTATTGCTATGAATCAAACATTGGAAGGATATATCGAACAAGGCTGTGAAGTTAGCCTATTGTCTATGAATACCTCTAGGCATTGGGTAGAGGAAAATGATTTGCCGAACATGTATACACAATTGAAGCATTTCGAATCTGTTTTTGTCAATAATTCTATCAATCCTTTTTCTGCTTTTTTCAATCTATTTTCTGATAAGTCGTATAATGTTGCACGTTTTATCAATAAAAATTTCGAACAAGCACTCATTCGTCTTTTGCAAAAAGAAGAATTTGATATCATTCAATTTGAAAGTATTTATACTTCACCCTATTTGGCAATTGCAAAAAAACACTCAGATGCCAAATGTTATTGTAGAGTACATAATATTGAGCATCTTATTTGGCAACGACTTGCTGAGCATGAGCCTTCCTTTTTAAAGAAAAAATATTTAACGCTGCTTACCAGTAGGTTAAAAAATTACGAGTTGGATATTTTAAGAAAATTTGACCTACTACTTCCAATTTCACAAAAGGAAGAATTATTTTTCACAGAACAACAAATCAATACTTGCTATCTTCTACCATTTGGAGTAAACGACAATAAAATATTACCAGAGTTTGAATGCGAATCTACTAGTTGCTATCATATTGGCAGTATGGATTGGGCTCCCAATATTGAAGGGGTAGAATGGTTTTTGGAAGAAGTATGGAAAAAAGCCTCTATTGATTTACCGAATATTCACTTTTATATTGCTGGAAAAAATATGCCTGCAGCCTTTATGGCCAAAGAAGATAAACAAATTCATGTAGTGGGCGAAGTGAATGATTTTATTCAATTTAGTTTACAAAAAAATATCATGATTGTTCCTCTCCAATCAGGCGCTGGTATTCGTATTAAAATACTTGAAGCCATGGAACTTGGCAAAACAATAATTTCTACTTCAATAGGATCGGAAGGCATAGGTGCTACTCACAATGAAAATATACTGATAGCAGATACCCCTGAGGAATTTATCAAATGCCTTGAAATGTGTTTTCATCAACCTGCAGAAGCTAAACTGATAGGCGATAATGCAAGAAAATTTGTATCTTCACACTTTCATAAAAAACAGATTTATCAGTCTGCCATTGAGCAATATAAAACCTTGAATAACACACCTTGAACAGAAAAAAAATAGCCATTATTTTATCGAGGTTTCCCTACCCACTCGACAAGGGTGATAAGCTAAGGGCGTTCAATCAAATTAAATACATTTCCAAATTTCACGATATTTTTCTTTTTGCATTGAACGAGGCTCCCGTATCAAAAATTGATTATGATATGGTAGCCCCCTACTGTAAAGAAATCAAGGTATTTAAACTTCGAAAATTTGAAATTGTTGTTCAGTCTTTTCTAAGTTTATTCAAATCCATACCAGTACAAGTAGGCTATTTTTATTCGCCTTCCATTCATCGTCAGATGACTAAAGCGATTAAGCAAATAAATCCAGACACAGTCTATTGCCAATTATCACGAACTGCCTTATATGGCAAAGAGTTACCTTTCAATAAAGTTATTGACTTTCAAGATGCTTTTAGTATGAATTATGATCGAATGCAACGAAACATGTCGGGTATTCAACAACTATTTTACAAGCGTGAAAGTATTCGAATGAAACAATTTGAAACAAGTATGCTTCAATGGTTTGATACGACAACTATTATATCAGAGCACGACAAATCCAATCTTGCTTCACAACCCAACACGACCATCGTGATAAGCAATGGAGTTGATTTAGATTATTTTCAGCCTCAGTCTATTGCCAAAACCGTTGATTTATTATTTTTAGGTAACTTGTCTTACCAACCAAATCGAGCGGCCGTTGATTTTCTTATTCAACACATAATGCCTGCCTTGA
Source organism: Bacteroidota bacterium (assembly GCA_947460175.1). Taxonomy (GTDB): domain Bacteria; phylum Bacteroidota; class Bacteroidia; order Chitinophagales; family Chitinophagaceae; genus OLB11. Next base: position 3,654 of record CANHGW010000049.1, on the reverse strand, counting down.
TTAAAATAAGACCTACTATCAAACTCAATATTGCAGGTGCATCCATGCCCGAAGAGTTGAAAAAATATGAAAGTAACAATATCCATCTGAGTGGATGGCATGATGACATACGAGTTGCTTATGCAAGCGCAAGATTATTTGTAGCACCATTATTTACAGGTGCGGGTTTACAAAATAAATTATTGGAAGCTATGAGTATGAAAGTACCTTCGATTACGACTTCGATAGTGAATGCATCGTTGCATGCAACAGAAAATAAAGAAGTCATCATTGCCAACACTACTGAAGAGTTTGTTTCAAAAATCATACAACTACTAGATAATCCCGAACAGCAGATACAACTTGCCAGCCAAGCATACGAGTTTGTTTCTAAAAAATATGGATGGGATCAATCCAATCAGCAATTAGTCGATTTATTATAAGCAGTGATTACTTAACTAGAAATTTTTGTTGGGTAGAATACAATACAATAAACAAAATGGAGATTCCATATCCAAACCAATTTTTATAATCTGAAAATGACTCCATACCTAAAATCAATGGAGAAGACAAAATACCAATTAATTGACCAATGATATAAATATAAAAGCCTTGCTTTTTTAATTTTCGCATCATGAGTGCGCCCATCAAACACAATAGACTACTTACAAAACCAACAATCATTAACACTGTGATATTAGCACACGTTTTTTCAAGTATTTCAATATCTGCATCTTTCATTTTAGAAACAACTTCATCCATTTCCAATACCTTGCAACCGAATTTTAAAAATACTGTAGAAATCAAACCAAGTCCACTCCCAATCATCGTAAGAATAGTCAATACATTGAGCATAGAAGGAAGTTGATTTGAATTGCTATCTGTTGATTGTGGAATACGTTGATCTATTTCTGACATAATGAATACATGCTAATGAATAACAAACCTACAAAAAAAAATAAGCTATTTCATAACTTATTTAAAAATATTTTATTCTAATAGCTTGAAATGCAAACTATTAGAATAAAAGAAAGTTTGTTATTTCCTATCGTGATGCGATAACCGAAATTTCAACATTCACTCCGCGTGGTAAGCCTGCCACTTGTACCGTTTCGCGTGCGGGATACTCCGATGAAAAGTATGACTCATACAACTTATTAACTTCTGCAAATAAAGCCATATCGCTTAAAAAAATAGAACTTTTCACAATATTTGAAAATGTCATACCCGCTTCGTGCAAGATGGCATTTAGATTATCCAATACTTGTTTTGTTTCTTTTTCGATCGATTCCATATTTAGGTCGTTCGTACCTGGTATCAAAGCTATTTGACCAGATACAAAAAGCATATTGTGTACTTCGACAGCTTGACTATAAGGTCCTATAGGCGCTGGCGCATGCGTTGAATTGATTATTTGTTTTTCCATAGTGCAAAAGTAAGAATTGAATTACATTTGTACACTATCATGGCATATTTACTTTATATCGATACCAGTGGAATGGATTCTCTCGTTATGATTTTACGGGATAATACCATTGTGGCATTTCGTAGCAATGCCAATCAAAAAGATCATGGTCAATTTATCAATATCCATATACAGGAAATTATGAATGAAGCCAATATTAAATGGAATGAGCTAAATGCCATTTGTGTTCTCAATGGCCCAGGCTCATATACAGGCTTGCGAATAGGATTAGGTACTGCCAAAGGCATAGCATATGCTCATCAATTGCCTCTCATTTTAATCAACAAATTAGATTTAATCTATAACTTTATCCCTAAGGATTTAATCACTCAACATAATGGAATTGTTTCAAAAGCTCGTGAAGATGAATACTTTTTTGCTACCTACGACTCCAAGGGAGTATCCACATTAGTTCCATCATTAGCTTCCCATGCTGAAATTCAAACACAAATTTCCGAAAACGCATTAAGTTTATTTTGCATAGAAGAAGAATTAAAAGATGATTTTGAAAATATCACTGTAGTCGATAAAAAGTCCGAAATAATCGCAAACCTTTGTTTACAGTACTTTCAGGACCAAAAATTTGCCGATTTGTTCCTTTCTGAGCCATTTTACCTAAAAAATGTCCATATTAACAAAATAAACAAGTTATAAACATTTGTTTTTTTAATAATATCATTACCTTTACAGAACAATAAATCGTAACGCAAACCAATGTGATTAGCTGATTTGTACACATTTATTTTTTTGTACTTTTAAATAACATATTAAAATTGACTTACATGGAACAGAATAACTTATCTTCCAACATCATTTCACTCAACGAGAGTTCATCTTCCTCAGTATCTAAAATTAACTACTTAGATGTAAAAAAAGCTGCTGCTATTTTACGAGCGATTAACCACAAGTTACGCCAATCAATCATTAAACTATTAGAAGAAAAAGAAAATTTAACTGTTACAGAAATTTATGTAAAATTACGCGTAGAACAATCTGTAGCATCACAACACCTTGCTATATTACGTCGCGCAGAGTTTGTACAAACAAATCGCGATGGAAAAAATATTCATTATACACTGAATCATGCACGACTTGAAGAGGTGAATCAATTTGTAAAACAATTATTAAAAGACGAGGATAACTAAAAAGGACTTCTAATCAAATCAATAAACCCTCTTCGGAGGGTTTATTTTTTGAATATATTTTATTCTGCTATATTTTCTTGAGTACTATTTTCGACTTCTATCAATTCGCCATGTTCGCTTACGGCAAGATTGAAATCTGAATTTGGAATGGCCTCGATGGCATTTGTAGGTTCTACATGTACCATTTGCAATATTTCATTCAATTTTGGCAAATCATCTAATGAGTTCAATCCAAGATAATCCATAAATGACTTGGAAGTATTGTATAACAATGGTTTTCCTACTGCATCTTCCATTCTACCTGAAATAACGATTAATTCTTTTTCAAGCAACTTTTGTACTGAATAATCAGAATTTACACCACGTATATGCTCAATATCTCCTTTAGTAATAGGTTGTTTGTAAGCAATGATAGCCAAGGTTTCCAAAGCCGCAGTCGATAATTTTTTTGTATATTTTTCACCATTCAATTTAGCAAGTGATGGATGAAATTCTTTTTTACTTAAAAACTGAAATCCACCACCAATTTTTTTCACTTCAAATGGATAAAAATCAGAAGCATATTTTTCTACAATAGCTTCTAATGCACTTGGCAATTTTTCCAAATCTACTTCTTCTTCAGATGTAGCATCTTTTAGTAATTGCGCTATATCTAATTCGGTCAATGGCTTATCTGATCCAAAAATGAGCGCTTCGCTCTGCAACATGATTTGTTCAATCGTCATACTCTCGTCGTTTTAGTATTGTAAATATAGAATGTACGATTGTGACAGGTCAAAATAGTAATTCACAAATGTGGGTAAATTATTTGAATACCGCTAAGAATCAATACCATCCTTCATCTTGACTATCTTACGATTCATGACGCTACACCATATTGGTGGTATAAGCGCGAGCAGAATACTTCCTGGATACCCTGCCGGCAAAAGCGGTGCCTGTGCATGATGGCGAAGCACTTGGTAGGGACGACTAGCCAAATAATGATGATCACTGTGTCTACTCAATTCAAATAACATCATTCGACCCAATGGATAATGACAATCCCAACTATGATATACCTGTGTT
>CANHGW010000048.1 GCA_947460175.1 Bacteroidota bacterium | reverse complement strand
TTTGTAAGTAGTTGGCCTTTTAACTTATGTGATAATAGTGTTGCTCAAGTATTGGCTCGTTTTCAATTTCAATTTTTAGGATTAATTATTGGATTTTTGATGTTGTTTTTTTTCTTTCGAAAAAATAAAAAAGCAATTTACCTTTTAACAGGGCTAACCTATGTATCCGTTGCATTGGGATTGCTAGTGCAACTCAGATTTCAATCGCTGCTATTACCAGTGATGTTGATTCTATTTATATGGATGAATGATACCATGGCTTATCTTACAGGTTCTTTTATAGGTCGTACAAAATTTTTTCCTACTATTTCGCCCAAAAAAACGGTAGAAGGTACATTGGGAGGAGTCGTTTTTACTATGGCATTTGCTTATGTATGGGGTAGTAATACTGCTTTATTTCCAGTATGGCAATGGATAGTCATCGGATTAATCGCATCTATCACAGGTACTATTGGAGATTTGGTAGAGTCCAAATTGAAACGAATGGCGGGCATCAAGGACTCTGGAAATCTAATGCCAGGGCATGGTGGAGCACTTGACAGATTTGATTCATTGTTATTTGCCGCACCCTTTGCCTTCCTTTTTGCATTGATTTTTATGGCTTGCTTGCAGTTGCATGTATTTTAATATTGTAAATTCATTCCTACTAAAAAATAGGTTTCAGCTTATTTAACTTAAATAAGTTAAATGCTTGACTTATTTTCGCTTCCAAATAAATCGTATGACATTACATAAAGAAGGTTGGATGTATTGCCTTGTTGCAACAGTTTTATATGGCTTGGTAATTTGGCTTTGTAATACATTTTTAGCAGATATTAAATGGTTGATGTACCCAATCTTATTGCTAGCTGGTTTGTTATGGTTTTGGGTGTTTTGGTTTTTTCGTATTCCTACTCGAACTGAAACCACTGGTGAACATCTGGTGATTTCTCCATGTGATGGTAAGGTGGTAGTGATTGAAGAAACAACCGAAACAGAATATTTCAAGGATAAACGAATTCAAGTTTCAATATTTATGTCGCCATTGAATGTGCATGTGAATAAATATCCAATCGATGGAAATGTTGAATATGTTCAATACCATAAAGGGAAATACCTTGTAGCATGGCATCCTAAATCAAGTACAGAAAACGAGCGCAGTACGATTGTTGTAAAAGGTTCAAAAGGAGAGATATTAATACGTCAGATTGCAGGTGCTGTAGCACGTCGTATTGTTACCTATTCTCAAAAAGGAGATATTGCTAAACAAAATGGTGAATTAGGATTTATAAAATTTGGTTCACGTGTAGATTTGTATTTGCCGTTGGGTACCAAAATAAATGCACAAATTGGTGATGTAGTTCAGAATGGTGTCAATGTAATTGCTACACTCTAAATTGTATAGTATGAGTCGTTGCACCTTTACAGATCATGAAGTAAAATCGATGTTGAAGCAAAAACGCCGATTAGGCGCTTTTGTAAATAATCTTATAGATCATTATAAAAAGAAAGAAAGCATTCTTACTTATGTGTTTGTAAGTGATGACTATCTCTTACAAATGAATCAGCAATACTTGCAACATGATACCTATACAGATATTATTACGTTTGATCTTACTGAAAAAAATGCAGAATTTATAGTAGGTGATATATATATCAGTATTGATCGTATAAAAGAGAATGCTCTATCTATGAAAACGACTATGCAAACTGAATTGCTAAGAGTTGTATTACATGGAGCATTACATATTAGTGGTTTTGGTGATAAAACCAAAAGCCAACAACTGGAAATGAGACAATTGGAAGATAAATGGATGAAGAAGTATCTTACTTTGAATAATAAATAAGGATTTTTTTTGTAATTTAGATTTCTAAGCTAACTAACCCAGGTAATAGGATATAAAGAACATACTATGAGTTTAAAAAATAATTATGTAGCCATCATGGCAGGAGGTGTTGGAAGTCGGTTTTGGCCTGAAAGTCGTAACGAACATCCTAAACAATTCCTTGATATTTTAGGAACAGGAAAATCATTGATACAATGGACCTATGAGCGATTTAAGAATATTTGTCCTAAAGAAAATATTTTCATCATTACCAATGAGGCTTATATCCCTACCTTGAAAATCCAATTACCCGATCTTCAGGATAATAATATATTGAGTGAGCCATCGAGAAAAAATACCGCACCATGTGCTGCTTATATTGCACACAAATTGTATGCCCTTAATCCCGATGCTAATATTATAATGAGTCCGGCTGATCATTTAATTTTTGATGATCGAAAATTTGAACGTGATATTATAGATTCATTGGATTTTGTAAGTAAGAATAATGTACTCGTAACCATGGGTATTAAACCTACACGACCCGATACTGGATATGGCTATATACAATACGATACTACCAAAAATATGGAGCGATTGTATCAAGTGAAAACATTTACCGAAAAACCTTCACATGAATTGGCAGAGACATTTATTCGCAGTGGAGACTTTCTTTGGAATGCAGGTATTTTTGTTTGGAATGTAAAAACCATTATTGAAGAACTTGGTCGATATCTGCCCGAAATGAATGAAATATTTTCGAAAGTGGAAAGTTATAATACAATTGAAGAACATCAGGAAATATCAAAAGTGTATTCACAATGTACCAATATATCGATTGATTATGGCATTATGGAAAAATCAAAGAAGGTTTTTGTAATTCCTTCTTATTTTGGTTGGTGCGATTTGGGGACTTGGAATAGTGCTTACGAAAACTCAGAAAAAGATTATTTAGGCAATGCAGTATATGGTAAAAATGTAATGATTATTGATGCTTCTCAATGTATGGTAAAAGCCAATGACAATAAATTACTGGTATTACAAGGGCTCGAAAATTTTATTGTGATTGATACCGATGATATTTTACTGATATGTGAGCGCAATCGTGAACAGCAGATAAAAGATTATGTAGCTGAAGTAAAAAGAAACAAAGGGGATAAATTTTTGTAAGAGTTTCTTCTCTATCATTTTCAAATTAATTAATATCATACAATTTTTCTAGTAATGCAATTGATTTCAAAACTACCCAATGTTGGTACGACGATTTTTACTGTAATGAGCGCATTGGCAAAAGAACACAATGCCATTAATTTATCTCAAGGATTTCCCGATTACCCTATTTCATCTATTTTAATAGAAGAAGTCAATCGGGCAATGCAGAATGGATTGAATCAATATGCTCCTATGGCAGGTTTGCCTGAATTGAGAGATATTCTCTCCAAGAAAATACAAGCATTATATCAAACGAGTATTAATCCTGATACTGAAATTACAATCACACCAGGAGGTACTTATGCAATTTATGCAGCATTGACAACTATACTGCAACCCAAGGATGAAGTGATAGTATTAGAGCCTGCGTATGATAGTTATATTCCTAATATCATAACCAATGGAGCAATTCCAATATGTATTCCATTGAAATATCCCGATTACTCAATCGATTGGAAAGCAGTGGAACAAGCCATTACTTCTCATACGAAAGCAATCATTGTTAATACTCCCCATAATCCTACCGGTTATGTATGGACAGTAGAAGATATTCATCACTTAGATCGCATTGCTAATCAATATGATTTGTTTGTCATCAGCGATGAAGTATATGAACATATTACACTCGATGGGCGAGTGCATGAAAGTATTTTGAAATATCCTTCACTCTTAAAACGAAGTTTTGTTATTTTTTCATTTGGCAAAGTATTTCATACCACCGGCTGGAAAATGGGCTATTGTGTAGCACCTTCAGATTTGAGTACCGAGTTTCGAAAAATTCATCAGTTTTTATGTTTTACATGCAATACACCTATGCAAGTTGGTCTTGCTAAGTTTTTAGAACATGAACATGAATACCTTCAATTACCTGCTTTTTTTCAACAAAAACGAGATTTGTTTTTAGATTTAATAAAGGATTTACCATTTACCTTACATCAAAAATCCCAAGGAAGTTATTTTCAAATGTTAGGGTATGATCAAATTTCAAGTTTGCCTGATAAGGAATTTGCTATTTGGCTTACCAAAGAATATGGTGTAGCTAGTATTCCTGTAAGTGCTTTTAATCATAATGGAAAAGATGATAAGCTAATCCGATTTTGCTTTGCAAAAAAAGATGAAACACTCATCGCTGCAGCTGAAAAATTAAAACGATTACAATAATTTTCTACGTAGGTTTTTTAGTTCGCTTTTTCTTTTTTTGCCTTCAATTCGTTTTTCAACGACTGCTCGAGGTATCTTAGTTTTCAATCGTTTCTTTTTTACTTTCAATGATTCATTGATAAGATGGTTTAATTTTCGGATGGCTTTTTCTTTATTATCCAATTGAGTCCTTGATTCACTACATTTAACGATCAGTATGTTTTCATTGGTCAATTTACTGGCAAGTATTTCCTTGATTCTTGATTTTTGTTCATCTGTCAATAACAATGATTGTTCTACAGAAAATCGAGCTTCCACTTGCGTTTCTACTTTGTTTACATTTTGTCCTCCCTTTCCACCACTTCGGGATGTTTTTAATTCTATTTCTGAAGTTACATTGATACTCATGACTTTTTTTAATTAATTTGCAGTTGGTATAGCATCGCAAAAGTAAGATAAAAATGAGAGCAGTTATTCAACGAGTCAGTAAAGCAAGTGTATCGATAGGAGGAGAAGTGAAAGATCGTATAGGGAAAGGATTTATGGTATTATTAGGAATCGAAGTGAACGATACCATCGAAGATGTAGAATGGCTAAGTAACAAGATAGTTAATATGCGTATTTTCAATGATGGAAATGGATTGATGAATTTAGCCTTGACCGAGGTTAATGGTGATATACTTTTAATTAGTCAGTTCACACTACATGCATCAACTAAGAAAGGAAATAGACCTTCATTTCTGATGGCTGCCAAACCCGAAATTGCAATACCTTTGTATAATGCAATGATTGAAAAGATTGAATTTTTGCTTGGCAAAAAAATTGGTACTGGCATATTTGGCGCTGATATGCAACTTGAACTTATCAATGACGGTCCTGTTACCATAATAATCGATAGCAACAATAGAGAATAATACATGAAAAAGGAAATTAAAACAAGAGAAGATATTGAATGGATTGTGAGTTCATTTTACGAAAAATTATTTAATGATGATCGTATTGCATATTTATTTACCGATGTAGCTAAAATCAATCTGGAAACTCATTTGCCATCATTATGTGATTTTTGGGAAAGTATTTTATTTGATAAAAATGATTATGCCAAAAATGTGATGAATATTCATATGGATTTACATCGTAAATCCTCCTTGACACAAGAGCATTTTCAAATATGGTTACAATATTTGTTTGAAACCATCGATTCAACATATGAAGGTGTACTTGCTCAGAAAATGAAAGATCGTGCAAATGGCATAGCCTATATAATGAAAACAAAAGTGATAAAAGCATGAGGATAAAAGAATTACAATCCAGTGTAGATGATTGGATAAAAACACACGGTGTACGATACTTTAGCGAATTAACCAATCTTGGTATCTTGATGGAAGAAGTAGGGGAGCTTTCTCGTGTAATGGTACGTAAGTATGGCGATCAAAGTTTTAAAGAAACAGACAAAGATAAAAACCTTGCAGATGAAATGGCTGATATATTGTGGGTATTGACTGCAATCGCTAATCAATGTAATGTAGATCTTGAAATTGCAATTAAAAATAATTTTGAAAAAAAGACAAAACGTGACCACAATCGACATCATGAAAATGATAAACTAAAATAATTATTTTGTATATTGCATCTACTAATAGATAGATATGAAATTGAGTATTAAAGTAGTTTTTGCGCTAATATTTATATGCTTTTCATTTGTTGTCAAAGCAAAAGATAACCTCAAAAAAGAGGAGAAATGTGTTCACAAAGGAAATGTAATTGTGACTACAGGTTATGGATTGCCGAGTATACTTCGTGCATATTTGAAATACAAAACAACTCGTGATGAAATACAGGTTTTTGGCTCTGGACCTTATATTTTGAAAGCTGAGTATATGCTATCCAATAAGTTTGGCATTTCGTTGAACGGTTCTTATAGTCAATCACGTGTTACATGGTATGATGTAGGTTATGATACAATTAAAAATATATACCGTGATTTTGAATTTGGTATAAAAGCTTATGAAGTATCAGGCACTATTCGAGGCAATTATCACTATTTTACCAACAAGCATTTCGATGCATATGCAGGTTTAGGCATGGGGTATGGCTACATTCACATGGAATCCTATACACTCGCTCATACGACTCGTTTTTCTATTTTATATGATTTTCCGCGACCATTGAGTTTGGAAGCTACCGCTGGGTTGCGATATTTTCCAGTTAAAAATTTTGGTATTTATTCCGAAATTGGATTAGGTAAAAGTTGGATTTTATTTAAAAAATATTTTATACCCGAAGCACTTATTCAAGCAGGATTTGTATTTAAGTTTTAATTCAAGTTGACTTCTTTTAGATTAGATTGAATAATGCAATTGAAGTATACAATAACGAATGCTAATGTGTTATATTAAAAAAACAAACGTAGCTAAAAAAAACTTGTAGCTAAGTCTACTGAATAAATGCAACATTATACCCTAATAAAAAATCCTTGACAACCTGTGACAATCTGTGGCAATAAAAGTAAACGAAGCTGAACTAAACTGAACTAAGCTCTTTAAAATCAACGTTAGTTGGAGGAATTATTATTTAATTAGTATGAGGATGCTGTAGTCTAAAATCTTAAGGTAAACTTACATATCTTCATTCAATAGACTGTTCTGGAAGAAACAAATAAGTATTCGGTGTTTTTTCTCCTCCAAATTGAATCTGTTTTCATCATTATGAAATAAAAAAAACTGCCATGCTTTAGACATGGCAGTTTCATTGTTAGTTTTTGCTGAATACCTAAGGCATTTTAGCAGTTATTTTAAACGAGTAGTTCACACGGAATTTTGCTGAACCATCTAAGCCTTCCATTTCTTTAGTGTAGAATGCAATATATATACCCATATAATCAGCATTGAAATAATCTTTAATATCAGCTGGGTCAACTGTAAGATCTAATTGATTCACATTTGCTGGTATATTATTTCTATAAGCTACCAATTTATGGTTGGTGCCTCCAATACTATCAACAAATATTTTGATGCTTACAGGCGTAGTATCTTTTACAAAATTGAAATACTGAGAAGGTGAATTTTCAATATTAATACGTAATGCGGTTACATTCACTTTTAGAATATCTTTTTTGGCAAAACCATATGGTGTGATGTACTCATCTACTTTAGTCGCAAATGTGTCTATTAACATCGGTGTACTCATAAAATCCAACGATATTGGTAATGGAGGTATAGCACTTGTTAAAGTAGTTGTGTCTGATCGATCAATTGGAACTTCTACAATACTGCCAGTGTTGCTATTGTTATTGTTTGATGTGCTTTTCTTTTTGCAAGAACCTGCACCGGTTACCAATATGGCTCCTAAGAATGCGAATGAAATTAGTTTCTTCATGTTGTTTTAAATTTAAAGGGTAAATGTATGTTTTTTTGAATTAAATTGTTTGTTAAGAAGATTTATTTAAATTTTCTTACCTCAATGACGAATGAATTTATATATTTGTTAGATAATTTTAGAAAAAAAATGAAAAAAGTACTTTTTTCTTTATTGATACTAGTTTTTGGTCAATCTCTTTTTGCTCAAAATACCTTCACCATGGGGTATGAAAAAGCAACGATTGAAGTGGTTGATAAAGGATTTTTCTCTACCTATGAGTTTCCGGGACAACCTGCTGTTACTGGTATTTTTGATATTCCTTCATCTGCATTTTATACCTGCGATTATCAAACCTATCGATATGTAGATGCCGATTTTGTAAAAGAAAATGGTGATGCACCTTGTACAACCATTGATTTTGATCCACATCAATATTATGGAACATTGACCTTGAAAGGAATAGTAGAGCATGTAGAGTGGGATAGTATGATCGTTTATTTCAAAACAGACAAAGCTCGATTGCGTATTGAAGTCGATGAACGTGAGATTGACGCTTTGTACAAAAAATTTTATAAGGAAAATTATTTAGGTAAAATTCATATGATTCTTTGTCTTAAAACATACGATACACCCAAAGAAAATCAATTGTCGTATAATAAGAATACCGAACACATTGTAAAACCTATCCGCACATTTACCAAAATCCTTCGTTGGTAATCTAGTCTATTCATGTCTAAACATAATGTCCACATTCTTGCAATCGAAAGTTCGTGCGACGAAACGAGTGCGAGTGTATTAGTAGATGGTATAATTCGTTCGAATATCATCTATACACAAACCATCCATGAAAAATATGGTGGTGTAGTACCAGAGTCGGCCTCTCGTCTTCATATCAAACATATATTACCAGTGGTAGAGGAAGCTATACAGCAAAGCGGTATTGCTCGTACCGATTTCAATGCCATTGCCTATACACAATCGCCCGGTTTAATTGGTTCGTTGTTGGTAGGTTCTAGCTTTGCCAAATCATTTGCACAAGCATTAGACATTCCTACCATAGCGGTCAATCATATGCAAGCGCATGTTTTGTCTAATCTGATTGAAGATACAAGACCCGAATTCCCTTTTTTATGTCTGACGGTTTCGGGTGGGCATACCCAAATAGTGAAATGCCTGAGTCCCTTGAATCTTGAAATTATAGGCGAAACCATCGATGATGCAGCTGGAGAAGCCTTCGACAAATCGGCCAAAATGCTCGGTTTGCCTTATCCAGGTGGTCCATTGATTGATAAATATGCCAAAGAAGGCAATCCCAACGCATTTAAGTTTGCAGAACCCAATATGCCTGAATTGAACTTTAGTTTTTCAGGTTTGAAAACATCTATTCTTTATTTTTTACAAAAGGAAAAAATTAAAGACCCTGAATTTATAACCAAGAACTTGCATGATTTATGTGCATCTATACAAGCAACCATCATCAAGGTTTTGATGAAAAAACTCGTAAAAGCAACCAAAGAAACCAATATTAAAACGGTGTGCATTGCTGGTGGGGTAAGTGCCAATAGTGGCTTGCGAGAGGCTATACGTGCTTATGCCGAGCGGTATCATTGGAAATATCATATACCCAAATTTGAATACTGTACCGACAATGCAGCCATGATAGCCATCACAGCATATTATAAATACTTAGCAGGTGAAACGACCGAACTTTCCACTACAGCTAGTGCGCGTTCTATTCAATAATATTAATAACAAAAAAATAAACATATAATGAAACACACAACAGCCGAGATGCAAACCTCCAAAGGATTGATGAAAATTGCATTTTATGATCAAGATGCACCCAAAACGGTGGCCAATTTTGTAAAACTAGCCAATATAGGATTTTATGATGGACTTACATTTCATCGTGTATTGAGCGATTTTGTGATACAAGGGGGCTGTCCCGATGGAACTGGTGCAGGTGGACCTGGCTATGAAATCGAATGCGAACTAGATGGCAATAATCAATACCACGATCGTGGTGTACTATCCATGGCACATCGTGGACGCAATACAGGCGGTTCTCAATTCTTCATTTGTCATAGTCGCAACAATACCGCCCATCTCGATCGAAATCATACTTGCTTTGGCAAGGTAGTAGAAGGCCTCGATGTGATAGACCTAATACGTGAAGGCGATGTGATAGAGAAGGTGGTGATACATGAAGTGGAGGCTTAATAAACCTACATTTTTGATTTTAGAAAATTAGTAGACTTAATAAAATATTTTTCTCAATTCAATAATTTACCCTACATTTGCAACAGAATTTGTGAGGAAGGGAACTGTGAAGTTCCCTTCTTCTTTTTTCTAAACCATAGGAATATACATGACGCCACACGAGCACATAGAACATTATGTAAAAGAAATCATTGAGGATACGGATTGTTTTTTGGTCAATTTTAAAATTAAGCCAACCAACAATTACAAAATCTTTATTGACAGCGATTCGGGTTTTACACTCGAAAAAGCCTTGAAAATTACACGTTCATTGCGCAAAAAAATCGAAGAAGCAGAGTTGTATCCCGAAGGTGATTTTTCGATGGAAGTATCGAGCCCAGGCATAGATACTCCCTTGAGCATGTTAAGACAGTATAAGAAGAATATAGGCCGAAAAGTAGAATTAGAATTGAAAGATGAAGAAGCCGAAGGAATCGTAGCTAGAATTATAGATGTGATAGATGAAACAATTACGTTTGAGAAAATCCTTCCACCTAAAAGAAGTAAAAAAATAGAAGTAGAAAACCCACCGATTTTGATTCCGTTTTCGGAAATTAAACAAGCCATCGTGTGTGTAGAATTTTAACTAAAAACTGAATTTGATCAATAATTATTAAATAAAAAACAACACATGTCAAGTATCAATCTAATCGACTCGTTTTCCGAGTTTAAGGATGCCGAAAACATCGACAGACCCACCCTTATCAAGGTGATTGAAGATGTATTTAAAACATTGCTCCGCAAAAAATATTACAGCGACGAAAATTTTGACGTCATTGTAAATGATCAAACGGGTGACCTTGAGATATTTCAACGTAGAGAAGTGGTAGCCGATGCCGATATCATGAACGATGATACCCAAATCGAATTGACCGAAGCCAAAAAGCTTGATGAAAGTTACGATATTGGTGATGAGGTATATCAAGTAGTAACGATGGAATCCTTTGGCCGTAGAGCTATATTGGCTGCAAAGCAAACATTGGCTTCACGTATCAGTGATTTGAAAAAGAATATCTTACTTGAAAAATACAAAGAGCGTGAAGGTGAAATTATATCTGGTGAAGTATACCAAGTTTGGAAAAAAGAAATCATGTTGCTCGATGATGAAGGCAATGAATTGATTTTACCAAAATCAGAACAAATCCCAACGGATTATTTCAAAAAAGGAGAATCAGTACGTGCTGTGGTGAAAAAAGTAGAATTGCGTAACAATGGTGCTACCATTATCCTATCTCGTACACATCCAAGTTTCTTGGCCAAATTGCTAGAACTTGAAGTTCCAGAAATATTTGATGGCTTAATCAGTATCAAGAAAATAGTGCGTGAACCAGGCGAGCGTGCCAAAGTAGCTGTAGAAAGCTATGATGACCGTATCGATCCAGTAGGTGCTTGTGTGGGTATGAAAGGTAGTCGTATACATGGTATCGTACGCGAATTGAAAAATGAAAATATTGATATTATCAATTTTACACAGAATATACAATTGTTGATTACACGTTCGTTGACACCATCCAAAATTACGAGTATGAATATCAACGAGGAAACCAAATACGCCGAAGTATTTATGAAAGCCGATCAGGTTTCGTTGGCAATCGGTAAGCGTGGTGTCAATATTAAGTTGGCGCAAGAGTTAACAGGTTACAATATTGATGTATTCCGCGACGATTTAGAAGAAGGCGAATTTGATATCGACTTGGATGAATTTACAGACGAAATCGATGCATGGGTTATTGATGTATTGAAGAAAGTAGGATGTGATACCGCTCGAAGTATTTTAGCATTGTCTGACGATGAATTAATTCGTCGTACCGACTTGGAGGTTGAAACTATTCAAGATGTAAAAGATATTTTGAAAAGAGAGTTCGATGAAGAAGAAAATCAGGGTTAAAATAGTCAGAAACCCACTATCTTTACTAAATATTGAGAATGGGAAGATGATACAATCGTATAACGAAACTAAACGACTGGTAAGATGAATAATTAACGAAAAAAAACAAACTGTTTACTGCCAACATGTTTCAACCATGTAGCACAAATAGCAAGATAGAATAAAAAATGTCAGAAACAACAAATACAATTCGCCTCATGAAGGCAGCTAAGGAGTTCAACGTAGGTAAAAATACGATTGTTGAATTTCTTACTAAAGGAGGTTTTTCAGTAGACAATAAGCCGGATCCAGTATTATCGGCTGAGATGTATGATGCCCTGATTTCAGAGTATGATGCTGAGCGTGCTGCCAAAAAGAAAAGCGATAAAGTAGTACTTGCTAAAGGCAATGTCGATGACAAGAAGGCTAAAGAAGCTAAAGAAGCCAAAGAAGTTAAAAAGGAAGAAAAGCCTATAGAGGTAGTAAAAATAGAGGCTCCAGAAATGGAAGGCCCTAAGGTAATTGGTAAAGTAGATCTTACACCTAAACCTCCTATGGAGAAAAAAGTGGAAGTTGTACCAGAACCAGAAGTGAAACCAAAGGCCAAAAAAACTAAAAAAGAAGAGCCAGAAGAAGTTGAGGTTAAGAAAGTAAAAGAAGAAAAGCCAATTGAAAATGTAAAAATAGAAGCCCCTGAATTAGAAGGCCCTAAAATAATTGGTAAAATAGATGTCTCTGGAAAACCTGCTCCCAAACCTAAAAAGAAGGAAGAAGAAAAATCAGTAGATATTGTTCCTCCAGTAGTTGAAACAGCTCCTATAGTTACAGAAACTCCGCCAATTGCAGACTTGCCTGATGAAGTAGTACTTCATACATTGAAACGTGATAAATTGGAAGGGCCTAAAATTGTTGGTAGAATTGAATTGCCAGTTGATACTCCTAAAGATCAAAAACCTCAGGAAAAACGTAAACGCAAACGTATACCGATAGATAATAAAGGAACTGGACAAACTGGTGGCAATCGACCAACAGGCAATAGTGGTTCGGGTACAAGTGGAGGTAATACTGGTACTGGTAATCGTGATAGCCGTCCACCATTCCGACGTGATGGAGGTGGTGGTACTGGAGGTGGTGGAAACCGACCATCATTTGGAGATCGTAATCGTAGACCAGATGATAAACCAATCGATCAAAACGAAATACAAGATAAAATTAAACAGACACTTGCCAAGTTGGGTACAACTACACGTGGTAAGAGTTTGAAAGCAAAATACCGTCGTAACAAGCGTGAAGAAATGGCTGAAAAACGCGCCAAAGATTTCAACGAAGACGGTGATAACAAGTTACAGTTGACTGAATTTATTTCAGTGAGTGAATTGGCCAATTTAATGGATGTGAGTTTTTCCGAAGTTATTGGAAAATGTATGAGTTTGGGTATTATGGTCTCTATCAATCAACGATTGGATGCTGAGGTGATAGAGTTGGTTGCGAGTGAATTTGGCTACGAAGTAGAATTTATTAATCTAGAGCAAGAAGCCGAACAAGAACTTGATATTGATGATGCGCCCGAAGATTTAGAATCACGCCCACCGATTGTAACTATCATGGGACATGTGGATCATGGTAAAACATCGTTGCTTGATTATATTCGAAGTGCGAATGTAGTAGCAGGTGAGTCGGGAGGTATTACACAGCATATTGGAGCTTATGAAGTAACGCTTGAAAATGGAAAGCAAATTACATTCTTAGATACACCAGGTCACGAAGCGTTTACTGCGATGCGTGCTCGTGGTGCCAAAGTAACTGATATCGCTGTAATCGTAGTTGCTGCCGATGATTCTGTAATGCCACAAACCAAAGAGGCCATTAGTCATGCGCAAGCTGCAGGTGTTCCAATGATATTTGCAATCAATAAAATTGATCGTGATGGAGCCAATGCAGATCGTATACGTGAGCAACTTTCCGCTATGAATATATTGGTAGAAGAGTGGGGTGGTAAATACCAATCGCAGGAAATATCAGCTAAACAAGGTTTGAATATAGATTTACTATTAGAAAAAATATTATTAGAAGCCGAAGTACTTGATCTCAAAGCAAATCCTAATCGATTTGCAAATGGTACAGTTGTAGAGGCTTCGCTAGATAAAGGACGTGGATTTGTATCAACTATTTTAGTTCAAAGTGGAACTTTGAAAATAGGTGATATGATAGTAGCAGGTTCTATCTATGGTCGTGTGAAAGCGATGAGTGACGAACGTGGTAAGAAAAAACTAAAAGCAGGTCCTTCTACTCCTGCACAGATACTTGGATTAAACGGAGCACCTCAATCAGGTGAGAAATTTAAAGTATATGAAGATGAGGATGAAGCAAAAGAAGTGGCAAACCATCGTGCACAAATCATGCGTGAACAAGGAATGCGTACTAAGAAACATATCACATTGGATGAAATTGGCCGTCGATTGGCATTGGGTAATTTCAAACAATTGAATGTAATTATCAAAGGTGATGTGGATGGATCTGTAGAGGCCTTGAGTGATTCATTACAGAAATTATCAACCGATGAAATTGCAGTATCAGTGGTACATAAAGCTGTTGGACAGATTACAGAATCGGATGTATTGCTTGCAACAGCATCAGATGCGATTATACTAGGATTCCAAGTACGTCCTTCAAGTCAAGCTGCTAAACTAGCTGAGAATGAAAATATTGAAATCAGGTATTACTCTATTATCTATGATGCTATTGATGAGATACGCAGTGCAATGGAAGGATTGCTAGAGCCTAAGATTGAACGTAAAGCAGTATGTAATATTGAAGTACGTGAAGTGTTTAAAATTACAGGTGTAGGTGCAATTGCAGGTTGTTATGTATTGGAAGGTAAAATCAAACGCGATACCAAAATTAATCTTGTAAGAGATGGTATCGTAATATACAACGGTGTACTTTCTTCATTGAAACGATTTAAAGATGATGTGAAAGATGTAGTAGTTGGTATGGAATGTGGTATCGGAATTAAAAACTACAACGATTTACAAGCAGGTGACATCATCGAAGGATACGATGAAGTTGAAGTGAAACGAACGTTGTAATACAATTTTTAAACTATTTAAATCCGATCATTTGATCGGATTTTTTTTTACATTTTAGTTTGTTTAACAAATCAAATTTTAAACCCTTGAATATTATGTTGGTCTTAGGATTATAAAAAATAAATAACATGAATATTAAAAAAGGAATTCTCCTATTGGCAATAGGATTAGTTACTACAACTTTTCAAGTAAATGCGCAAAACAAAAAACAATATAAAGACAGGCATGACAATGTAATTCATAATCAATCGAAAAGACAAGATATGCGTGAGGATGTAAGAGATCGTAGAGAAGATAAGCGCGATCGTAGAGAAGATATTAAAGATCGTAGAGAAGATATAAGAGATGCAAAACACAATGGCGGTGTGAGAGATCGTAAAGAAGATGTCAGAGACCACTGTGAAGATGTAAGAGATCGCAGAGAAGATGTAAGAGATCGCAGAGAAGATGTAAGAGATCGCAGAGAAGATCGTCGTGATCGAAAATAGGATTCTACGGCAATGACCGTTTTCTATATACATGTAACCAGCGGAAGCTGGTTATTTTTATTTAGTGTTTTTCAATTATTTCATGCGATGTTTTAGTTGGTGCATCATTTTCTTTATCTGGTTTGAAAATATCCACTACCCAGTTTTTAAATAATTGAAATGATGACCGAATAGAATGGCCTCCTTGGCTTATTAATCTATTTTTAAGTAGATAATGGACCACTTTATGTTCAGTCGCATGATGTAATGGAAGAATAATGGCAATTAAAACTATTTTGACAGCTAATATTTTGATCGGCTGACCATGGGCCCAATGATGTATTTTGGTATCTAATATGAGAATGATAAATTCAAATAGCATTACAAAGGTGATATAGCCAAATCCCTTGATGATAGAGCTAGGTATTTTGTAACTACTAATTAAGACTAAAATAATAAGCGATAATAAAATGCCAAATACAATAATCATTACCTGGAAATTAGATTTTCGATTTTGTTCAAGTTCTTCTTTTTCAATTTCAAGATCTTTTAATTTAGCAATGTTCTCAATCTCGATTTCCAAAAATTTATCATTTTGCATCAATGTACTATTACTATCAGTATACAAATATTTTTTCTTAGCATAATAATATGCTTGGGTATAATCACCTTGGGCATTATACATTGAATCTAGTATAGATGCAGATTCGATGATATAAGGAAAATAGTCTGATTTGATTGAATAATCATAGGCGTTTTTAAACGAGCTAAGTGCTTTTGTTTGGTCATGTTGTCTTAAAAAGAATTGTCCCTGTCGTTTATAGAAATTAGAAATACCTGCTTCGTTGGATGTTTGCAATAAACGCTCTTCGGCTAATTTTAAAAAGTAAATAGCAGAATCTATTTTATGATTATTTTCAAAGATGAGTGCATTGACTCTATAATAAACAGTAAGGTCATTGTTTTTTAATCGTTCTAGTTCGTTGGGGTATTTGTTGCAATACAAGTCGCATATTTCTTTATAATTGTTGGTTGATAAATAGTATTTTCTTATGGTGCCAAATACACGATCTTTAATTGATAGATAGCCTGTTTTTTCGCAATATTTCAATAATTCATCTGCAAGACTTAATGCAAAATCATTTTTATTTTCTCTAATATAAACTTCGATCAAATTAGACTTGATAAATAAACTATCATACTTGTCAGCTTGCGTTTTATTGGATACGACTTCAGAAGCCAATGTTAGATTTTCTTTTGCTTTTACGGTATTGTTATTCAGCATATAAAAATCGCACATTCTTAAATAGGATTGAATGAGCAAAGAATCATTTTCTATTTCTTTCGAAATGAAAATAGCTTTGCTATAATTTTCAAAACTATTTATTTTCTCATTGTCTTTACTTTGTAAATCTCCTAAAGCAAGATAGTAAAAAGCTTTTTTAGATTTGTTTTCATCAAAAAAGTTAACAGCTTTTTGAATAGATTCACGGGCATTTTTATATTGACCGCTGTTAATGTTTATAGTTGTACTTCGAATCTGTGATAAAAATAAATAGGCTTGTTTTTTTTGTCTAGTAGCTATTTCAAACGCTTCATTTAAATAAGTCAATGCATTGGTATAATGTTCTGGAAGGCATACTTCGCTATATACAACAGATGCAAAGCATATTAAATCATTGTTTTCATTTAGATGTGCTAATAATAATGCTTGTTTAGCCATACTATCCGATTTGATTGTATTTCCATAAACTTGTTTATAATAATAAGCCCATTTTAGGTAGCCATTTATTTTTTGTTCTGGCGAGTTGCTTTTAATTAAACTTGAAAATGTGGCGGTGTCAATATCAATAGCCTTTAAATTAAAAGAAAAAATAATACACAATAATGTTATAACAAGTATCCATTGTCTTTTCATAGTAGAGATAAAAGTAATAAAATTGTTATGGATTAGTCAAGTATTAGATTATTTTTATGCAACCAACCAATCAAACATTTTAACTATTAGTGAATTAATTTAACCGTTTTGTATACTTTATTATTCATTTAAAATTTAAAAACTATGAACACAACACAAACCATTGCTTCCATTTCAGGTGCATTAGTCGTAGGATTAATAGCCGGTTATTTTTTAAGACCTCAACAAGATATTGATTGTAGTAAATGTCCTCCACCATGTGCATCTAGTTCTAAGTTTATTGACTTGGAGCTTGATAATGCTTATGATATTTCAGTCAATTATAGAAAGACAATGGGATATTGTGATGATGTTTCGAATTCTCATCCTAATGAAGGGTATTTCGATATTTCAAATGATGGACTTGTTGCTTTGAATTCGGCTGTTGAAACAATTAAACGAAAAACACAAGGTGCAGGTCAAACTAGTCCTGATGTATTTAGGTGTATCCATACGTTAGATAATGAAGGAGATAGTTATTCAAAAATGGTGGTAGTAGGATTGGATAATACAACCAGAAAAGAAAATACATCTTATATTGAAAAAATTGAAATTGACTTACCATGTCCTTACCTATGCGATGCACCACTTAGTGAAATAATATTCGGACCAAATGGCGATAGATCTTGTACAAAATAATTTTCAATTAAACTATTGATATGAAATATTAACTAATAAAATAAACAAAAGAACATGAAAAAAACAACCCTAATTTTAGTATCAACATTGAGTGTCCTTGCAGGTGTATTATTAAATAAATCAATGATGAGTAAGTCACCTCTTCCTCAAACAGGTGTTTATTATTCTGATTTAACACCTGATGCAGCCCATGCATTATCTGCACGATATCGAAATTATGCAAACTATTGTGGCGTGAATAATTCGTGTACTAGTAAAGAAGGGATATTTGATATTAGCGAGCTTACAATAGATGGATTGAGTGCTGCTGTAGAAAATATTAAGTCAAAAAATAGTTCAAATCCGCCTTCTTCCTATCGATGTATTTTCGGTCAAGATGAAAATGGTGAAACTATTATTATGGTAGTAGGTTTAGATAAAAATAGGTATGAATTTTCGACAGCCTCCTATATGTTTAAAATTTCTGGAACTTTACCTTGCCCTACGCTTTGCGATATGTCTAAAAGCAAAATTGTAATGGGTGATCCAAAAAAGGGGCAAAATTGTTGTAATTAATTCAGTAATTTAATAGTACAAATAACGCATGTCTTAATTTATTTTTTCACAAAGAATAAGTACCTTTTTTTCATCTAGAAGGGTAGTTGCAAAAATATACACTTCACCACCTTCTTTTAGCTGTAATTTTTTTCTCAATTCAGCTACACTCTGAGGGAAATTTCGAATAGTGAGATTTGCTTTAAGCGTTGGTACATAATAGGCCAATTCTTTTTTATCAACTTTGATGGTTTGTTGAATTTTAAATATTCTGCCCGGAAAGTTTTCAATTAATTCAAGTGAGGTATACAAATGTGAATGTTGTTGTATTTTATTAAGTCCAAATTTTTTTGCAACAGATTTAAATAGCCCTAACTTCAGAATTCCAGCGTCTGGTTCATATAGATATTTAAGTGGCATACTGTATACTACTTCAGATTCTGATTCTTGCTGAGATGAAAAAACGATTTTATAATTTTCATCAAGATTGACAGCAATTAATTGATAGAGTTTTTGTTCAATTGGGTCAATTTCAAATAAAAGCTCTTTGCATTCATTTTCACTTACCACTGCATACACATTTTTTACATTGTTCAATTCGTTGCAACTTTGTGTGATATCAAGTAGTGGAGATGTTTTAATTAAAATTGTTTTTGATTTTGATTTTAATGCAGGTAATAATTCAAGTATGTCTGGTTCACATTCATTTAATTTAAAAACTTTACCGCCCGAATTGTTTCTTCTAGCTGGATCTATATAAATTAAATCAACGACTTCATTTAAATCCTTCAATACATTCTTGGCTTGCTTGCCTATTTCAAGTTGTAAGTTTTTGCATTTAAGCACTTCTATTAAATTATAACACGTGTTATTGGCTAGTTCGATATTTTGTTCAACTAAAATCCCTTGATTGAATTTTTTTGAAAAATAATAACTATCAACCCCCATGCCTGCAGTAAGGTCAATAAATGTATTTCCATTCACTAAACTGGCCTTGAATTGAGCTGTTTTTTCCGATGAGGATTGCTCTAGACTAAGTTGTGATGGATAATGTATTGCTGTATGATTATAAAATGTAGGTAGTTTGTTTTTAATTCGCTGACGGAATGCTATTTGTTGAAGTATTTCTTTTTCCCTTGGAGTGAATTTCTGCTTTAGAATTAAAGTTGCTATAGACTCGTGTTCATATAGTAGGAAAAATGAATGTTCTGTTTCATTCATTTCGTTGAAAGGGATATTTTTTAAATGATCAATAGCACTCATTTCTTTTACAAATACTTTGTGGTAAAGATAAATGTAAAAAATTGCTTGTGTAGTTTTACAATTCAATTAATACATGGTATGTTTCAAAAATTTAAAGATGGGTTTCCTTATGTACAGTATCTTTCTCCTTTGGTCGATCCCGAAAAATCATTGCAACAATCAATTTCTTTTTATCAAAATATGAATCAACGTAGATCTGTACGAGAATTTAGTGATAGGATGGTCGATCAATCCGTTATAGAGAATATTATTCGTACTGCATCTACGGCCCCTAGTGGTGCTCACAAGCAACCATGGACATTTTGTGTGGTCAGTAACCCTGCTTTGAAACAGCAAATAAGGATTGAAGCTGAGAAAGAAGAAAAAAAGAGTTATGATGGTCGAATGAGTAAAGAATGGCTAAATGATTTGGCTCCTTTGGGAACCGATTGGCAAAAGCCATTTCTTGAAATTGCACCTTATTTGATTATAGTTTTTAAACGGACCTATGAATTAGAAAAGGATGGTCATAAACATCAAAATTATTATGTACAAGAAAGTGTAGGCTTAGCTACTGGATTTTTAATTAGTGCCATTCACCAAGCCGGTTTAGTCACATTGACTCATACACCTAGCCCCATGAACTTTCTTACAAAGGTCTTGAATCGACCTGAAAACGAAAAACCTTTTCTTTTATTACCTGTTGGGTATCCTTCCGATGATTGCTGGGTGACTGATTTAAGAAGAAAATCATTGGATGAAGTGAGTGTTTGGTATCAATAATTAAAAAATAGGTTCTATTTCTATGAAAATGTTTGTTAAATGAAAGAAACTGCTTAGGCAGTCTATTGCTTTTATGTGTAAATTGCACACTTTATGAAAATGAAGTTAATGTATCGTATTCTGGTTGTTTTACTCCTTGCTATTTATTCAAATACTATAATGGCTCAAAAGGAAAATTTAGACAAAATAATAGCCATCGTTGGGGATAAAATCATATTGCATTCGGAATTAGAAGCAGCTATGGATGATTATCGTCGTGAAAATCCATCTTTAGATGAAAATCTACAATGTCAATTGCTAGATCAATACATGGCACAAAAGGTATTGATAGAGCAAGCAGCTCGAGATTCAGTCATTGTTACCGATGAAGAAATTGAAGGAAACTTGGATAATCGTATTCGTTATTTTGTTTCTCAATATGGTTCTGAAGAAAAATTAGAAGAGGTAGCCGGTAAATCTCTTTATCAATTGAAAGATGATTATCGTACCATGTTTCGCGATAAGTTAACAGCTGATCGGATGCAACAAACAATTATGTCGAATGTAAAAATTACGCCACAAGAAGTAAGAGCTTTTTATGATAAAATACCTAAAGATAGTTTACCCTTTTTTCCATCGATGTTAGAAGTTGGGCAAATAGTATTTAAGCCTGATATTAATAAAGAAGTAGAACAATATGCCATCAGTAAATTAGAAGAAATACGAAAAGATATTATTGCAGGTAAGTCTAGTTTTGATGTAATGGCAGGTGTATACAGTGAAGATCCAGGAAGTAAAGACAATGGTGGAGACTTAGGTGTAGTAGGTCGTGATGAATTAGTACCTGAGTTTGCAGCAGCAGCTTTCAAATTACAAAATGGTGAAATCTCACCTATAGTGAAAACTAAATTTGGATTTCACATTGTACAAATGGTAAATCGTCAAGGTGAGAAAGCTAAGTTGAGGCATATTCTTATTAAACCATTAGTAACATCTGATATGGTGAAAGTAACATTAACCAAAGCAGACAGTGTAAGAGCTAATTTAGTATCTGATAAATTGAAATTTTCCGAAGCAGTAGGAAAATACACAACTGATGATGCTACAAAAATTACTGGAGGTATGTTTACTGATCCACAAACAGGTGGTGCTTTGATTGTACCTGAATCTCTTGAGCCTTCCATTGCATTGCTTGTCAACGATATGAAAATTGGGGAATTTTCTCAACCTATGGAATATGTTGATCCTCAAAGCGGCGATAAATTGGTTAGGATTGTATTTTTGAAAAATAGAACAGAACCACATCGTGCAAATATGAAAGATGACTATGGACGTATCCAACAAGTAGCTTTTGTAGAAAAACAAAATAAATATTTAGAAAATTGGCTCAATACTAAATTGTCTGGATTCTATATCATGCTTGATGATGAATATAAAAGTTGCGATACCATGACAAAATGGGTCCAAGCATCAGCTAAAAAATAATTCATATTTTTAAAACAACGAAAAGCAGTTTAAAACAACATGTATACATCAGACGTAGAAGCGGCAAAAGCACTCCAGATAAAGTTTTCAGAATTTAAACAAGCTGTATCACAAGTTATAGTAGGTCAACATGAAGTAGTAGAAGGTACTATTATTTCAATACTTTGCAATGGGCATAGTTTGTTGGTAGGTGTTCCCGGACTGGCCAAGACCTTGTTGGTAAACACAATCGCTCAAGTATTAGATCTTGGATTTAAACGTATTCAATTTACGCCCGATTTAATGCCAAGTGATATAACTGGTGC
>CANHGW010000047.1 GCA_947460175.1 Bacteroidota bacterium | reverse complement strand
TTGTTAGTTGAGAGTTGTTAGTTGAGAGTTGTTAGTTGAGAGTTGTTAGTTGAGAGTTGTTAGTTGAGAGTTGTTAGTTGAGAGTTGTTGGTTGAGAGTTGTTGGTTGAGGGTTGTGAGTTGAGGGTTGAGGGTTTTGAGTTGAGAGTTGAGAGTTGAGGGTTGTTGGTTGAGAGTTGTGAGTTTAAAGATTTAATCAATTATCCTGTGCTTCCGAATCCTCCACTACCTCGACTGGTTTCTGACAATTGATTGACTTGTACAAAATGAGCTTGTTGGTAACTCGCTATAACCATTTGCGCTATGCGGTCACCATGTTTAATGATTTGTTCTTCATTGGACAAATTAATCAAAATCACTTTGATTTCTCCTCGGTAATCGCTATCAATCGTGCCAGGCGTATTCAAGCAAGTAATACCTTGCTTTATCGCTAATCCGCTTCGAGGGCGTATTTGCGCTTCGTATCCTGCAGGTAGAGCAATGTGCAAACCGGTAGGTATCAACGAACGCTCAAGTGGCTTTAGACTAATATTAAACTCCAAATTGGCATACAAATCCATACCTGCCGAACCTTCGGTTTGATAGGAAGGTAAGGGATTGGAGCTATTATTGATAATTTGAATATCCATACGAGGCGCGCAAAAATAAGGTGAAAATGTCAGATTGTAAAATGGCATAATTGTTAGTTACGAAGATTGCAATAAGTCCATTTGGATTCATAAATATTACTTATAAATTCAATTCTATAAACTGAAACAATATTAAATCTCAATATCCCCCTCAAATACAAACTCGGCTTTGCCACACAACCATATATCGTTGAAATGTTGGCCATCTACATTATTACATTCTACCACCAAATCCCCACCTAGGGTATGAATATTGACTTTGTGCTGTCCGGTCATATTTTTTATCAAACACAAGGCACTTGCTGTTACACCCGTTCCACAGGATAAGGTTTCATCTTCTACCCCACGTTCGTACGTGCGAACAAAAATCGATTTATGATCGGTTTGCTCTACAAAATTTACATTGATTCCTTCGTCTTTGTACAAAGGACTGTATCGAATCAAAGCCCCTTCTTTTTTCATATCAAAATCCTTTACATCTTCTGTAAAGTAAACATAATGTGGCGAACCTGTATTGAGTTGCATATAGGTTTCATGCTCTGCAATGCCTTTCACATCATTCATTCTCAATCGTACAAAACCATGTTCATTGATATAAGCATCATGTTCGCCATCTATAGCTACAAATCTTGCTTGATCATGTATCACCGCCAGTCTTTTGGCAAAGGCCGTCATACATCGACCTCCATTGCCACACATGGTACTTTCATTTCCATCACTGTTATAGTATTTCATTTCAAAATCATACACCGATGATTTGTTTAAAAGCATTAATCCATCACCGCCAATTCCAAAATGCCGATCGCATAGAAAACGGATATTTTCGTTTGATAAATTTTGGTATGCATTTGTTCGATTATCGAGTAGAACAAAATCGTTGCCTGTACCTTGATATTTGAAAAAATGGATTTGCATAGTTTAATGGGTTGCCAATATTTCAAGGCTTTTTTGAATCATATTTTCTACACTTTTCGCTCCGTCTTTTGTAAATGTTTTACTCACTCGATTAGCCACTATGGTATTGATTGCCAAACAATGATGACCAAATATTCTACCTAAACCAAAAATAGCCGAGGTTTCCATTTCGAAATTTGTAATACGATGTTGTTCAAATTGAAATGTAGATAATCGATTGACTAATTCAGGAAATTGCAAACCTGCTCGTACTACCCTGCCTTGAGGTGCATAAAATCCGGGACAAGTGACCGTAATTCCTTTATGATACTCATCGCCGAACCATGACAATATTTCCTGAGACCCTTCAACTGCATACGGTACCACTGCCTGATTTTGCAGTTGTGCATGTTCGATAAATGCTGTTTGAAGATTTTTTTCGTGGGTTGTATTTTCGAGTTTGTAATAATGCAATACATTATCCAATCCTATACCATGGCTTGATGCGACTATACTATCTACAGGAATATCAGCTTGTAAGCTACCCGATGTACCCATTCTCACAATATTCAAGGAAGTCAACGATTCTTTTACTTTTCGCTCTGCTAAGTTGATATTCACTAATGCATCTAATTCATTCATCACTATATCAATATTATCGGGACCTATACCGCTTGACAATACGGTCAGGCGTTTTTTACCTATTCGTCCGGTATGTGTCACAAATTCACGATGTTGAGTTTTAAATTCTATTTCATCAAAATATTTAGATACTTCCTTGACTCTATCAGGATCGCCGACGGTAATGACTGTAGATGCTAAATCTTCAGGGCGCAGGTTGATATGGTAAACCCTTCCTTCTGAAGTGAGAATTAATTCTGACTCTCCTATTTTGCTCATATTTAGTTAGTTATTTGGTACAAACTTAAAAGATAAAATTGACAATTTGGTAATTCTCAAATTAGTATTACATTTGCACTCCGATGGTCTTGTGGCCGAGTGGCTAGGCAGAGCTCTGCAAAAGCTTCCACAGCGGTTCGAATCCGCTCGAGACCTCCTAAAAATCCCGATTTATTCGGGATTTTTTATTATAATGCTTTACATACTCTACTATTCTACATATTAATAATGATAGTCGCCAAAGAATGTAGTTTGAATAATTTATTTACTTCTAATAGTTTAAAAATGAAATAAAGTAATCCCCATTTCATAGTAAATATCCCAATAAAATGACAATTCCATGATATAATTCATGTATATTTATAGGGCAGATTTCAGTTAATTGAACGAAATTTGCAACTAGTCAAATGAAAATTAATTTTTATCTAGCTTGTTTATCATTATTGTTTCTTTTTTCATCATGTGAAAAAAAAGACAAACCTATTACATTGCCTGCCAAAGGTGATGGAACAGTAATGCAACTTGACATGGGAGAAAATTATGAGTATCAATACTATGTGAGCCTTCAAGAGCAAAAAATAGTTCATATCAGTCGTACAGACAATTGGGACCTAGCCTTTCAAAGTGACGACAATCAGCATGGTATTTTTTTAAATGGCGGAAAAGGAATGGCTGCTTATGCCACAAGCAAAACTGATTTTGCTCAAGTCAACGATAGTGATACTTCAGAAATGGAAAAACGATGGAAAATTGATCAAGCTTGCGGATTGCAGGATTCTTCAGCCATTGGAAATTGGAAAAACAAGAATGAAGTGTTTATTATTCGACTGGATAAAAGTGGCAAAAAATTGCGTAAAATTAAAATTACGTATGAAGATGCCTATCAATATATTATTTCAGTAGGTGATATCAATACCACAATACCAGCTTCCATAACAGTTTTGAAAAATAAAGATCAAAATTTCACTTATTTTTCTTTCTCTTTTTTAACTACCGTAGAAGATGTAGAACCTCGAAAAGACTTGTGGGATATTAAGGCTACATTGTACAGCTATACCTTTTACGATCAAAACCCACCATTACCCTATGTAGTAAATGGTTTTTTATTAAACCCTAATAACACACAAGCTTACAAAGACTCACTCACAGGCTATATCAATATTAAGAAAGATTTTGCGACTTCTGTTCCATTATCATCTATACAAGATGTGATAGGTTTTGATTGGAAAAACTATAATATCGATAACAATATTTACACTGTAGTCCCCACTTATTCCTATATTATCAAAACCAGAAGTAATGCATACTTCAAACTACGATTCTTAGATTTTTACAGCGCATCTGGTGTAAAAGGAAGTCCAAAATATGAGTTTCAACCCCTCTAAAATTTGATTACTTTTGTAGTCTATTAAACAGAAAAATTAAATGTCAAGAATATATCTGGACAATGCAGCCACCACTCCATTGGACAACGTTGTGTTAGATGCCATGATGCCCTATCTTACAGAACATTTTGGGAATGCATCTTCTATCCATTCCTTTGGTAGAGCTTCACGAATCGCCATTGAAAAATCACGAAAAGAAATTGCACAAATCATGAATGCAAGACCTGGTGAAATCTTTTTTACCAGTTGTGGCACCGAAAGCACAAACACGGTATTGCATTCTGCCGTTCGGGACCTTGGTTGTAAGCATATCATCACTTCACCGATCGAACATCATGCAACTCTCCATACGGCTGAATTCCTTGCATCGTTGGGTCTTTGTAAGGTAAGCAAAGTCAATCTTACACAGGACGGCCATATAGACTATGTAGATTTGGAACGTCTTTTAGCAGAAAGCAATGAACAAACTATTGTTACCTTGATGCATGCCAACAATGAAATTGGCAATATCACCGACATACAATATGTGGGAGACTTATGCAAAAAGTATAATGCCTTGTTTCATTCAGATACAGTACAAACTATCGCACATTATAAATTTGATTTAGAAAAACTACCTGTTGACTTTCTTAGTGGCTCTGCGCATAAATTCAATGGGCCTAAAGGTTCGGGCATTCTTTTCATTCGGTCGGGCATCCAAATTAAACCATTTATACACGGTGGCTCACAAGAACGTAATATGCGATCTGGAACAGAAAACATAGCCAATATAGTTGGTTTTGCAAAAGCATTGGAAATAGCCACATTACACTACGAGGAAGACAAAGTATATATTCAATCACTAAAAAATGCAATGATTGAACAATTAATGGCTCAAATTCCATCCATTCAATTTCATGGAGATATAAGTGACAAAAGCCTATATACTGTATTGAATGCATGCTTCCCGCTTAATAATAAAACCGAAATGCTTAGTATCAATTTAGATGTAGCAGGTATAGCCGTTTCGGGAGGTAGTGCATGCAGTAGTGGGGCACAAGGTGGTAGTCATGTAATAAAATCGGTCTATCCACATCAGACTTCTGTACCTATTCGTTTTTCGTTTAGCAAGCACAATACATTTGAAGAAATTGACCTTGTTGTAAAGAAAATTGTGGATTTATTAAATTAGGATTTGTTAGTTTTCAAAATCTATCTATATTTGCACTCCAATCGAAGCAATTCGACGTGGTATTGCCTGATGGTGTAAAGGTAGCACAGCAGTTTTTGGTACTGTTAGTCTTGGTTCGAATCCAGGTCGGGTAACAAAAAATCAGCGTTAGAAGCAAAGCGAAAGCGAGTTTTGAACGCTGATTTTTCATTTTAAGTTGAAACTAACATGAATATCCGAATTTATTCAGTTCAAAATTCCTAGCATTTTTTTGATTGGAAATAATTTAAGGCGTGATAAATTAATACGATGACTAATCCTATTACAAAAAATGTAGACGCCTCATAACGCCAAGTATCATTGAAGAAGAACTCTCCTATCATCCAAATTGAATTACCTGTAATCCAACAACAAATGGCCAGGTTATGAAATAAATCAACCTGCTCATTTCTTGATTTGTATGTCAAATAAATAGCCACACTCAATGTAGGAATTATCATTAATACACCAGCATATTTAAATCCTAGTACCCAACAAGCATCCTTCAGCAACCATAATAGAATATGGAAGTTTTCAACTTTGATAATATGTTTTTCTGAGTCAGGCATTTTTAATTAAATTCTTAATGCATTTTAATGAGAATTACTCATTTCTTTATCATTTATTGAAACAATAATCAAATGAGCAAATTAGTTTCTTCTTACAACTCTTTCAACTTTGTCTTATACCCTTCCGTTTTAAATAACGGTTCAAGTAGTATTATATTTTCTGGATCTGCCATCAAAGGCCTGAAAAATTTCACAACAGCATACCGGCCATATTGTGTATTAAACTGATCTGTAATTGAGTATATCTGGTTTGCAGTCAAACAACCTGTAAAGTTTTTTTTCTTTACTAAAATTAATTTTGACTCATCGTCATTTTTTTGAGCCAATCGCTCTACAATATTTTTCACTTCCATTTCAGAAGTAATTAAGCTACAATTGGCAGCTTTGGATTCAGATTGTTTTGTATTCTCAGTTTTCGATTGATCTTTAGATGTAATGATTTCAACAATACCATATTCTTGTTTTTCTTCTTTTACAACATTGGTAGTATTTGCAGATTGTTGAACTACTTTATTAATTTTCTCTAGTTCTTTATTTTTTTGTTTTTTTTCTTTCTTAGAAAGTCCCTCCTCTGGTGTAATTATTGTTTGAGGTGTAGCCGTTGTATTGTAATAGTTTATCACGTTATCATTGGTTGTCAATCCAATATTAACTGCTGTATTCGTTTCAATTATCTTACCATTGTTAACTAAATCAAGCAAATAAAATTTATCTTCTGCTGTTTTGGACAACTTGTATCCATACGACGAACCTTCGACAACATCTACTATAAAAGTTTGCTTTGGATATACATTATTTCCAAACAAGATATCAAACGTTTGCTCGCCGCCATTTTCAATTGTGATAAGATAATAGTTTTTAGTCATCACTGGTACTTCCTTCTGATTCATTAAAATTTTACAAGGTATCCCTTTAATTGGTTCAAAATAAATATAAGAACCTTGCCCAAAAGACCATTGACTAACCAAAAGTGTAATAAAAAAGAATATAATTTTACTCATCAAAGGTTTGATTTATTCAAATGAAATTAATTCAGCACCTTTCTCTACTGCCTGTTTTTCATTTATTTTGATACTTTTAATTTTAACATCACCTGCTGCTTTGAACACATTTTCCATTTTCATTGCTTCCAATACCAATAAAGGTTCTCCTTGTTTAACTTCATCACCTTCTTTTACCAATATTTTAGTAATAAGTCCAGGCATAGGTGCTTTAAGATTATTCAGCTTTTTGGCACCCACATTTTTCATACCCAATTTCTCAAGTAATAAGTCAATGGGTTCTTTAATCTGTACTTGATATTTCAAACCACCTATTCGCAACACCACTATTTTATTTTCTTTGTCAATGCGAACTAAATCGACTATCGTTTTCTTTCCATTGTAAGTAAGGAGATAGGCGCCATCTGCAGTTCGCTGAATAGACGATATCAGTTCTTTTTCATTGATGCTTGAACCTAGCTCTATTTCAAATTTGTCATCTTTTATCGTTGCTGTATACATGGTCGATTATCTTGTAGGCATTGGTATTGTTTTCGCTAATGCATTTACTTTATCTGACAATGCTTTTCCAATTTCAGGCATATTATTAGAAGTAGCTTCAGTAGCTAAGAAATTCATTGCAGTAAGTTCAAATTGACAATCATCCAATTTGTACCCTTTTTTACTTTCAGGTAATGAATTCATGTAATTAATATCATCTTCCGTAAACTTCATAAGTTTATCTGTGATCATTTTAGCTTGCTCTTTTCCACCTGCTTTCATACATGCATCAGCCAATAAAATCATTGTTTTATCTTCTTGCGTTATCACATAAGGATATGATTTTTCGTGAATCATTTTTAACACATGATTGATTACTTTCATTGCATCCTCTTTACGGTTCATTCTGATTAAATTCTCAGCCAATTGGAAAGCCAACACACGCGGTGTATTTAACATACGACGATTTGTTTGATCGTAATGTACAGTACCTAATTGAGCATTACCAAATTGAAATTTATTCAATAACAAATCCATGCACTTATCTACATTCACACGCAATGGATTATTAGCAGAAGAACCTGGCGTTCTTACAGGGATTAATTTATAAGCCAATCCTTCTAATTGTAAATATTCTTGCAATCCTTCGTAATGATCTGGATCGATTGAATTAGCAAAATAGATAGGTCGTTTGAATGCATTCGCAGCAAGTATATTCAATATAGCTAAATCATTTTTATAAGCTACATTCTTGGCCAATGGCGTAAATTGTATTTGATCTACTACAAGTGATGTATCGCCGGGTGCTAATACATTGTTCTTTTTTATCAATTCTTTATCCACTGGGATAAAGAAGTTTTTAGTAGGGAATTGATTACCTGAACCTGGACGACCCGGCACATCACCTTGACCTACATAATTTAAAACTTCGGTAAGATTTACATATTGACCTTGCGGTATGGAAGGGTTTTCAGCATATTGGATGTAATTGCGTTTTTCACCACGATATTGCTCACTTTTCCAAAGTATAGGTACAGGCGCAGCTTTGTTCACCGCATGACTCAATTGGTCGATATACCAATCAATACCCAACAAACTTATATTAATGATACGGACATCGGTACGTATGCCTTCTACTTCCTGTGCATACCATAATGGATATGTATCATTGTCACCTTCGGTAAATAATATAGCATTTGGCTCACATGAATTCAAGTAATTGTTAGCAGTAGCCAATGGCAATGTTTTTTGCGAACGATCATGATCATCCCACTCTTTGCTAGCCATTAATACTGGAACAGCTAACAAACATATCGCAGAAGCAGCCATAGGCGACATTGCTCCTAGATTCAATTTTTTAAACCAATCGGATACCATCATCACACCTAAGCCTATCCATATTGCAAACGCATAAGTAGCACCAGCATAAGCATAGTCACGTTCACGTGGTTGCAAAGGTGTATTATTGAGGTAAATTACGATGGCTAATCCCGTAAAGAAAAACAAGAGTGTAACAATAAATGCATTGTGCTTGTCATGTTTGAATTGATATACAAGACCGAGTAATCCAAGTATAAATGGCAAGAAATACAATTCATTGCGCGCTTTGCTATGCTTAAATGCTTCAGGCATTTTGTTTACATCTCCTCTACCAAAAAAATCATCAATCGGTTTGATTCCACTTAACCAGTTTCCGTTTTGAGATTCTCCTTGAATATTTTGAATATCATTTTGACGACCAATGTAATTCCAACAGAAATAACGCCACCACATTTGATTAACCTGATATCCAAAAAAGAATTTCAAATTATCGCCACTTGATGCACGATCACCATCGGATAATCCAAGATAGGATTTATAAAAATTGGCATGATTTGGATCGTTGCCATCCCAAATACGTGGAAACAAACGAGTCTCATCAGAGTTGTACGTATACTCATCTTTTTTCTCTCCTAATTCTTCATAGCTTTTTTCCCCTTTCCAATACATCATTTTGCCATCCTTCATGCCAGTAGGTTGCGAATTGTAATCGGGACCAGTAACCAAAGGCACTTTACCGTATTGCTCACGTTGCAAATAACTGATTAATGAAATTGCATTATCAGGATTAGTCATATCGATTGGCACATCTGCATTTGAACGAATAATCGTTTGAAAAAAGGTAGAATACCCTACCAAGATAAACATGAAACAAAGAGTTCCTAAATGAACAAAATAATGTCCCTTGGATTTTGCCCAACGAAGTACCACAAAAATCAACAATGCTAAAACGATAATCGTAAAAAACACACCACTGCTGAATGGCAAACCAAAATCATTGACAAAAATAATATCCATTTTAGAAGCAATAATTGGTACTGCTTGTATAACGCCATACTGAACAACACCTGTAATAATACAACCTAGCAAAAAAGCCCACACTGTACCAGCCATTGTTACTTTATAACGTTTGTAATAGTAAACCATTACGATAGCAGGTATTGTTAATAAATTCAATAGATGGACGCCGATAGACAATCCCATCAAAAAGGCAATCAATAAAACCCAACGATCTGCGAACGTACCCGGTTCATTAGACATTTTATCTTCCCATTTCAATATAGCCCAGAATACCAACGCCGTTAAGAATGATGACATCGCATACACCTCAGCTTCTACAGCTGAAAACCAGAATGTATCTGAGAATGTATAAGCTAATGCACCTACAACACCAGAACCCATTATTTTGATTAAATTGCTTTGCGAAATTTCTTCGTTGTTATTTACTAAAATTCGTTTTGCAAAGTGAGTGATAGTCCAAAATAAAAACAAAATGGTAAACCCACTTGATATTGCCGACAAGGTATTCAACGCAAATCCGGCATTTTTCATACCAAACAGAATTACAAACAAACGACCAATCATCAAAAACAATGGAGCCCCTGGAGAGTGAACTACTTCTAATTTGGCTGCTCCGGATGTAAATTCACCACAATCCCAGAAACTGACGGTGGCCTCTTTGGTCATCATATAGACTACGCAAGCAATAAGGCAAACTGCCCAACCTACGATGTTGTTAATTCTGTTGTAACTCATAGTTTATGTTTAAGATAAGTAGCAAATATAAAAAAAGCTATCTAAGTATAGTGAATAGTTTTACGTTAAATAAAATGAAAATGAAATTAAGGCTATTAATCGATTGTAGCAATACATTTTAGTTCGATCGCAATAGGTGTTGGAAGGCTATTGATTTCCACTGTTGTACGGCATGGTTGAGCATCTTTAAAATACTCTGCATACAGTTTATTGTATGTATGAAAATCGCGTTTCATATGAACCAAAAATACTTGTACATCTACCAAATTCTCCCATTTACTTCCACTTTCTTCCAATACGATGCGTACATTTTCAAAAACACTTTTGCACTGTTCTGCAAAGTCAAATTCAAGGAAATTGCCATTTTGGTCCAATTTCAAACCAGGGATTTCATCACTACCAGGCTTACGAGGACCAATTCCTGATAAAAATAATAGATTCCCGACTCTTCGTGCGTGAGGATAAGCACCTACTGGTTTAGGTGCTTTGCTGGTAGATATAATTTCGCTCATTGCTTTATTTTAAGCGTAAAAGTAAAAAATCCCACACGATAAGTGTAGGATTTTCTAATAGAATTCATTTTTTATTTATTTTATTGTATGACTTGTAGTTTACCTGTAAGCGTGTTTCTGCCATTGCTCAAAGCATACATATAAACACCACTACTCCATAGAGAAGCATCTAAGCGAATATAATTCATACCCGATAAACCTTTTACACTGGTTTGATATACCTCTTCGCCTAATAAGTTGACAACTTTTAATCGGTATTGGTCAGGTTGATTTGCATTAAATGATAGCAACGTAACACCTGAGAAAGGATTTGGCGCATTGGCATTTAACTCAAATCCATATGCATCCAAGTTATTGACAGCTGCAGGCCAACATGGCTGACCTTTGACATCTATTTTATAATAACCAATATTGGAAGCTGTATCCAACGGTAAAATACCAGAAATTTTCAAATAAGCTCTCACCTCAATTGTAAGATTATAAACAGATGGAGTAGTCCCAACTGGCACAGTCCCACTTATTCTGATACAAGCAAGCGAGTCTCCTTTGATAATCAATCGTTCAAAATTGGTATTTGGATTTGGAGGATTTGGTGACTTGAATCCAGGAACTGCTTCTACTACTAAGCCTGGCGGCAAACCAATAACGTTTTTGTTTACTACAAAGGAATCGACTGTTGCAGTTGCTGGCCCTAAAGTAGTATCCTTAGGAGCTTTGATATAAATGATTTGTTCGTAATATAAACCTACACAAGCATGGTTGAAATTAGTAGCACTATCGGGCAATATATAACCAGACTGAGGCTTTGATAAGGTACCCGGAACGCAAGGCGTTTGAGCTTTGATTGCGGTTGCAAATAAGCAACACAAAAGAGGTAAAATTATTTTTTTCATATAAAAAGTTTTGATAAAGATAATCTTTTCATACTTTTCACAAAATTAAAAAGTATCATGAAGTTTATTTTTTCAATTTTGTGTTTGTGTTTATCGATGATAACCCATGCCCAACTATGTATCCTACAAGGTACTGTCAAAGATAGCATTTCACTAGAACCTTTGGCTGGCGTGAATGTACGAGCGGGCAACCTTGGCATACGAACCGATGCCAATGGCGCATACACATTGCGAATACCTAGTGGATCATACGAAGTCAGTTGTTCCTACACAGGCTATTATATTCAAAAAAAGACTGTAAAGCTCTCTGAAGGTGCCAATACAATGCTCAATATTAACCTATTGGCTAAAACGAAAGAACTTAGCACCATCACAGTGAGTGGAAGTCGATTTGAAAAACGAGCAGCCGAAGAAATCGTTTCGATCGAAGTACTAAAACCAGCTCAAATTCTTAATACTGCCAATAATTCGATGGACGATGCACTACAACGTGTACCTGGCGTAGATATTATTGAAAACCAAGTAAATATACGCGGTGGATCGGGGTGGAGCTATGGTGCAGGCAGTCGAGTAATGGTATTGGTAGATGATATGCCCATTTTGACAGCAGATGCTAGTGATGCTAAATTGGACTTTTTACCATTGGAAAACTGCGAACAAGTAGAAATACTAAAAGGAGCTGCATCTTCTCTGTATGGCTCATCTGCCCTCAATGGAGTGATTAATTTCCGTACAGGTTTTGCCCGCAACAAACCTAAAACAAAAGCCATGCTTTACAATGGTATGTATGGCAACCCACAAGATAAATCTTGGAAATGGTGGGGCAAGCAACAACCTGGCTTTCAAGGTGGTTATTTTATGCATTCGCAAAAGTTTGGACAACTCGACATGGTTTTAGGTTCTGCTTGGTATAGCGAAGACTCCTATTTACAAGGTGACTTAAACAGGCGTGGACGTGTGAACCTTAATTTGCGTTATCGTTTCAAAAAAATAGAAGGGCTTACCATTGGATTAAATACCAATGTTCAAAAAAACAAAAGCCAAACTTTTTTCTTTTGGCAACCCGACAGCAATGGCACTAAGTATTATCAACCTTATGGCGGTTTAGATGATGCTACTACCACCATTAATAAAAATGATGGTCTTCGTATGAATATTGATCCATCTATTTCCTATGTAGGTAAGCGAGGTGCCAAGCATGTATTGCGTACTCGCTATTTTAAAAACCAAAACGAGATTCCAGAAAAAATGCAATCCTCTAAGGCGAATACCTTGTTTGGAGAATACCAATTTCAAAAATCATTTCAAAGCGATAAACGATGGCTGAATGATATATACATAGTAGCAGGTATCGTAACCAGCCATAGCGATGTAGTGGGCGAACTCTATGGCAATCATACCATTTCCAATACAGCACCTTATGTGCAACTTGAAAAAAAGTTTGGTGATTTATGGACTTCCATTGGTGCTCGATATGAATTTAATAAAGTGGATGCATATGCAACCGAACGAAAACCAGTGATACGTGCCGGTGTCAACTATGAGTTAGCCAAAGCAACATTTCTTCGTGCTTCCTTCGGACAAGGATACCGCTACCCTTCTATTGCCGAACGATTTGTACGCACTAGCTTTGGCGCATCGCAGGTTTTTCCGAATCCTAATTTAAAATCAGAAACTGGCTGGAGTTCAGAGTTAGGGATAAAGCAAGGCTTTAAAATCGGTTCTTGGGGAGGCTTTCTAGATATAGCTGCCTTTTGGACCGAGTATCAAAATATGATGGAATTTAACTTTGGATTACATCTACCTCCCGATTCAACCTTGACCCAAGTGATAGACCCATCAAAATACTTAGGTTTTAAATCAATCAATGTGGGATCTACGCGTATCAATGGTATTGACATTTCAATGATGGGACAAGGTAATATTGGGAAAATCAAATCGCGTGTTACACTTGGATATACTTATATGAATCCTACCCAATTGAACCCTGATTCAATAATACTGGCAAATATTAGTGGAGATACTAAAACATTGAAATACAGGTATCGAAATAGCTTCAAATTTGACATTGAGAATACCTACCGAAGAGCTACCCTGGGTGCTACTATATTGTACAATTCCTTTATGCAAAATATCGATGCTGTGTTTGCCAATTCAAAACCAAATGAAAATGTTTTCGGACAACTTTTTGAACTAGGAACAGGCTTACCTAGCACTGTCACCGCATTTAGAAACAAATACAATAAAGGAGCATTCATATTGGATATACGTATTTCGTATCAGCTTTCAACACAAGCTAAAATTGCATTTGTAGTTAAAAACTCTTTGAATACTGTTTATTCCGAACGACCTGCTTTGGTAGCACCACCTCGCAATTTCACATTGCAATTGGCAGTGGACTTATAAGAAATCTCTAAAGTCTTTACGACGTATCAATTTCAAATCCTGCAATACAGCCGATTTTACATTGAGCGAAAAGTTGTAACTTCTTCGTTGTCCAAATGGGATTAAATTCATACGCATTTCCCAACAATGCAAATCGCGATAAATATCAAACGATGTAAATGAAATTTGCTTGGTATTGAAATCATATCCACTTCGTAAACCTATTTTCCATTTACTTGTCAAGTTTATATCTCCCGAAAAATTTAAATCTTGAAACAAGGTTAAGGTGTCTTTTTGCGAAGCCACTACAAAGTTCTTACGAAACGTGACATTGTATCGAACATTCAATGACCATGGTATATTAAAATCGGCATAACCGCTGTAATTATTCCCTATGGCTTCACGTTGCCCTTCGGTAAAATTATTCATTGCAGAATTTTTCTTCACAGGAAGACTTGCATCCATAGCCAAATTGGCTGATTCGAATTTTAGTAGTTGACCATTGGCTTTGTAATTGGTTTCATTTTTTCGAATCCCAGTCGTTTTATCAATCGCATAAGGATCATAATTTAATCCACCAGAAATATTAATGGTTTGGAACAATGAAGTACGATATGAAATAGAAATGTTACTCCAATTGAATGAATCCACCGCAAGATTGTAAAAGCCACTTATATTTAATCCATCTATTAAATTAATCTTTTTAAACCCATCTGTTGTATCTTTTTTACTTCTCACTTTCATTGATAATGTATTACCAAGATTAAATCCTACACCTCCGATTTTTCCATTTTGAGGACCACCTATGAGTGAGCCTTCGAAATAGGAAATTTTACGACTTGTATAATTTTTATCAACAAACGAACTATAGTAATAATTGTAATCACTTCCTCCAAAATCAGGCCGATAATTTAAACTAATCCCGGGAGTTAATACATGTCGAATCCCTTTAATAGCGCCTTTTCTAAATAATTTCATACCATATATACGTGTAGAAATATTGGCACTTACATTGAAATCGCGTGCTGTGAAAAAACCTGTAGAAGTAGCAGTATCCAATTTACCCTCATTGAAATTAAATTGCTTAAAGGCTTTTTGTGTATACCAATATTCATTGTAACCAGCCGAAAGATTGGCATTGAAGTATTTCAACACATTGTAATTGGCGGTAATAGGAATGCTATGTTTCATACCATTTTGAAAATCACCTAAATTGAGATTATTCAAACTCAAGGTAGAATCATAAAAGTCCAAGCGATTGATTGCCGACAATTGATAACTGGCACTTATTTTTTCATACCAACGTGGCTTTATAATTTCTTTTCGAAACTGAAACGGAAATATCTGATTGATCGAAAAATTAATTTCAGGCAAAGTAACTTGTACTAGATGTGTTTGCGTATTTTGATTATGACGCAAGGCCGCTGAGAAATTGAAAGGCTTGCCTTGCCACGTTTTGGAATAAGAAATATTGGATTGATATGTATTACTTAAATACAAATTGGCATCAAACGTATTGTTGGCCTGATACTTACTACTACCAATATTCACATTGGCATTGAAGTTGCTCCCAGGCATTACATTGGGATTAATAGAATGATTCCATGTAAGAAAGAAATTTCGATTGTTTTGGTTGCCCGGCTCGTAGGACTCGCCTATTTTATTGTAAGCATAGTTGAACGAAAAATTTCCATTGAAGCGATATCGCCATGCATAGGTACTTACAAAACCTGCGCGCCATGTACCCAATGTATAGATATCGGCGAGCGCTAATAAATCAATATGATCATTGATCGCAAAATAATATCCACCCTCACGCAATCCAAAGCCAAGATTTTCGGTCATGGTATAGGTGGGCAATTTGAAGCCACTCCGTTGACCTTGCTTGAGTGGAAATAAGCCAAATGGCAAATACAGTGGTGTTGGAATTTCTTCAATCACCAAATTGGCAGAGCCCGAAACGGCTACTTTGTTGGGTATAATTTTGATACGACGAGCGGCTATACCAAAGTGTGGCACTTCGGCATTGCAAGTGGTATATACATTATGGTATCCATTGATTGAATTATCATTGTTTCGCTTCACTTGTTCGCTGAGTATGAATCCTTCTCCATATTGCGAATACGCATTTTCCACCAAGGCGCGTTTGGATTTGAAATTGTAATGCAATTCTGTAAA
The DNA here is from genome assembly GCA_947460175.1 of Bacteroidota bacterium. Taxonomy (GTDB): domain Bacteria; phylum Bacteroidota; class Bacteroidia; order Chitinophagales; family Chitinophagaceae; genus OLB11. The sequence continues at coordinate 6,041 of CANHGW010000047.1, read as the reverse complement.
CGTAGATGATTCTGTTCCTTGCGCTATACGCGACTTGCTACTATCTTTTTCATTATCAGCATTTTTAATTTCTAGGGCAGTCAATGTACTCGAATCCTGATTGTAATAGATCAAATCGGCATTCACTTTTATTTCTTCGTAGCTTATTTCGGCACCGGCATGTAAATACAAAATTTTGGCTTTTGCATCATACACTATTGAATCATGCGAATGATAACTTACTTGAGATTCTAATTTATCTTTTGAAATAGGAAACTTTACCTTGTTCGAATCAGCTAGTAAAATGCTGGATGTATCTTTTAAATTATTCGCCAAAGAATCGGCGTAGGTAATTTTTTTGAGTTGGGCGCTTGTTAAGAAATTCAAAAATAGCAGGCAAATAACCAAAATTGGAACAAACTTTATTCCAAATAAACTGATTTTATGGCTATTTTTACGCTGTGCAAGCATGATATACTTGCGACAAAAGTAAAGAAACAATTTTGCCCTTATGTATATGAAGGGTTAAAAGAATTCTAAATCAAAAAAATGAAACAACGACAACTATCTATATATACTCTTTTAGCTTTCCTGCTGAGCTGTGTTATACTCATACAGCCTACTCAAGTGCTTGCTAAAAAGAAACTACGTAAAATTGTACTTGATGCAGGCCATGGTGGTCGCGATCCCGGATGCCATGGAGCTTACTCTTATGAAAAAGATATAACCCTGGCGGTAAGCAAGAAAGTAGGCAAAATGATACAAGATCAATACAAGGATATCAAAGTTGCTTATACGCGTGAGTATGATTGGTATCCTGAATTGAAAGAGCGCACCAATTTTGCCAATCAAGAAAAAGGCGATTTGTTTATTTCGATTCATGTCAACTCTACACCCAAACGAAATTCACCCGTACGTGGTACATTGGTACTAGTATGTGGCCCTACACGAGTAGATGAAAAAGAAGCAGCCATAGGTGAAAATGCCAATAATTTTGAAGGTGGTGAAGATGTATTGGATCCGAATGACCCTATGACTCCTATTATCATTGCGCAGTATTCGCAGGCCTTTCTTACACAAAGTATCGTAGTAGGTGCCAAAATCAATGATGTATTTGCCAGTCAGGGGCGTGTAACAGAAGGCTTACGTCAGCAAAGTTTACAAGTATTGGCTAGTAGTGCTATGCCGGGTGTATTGGTAGAAATAGGTTATCTAAATAATACAGAAGAAGAAGCCTACCTCAATACAGAAGAAGGTCAAATGGAATGTGCTAAGGCTATCTTTGAAGGAATTAAATTTTACAAAGAAGAATCGGAAAAAGAACCTGTACGAGTGATTGAGGATCGCTAGTATTTCAAATAAGTATACATGAATTTAAAAATATCAAAAGAAATTAAAATTGCATTATTAGCTATAGTATCCATCCTATTGTTCATTTTTGGTTTCAATTACTTAAAAGGAAGTGGCGTATTTTCTTCTTCCAAAATAGTAAAAGCTGAATACGACAATGTACAAGGCATAACCGCTTCTAGTTTTGTGCAACTACAAGGCTTCAATGTAGGCTCGGTAAGCAAGGTTTCACTCTCCAAAGAGCACCCTGGCAAGATATTGGTAGAAATGAATTTGGACAAAAACTTAGTAATACCTGAAGATACGAAAGCGCAAATTGTATCGCTCGATTTACTAGGTACCAAAGCTGTTTCGTTAATCAAAGGCACTTCACCTAACCCACTCAAAGAAGGACAAATGCTTGCTGGCAGCATCGAACTAGGAACTATAGAAAGCTTGGGCGCTAGTGCAGGACCTACAATCGACCAAGCAAAAATGACCATCGCATCGCTCGATACTACTATACGCAGTATCAACAATATATTGGATGTAACTACTCAACAAAATCTTAAACACACCATAGCGAATTTAAATTCTACAATGGGTGACTTTCAGCAATTTGCCAATGCCTTGAATGCACAAAGTGCCAAAATAAATTCCTTGCTGAATAACTTAAGTGCTTTTAGTGCCAACCTTGAAAAAAACAATACTAAAATCAGCAATGTATTGACCAATGCAGAAACTACAACAAGCAATCTGAGCAAAGTAAACTTTGATGCAACTGTATCTGAATTAAAAAACACCTTGCAAGATTTGCAAAAAACTTTGGAGAAAGTAAACAATGGTACTGGTAGCATTGCCATGCTGATGAATGATGACAAACTTTATAAAAATTTAAAAAACACATTAGCTACTGCCAATAATCTCTTGTACGATATCAATGCTCGCCCATCGCGCTATATACATGTAAGTGTATTTGGCAAAAAAAATAAAGACGAAGCACCTTCTCAACCGGCACCTAATAGCAAAGACTAATTGCATTCATTCTCGAATTATAATCTATTTTTATTTTAATGAAAAAAATCATACCACTATGCTTACTTATCCTTTGTGGACAGCTGAATAGTAAAGCGCAAATAGTGGGTATCGATTCCAATGGATTAAAATTAATACGCATTACACATACCGATCAAATCGTAAAAAACGAATCAGATAAATTTCAACGATTTATAGGGGCCGTCATCATTGAACATGATGGTATTACGATGACATGCGATAGTGCATTTCTTTACCTCGAGCAAAATTATGTAGAAGCCTTTAGCAATGTGAATATACTCAAAGCCAATGGCACCAATGCCCATAGCAATTATATCAAATACACTGGCAATAACAATACAGCCTTTATGCAAGGCGGCGTAAGCATTATCGATGGAGGCAATACACTCAATACAGAAGAACTGACTTATAATATAAAAACCAAAATAGGCAAATACTACAAAGGAGGCACCCTGCAAACCGAAGGCACCACTGTAAGTAGTGTGAATGGCAATTACAATGGCTATTCGCAACAAACTTACTTCAAGGATAGCGTAGTAGTGACCAACGAAAAGTATACCATCCTATCGAAAGAACTAACCTATAATATCAAAAGCAAATTGGTAAAATTGCTCGACGAATCGACTATCATTTCAGAGAATAGTACAATCTATACCAAAACAGGTACGTATGATTCCAAAACATCTCAAGCCAATTTCACCAGTCGTACAACGGTAGAAAGCGACGACCAAATCATCATAGGCAATACAATGACTTACAATGACAAAACAGGGATGGGTAAGGCCAAAGGCGATGTATACATTATAGACACCAAAAATGAAACCAAACTTACAAGTAACGAAGCCGAATACAATAAGCTAACAGGCTATGGAAAAGCAACTGGTAATGTACGTATAGAAAATGAAGGCGGCAAAAGCATACTGACTTCACGAAGTACTGAATACAACAAAAAAACAGGCTATGCCATTGCCAAAGGTGATGTGGTATTTATAGATACTGTACAACGTACTCAATTACGATCGGGTGTGGTAGAGTTTAATGAGTTTTCGAAATTTATGATGGCCACTGTAAAGCCAAAGTTGATAACAGTGACCGATGATGATAGTTTGTATATGCGAGCCGATACCATGCTATCGATGCGAATCAAAGATCAAGGCAATGTAAAAAAAATAGCCTTACCACAAAGCAAAAAAAACACGCCCACACTCTATAGCTACAACTTATTGTATGCCGACTCTACAGCCAAAGGCCCAGAAGGCGAAGAAGAACCCAAGCTGGTAATAGCCAACCATACGGTAAAGCTCTATGCCGACTCAATGCAAGCTGTATGTGATAGTCTCAGCTACTCGCAACAAGATTCTATATTCAGACTGTACAAAAGCCCTGTGATGTGGAGTAAAAAACAACAATCCAATGCCGATACAATCATTATACATACCCAAAACAATAAGCTATCTGAGTTGAATCTCATCAACAATGGATTACTGGTATCTGAAACAGGCTATGATACCTATTACGATCAAGTAGCCGGCACCTATATCAATGCCTATTTTGTACAAAATGAAATCAATTATGTGCATGTAGACCAAAATGCCGAAAGCATCTACTATGCCAAAGACGATGCCGAAGCCTATATAGGTACCAACCGAGCCGAAAGTGCCGAAATGAATGTGTATTTCAAAAATAAAGAAGTAGATCATATAGTATTTGTAACCGAACCCAAAGGCGACTTCTACCCTATTGACAAACTCAATGATGGAATCAAATTTCTGGACTCGTTTAAATTATATACCGATCTCAAACCCAAATCGAAAGAAGAAATATTGAACGATTAGACCCTATTGGTTGTTATCCTGCATCAATACAATTGGATTGTACATATTAGAATAATCAATGATCATCATTAAACGTACATTGGGTAAATAAACCTTTGTGTTTACTTTTTGCCTTGACGCAAAAAGTAACAAAAAAGTCAAGACTGTTTTAAAAAAGCTAAAATGAACTGCATTCGGCTTAAAATTTCTTAACTCGTGCCTGCGCACAAAGCCTTTCCATACTCAGACAGAAGAAATTTTAACAGCCTCTCTTGTTCATTTCTTAACGCCTTTTTAAAAAGGTCGACCTGCTAATACCAATGTTATTTGTGTCATAGACCAAATCTTTTACCGAAAGTATTTGGGAGTATAACCCATGTTTAGTACAATTAAATTAGGCTATTAAATAATTCATCGCGGTATAAATTTAGTGTCCCTTTACGGATAATCATTTATAATTCTATACATTCGTATTGAAAAAGACACCCTACTATGCAATGGACTTCCAAACTTGTAAAACACCGTGGCGAAACTCGTATTGCTGTATATTTCGACAAGAATAAAGAGTTGATTGCTCGTATCAAACAACTAGAAGGAGCCCGATTTAGCTATACGCTGATGGCATGGCATTTGCCCGATACAGATCATTATCGAGAACGATTTAAGTTACCACCTCGCTTTGTACAAAACCCCGAACATGCCGAAAAAACAATCAGCTTTCAACGATGGCTTGCCTCCAGACGCTATAGCCCAAGCACCATTATAACCTATACCGATGCTTTAAAAAGTTTTTTAGCTTTTTTCAATACCAAAGCCATAGCCGATTTTGAAACCAACGACCTCATTATCTACAACAACGATTTTATATTTAAAAACAAACTTTCTAACTCTTATCAAAATCAAATCGTGAATGCTATCAAGCTTTTTTTTAAAAGTATTGAGCACAAAAAAATGAATCCAGATTTGCTACATCGACCGAAACGAGAAAAACTATTGCCCAATGTATTGAGCAAAGAGGAAGTGAAAATGATATTGGAGGCGCATACAAATATAAAACACCGAGCCATGCTGAGTTTAATATATAGTTGTGGGTTGCGAAGAAGTGAATTACTGAATTTGAAAATAACTGATATAGATTCAAAAAGAAACTTAATAATAATAAGACAAGCAAAAGGCAAAAAAGACAGGATAGTACCATTATCGGCAAAAATTTTAGAATTACTAAGAACTTATTTCGTTGCTTGCAAACCACAAACATGGTTGTTTGAAGGGCAAGATAAAGAAAGCAAATACGATGAGCGAAGTTTGAGCAATGTATTGAAAAATGCATTGAAGAAAACTGGAATCAATAAACCTGTAAGCTTGCATTGGTTGCGACATTGCTATGCAACACATTTGCATGAAGCGGGAACAGACATAAGATTAATTCAAGAATTGTTAGGACATAAAAGTAGTAAGACCACAGAAATTTATACGCATGTAAGCAATAAAAGCTTACAGAATATAGTTAGCCCATTTGATACATTATGAAAATTTTACACTATTTTTGATAGTAAAAAGAGTGAGTTTGTCACCCCAATCTACCCAATTCAGATTGTAAATGGTGAAAAAGTCACCCCAATAAGTAAGTTAGTGGCAATACTATGACGTATCAATTAAACCACTCGATTGTTGTTTGACCTTGAAATCCTTTTTCCCAAATAAACCAAGCATAAGCAACAGCAGAACCGCCACCAGCTTTCATTCCATCGAAATCAGCATTTTTAGCACATAACAATCGGCTACTACTTACATAAATTTTCTTTGGAGGATATTTAGTAAAAAGTTTTTTTCTTGCTTTTCCTTCAAGAAATTGAATTTTTA
>CANHGW010000046.1 GCA_947460175.1 Bacteroidota bacterium | reverse complement strand
GATACAACCTATATAATTCCATACAAAACACCTTTTGAGTTGACAGCATCAGGTGTTGATACAGACAATGATCCATTGACGTATTGTTGGGAAGAATATGATAGAGGTGGGAATGGTGCAGCATGGGATGCAGTTACAACTGTAGCTCCAATTTTCAGATCATTCGATCCTTCAACCTCTCGTACAAGAACAATTCCTCAGCGTTCACAGTTGATGTTAAACGTGGAGTCTTATAAAGGTGAAGTATTATCGGTTAATCAACGAATTGTTCGTTTCAGATGTACATTGCGTGACATGCACAATGGGTATGGAGCCTTTTATACAAGTACAGATACCTTGAAGTTAGATGTAAGAACTACAACTGGTTTATATCGTGTTACAAGTCAAAATACCAATGGGGTGGTTTGGACAGGTAGTTCACCTCAGACTGTTAATTGGGATGTAGCTGGTACGAATGCGGCTCCTTTTAATTGTGCCAATGTTGATATTTTTGTTTCGATCGATAGTGGTAAAACATGGCCTCATGTATTAGCTACCAATGTCCCAAATAATGGAACTGCCAATGTGCTTTCTCCAAATGTAGATGCAGAGGGTGCTAGAATCAAAGTAAAAGGTGCTGGCAATGTGTTCTTCGATTTAAATGATAATTATTTCAGAATCAATAAAATTAATTATCCAGCAGGACTGAACGAAATTACAGAAAATCAAGTGAGTGTATTTCCTAATCCTACCAAAGGAGTGTTTACTATTGAAATACCTTCTGAGTTGAAAAGTGCATCCTTACAAGTAGTCAATAATGTGGGTGCAATTGTGTTTGAATCTTCTATAGAATCAAAGGCTACCATCTCTTTGCCAACTATTTCTAAAGGTGTTTACTTCGTGAAAATAAAATCAGCTAATAATAAACAACTCGTAAAGAAAATAATTGTAGAGTAAAGAATTTATTCTTCTACAGTCCAAGTTTGTAAGCCGTGCTTTGTAAAAGAGTACGGCTTTATTTTTCCTTCTAATTTACCCAATGCTTCTATTACATTGAAACGAGTATTGGCAGGGCAATAAAATATCATAAAACCACCACCGCCTGCACCACTGATTTTGCCACCAGTAGCTCCCGCTTTTTTAGCGATTTCATACAATGCATCCAATGAATTATTACTGATATTCTCAGCCATTTTTCTTTTTTGTATAAAGCCGTAGTCCAATATTTCGCCAATTTGATTCAGCTTGCCTTTCAGCATAGCTTCTTTCATTTGCTGTGCTTGTTCCTTTAATTTATGCATAGCATCAATCGATTTTTCATTTTTCTGATTGACATTTTTTTGTTGTTCTTTAATAATCGTTGCACTTTCTCTGCTCGTGGCTGTATAAAAAAGCAATAAATTATTCTCTAGTTCTTGCATGTATTCATTTCGAATTCGCAATGGATTTACAATTACTTTATCGTCGGCAAAAAATTCCATATAATTGACACCGCCAAAGGTGGCTGCATATTGATCTTGTCGACCACCGGCTAGTTGTAAATCTTTTCGTTCTATTTCGTAGGCATAATGAGCAATGTCATAATCGCCCAAAGGTAGTTTCAACATTTCTACAAAGGCTCCCAATATGGCTACTACTAGGGTAGAGGAGGTGCCTAATCCAGATCCTGCAGGAGCGTCTACAAAAGTTGACAATTTTAATCCTTTGGTTACAAAAGTATAATCTTGTTGAATTCGATTATACACACCTTTCAATAAATCGAGTGTGCCAGTTAATGGAATGGGCTCTTCAATTGAATAGGATTCAAATTCATTGCGATCAAAAGCTTGGAACGTTAACTTCCCATCATTGGTCGTTTGAATATTGGCATAAGCACTCAGTGAAACTGTTACATTTAAGATGGCGCCACCATACAAATCGCTGTAAGGGCTTACGTCTGTACCTCCACCGGCCAATCCAATTCTAAGCGGTGCTTTGCTTCGATATATCATATATTAGTTTGTGTTTGCCAAAGATAAGATTGCGGAGGTAATATTTTGCCAACTGTATTTTTTCTTTTCTTGTTGTATAGCTTCAATATAGTTAGCAGGATCTTTTGTGAAAAATAGTTTGATATTTTCAGCAAGAGAAGCAGGATTTGCCTCAGCAATAAGTCCAACTGATTCAGGCACAAGTGCTGGCAATCCACCTACATTGGTCACTATCATTGGTTTTTCAAAATGATAAGCAAGAGGGGTTACGCCACTTTGTGTTGCATTTTTATAAGGCTGTATTACACAATCGGCCGCACTTAGATAATATTTCACCTCGCTATCGGCTATGAATTCATTTTTGAGAATGATGTAATCGTTTATTTTCAATTGTTCAATTTGATCAAGATATGGTTGTGAAGAATCATAAAATTCTCCAGCAATTAAGAATCGAACTGAATGTTGCTCAAAAAAATGTTGATCCTTTAAAATATGAATGGCCTCCAATAGCCAGTCTAAGCCTTTGTATTTTCGTATAAATCCAAAAAATAATACAATCTGAAGTGAAGTGTCAATTCCCAAATGTGTTTTGGCTTCGATTGTATTTAGTGTGTTTCCAAAATTATCATACAAAGGATGAACTACCTGTTTGGATGGTTTTTGAGTTAATTGTTTCAGGTCTGCCATCACCTTTTCGCTCATTGTAATAAAGGCATCAATGGGTTTTAAAAAATAATTTGTAAAATGTACATCGCCTATTCTCTTTTCATGAGGAATTACATTGTCTGCAATACAAATAATCTTAGTATGATTATTTTTTTTTACAATTCGTAAAATAGTACCAAGGCAAGGTCCCATGAATGGCAGCCAATATCGAACAACGATTATATCAGGTCGTTTGTTTTTTAACTTTAATCCTACTTTGATCCAATTGAGTGGATTGACAGAGTTAATCAATACCTTGATGGATAAATCAGTTGGGGCTGGGTCGGTAGAATATTGGGTAGTGCCTGGAAAAAGAAATGAAGGGTATTGTAACGAAAAAGTATAAACTTCAGTTTCGAAATTCATTGAATTGAATTCTCTAGCTAATCGTTCATTGTAGGAAGATAATCCGCCACGAAGTGGATAAGCAGGACCTATGATAACAACTGATTTCTTTGTTTGCATTTCGTGCTGCAATTTACAATTTTGTTTGTGTAGAAACCTTGTTTTCTTTGAGCATTTTGTGCAATTGGATACATTCGATTGCTTCCTTTACATCATGGGCTCTTAAAATATTGGCGCCTTGCTGCAACGCTATCATATGTAGGGCCGTTGTTCCATTGAGAGCATTCTCAGGCGAGCAGCTCAATGGTTTGCATATCATTGATTTTCTTGAAATACCTGCTAATATTGGTTTTTCAAAGATTGAAAATAAATTCAACCCATTGAGTAATTGATAATTATGATTGACTGTTTTGCCAAATCCAAACCCAACATCTAAAATGACATCATGTAGATTGTATTTTTTAAATATGTTCAATTTTGAAATAAAATAATTCATTACATCGTTGACTACATTTTCATAAACAGGATTTTGTTGCATGGTTTTGGGCATACCTTGCATATGCATACATATATATGGTGCTTGATATTGAGATGCAATGGCCAATATCGATTCATCTACATCACCTCCGCTGATATCATTAATTATAGCTGCACCATTAGACAAAGCCTCTTTAGCTACTTCACTTCGATAAGTGTCAATCGATAGTATTGCAGATGGGAATGATTTTTTTAATTCTATAAGCACAGGTACTACTCGGTCTATTTCTTCCTGTATTGTAATTTCTTCTGAACCAGGTCGAGAGCTCATACCTCCAATATCTAAAATACGTGCTCCATCCTGTAACATTTTTTCGGCCTGAAGTAGCAATGACTCTAAATTACTGATACGACTTTTAGAATAAAATGAATCAGGCGTTACGTTGATAATTCCCATTACTATGGGCGTATCTAGCATCAATAAAGTTCCTTTGCAATTAAGCGTAGTCTGTGTCATAATTGGATTTACAAACATAAGAATGAATTATTTGAGTGAAGTAATATTTTCAGATAACTTTTTATGTTGTATTTTTAGTTGTAAAATAAGAAAGGATACTATGGAGAAACAATTGGATTTACTATTGCCCCTCGAGATGGCTCAAAAAGCAGAGGAGGTAGGTATCAGCAAGGCCAATATGGGTTTTTCAAAAACAATCATATTGGCTATTTTGGCCGGATCGTTCATTGCTTTAGGTGGCGTATTTTCTACTGTAGCTACATCTGGTGTAGGCTTGCCTTATAGCGTCGCTCGGATATTGGGTGGTTTAGTATTTAGCTTAGGTTTAATATTGGTTATCTTAGGTGGAGCCGAATTGTTTACTGGCAATAATTTAATCATTATGGCTTGGGCCAATAAGCGTATTTCTACATTAAAAGTAATACGTAATTGGGTATTGGTATTTATAGGCAATTGGATTGGGGCTACATTTATAGTTGCCTTGATTCTAGTATCAGGACATTTTATGGCAGGCAAAGGACAAGTTGGTTTGAATATAATGAATATTGCAAAAGCTAAATGTGAATTAAATTTTATGAATGCAATTGCTTTAGGAGTCCTTTGCAATATATTGGTATGCTTGGCAGTATGGCTTTGTTTTAGCGCCAAAGACGTGACTGGTAAAATCCTTTCTATTGTATTTCCTATAACTGCATTTGTAGCTGCTGGTTTCGAACATAGTATTGCAAATATGTATTTCATACCATTGGCTATTGTGTTAGAAAACTATGCCGATCCTTCGTTTTGGACTTCAATCAATGCGTTGCCTTCCGATTATGCAAGCGTCAATTTACATAATTTTTTGATTCATAATCTATTACCAGTTACGATAGGGAATATACTTGGTGGTGCTGTTTTGGTTGGTTTGGTCTATTGGTTTGTTTTTTTAAGAAGCAATAAAAAAGAATCTTAAATTAAGTTAAATAATCATTACAAAGAGGGTGTTCAAGCTTAAATAATGCATTGAAATGAATACTTTTACGTTTCATTTATTTTCATGAAACGAAAAAATCTACTCATATTATTATCCTTACTATTCTTGATTGTATCAGGATACGTTTATTCAAAATTATTTAGTTCTAATACGGGTGATTTTAAGGATAAAAAATATCTTTATATTAAGACGGGCTCAGACTATAATCAATTGCTACAACAGTTGAAGGATAGTCAATTGGTAGAGAATCTCAATTCCTTTGAATGGACTGCTGATAAAATGAATTTAAAATCAAACATTCATCCTGGTCGATATGAATTGATGGAGGGTAATGGGAATTATAAAATTGTATCCATGATAAAAGCAGGAAAACAAAAACCTGTAAAACTTGTCATCAATAAATTGAGAACTAAAAAAGATATAATACGTAAAATCTCAACGCAACTAGAAGCAGATAGTAGTGAATTGCAAAAGTTATTTTCGAATAATGATTATCTGAAAAAATGGAATATTGATACAAATCAAGTTCAATGTGCTATTATGCCTGCAACCTATGAGTTTTATTGGAATACACCTGCTGATAAAGCTTTTGAAAAAATTGCGAAGTCATATGAGCAATTTTGGACAGCTGATCGAAAAGCAAAAGCAGCAAAACTAAATTTAACGATACCGCAAGTAATTACTATTGCATCTATCGTAGAAGAAGAAACCAATAAAGATGATGAAAAGGCTCGCATAGCAAGTGTTTATCTAAATCGCTATAAAATAGGAATGAAATTGGGGGCCGATCCTACGGTGAAATTTGCGGTGGGCGATTTCGCATTGCGTAGAATATTAAATGTACACACTCAAATGCAATCTGCTTACAATACATATTATGTTGCTGGATTGCCTCCTGGGCCTATTTGTACACCATCTACTAAAAGTATCGAAGCTGTGTTGAATCCTGAGTCGACTAATTATTTGTTCTTCTGTGCCAAAGAGGATTTTAGTGGGCATCACAATTTTGCATCGAACTATGCCGAACACTTAAGCAATGCAAAAAAGTATCAACAAGCACTAGATAATCGTGGAATCAAGTAGATGTTAGACTATTTGGCAAATCATATTTATCTTCGTTTTTATAATAATGACCAGACTCGAATACTATATTCTTAGATCAAAGCCTGTACAAGCTATTATTCATTGGCTTAAACAAATTGTATTACCAGGATTTGAAGGTGTTTCATTATTTGATTCACTCAATTTTTTTAGTCGACAAATTTTTTCAAATAAATTCTATAGTAAAGCGAGTGCAATTTCTTTTTCTTTTATCATGGCATTGCCTCCATTGATGTTGTTTTTGTTTACATTAATTCCTTATTTACCTCTTCCGGAGGATAAAATTATTACTGTAATTAATCAAATGTTAGTGCTGGTTTCTCCAAATGAGCAAATGCAAAAAAGCGTAACTGATATGATTTATAATTTCATTCATCATAAGCAAAATGTGCTTTTGTCATTTTCTGTTTTATTGACATTGTATTATTCTTCTAATGGCATGATGGGGCTTATGAATACGTTTGAAAAAAGAGATCCTGGCTTTCGACAACGTCATTGGGTAAGACAGCGAGGAATAGCCATAGCCCTGACGTTGATGTTGATAGTAGCTTGTATTCTAGCGCCTACATTCCTGATTTTCCAATATTGGTTGGCATCCAGCCTTCATCTTGAATTTTTAAAAAGCAATTTAGTAGTGAATATTATTGTGTATTTACTCATTATTGCAATTTGTTTGCTTACTGTTGCATATACTTATAAGTATGGAACTGCTACAGTTTCTAAGATGCGTTTATTTAGTCCAGGAGCTATTATTGCCACATTTCTTATCATAGTATTGACCATGCTATTCTTTTATGTTGTCAATAACTTAGTCAATTATGATAAAATATATGGATCAATAGGAACATTGATTTTCTTTTTAGTTTGGATTAATTTTGTTGCACAAATATTGCTTATTGGGTTTGAACTGAATGCAAGCATTATTGTACATCGTAAGCATAACACTAAAATAAAGTAGCTATCTTAAAATGAAATACACGTATTTTGCGATAACATTAGCTGCCATTTTTTTATATTCATGTGGTAACAATCTCTCTCCAACTTATTCTCACGATATTGCTCCCTTGATTTATAGGAGTTGTTCTCCTTGCCATCGACCCAATCAGGTAGGGCATTTCAATCTATTGACGTATGAAGATGTACGATTGAATGCGAATAAAATTTTATATACTGTTACTAACAAATTAATGCCACCTTGGCCTGCAGATCCTCATTACACTGAGTTTATCGGTCAAAATATATTGAGTGATCAAGAGATAATAACAATTGAAAAATGGGTTGCATTAAACTGTCCTGTTGGTGATAGTTTACATATCCCGCCAATACCTGATTTTCCATTGCGTTCTTTCATTGGAATTCCCGATTTATCTATTCCAGTCAAGCCGATTGCGTTAAAAGGAAATTCAATGGATCAATTTTTGTTGATTAAAGTGCCTTTTGAATTGCCAACAGATACGTTTCTTCGTGCAGTTGAATTTGCACCAGGTAATACCAAGGTTGTACATCATGTGAATGGTGATATGGTACGATTTGAATACGATAAAAAGAAAAATGTATTCGATGGAGAACTAGTTAGTAATATGAAACTCGATAGTACAATTGGGTTAGCTTATCAGAAAATCGGGATACTTCATGACGATGGAACTTATCCTACGTTGGTAAAATCAATTGTAAATTATCTGCCAGGAGTTATTGCACAACAATATCCTAATGGAATAGGTGGATGGAAAGTGAATCGTAAAAATGCATTCTTATTAGCCGATTTGCATTATGGACCCTCTGAAATTGATACATGGGATAGTTCATACATCAATATTTTTTTTGCAAAAGAAAAACCCAAACGACCATTACAAGAATTTCAAATGGGTACACTCGGGGTGTCACCCATAGTGCCTCCATTGGTCATTCCACCAGGTAAGGTAAGTACCTATCGTACCGAATTATTTATTCCCAAAGCTATTTCCTTGGTTACGATTAATCCTCACATGCATCTTTTAGGTAAGCGATTTTTAGCTTATGCACTTACAGCCGAAAAAGATACTATTCGATTAATACATATTCCTAGATGGAATTTTAATTGGCAATACTTTTATACATTTAAAAAAATGGTAAAAATACCTGCAGGAAGTACAATCTGTGTAGAAGGTGTATTTGATAATACTATTGAAAACCCATTGAATCCGTTCAACCCTCCTCAAACTGTTCGTGATAATAATGGAAGTATGAAAACTACCGATGAAATGTTTCAGTTTATTGTCAACTATTTGCCTTATGAAGAAGGTGATGAGCAAATTTCTCTTGAGGTGAAAAAATAAATATCGTTTTGGTTGATATAGAATCTAGTAAGGGATTCAATAAGATATAGACTTTAGTTAAAACAAAAATCCTCTGCATTGCAGAGGATTTGAATATGATGAGGTTAAAAGAAATTACTTTTTCTTTACAACTCGTTTTTTAGGAGCTTTTGCTTTTACTTTAACTACTTCTACAGGATTAGCCAATGCATTGATTTTTTTAGCCATTGCAGATTTAAGATTAGCTGCTTTGTTTTTGTGTATTACATTGCGTTTTGCTAATTTATCCAACATTGCAATTACAGTAGGTAATTTTTCTGTTGCTGTTGCTAAATCATCCAATGCAGATAAGTCACGCATCGCGTTACGGGTAGTTTTACCATGATAACGATTACGTTCTCTACGTTTGTTTGCTTGACGGGTATCTTTTTTGGTCGCTTTGTGATTAGCCATGATTTATTTTTGAGGTTGCAAATATAGAGCTATTTTCTAGAAATGCTAAAAAAAAATTACAAAATTATCTGAGTTTTGTAAAAGAAATGATAATTGTAGGCTGAATGTCATTGTTTTAGAGCGATGAAAGGGTGTGTGACTATACCTTTTGAACAATTTATTTGTAATTTATTATAAATAAATAGCTAAATACATTTGATTATGTTTTATTTTAGCACGATTTCAAAAAAAAGGAATGAGAAGCAAACAAATTCTCAATTTCACGATAAAAACAGCCAATAATGATGAAGGACTTTTCGTTTATTACCAATTCGCACCCAGGTTATATAGAAGAATTATACAAAGGATTTGTAAGCAATCCTGATAGTGTAGACCCCGATTTGAAAAAATTTTTTGAAGGGTTTGATTTTGCTATTTCACATGCAGGTGGTTCAGTAGCAAGTACAGCACCATCCAATGGAACCTCAACTACGCCCTTGCCTATAGTAGAAAGTAGCCAAGTAAATATGCAAAAGGAATTTGGAGTGTATCAATTAGTAAGGGCTTATCGTAAACGTGGTCATTTATTAAGTACGACGAATCCTATTAAAAGACGAAAAGACCGACATGCTCACCTTGAACTAGAGCATTTTGGATTGTCTGAAGCAGATTTAAATACTGACTTCCAGGTAGGTAAGTATTTTAAAATGGGACTAACTAAGTTGGGAGATATTGTAGAATATCTGAAACGGGTATATACAGGCAATGTGGGGATTGAGTATACGTATATCAACAATGAAGAAATATGCAGTTGGGTAGGGATGGAGTTCGAGAAAGTCATGAATGCAACCCTTCCGCTTGAAAAGAAAAAACGAATTCTTGAAACCTTGAACAAAGGGGTGATTTTTGAAAAATTCTTACATACAAAGTTCATAGGTCAAAAAAGATTTTCTCTCGAAGGTGGAGAAAGTACCATTGCAGCCTTAGATGCTATCATTACTGAAGCAGCTGAAAACAATGTACAAGAAGTGGTGATGGGTATGGCACATCGTGGTCGATTAAATATATTGGCCAATATATTACAGAAAACCTACGAGCAGATTTTTACAGAATTTGAAGGAAACGCACCTACAGATTCTACTATGGGAAGTGGTGATGTGAAATATCATTTAGGATTTAAAAGTGATGTAAATACGCTTTATAATAAAAAAATAAATCTTCAATTAACGCCTAATCCATCTCATCTTGAAGCAGTAGATCCAGTCGTAGAAGGTTTTGCACGCGCTAAAGCAGATGTATTATACAATAGTGATTTCGATAAAATACTTCCTATTTTGATTCATGGAGATGCATCCGTGGCTGGACAAGGAATTGTTTACGAAGTTTTGCAAATGAGCGATTTGCGAGGCTATTATACAGGCGGTACGATCCACTTTGTAATCAATAATCAAATAGGGTTTACAACCAATTTTGATGATGCTCGTAGCGCTGATTATTGTACAAGTGTAGCAAGTATGGTACAAGCACCCGTATTTCACGTGAATGGCGATGATCCTGAGGCTGTGGTAAAAGTAGCTGAGTTAGCATTGCGATTCCGTCAAAAATTTAATCGGGATGTATTTATTGATATGGTATGCTATCGTAAGCATGGTCACAATGAAGGTGATGATCCGAAATTTACGCAACCAGAATTGTATGCATTGATAGATAAGCATGCTAATCCAAGAGAGATTTACAGTAAAAAATTAATAGAAAGTGGAGATGTGGATGGAGCATTGGCGACCGAAATGGAGAAAATATTTTGGAAAGATTTACAGGATCGATTGGATGAAGTAAAGCAAAAGCCTTTGCCATATACTCGTCAAGAACCTGAATTGGCATGGGCTGCATTGCGAAGAGCCGAAGAAAAAGATTTTCTTCAATCACCTCAAACGGCTATTAGCAAAGAGAACTTAGATTTAGTATTTCAATCTTTGATGAAAATACCCGATGGATTTACCCCTTTGAAAAAAGTACAAAAACTATTGGATGAAAAAATAAAACTATACAACGAAAGTGGTGTACTCGATTGGGCTACTGGCGAATTGATGGCTTATGGAAGTCTTTTGCTCGAAGGCAAAGATGTACGTATGAGTGGACAAGATGTAGAAAGAGGCACATTCTCCCACAGGCATGCTGTGATTTACGACGAAACGAATAATAACCGTCATGATCGATTAAGTAAATTAAGTGATAGTCAAGGTAAATTTAGAATTTACAATTCACTATTGAGTGAATATGCTGTACTTGGATTTGAATATGGCTATGCGATGGCTAATCCAAATACACTCGTAATATGGGAAGCACAGTTTGGCGATTTCTGTAATGGAGCACAAACAATCATAGATCAATTTATATCAGGAGGTGAAACCAAATGGGGTAAAATGAATGGTATGGTAATGCTGTTGCCTCATGGTTATGAAGGACAAGGACCTGAGCATTCAAGTGCTCGTATGGAACGATTCTTACAAATGGCTGCTGAGAATAATATGTATATTACGAATTGTACAACAGCTGCCAATTTATTCCATGCCCTTCGTCGTCAATTGGTGTTGGAATATCGTAAGCCAATGATTAATTTTTCGCCTAAAGCAAACCTTCGTCTTTCAAAAGCATATAGTAAAATAGAAGAATTTACTTCTGGAGGATTTAAGGAAGTGATTGATGATGAATTAGTAGACAATGGAGGAAGTGTAAAACGCGTCTTACTATGTACAGGGAAAATTTATTATGATCTATTAGATTATAAAGTTACTAATAATAGAAATGATGTAGCCATCATTCGCATGGAACAAATTCATCCATTGCCAATGAATCAGTTAATGGCTTTAGCACAAACGAAATATAGAGGAGCACAATGGGTGTGGGTACAAGAAGAACCACGTAATATGGGCGCTGCTTCATTTATTAAAATGAATATTGATGATAATCAATTGAAATTGGGCTATTTAACTCGATCGGCAAGTGCATCTACAGCAACAGGCTACGCAAAGAAACATGCCGAAGAACAAAAGATGCTGGTAGAAGGTGCATTTAAAATGTAATTTGGTTATATACTATATTAATCAAAAAAGACCATTCGTAAGAATGGTCTTTTTTGATTTTGTTAAGCCGTTTTTGTATCGTCTTTTTTAGGATTGAACAAGTCGTTCATCAGATTTTCGGTATTGGCAAGATGGTCTTTCATGACTTCTTCACCTTTCGTTTTTAATTCGTCGAAATAATCTTTCAATTTGTTGATGCCTTCTTCAGCTTCATTTTTTACAGTGTCAGCTTTTGCTTTCAGGTCTGACATCATTTTTTCTTTTTCCTCATCGTTCATTGAATTGTATTTCATGATGGCAGCGCCTGCTGCTGCTCCGAGTAAGAATGTGGCTAGATGTTTTGGATTTACCATGTGTATGTGATTTAGAGTACAAAGTTACGTGGATATTGATAGATTGAAATTAAAGAGAAATGTTAAAATCATAATTATTATTAAAATAAATTTGGAGATTACGTTTTGTAACGTAATTTTACGTTGAATAACGTATGAAAACAACATTGCCAATACTGACAAAAGCCGAAGAGGATATTATGCAAATCATTTGGAATCTGGATGAATGCCTGGTTAAAGATATTATACAAGAGGTAGGGCAGCCTGATATACCTCATAGTACAATTTCTTCAGTCGTGCGAATTCTTGAGAAAAAAGGATTTTTAACACATAAGGCCTATGGTAAAACCCATGTATATCGTCCAATCATTTCGAAGGAAGAGTATGCACAACAAAATGTAAGCGGTTTAATTAAAAAGTATTTTTCAAATTCTCCAAAACAGCTCGTTAGTTTTTTAGTAGAACAGCATGACTTGGATTTGGATGAACTCAATAAATTGCTTTTATCATTAGCAAAAACCAAAAAAGAATTAAAATCATAAGACAAATTTTTTAACACATATCTTGATAATTATAAAATAGTTCAATTTAAAAAAATAAGAATATGCTACAGTACATCATTTATTCAAGTTTAATTTGGTTAGTATCATTGGTAATGTATGATTGGCTATTTAAGAAAGAAAGTTTTCATCAATTCAACAGAATATATTTACTTTTTAGTCTTAGTGCAGGATTAATAATCCCATTGCTCAATTTTAGTAATCTTGTATCAGACAGTCAGCAGACAATTTTAAAGCCTGTCACACAGGTATATAAGATGAAGCAGTCACTTGTTGTTAATCCAACAAATGAGTTGCCAATATCAACATCCTCTTTCGTCTTTAATGCTGAACAATTTCTCTGGATAATTTATGTTATTGGTATTCTGATTGGTTGTGCATTATTGATGAAAGAAATTATTTATCTAATAAAACTTTTTCAGCGTGGGCATAAAACAAATGAACAAGATTGTATCATTGTACAAACAGGAAAATCGCATGCCGCTTTTTCTATCTTCAACATACTTTTTATAAATCATAAAGATGATTATACAAATGCTCAGTGGGAATTTTTAATCGCACACGAAAAAGAACATCATCAACAATTGCATATCATTGATAATTTATTATTAATCATACTTCGAATCCTCGCTTGGTTTAACCCATTGACACATATTTACTTCAATAAGCTTAGGATTGTTCACGAGTTTCAAGCAGATGAAGCAGCTGCAAGTGATAAAGCCGAATATGGTTTATTTCTTATTGAACAAGGTCTATTGCAAGGAGCACCTATTCTTGCTCATTCATTTAATTATTCACCCATTAAAAACAGAATCGCTATGCTAGTCAAATCAAAAAGTAAACGTAATCAATTATTTAAGTACATGAGTATTGTTCCTTTATTTCTTATATTCATTGTTTGCTGTACGCAATCTTCCTATTCAGGAGATATTAGTAAAAAGGAATCGTCCGTTATTTTTAAAGGAAATAAAGTTGAGTTTGAAGAATATAAAATTGTGCCATATGCTTATATGGAAACCTATCTACAACAAAAGAAAATGTTTATGAATGTGGCATTGGAAGATTCTGTTTTAGTTAAAAATTTAACGACTGGGCTTGCTGAAATGCAACAAGTTGAAACAGAACGAATGTCTTCCAAGCTGAATGGAAATCCAATTTTAGGAAATGAAAATTCAGTTGTTCATCATAATAATTTTGAAAGTGATTATACAGTTCCAGTTTTTATTGGTGGTGAAAAAGATATCACTTCAATGTTGTTTTCTTCAACAAAAAATGAATTAAATTCATTGGATGATGGAGAGTATTATTTTAGAGTAAATAATATGGTTGTAGATGTAAAAGGAAGTATTGCATATTACGAAGATTTGGGCATTGAGAGTTATACACCACCAGGAGAAGAAGCGCCATCGAACTCAATAGAATTATTAAAATCTATTGAAAATAATATGGCTTTAGTGTTGAATAAAAGTGGGCTATTTAAACCTGCAGTTAAAGCTGACAAACCAGTAAATGTTCGGTATTATCTTAGTAACTATATTCTGAAAGTTAAAAACCATAAAGCGCAATTACTTGCAGGCGGTGGGTGCTAGTTGAATATTTTTTATTTAATTAATTTACTTCCCTATAAATTTTTTTGCCAATAGCTCCTTTGTCACCTAATACACGCCCTTTGATAAGCCATGCTATTCCGAAAGCGATTAACATGAGTGATTCAAAAACTAATGTTGAATTGGTGAAGCATTGATAATGTGCGCAAATTGGAGTGAGGATTAAAAAGAGTAACATCAATACGCCACATGTTTTGTAAATATTATTTTCATTCAATATGCTTTTATCAAGTTGACTATTTTCGACTTGTCCTATGGTAAATACATTAATAGCAATTATAGCAATTGTAAGAAAAAACACCGCTGCAAAGCCATAATGTAGCTAACCCAAACGATCATCGCAGTAAGGAATAATAGAATAGATTTTAGCTTCGCAGTTGGGAGGTGTAGTTGGCATCAGTGCTACACCAAATGCCATGGCACCTGCAATATTTGTTAGTTTGCTATCATTTTTAAAAAAGTTAGGATTCTTATGACCTTGATACCGGATTAAAAATAAACCAACAGCACATAAACAGCCTGTAAATAACTCGCGAAGATTTGTATAATAATAATCGCTAATGGATGGTTGCACTTGCGTAGGGAAATATGGGATAATAGAAAAGCTAATAAGTACAATAGGCAATGCAAATCCCAATATGCCGATGGCTTTTCGTATTCTACGATAGGTATTTACATCAATATTTATTGGAGGGGTCTGCAATGAATCAGTACTCATTATTCATCATTTAGGTGATTGTTTTATAGTAGTAGTATTCAAATCTTAATTAACTATTGAATACACTTCCCAAATATAATACGTTTATAATTGATTCTATTAAGTAAACAATTTGAAAATAGTAGAGTTTAAGTTCGAATTATTAAGTAAAATTGAATAGTTGATTCGTAGCTGTAAAATGAACTAAATCGATATTTTGATATTATTATTAAACAGGCATAATTTATATAGATATTTTTAGTATCATTTATTATAGCTCAAACTCATCATTTATTCTTCCTACATGAAAACCGTTTTGCTTGATTATTTGTGTTTGTGTGCTTAACTCATTTAAGGCAGGATTGGTATGGTTTAAATGGATAAAAAATATTTTACGTTTCTCTTCAAAGGGCAACGTTGAAAAAAGCTCCATACTTTCTATTATAAATGGATGTGGAATTTCTTTTATATCTCGATTGTTGATTTCTTCTTTGTCATAAAAAGTAGCATCAATCAATGCAAAATCAACTTTTGATAGTTCGTCGATTATATTTTTATCCCATTTTTCCCATTTGTCAATATCGGGAATGAATAAAACTTTTTTATGGGGGCCTTCAATTAGATAGCCTACTGTTTCAGAATATTCATCTCGATGAGGAACTAAAAAGGGGGTTATTTTAATGGAAGCATTGAGTTGAACAGGGACATTGTTGGTCAGCGATTGTATATCAATATTATGCGTATTGACTAGCTGACTCCAAGGGCCATTTTTTTCTAGAAATGTTTTCATTTTAGGCATTGCAAATACTTTTACATGTTGTGCGTTCATAGCTTCTTTGCCTAAATACATTAAACCTGTGTAATGACCAATATGAGCATGTGTAATGAAAATTCCATCTGGCAATTCTTTACTTGCAATTCCCGTATGTTTTTTTAAATTTTTTAATTGAGCAGGCATATCGGGTGTTGATTCAAACAGGTAGGATGTTTGAGATGATTCATCTATCAGACCTAAGGAAACTACTTTTCGATTTATATCGGGATGTAAAATTAGTTCTTTGCAACATGATTTTCTACAAGCAATATGAGGTGAGCCAGCATCTTGTACATTTCCCAATACGATTAATTTTATAGAACCTTGGGCAAAAATGTTTACAGGGATCATAAAGTAAACGAAACAACTCAAGATGAACTTTTTCATTTTTTTGGGAGATTTTATCTTCAAATATAATGACCAATCTATTCAATGATATGCTTTTGTTTTTTTTACATTTGTAATAAATAAGATTGAATGAAAATATTGTATGGTTTGCCAAGCGAAGGTATGGGACATGCGACTCGAAGTAAAGTGCTTATAGCGCATCTGCTCAAGCAGCATGATGTGCAAGTAGTCACAAGCGATCGGGCATTTACTTTTTTGTCTCAGCATTTTCCAGGTCGAGTACATCAAATTGATGGGTTTCATTTAGCTTATCAAAATGCTGTTGTGTCAATAGGTAAAACAATCTTGATGACATTGAAAAACGCACCCAAAAATTTAGTAAGAAATTATGAGAAGTATAGTGGCTTTGTAAAAGATTTTAATCCAGATTTAGTGATTTCTGATTTTGAAAGTTTTACACATTTATATGCAAAACTCCATCGTAAGCCATTGATTAGCATCGATAATATGCAAGTCATACATCGGAGTCAATTGGACATTACAATTCCAGCGGAAGAGAAATCCAATTATCTGTTGGCTAAACAAATCATCAAAGCGAAAGTAAGCGGTGCTGATCATTATTTGATTACTACATTCTTTCATCCGCCCTTACGTAAGAAAAATACGTCTTACATAGAACCCATACTTCGTGAAGAAATTATACAAGCTAAGACAAGTGAGAAAAACCATATTCTCGTATATCAAACTTCGACCTCTCAGTCGGATTTGATTACTCAATTACATGCGTTACCCCATGAAGAATTTATCGTTTATGGAATGAATAAAGATGAAACACATCAGAATGTAATTTTGAAAAAATTTTCTGAACAAGGTTTCATCTCCGATTTTGCTTCGTGCAAGGCAGTAATTGCCAATGGTGGATTCTCATTTATCAGCGAAGCAGTGTATTTGCAAAAACCTATTCTATCAGTTCCGATTCAAAATCAGTTTGAGCAGTTTGTGAATGCTTCATATATTCAAAAATTGGGTTATGGTCGACATTTCAATTCCTTTACATCGGATGCAATCAAAGCCTTTTTATACGACTTGAAATTTTTTAAAACTCAATTGAAAAAATATCAACAAAAAGGGAATGTAAAAACGTATAAAGCCATTGATGACTTGTTGGATGCTATAATCAATTAGAAATAAGATTACATATCGATTTCCCAAAGAGCTATGGAGTGAAATTTCATTAAACAAAAATTAGTATATTTACGTTATAATACTGTTGTAAATAGGTATTTAAAAAAAGCAGAAGAATATTTGAATACAAGTGTATGAGACATTACGATAAAAATTGCGGTCTACTTGAAATTATATTTATGACAGAATGAAGGACAAGCTAATTGGGCGTCCACATTCTTTCAATAGGAGCGCTAGCCAAACTGCTTATAGGATATTCGCACGAGAGGAGCTCGGAACTTTGTTAGTCAACTAAAATGAAATAAATGAAACTAATTATTCTATTAACGTTATCGATTTTATCAATTTCTTGTAACTCACAAGAAAAGAAAGTGAATACTAATAAAGTAAGTGAATCAGATAAAGTAGAAATTGAATCTCAAATTGGAGAATATGTTACAAGTATTTTCGAAGATTCCAAAGGAAATTTATGGTTTGGTACAAATGGAAATGGAATTGCAAGGTATGATGGAGGAAAATTGTACTATTTTACAACAAAGGATGGGTTGCCATCTGATAGAGTAACTGGAATAATTGAGGATTCAAATGGTACCTTTTGGTTAAAAACAGGAGAAGGAGTATCTAAATATAATGGGAAGAATTTTACTAATTATTTAGTAGGAAAAGACATCAACAGCAATATGATTTCCAATCTACTTATTGATAGCAAGAACGTTTTTTGGGTTGGAACTTGGAATGGCGTCTTTAAATTTGATGGAGAAAAGTTTCATCCATTTTCAGTTCCTTATCCAAAAGTAGATACTAAAATAAATGAAGATACCAAATATTGGATTTCGGGTATAAGCGAAGATGCCAAGGGTAATATTTGGTTTGCAAGAGACAGTTATGGTGCTTGTAAATATGATGGAAATTCGTTTACTCATTTTCTAATAAAAGATGGACTTCTCTCTAATTATGTGACTGATATAGAATTTGATAAAGATGGAAGTGTTTGGGTTGGAACAAGGGTCGCAGAAAGAGATGATCCTGCCCCTGAAAAGAGATTTGGAAAGGGTGGAGTCAATAAAATGATGGGGAATGAGATTGTTTCATTTCCAGAAATTAAAGGATTTAATGATGGTGATGTGTACGAAATCTATAGAGACAAATCTGAAAACATATGGATTAGCACAGTAAGAAATGGAGTATATAGATATGATGGAAAAGAGTTTAAACACTACGAAGTTCCAATTTCAATTATGGGAATGAGGGGAGATCGTAAAGGAAATTTATGGCTTGGCGGAGCAGGTGGATTGTATAGAATTAATCAGCATGGCGAAGTTATAAACGTTACTCAAAAAGGACCTTGGAAATAAAAAGTACGAACACACTGCATAGGTATTGATGCTAAATTAGATATCATTAGTGTGTGTTCTGCGAAGCATATTTGATTCGTAGAACTGGTTGGTAAGTTTTCCTAAATATAAAAGAGGGAATTAACCGCAGAGAGAATAAACCTATAAATCAACTATGCCTCGTAGAATGTATTTTATTTTATTATAAAAGGCAAAGCCTTTTGAGAACATAGGTACTACGAAGGAAATATCCTTCGTAGAGAGGGATAGTTTGGAATGATATATTGCTCATAACTTATTTTTAGATTTCTTTATTATTACTATTGTCGTCCTAAGGTTACACATAACGGTCCTGCGCTTTGCGTGCGGTGGGGGATAGAAAGTACAAATGTAAAGCCTATATTCTAAAGCTAAAAGACAGTACAAATGCTCAGCCCATTTACTAAAGCCCCACTGACGCAAAACGCATGTTGTAGGATGCCACTTTAAGCGTTAAATTTTTCCTGTAATGGAGTTGGCTGTTTGTTGATTTTTTGATGATGATGAAATTAGGCATCGAAGTATAAGCTCTTTGAGTACCGAAGTTTTATGATTGTTGGCGTTTTGCTCCTGCCCAAAGTCCGATATTTATCAAACATTTTTTTCAAGTAACAATAACGAGTGAAATTATAAGAATAATAAAAATAAAAATTTATCTGTACTCATTTCAATACTATTTTGCTTCTTTATAATCTATTATAGAACTGCATATATTTAATCACAATTATTTACCTCCATGTAATTGTATCTAAGTTCAGTATGAAAGCTTTTGAATAATAGTTCTGGTATATGAGAGATTTATAAGCCCAACAAGGCATGAATGAAACACACTCTAAATCATGCAAATCGTAATTCCGATAAATGTACATAGAACTAATATCTGTTTTATTCATATCTATATTTAATATTCTTGAGGTTGTTACAAAATAATAGAAATTTCCTTTCTTATAATATTGATGAGAGTATACTTTATCATCAATAAAATATCTGAATGAACCTGATAAAAGTAATAAAGTATCAGTAGGTAGTTTGTTTTTTAGTGTGCATGTATAATGATAATTAGAACCCCCGAATTTTTTAAAAAGGGAAATAATTTCTGTTGCTGTAGATACTGTAATCTCCATCCCTTTTATCGAATCTAATAGTTTGATTTGCTCAACTTTAAACTTAATCTTAGAAACAGGACTTTGAGGTCTGATAAGTATTAGAACAATAATTGCTAACATCGTACACCCAACATAAATCAAACCTTTTTTCTTCCATATGAAAATTACAGATAGAATAATTATCAAGACAATACATAAAATTATACTTGCACTCACCTCAATACTATTTAGTTTCTAAATACTCTTTTATTGAACTGCATAACATTTCATGCGGGGTTTGCGCATTGTCCAATTGTGTATCAAAATACATCTTGCCTGCTTGTTGATGTGAAAAACCAACTTCTTCATAATAATCCACAAGACTAAACTCAGGTATCCACTGAACACCAAAATCAGCAATAAAATCCGAGAAATTAAAATCGTCAGGATTTGAAAAAATATCTATCCAAGTTTCAGAAATTGGATTGGGAGTTTCATTATATATATCAGACGGTATGCGAACAGTGGAATCAACACCAACTGGGTCTAATGTTATTAGAATGTTCACTTCATAACCCATTCCATTCAAAAGAGAACTTGCATGAGCAGAGTTCCATCCACCTATACTATGCCCAATAAAATTAACATCTGCCTTAATAGAAGGAATTTTAGAAATAACTTCCTTTCTTAACTTACTGCCAAACAATTCATAATAACCCAAATAGTGTATATTAATATCATCCTTTACCATTCCCTGTGTTTTATTGTTGAAGAAAACATCAACGATGTTTCTATCTACAATTGTTGTTGGTCCAATTCCAAGGAATTTTCTTTTATCTCCTGCACCACCAACAACAAATACGCAAGACTTTTTAAAGTAAATGTCGAGAGATACATTTTCGATAAAGTTTCTGTTGGGTGAAGCATAAAGTGTAAACCTATTTACCCCTTTCGCAACTTTTAATTTAATCAATAAAGTATCGTTTTCAATTAATGTGCCACCACTAAACAAAAAATACTTCTGTTTACTTTTGTCATACGAAATTGCCCAATTTATTTTCTTGATGTTAATTTTCTTTGGGTTGCCAATTTTTAACGTATAATAATACTCATGAAATCTACTTATTTCCCTCACAGTTTCTGTTGAGTCGGCTTCTTTATATGCACCTGTAATTTCCAAAAAATCGTGTAATACATAACTTTCTTCATTGTCGTTATTTATGTCTTGGCTTTTACTAACAACATTATTCCTTAAAACAGCTTTGTCGGTGACAACATCCTCTACAATTTTATTAGCCATTTCCTATTTTTTTCTTTTTTTAATACTAAGATATTCCATGTCTAGTAGTTTATATAAATTAAATGAATAGATGTCTGTTGGTTGATAAACTTCGACTTCTATTTCTTCTCTAAAATCATGAAGTGGTGTCCTATGTTTATCGTCGTCATAATATCCTATTCCTATAGTAATGTATATTAAATGGTTTAATTTATCAATGCCACTCTCAGAAATTTTTGACACCCGAATGTTTGAAATCAACCTTTTACAACTTCCTTCACAAGTACAGGTATCACCCGCACTCCACTCTTTAGGATTAACTGAGTTTGCAAGTATATAATTTACGAAAAAAAGAATATTACTATTATTGTGTCTGAAGTAAATTTCATCCTTAATATCTGCATTCAGCAAAAATTCTTTAAATTTTTTCTTTCGTATTGAGAAGTTGTATTTTTCTGCTGGAAGGTAGATGGTAATATCTTTTGTTACTATTGGGTAGAAGAATGTATATCTCTTATTCTTATCATTAATAGGCACTATAGTAAAAAAGCACTCTCTACCTTTTTTTGTATAGCTAGTCTTTTTACTCAGTTCGTTATTAAACGTTATAGTAGTTACCCTTTTCTTAAAGGGCGGTTTGAAACATTGCAACGTTGGGTTTAATTTACATTGGCTTATATTCAAAGAAGCCAAAATAGAATCTACTGTGTTTATACTGATGTACTGTGAAAAACAGTAATTTGCCTGGTTCAGTATTATATATAGTATTATTATATTTCTAATAGTTGCCCACATATTGTTTAATAATGCTATTGGAATTCCAAGAATAAAGTGGACAAATTAAATTGATCATTAAGCTGCATTTTTTAAATTGTTATTGTTAATTAATTTTTGAAATTCTAAAAGGGTTAAATTATTTAAATGTCTGTGTCGTCTGGTGGTGTTGTAAAAAGCCTCTATGTACTCAAAGATAGATAATTCTGCTTGTTTTCTAGTGTCATATTTTTGATGGTATACCAATTCTGTTTTTAAGGTTTTGAAAAAACTTTCTGCCACCGCGTTATC
>CANHGW010000045.1 GCA_947460175.1 Bacteroidota bacterium | reverse complement strand
ACCGTTGGGGATGTAATAACGACTTTAATTTAGCCCCATGGGTATTTAAATACCGCACCCAAAAATACTTAGACGACAGCTGTTCGCCTTCCAAAGAATGTAAGGGTCCGGGAATGGCGACAATAAGGTCATCGCGTTCGGCCGTCAAGGCCTCTTGCAAAATACGTCCCAAACGATCGTCATTGGCTTGATAATGCGGTTTGGAGACTTTTAAAATGTTATTGAATTCGCCATCGCCATAACGGGTAATACTTTTTTGTTCTTGGGCAATGAGGCGAATCGTTTCTTCTAAGGAAAGGACGCGATAACGAGGCAGGCCCGCACGTTGCGCTCGGGTACGCCAAGCCCAATAGGCAAATTCTACCTGAGGGAAACGACGGAAAAACGATTGCATCAAACCTCGTATCATCGTGAAAATCGTTTGAAATTTATATTTTTTATCCACTGCCGCATGGGTTTCTCTACGGCTATAAAGCACACGCTACAAATTCCAATGTGGAGGATAACTTTTACCCAAAAAGTAAGCACCGGGGAACCCAAATCAAGGGGCTTGAGGTAATAAAAAACAGGCAATTGTAGAATGTACATACTGTAACTGATTTCCCCCAAAAAAACAGGCAAACGGTGCGAAAACCAGCGGGTAATCGTTCCCGTGTTGGCGGCAAGCAATACAATGAGGGGTAAAAACAGTGGGGCTAATAATCCGTTATGGAAATTCAAAAACGGTAAAAAATGGATCGCAAGTACAAGGGCAAGGAGGAGCACGAGTATCCAAATGTCGTAATTACCTTGTAATTTTTTACCCTTTGCGAGAAAATAGAACCCTGCGATATTGCCCAACACAAATTCATTCAAATGCATATAAGGTCCGTAAAATAAAATATCATGGCTTGGCGTTCGATCGCCTTGGTAAAAGGGCGACTGAAGCGCATAATGAAAAACGACTTGAGAAATAACAAACAAAAGCAACCCGCCTATCAAAAGCGTTTTAAACCGATAACGATGGTAGCCATAGTTGAGCAAAAAAGGAAAAACGGCATAGAAGAAAAATTCAACCGATACCGACCAGCCTGGAAAATTATAGGTCATGGCATAACCGGGCACCCACGATTGGGTGAGGGTAAGACCAAAGAACACCCTAAAAATATTGACATCCCACTCTAGTAAGGGTAATAAAAGCATGGCAAAAAATCCGAGGAGATACACCGGATACACCCGGGCCACCCGATTTTGCATATAGCTCAACCAATTCAAATGGCGCACATGACCATACGAAATCACCATGATAAACCCCGAGAGCAAGTAAAAATAACTCACAGCAGTATTCATTTGCAACACCCAAGACGCCACGGTTGGATGATCAAACGGAGGCACTTGACGCGCAAAATGAAAGAGGACGATGAGTAACGCCGCGATAAACCGCGTAAAGGTGAGTTGTTCGATGCGCATGTTAGGAACGAATTGCGATTTTACAATAAACGACGATATAATACCAACGGGTTTTCCAATTGGGCGCATACGCGATACAGGTTTTTAAATTCCGTAAAGCATACTTTTTGGCCACTTTCAATGCCGCGAGGTAATTTTTCAATGCATAATCAAAAATGATTCGGTTGAGAGAGTGTTCCACTTTTTCCCGCAAATCCTCGGTATCACAATGGCCTTTGAGCACGACTTTGATGCGTTTCAAATCGTTGATATTTTCGCCTTGAATCGACTTCATAGAAGTACTGGAATGGGTGTGTACTCGGTAACAAGCCAAGGGTTGCGCAATATACCCTATGGGATAATGCTTAGCAATACGCGCCCACATTTCCCAATCTTCGGTCCAACTTAAGGAAGGATTAAAGGTACCTAGCGTTGCATACACCTCTTTTTTGACGGTAATGGAAGGCGTTTGAATGTATTGATCGGCGACTTGCATTTCAAAAAAATTCGGAATAATACCGTTGTGTTCTTGAATTTTTTTGGCTGTATGAATAATGCGATGGTCGCTATCAACTACGTGATTTTGTGTAAAACAAGCTTTGATTTCGGGGAACTGCGCATACATATCCAACATTTGGGTATAAAATCCGGGCAACACAAAATCATCGCCGTGCAGCAAGTGAATGATTTCTCCTTGGGCGCGGGACAAAGCCGTTTGAAAATTCTTCACATGCTTCACATTGTGCGGTTGCTGAAAAAACGTGACTCGCCCCTTCCCTAGTTCAGCAACCACCTGCTCCGGATGATCGGTAGAGCAATCGTCGATCACTTCAATCTGCATGAGCTCGGGTCCCAAATCCTGCTCCAACACCGAGGCTAAGGTTTTACGCAACAAACCCGCACAGTTGTACGTGGGAATCATGACCGATATTTTGGGAGTTGACATAGGCTTTAGGTATAAGTTAGTTACTTTCCATTAAAAAAAGTTTTTACACGACGAACGACTTCGAGATAGCGATGACCCCATCGAGCATCGGGCTCCAAATAATTTCCTTCAGCCCACTCATTCCAAGATTTGATAAAAACAATTTGTTCCTCTTCGGGATGCTCTGTGACATACGATGAAGCTTCTTTGAGGTGCTGTTCCCAAAGCTCGGGTGTAGAACCATCAAGCACAACACCTTTATTTCCACTACGAGCGGTATTATCCCAATCATTTACGACACAGGGAAAATACGTGTAATCGTACTTTTTTTCAGGAAGTAAATACTTTATGGCTTCGCTGTAGTCAACAATAAGTGGTTTGGTGCGGGATTCGAAATTTAAATTTAGTTTTTCCTCTTTCACAAACAATCGCTTGAAGCGACGTTTCCATACCTCAGCACGGGTGAGTCTTTGATATAATGGCCCTGTCACATACCGTAAGTTTACAAATTGAGAGCCGATAACGGCATCAAAACCATGAGCGCGAGGATCCCAATCTTCAGGAGCACGAGAGGCTACCAAATACAATTCTATACCCACTTGTGCCGCACACTCGCGAAAAGTTTTAACAAATACATCCAAATCAGGAATGAGATTCGGTATATAAACATTAAATAAACACTTCCCGTTCACTTTAATGTATCGTTCATCAAGAAAAGCGTCTTTCAAATAATTAAAATGGTCGATATAATCCTGAACTCCGGGATACTCTTGCTCAATTAAAACTTGCTTTTCGGAACCGCCAAACCATACCCCTTTCCAGGTTTCATTTGCCCAACAGACACAAAAAGGGAAATCGGGTGTTTTGAAATCAATCACCTCTTTCAAGGGACGTTCTAAAACCATTTTTTGATTTCCAAACCAATAATGATAGTAACAAAACCCATCAATCCCGTAGGTCTTCGCCAACGCCGCTTGCTCTTCTCTCACTTCAGGCACACGCAAATCATAATAGCCAAGATCAGCGGGTAACCGAGGTTGATAATGTTCTTTAAACAAAGGAACTGCTTTGGTAACATTGGTCCATTCGGTAAATCCTTTGCCCCAAAATTGATCATTTTCAGGAATCGGATGATATTGGGGAAGATAATATGCTAAATATTTAATGTTTTTATTCATAATCAAAACTTAAAATTGATGTATAACTTTTGCAGGAACTCCAGCAACTACAGCACGTGCAGGAACATTTTTGGTCACAACAGCATTAGCTCCGATAATTGCATTAGCTCCAATAGTTACATTAGGAAGGATTACCACACCTTCGCCAATCCATACGCCCGATTCTATAATAACGGGGCCCTTGCTAACTAAGGGACGCTTGGCGGGAACTTTATGTAAGGCTTCTGCCGTAATTTCACCATGAGCATGGTCGGTAATATAAATACGACTAGCCAACAGACAGTCATCGCCGATGGTTACATTTTGAATAGCGCCAATGTGAATATCCGTATTAAAACTGACTCGATTTCCAATCGTAATTGTAGGCGAAAAATGTTCACCCTCATAAAAATCCCACGCTTCTATACGTATTCTATCTAACGTTTGAAAATGATTTCCTATTGAAATATACTTTGGATTAATCAATGTAAAATCATTACCAATACGATAATTACTGCCCAAATGCTTCAATGTATTAAGTTTTTGCGATTGCAATCGGGCTTCGTGTGAGCGAACTGCTTGATAAATCCAACGTGTAAGCCACTTTTTCATGAAAATAATTATTTAGCAGTTAAAATTGATTTATAATTATTAACTCCCAAGGCACAAAACTGTTCCACCATGGCAGCAACCTTTTGATTTCTAACTTGTTCCTCCATGGTTTCCCATTGGGATAAAAAAGCTTCTAATTCGGCTATTGATTCAACAGTATCTTCTAATCCAAATGGAGTATCATTTAAAGCGAAAGCATAGCGTAACGTAACAATACCTTGCAAATAGTACTCATAATATACAGTGGAATTATACACTATGGCAAAACCCGGTTTCACTAGAGAAATAGAATCCACTAGGGAGCAATTTACGTCGATATGCTTGTAGGCATAGGATTCTAGGGCCTTTGCATACAATTTTTGATCACTTCGAGGATGGAACTTCACGTACACGTTTATTCCTAAAGCTTCAATATCTTGTATAAAACGTAGAAGCTTTAAGTTGCCTTCCCAATAAGTATCACGCGCAAGAGCTACAATACACGACTTTCGATGAAAGGGTTGCATTTTAACCTCGCGTATATGTGCATATTTGGGGGCGCCTGCCAAGAGGAAGCGTTCGGAGGGATGTCCAGCCAAAGCGAGTGATTTTTTTATACTGGTTCCCCACGCCAAAACATAATCGGCTTGTAAATTTTCAAGATTGATAACATCGTAAGGAATAACGCCGGGGTATTCTTGGGCAGCACAATGTAAGCCATGTTGGATTCCATAACTAGGAACGTTGTGTTTTCTAAAAAAATGACACAATATACTATCGACAGGGAGACAGCTTAGAAAAGGGACAAACTTTTGCGTATTCACTTCTTTCACAGAGTTTTCCAAGCTCAAAATTGTATTCAAATGATGTACTAAAATTACATAAAATTGCAGACGCTCCTTGAAAGAAAGTATTTTCCAATTCCGGTTAAAAAAAATGGGGCGTAGTGCAAGAATGAAATGTCGGATAGAAAACCGTTTAGAAACGCTATGTTTAGGTTGAAAAAGCAACGCATTAGGGACTTCGGTCATAATTTGTTGCAACAAATTTTCATAGTCTTTTCCATACCCATCAAAAGTAAATACGACAGCATCTTTCGGTAAACACGAATGAAGACCCTCCCAATTTTTAGAAAAGAACAATTTACTTTTTATAAAAGTCCAAGTCAACGGCTCTTGCTTTATTCCATAAGCGAATTGCGCTAAATCCCCAGCAAGGATCCCTTGTAAATCATAGCCTCGATACGAAAACGTAAATCCTTGTTTTAAGGTTTGATACCGTTGAAAGGGAGTTAGTTGTGCCATTTAGAATAGTTTTACGTTTGAAAACCTATCCAATGTAGGATTGTTATAACTCATAAAGGCAATACCATTGTATTGAGCAGCTTCGTAATCGTTATGCGCATCTCCGATAAGCAAGCATTGTTGGGTATCATATCCATGCATTTCAATCAATTCGGCAATCCATTGTTTTTTGGGCTTGGGCGAACCGTGAATCGAGGTAAAACATTGGTCAATGCCCATAGATTGGCATAAATACCGTAATTCGTCTTGGTCAGATCCTGAGGTAATATGCATCGTATAGTTGGCATAATTTTCTTTGACAAAAGCCATTGTTTCAGGAATTAACAAGGCTGGATTGACTAATAACGACTTCATAATCACTGAAAATCGAGAGGCCCATTCCATAATTTCCGCATCATCGATGGATTCATTTCGAACCTCCTCAAAAAAATAGCGAAACTTTACATACCGTGACAAACCTCCATTGGCGCGATGAAAAGCCAACAATTGGGCAACTTGTTCTGGTGGAAAATCGGCTAAAACACGTTCAAACCCTAAATCGCGCACAGCGTTAGAATCCATCAATACCCCATCAAAATCCCAAAAAATAACCTTAATATGTGCCGCTTTAAACTCCATGCAAACTACGGTAAATATGTTCTGCCACTTTGAAATCATCGTCCCAATCAATATCAAATGCCTCCAACTTATTTAACTCAAAATAATACGGCGCATTCCCGATACGGTCTTCATACGTTTTGTAATTCGCAATACTATTGATGTAAAAAGCATGATTAATCTCAAAGAGTGGTTTTAAGTCTTGTGTTCGTGGCCATTTCAGAACTGAACGGTCATGATTGATACAACGATTTGTTTCTGGGTCCCACAAAAATTGTTGAATTTTATTCACACTGAACAAACTATCGTATTGAGGGGGAAGATTTTTATAGAGTTCCAAAGCTCTTAAATACGTTTCAGAAGTAACAAAAGGAGCTGTGGCATGCACCCAAAACACATGTCCTTGCGGAATGATTGTGGGAATGTAATTAATGAAATCGGTAATATTTGTAGCCGACTGACACAAATAATCGGGTCTTTCAACAATATGAATACGCGGTGAATTAAAAGAGGCCGCTACGGCTATAGTTGCCTCGTCATTGGTCGACACCACGATCGGATAGGGCAAATCTAAATCCAATAATTGTTGCAATTTCAAATGCAAAATACCCCCTGAAATTCCTGCAAAATCACGGGTGTTTTTTTGCAACACGCGCTCACTTCCCTTTCGGGTAGGAAGAAAAAATACAATATCTTGGTTCTCCATCATTCTTCTACTTTAGCAAAAATTGATTCCGATTGTAAGGGATAAACGGTAGCAGTTAAGCTAGATAAAGTGCCCGAATAGACTTTTTTAAATGCTTCAAACAAGTATTCGTTTTCGGCTAACAATTCTTGAGACTTTTGATCAATACTCGCTCCTTGATATCCATCGTATCCCACCACAAAAACTTGAGATGCCTTTAATTCTAGAGCGGTTTGCAATGCAATGGCCGTGTGTGAATCTACAAACTGTTCCGCAAAAGTATTGGCTTTCAACTCAAAGGCTGCCGACAATAACTTCTGAGGAATGTACGTTCCCATTTTACGGGGGAATGGAGGCAATATGCATTGTGCAGTTGCTGGAATTTGGCCATGAAACACTTCTTCCATGCGATGCCCTTCGTTACCCACGAGACAAAAAAGTTGTCGATTTTGCAGTGCTGCAAAAACCATTGCGTTTTTGGAACTCGCGTGAATTATCGTCAAGGCGGGATGTTTTTCAATAAATTTAGTAATCGCCTCGGCTTGTTTCACAACTGAGGGGCCACCGCCAACGATCAAAATAGCAGGAGAAGAAGTTGTCGCTTCAAAATAAGGAAGCTTCTGATTGTCTTCAATACCTTTATGCTGGTTTTGTAAGGCTCTAATGATACTGTTGAATGAATAATATCGTTTTCCAACCCAATCCATCACATCTTTTTGGGGTAACGAATTGATTCCAGAAACCATATAGGGTAAATTGGTTCCCCAACCATAGGCTTCTTGTAGTTGCGTAAATCCATCGACAACTTTGGTCAACGCATTAAAATCAAATTCAACACCTTGCGTAGCATTGAGCAACGTGAGGAGCAACTCGGTCTTTAAATTTCCAGCCCCTCGACCCATGCCTGTGATGGTAGCATCCACAATTTCTGCTCCACATTCAATTGCAGTCAATGTATTGATTAATGCTAACTCTATGTTATTATGCCCATGAAAGCCAATGGGAACATCAATTTTGGAACGAACCAGTTGATAAATTTCTTTAACATCGTGAGGAAAAACACCTCCATACGAATCAACCATGTAAAAGTAATCGGCGACTCCATTTATTTGTGGTAATGCTTCCAAAAAAGCGGGATTGGACTTCCAATTGGACATGTACATGACATTAAATCCTACTTCAAAACCCATGGCTTTAACAACTTTAGCGACATCTATGGCACGAACCAAATTTTGTGGGTCAATGGCTAAACGCACCATATCGATTAAACCTATACAAGGAACAAGTAAGTCGTGAACTTGATCCGCTAGAATGTCTTTTTCATCCAAAATAACTACCAATTTCTTTTGGCATTCATGGCGCAATCGTTCCATAAGATATTTGGGCAAATAGAAAAATTCGCCATAATAGCCTTTCTTTTCCAATGAACGGTAGCCGACTTCTAAGTAGTCAATCGGTAATTGATTCATGGATTGAATATAGGTATCGACCAAAGTCTTGTCAAAGTCCCACTGGGTGTAATAGCCCCCATCGCGAAGGGTACAATCTAAAATCTTCATGCGTTTTGCCATTTAATTATTGCTGGAATGATTCCTGGTCGGAAACTTGAAAATGATTTGATGGTAGGATCGAAAGAAAATTCATCCACATCAAAATTTAAAACATTTTCTAAGATATCCAAATCGCGCACTTTTAGTTGTGCAACTTTAAAAGTAAGCGAGTATTTCCCTTTTTTAAGCGGACAAGGTAACGGAATTTTATAGTAATACTCCCCCGGAAGTAATGCATCAAACACCTCTGGATTCTCATCGGATAAAAAAGTATTGATAAAGTCTACTTCATCTTTCTGCACAGTGATAATGGGAGTTATGTTCTCTAAAGCCTTGTTTATTTTAAATTTAAAATGTACTACCACTGCGTCAAAAACATCTACCTCATGAATTAAATCACCCGACAAATTACGAAGTGATACCTCGACGATATTAGCTTCTTTTTCGGTAGTATCTGGGTTCAAAAAATAATTTGAAGAAACCACTTTTTCGGCACGAAACGAATTCAAATAGTAATCAACCACAGGATCAATAAATCCAGATTGTTCCAACAAGCCATTTTTCAACATAATCCCTTTGTTACAAAGAGCTTTGATAGAGGCAATATTGTGACTTACAAACAAGACCGTTCGGCCTTCCCCCTTACTCACATCGCCCATTTTACCGAGGCACTTTTTTTGAAATTCAGCATCACCCACCGCCAAAACCTCATCAACAATCAAAATCTCTGATTCCAAATGGGCCGCTACAGCAAATGCTAATCTAACATACATCCCCGAGGAATAGCGTTTTACCGGGGTATCGATATAGCGTTCAACCCCAGAGAAACTGACGATTTCATCAAACTTTCGTGTGATTTCAGCGCGCCGCATTCCGAGGATGGCACCGTTTAAATAGATATTTTCACGTCCTGTCATTTCGGGATTAAATCCGGTACCTACCTCCAATAAAGAGGCAATCCGACCATTCACTTTGAAAGAACCCGTGGTAGGCTTGGTCACCTTACTCAACAACTTTAATAAAGTAGATTTTCCAGCACCATTGCGTCCAATTAATCCCACAGCATCTCCTTGTTCAACCTCAAAATTAATATCGCGTAACGACCAGACATACTCACTCGTCCCTGCGGAGGAGCGATCATTAGATTCCCCAATTTTCAAATAGGGATCTTCTAAACCGCGTACTTTATGCCACAGACGATTCAAATCGTGAGTTATGGTTCCCGTTCCTACTTTCCCCAAACGGTATTGTTTGGATATATTTTCTGCTTTTATCGCTAATGTCTTCATTGTTAAATCGTATCCATGAAACTTTTTTCCACTTTATTGAAAATCAAAGTGCCGATCACTAAAATTATACTGATAAACCCCGCTGAGAAAATTAGGGATTGGGGATCAAAATTTCCTTTACCCAAATACCCGTAACGGAAACATTCAAAAATACCTGTCAACGGATTGCTATTTACAATCCAACGATATTTTTCGGGCATTGCTGTTATGGGGTACACCACGGGAGTAGCATACATATACAATTGTACGCCAAACGCCAATAAAAAACTTAAATCTTTGTACTTGGTAGTCATGGAGGAAAAAATCATTCCCACCCCCAAGGCAAAACAGGCCATCATGAGCAATAACACGGGCGTCATCAAGACCCATATATTCGGTTGAATTTCATGGGTGACATACGTGTAATACAATACTACGCCCACAAACAGTAAGAACTGAATAGCAAATTTCATTAAAGAAGAAATCACAACCGACAAGGGCATAATTAACCGTGGAAAATATACTTTTCCAAAAATAGAGGCATTCCCTTGAAAAACATTGGAAGTTTTAATCAACGAATCCGAAAAATAATTCCAAATGGTCACCCCTGATAAATAAAAAGCCAAGGTTGGCACACCTCCTACATCGATTTTGGCTACTTGTACAAACAGTACGATGTAAATTAGGGTTGTCAATAAAGGTTGAATGATAAACCATAAGGGACCCAAAATTGTTTGCTTGTAAAAGGTAATAAAATCGCGTTTTAAAAGCATTAGTAAAAGGTCACGATAGCGCCAAACCTCTACTAAGTTAATTGTAAAAAGCGAGTGTTCCGACCGGATTTCTTCCGTCCAATGTTGTTCGTGTTGTGCCATTAGGATTCTTGATTTTCATAGATAATTAACCCCTCTTTGAGCGGTTCATCCCGCAGTTCAAAAAAGACTTTTCGTTTGATTTGTGCTTCGATTTTGGGTTGCAATTGTTCAATATACGCTGCATTCAAATCGGCCCCATAAACCTGTACCTGAATAAATCCTGAATCGATCCCATTGGCATAATCCCCCACCAAAGCAATCTGGTAGACGGTACCCATTCGCGATAAAATCATCTCAATGATGGCATCCAACCCTAAATGTTGGCGGACAATTTTTTGTAAGGTACTAAATAAGGGGTGTCGGGTATTGGCTTTGTACAAAATGGTATTACGTACCGCTTCTTTTTCAAGATAGCCTGCTTCGGTAAGATTATTGAGCTCTTTGCGAATGGCATTGGTCGACTCGTTGAGTTCATCTGCCAACCCGCGAAGGTAACCGTTATTGGCGGCATTGATAAATAACTTTACCAAAATCCGCAACCGTGTTTTGGAAGTAATGAGTGTTTCTAACATCGGTGTATCAAATCGAGTAACAAAAGTACTCGTTTTGCCTGAATCGCACAAGACTTTGTGAAGAAATTATTAAAAAAGCATAGATGATTTATTTATAATCTGTTTAAACAATCAAACGCAATTTTTTAAAACAACACTTCTTAAAATCAAAATTAGATTATTTTTTATTTATTGGTAATAATCTTTTTCATGATGTATATTTTTTTATACTCTTTGTAAGGTACTAATTGAAAATTTTGATAAATCAGATTTGCATTAAAAACATCAACATTACCATTATAATAATACAAAATTCTATCGCAAATGGAAGGATGATCATATATTGAAAAGTTTTGTTTTATATTTATACCAAATCGTTTTAATTTTTCAATATAAAGTGGGCTATTTGACAGCCAACCTTTTTCAATAATATTTGGTAAATTATTATTTAGGTTGAGTTTAAAGGGATGTACTTCTAACTCCGGAGAATCTAAACAAAACAACAACTTATCTTGCGGCATTGATTTAATTTCTTTATAATTAATTGGTTTAATATACTTATCATTATTAAAAAAATAAGTTGTATTATAAACAATAAAAGTTAAAATAAAGAATACAGAAATGAGTTTCTTTAGTTTGTTATTTAAATTCAATACATAAAAAACCAAAACTAAAAGCAAAATGGGGTAAAGCAATCGTGGCTTAAACATTGCATTAAAATTTACATATACAAATATTAACGAAAAGAGTACGAAAAACAAGAACCTTTTATCTTTTTTTATAAAAAAATAAAGGCCTAATGCACCCAGAAATACAATTCCTAAACTAATTTTAATGGAACTTTTGAAAACAATAACCGTA
The DNA here is from genome assembly GCA_947460175.1 of Bacteroidota bacterium. GTDB lineage: Bacteria > Bacteroidota > Bacteroidia > Chitinophagales > Chitinophagaceae > OLB11. The sequence continues at coordinate 10,687 of CANHGW010000045.1, read as the reverse complement.
TTATACAAAAGCATTGTTAATGATTGCTCTCCTATTGTCTTTTTTAATGAAGTTAATTCGTTGACATCATATTTTTGGGGATAAACAAACATTTCAACAACTTTCAGTTCAGAAGCTAATTGTGGATTACCTTTTTCGATATAATCAATATATTTTTTCAAATTACTATTATCATTTATACTTCCTCTAATCTTATTAAAATCTTTGAAATAAGACCATTCAACATCATTCTCATATAAAATTTTATCAAAGTAACTAATGCCAAAAATGACTAAAAATAAAGGGACAAAAAAAACATACTTTACTTTCCTAACAAAACCAAAATAGGAGCCGCTTTCCAATAACAATACAGTGAAAGACAGAACAAACATTAGCATGAACATATCAAAACGAAGTAATGAAGAAAATAAAAAGAGAATAAAACTTCCTGTATATTTTTTGATTGTATTGTTATCACTTTCATAACAATAAAGCAAAACTGCAGCCAAACACGTTAAACCTGCAATAGAAGTAAATTGAAACCTAATAATAAAATATTGAAAAAAAAATAAAGTCGATAAAATAATATACCATGGTTGTTTTTTCTGAAAAACAAACTTTAGAATAACAAAAAAACTAATGAATTGAAATATAAACAACATTCCACTATACCAATAAATTTGATTATCAAACAAATAAAATGGTTTTAAAATATAACCTAGTATTGAATTCATGAATACCAAATGAACATCTGGAGAACCTGAAACACTACCCTGAATAATTTGTTGCATTAAAATATCATCTCCAGCTTCAAAAGTAATTTTGTAAAGAAAATTAGTAATGCAATAAAGCAGAACAACAAGAAAAAAAACTAAAGTATTTTGTCTTTTATTTTCTATTAAAAACCTACTGAACATAAGACTATTTACCATTATATAAATAAAATTTAAAAAAGAAACTTAAAATACGGTTATGCAATAACTTCCTGAATATAAGAAGTTGATTCAAGTACTAAGTTATATAATTTTAAGATAACTTACCTTAGATTGAAGGTAAAACTAATTATAAAATCAAACTCCAAAATTAACAGTAATAAGGTAATATACTTGATTTTGTAACATAATAGTTTTATAGGTATATCTCGAGTCAAGAATCGGTTTATACTTTTGAAATTGTTCTTGGCTGGCAAGGATAAAACTACCACCTTTTGCATATTTCAAGATAGAGTTTGGTAAAAAGTAACCCGAAAAGGTATATCCAACAGTAGAAAGATTGATCGAATTAAAATCGCATAAGTAGTAATAAGCAGGCGAAACGCCTTCCAGGAAAACCGCAGAACCTCTAGGAATAGCGCTAAGAATAACTTGCCGTTCAGTTTCTTGATTTTGAAACTTAAGAGGCTTTTTGGTTAAAGAATAAATACCAGCACCCGTTAGAAATACAAGGGAAATAAGAAAAGAATAGCTTTTTGTATGGGGAAGCTGTTGCTTTTCTACTTCATTTTGTACCTGCGCATAAAAAAGGAGCGAAAATGGAATAATATATTGAAAATAATGTAAATAACTGGCGTTGATTAAAACACTCACCGAAAAAATAAAAAGCAATGCAAAGAACGGCTTGGTACGAATCACACTCAGTGTAAATCGAGGATGACGCAACATCGTCAATCCGTAATTGGAGACAAATAAGAACACGACAATCCCTATTGAGTAACTAAAAAAATCATACGAATTACCTGTTCCATTCCCCACATCAATGGGCACCCCTTTACCTAACATATAGTACATCCCTTGTGTAATAGAAGCACCATGCTTGTAGAGATAGAATAAAAAAACAAGAATTGGAACCAAAAAACCAACACCCAACACCAACAAACGCTTTATGCGATGTTTTTTTTGAATAAAGAAAATGTCAATACACAATGGAGCGACAAAAAACAATCCGTATTGTTTTGACAAAAAAGAGAAACTAATCAATACACCTATCGTAAAAAAATCTTTGAAAGAGGAAGCTTTCAAATAACATAAGGTTGCTAACAATAGAAAAAAGACAGATAACGGTTCCAACAAAATGTGACTCCCATCAAAAAAAAGATTAAGGAGAAAGAAAAACAAACTCAAAAATAAAGAAAAAGTGGAAGACGTATTTATATGGCGCAACAAGCGATAAAGCAGCAGTGATGAACCTATAAAAACGAGAACGTTAAACAACAAGGAAAGGCGTGGATCGGGATGAGTATAAACTGTAAATGGAAGACCAAACCATAGCTGAGACAGAGGATTATAAATGGTGGCAATATCTGTAAAATAGGCTTTCCCTGAATAAAAATCCCGCATCATGGCCAAGTAATAGCCTGAATCGGGGCCAAGCAAAGGAAAAAGAAAAGCATTGGCAAAATAAACTGTAATACCAACCCACACTAGTCCAAAGCCAATCTTTTCTTTCATGACTTACAAATTTTCAAAGTCTTTTATCAATTGAACGATAGTTTCTACTTGTGCTAATTCAAGCTCAAAAAATAAGGGAAGGCGTAACAAACAATCCGTGAAATGATCGGAATGCGGTAAGGAACGCCCGTCGTGTTTGGACTGGTAAAATGGACTAGAATGAAGCGAGATATAGTGAAAAACAGCATGATAACCTGCTTCATGAAGGTAACGAATCAGTTGTGTCCGAGCCGACAAGGAAGGCAATACGATATAAAACATATGGCCATTATTGGTTGCGTAATCGGGCAATTGAGGGAGAGTGACAGAGGGCACCGATTGTAATCCTTGGTAATAGGTATCCCACAATGTTTTTCGTCTTTGTTGAATCAAAGTCAAATTCTCGATTTGCGCCCACAAAAAAGCGGCAATAACTTCAGAAGGTAAAAATGAAGAACCCGTATCTACCCAACCGTATTTATTAACTTCACCACGAAAAAACTCAGCGCGATTCGTTCCTTTTTCCCAAACAATCTCTGCTCGATGGATAAAACGCTCATCGTTAATGGTGAGCATTCCGCCTTCTCCCGAAATGATATTTTTGGTTTCATGAAAAGAAAAAGCAGCCAAATGCCCTATGCTTCCCAATGCGCGTTTTACACCCGATTTTCCTGTATAAAAACTATCGATTGCTTGCGCAGCATCCTCAATAACAAGTATATTATACCGATTCGCTAATTCCATGATGGCGTCCATATCACAAGCCACTCCCGCATAATGGACTGGAACAATTGCCTTTGTTTTTGGCGTAATTAAAGCTTCCAATTGCGATGCATCCATATTGGGATTATCCGAATATGAATCGGCAAAAACGATAGTCGCGCCTTGTCGTACAAAAGCGATAGCCGTTGAAACAAAGGTAAAACTAGGTACAATAACTTCATCCCCCGGTTGAATGTCGGCCAAGAGTGCGCACATTTCTAAGGCATCAGTACAAGAAGTTGTCAATAATACCTTTTTAAAGCCATACGTGTGCTCAAAAAATTCATGACATTTTTGAGTAAAAATCCCATTCCCTGAAAGTTTTCCAGATTGAACGGCATCATGAATGTATTGGGTTTCTTTTCCCGTTAAATAGGGTTTGTTAAATGGAATCATAATTAAAAACTATTGCTTTTCAAATTTTGTAAAAAAAAGTTTAAAAAAGTATACATTATAGATACACTTTATTTAATTTATAACAATTTGTAAACTTACAAATTCTTTTTCCAATAGTGTTTAATGATAACCTCTTGATTAATTTCATATCCCATTTTTTTATAAAAGTGACATGCTAAAACATTCTCTTTTTGAGTAGGGATTTTTAAATTAAATACATTTTGGGTCATGCAATAGTGCTCTGCTTTTAACAAAAGTCTCTTTCCCAATCCTTTCCCTTGATAGTTTTTAGACACAGCAATTAAGCCAATTGTAGAAAAAAAATCATTGTTTTTTAGAGTTACAAATCCAGTAACTTCTTTAGAGTTTCTTGTATAAAATAGTTTATCTGCAATTTTTTTATCTACACTATTATCAACCCATTTAGTGTATAACAGCTTAAACTTGTTATCAGGAATTTTGGGATCTAACTTAAATCGACTGTAACGACCACTTTCAAAAGCTAAAGAATAGAATTCCGATTTATCAATAACTTCTTCATCAAAATCTTTGATTGAATCATTAAAAGAATCTAAGTCAAGAGAGATTAATTTCTTGTCATAAATAACCTTTGTTTCTTGAAATTTTTTTTCAAAATCGAATAGACAAATGTCTTCGTCCTTTTTTTGTTTGATCACCAACAAATCAAATTTTGAGGCTTCAGAATAATCAGAATAATGATCTCCTTCCCCAACTTCAAAACCAAAAAAAGCACTATCCCATTCTAATCTTTTAATTTTCAATTTGTTCATCTATAATGTAAATTGGTCTATTTTTTACCTGATTGAAAGTTTTCCCTAAATAGATTCCTACAATTCCAATGGTTGAAATGATTATTCCCGATAATAGCCAAATAGAAATAATTATAGAACTAAATCCAGGAGCACTAATTTGTCCCGTTATAGCCTTTACCAAATAATAACATCCAAATAGAAAAGAAATTGAAGAAATAGACAACCCTAAAATTGTGAAAATTTTCAAAGGCTTGTCAGAAAAAGAGATAATTGTGTTGAATGCTAAAGAAATTAACTTAAGTAAACTATATGAAGATTTACCATGATCCCTTTCACTATGTAAAACAACAATTGATGTTGATTTAAAGCCTACCCAGTTAATAAACAAAGGGAAAAATTTGATATAGTCATTAATCTTTTCCGCCGATTTTATCACCTTATAATTGTAAATCCCAAAATTTGCAACTTCATTATTTACCTCTATACCAGAAAGATAGTTGAATACTATATAAAAACACTTTGAAGATAATCTTTTAAAAAAATTATCCCGTCTAATTTCTCTTCTAGCCAAAACAATATCATATCCTTCCATTGCTTTTGAATATAGATTTTTGATTTCTACAGGCTGGTCTTGTAAATCACAATCCATGACTACAACCCACTCTCCTCTAACCAACGAAAGTCCCGCCATTATTGCTGGATGCTGTCCAAAGTTACGACTCAATCGAATACTTTTAACTTCAGAGAATTGAGTAGAAAGTTTCATCATTACTTCCCAAGAATTATCTGGGCTCCTGTCATCAACTAATATAATTTCGTAAGTTAAATTCATCTGAGCCATCACTTTCTGGATTTCCTCTACTAACTTTTCGAGAATTTTTTCAGCTTTATAAACAGGACTAACTATAGAAATTTGAGGATTGTTATTAGTCATAATCAAAATTTTACAGTAACAAAAATACCAATTATAATTAAAATCAGACCCACAACTTTACCCATCGTAAATGTTTCTCCCAAAAATAAAACGCCCATGATAAAAACCATTGCCGGAGCCAAACTCATAAAGGGATACGCTTTGGTGATTTCAAACTTAGTCATAGCTGCCATCCAAAATAGAGAGGCAATAAACGCCGATAAAAAACCCGAAAAAACAAAGGGATCGAACAACAAACGGATCAGAAAAAGAAACTTTTCTTGGAATGACTGAGGTAATTCAAGCGCTTGGGACTGTAAACGCCATTTCAAAATAACTTGCCCATAAACGGTAAAAAAAAGGGTTCCTGCAATATACCAGTAAGGATTCATAGCTGTAAAAATCTAAAGCAATTTCAATAAAAAGAGAGATTTCAATACCAAAAGAAATGAAAAATAAAGAATTAAAATTTTATAAAATCAAATCTATAAAATTAATCCTTAGTTCATCATTTATTTAACAAAGAAAGTCGTTTCTCCTGTAAATAACGCTATAAATCTTAAGATGTATGTGTAACATAATCTTCTCTAATTAGTATTCTAGGGCTCAAATCTCTAATTTATGCTAACATGACTTTCTATTTAATTTTAACATCATAATCGGATAACTTAAAAATCTATTACTATTTTTAACAATGAAATTAATGTTTAAAACGGTCAACTCTAATCAGGGAAGTTCAAATAAGCAAGAGAAAAGACTTCGTGAAACTTAGTGCTCCAAAGATTATAGCAACTTAATACTCTTAACACAAAACTTAAAATCTTAATGGTGAAAAAAATAGCCGAAAACTGCAACCCTTACAACCATTTAAACCATTAAGAAATTAAGATTGTTCACTTAGCCGCTTAAGAGTGAGAAAAATTAAGCAGGCCACGTACGTTGAAAACTAAAAAGCTTTGTGGCATTGTAGCAAGACTATGTAACTATGTGGTTAAAAGACCCTGATCCACCTACTACCCATGGATAACTAATTACTTATGACTGCCTGCCGGCATAGACAGGTCACTAATCACCCACCCCATAATACGCCTTATACCAATCGACAAAGGCTTTTACCCCCGTATCCAAATCGGTTTGAGGCTGGTAATGGAAATCGCGTTGTAATTCAGAGACATCAGCCCAAGTTCGGGCTACGTCACCGGGTTGCATGGGAAGCCAGTTTTTCTGGGCTGTAATACCCGTATGCCGCTCGATGGCTTCAATAAAATCCAACAAACGCACAGGCTTACTATTGCCTATATTATACAACCCATAGGGTTTTGTATAGGCACCTGAAGCTAAGGCTTCTACGATGGCTTCCATTCCTTGGGTAATATCATCAACATAAGTAAAATCACGCGATAATTCGCCATGATTGAAAACATCAATCGGTTTATGATTGAAAATGGCATCCGTAAACAAGAACAAAGCCATATCTGGACGTCCCCAAGGTCCGTAAACTGTAAAGAAACGCAAGCCTACGGTGGTAATTCCAAACAAATGACTATAGGTATGTGCCATTAACTCATTGGATTTCTTTGTGGCTGCATATAAACTAATTGGATGATCAACCGTATCGTTCACAGAAAAAGGCACGTGTTCATTGAGTCCGTAAACGCTTGAACTGCTTGCATAAATCAATTTCTTAACTTGATGGTGGCGACAGCATTCCAAGACATTCAAAAAACCGGTGACATTACTGTCAATATAGGTAAACGGCTGTTCCAAACTGTACCGAACACCCGCTTGTGCAGCAAGATTACAAACCAGGTCAAACGAAAAGGAAGCAAACAAGGCATCCATTCCTTTTCGGTCTTCCAAATCGAGTAAAACGAATTGAAACCGGTCGCCATAGGTAGCACTCTCTACCGGAACACTCGTTTGAAATTCATTAGACGTTATACCCAAAACAGCCAAGCGATCTTTCTTTAAGGAAACCGGATAATACGGATTCAAATTATCCATACCCACTACGGTGTACCCCTTTTGAAGTAAGAGTTCACAAAAATGGAATCCGATAAATCCCGCCGCTCCGGTGACCAATATACGCATGACTCTCTAAAATTATTGATATTGTTTTTCGTAATACTCGCGATAGGACCCTGAGGTAACATTCTGCAACCATTGGGTGTTCTGTAAATACCAATCAACGGTTTGCTCCAACCCTTCTTCAAATGTGACAGAAGGTGACCATCCCAATTCGCGGTTAATTTTACTAGCATCAATGGCATAACGCAAATCATGTCCAGGACGGTCTTTCACAAAGGTAATAAGCCCCTCTGAAGTCCCAACTTCACGTCCTAATTTGCGATCCATAATTTGACACAGCAAACGCACCAAATCGATATTTTGCCATTCATTAAATCCGCCTATATTGTAGGTTTCGTGATTTTTTCCTTCATGGAAAACCAAATCGATTGCAATCGCATGATCGATAACATACAACCAATCTCGGGTATATTTTCCATCCCCATAAATAGGCAATGGTTTTTCTTGAATAATATTATGAATGCACAGCGGAATCAATTTCTCGGGAAAATGATTGGGCCCGTAATTGTTGGAACAATTGGTCAACACATAGGGTAACCCATAGGTTTCACCATAAGCGCGCACAAAATGATCAGAACTGGCTTTGGAGGCAGAATACGGTGAGTTCGGATCGTAGGGAGTTTCTTCGGTAAACAATCCCGTAGCGCCCAAGGTTCCATAGACCTCATCGGTCGAAATATGATAAAATCGCTTGCCTTCAAAATGCCCTTGCCAAGCGGTTTTTGCAGCATTCAACAAATTCATGGTTCCCAATACATTGGTGCGTACAAAAGCCAATGGATCGGTAATCGAGCGATCGACATGTGACTCAGCGGCCAAATGAATCACTCCATCAAAAGCATGCGTTTTAAAGAGTGAATCGATAAAATGCGCATCAGTGATGTCGCCTTTAACAAACGAATAATTGGAAAGTTTTTCCACATCGGCAATATTCTCTAAGTTCCCAGCATAGGTGAGGGCATCTAAATTCACGATATGATAATTAGGGTAGCGGGTCACCATGCGGCGAACCACATGCGAACCAATAAACCCAGCCCCTCCGGTAATTAATATTTTTTTCATTCTTTATAATTTTCCGTCCACCGTATAGGGGAGAACGCCTTTAACATCATACACAATTGACTTTGGATTTTGTAATCCTGCTAAATCCAGTTCTAAAAACTCACGGTGCGCAACACCCAACACCACTGCATCAAAGGTAGTTTGGGGTAAGGTGTTGGTCGTCGTCAAGCCATATTCATGCTTTACTTCTTCGGGATTGGCCCAGGAATCATAAATAGTCACTTGAATTCCATAATCGGTCAATGCATTGACGACATCCACTATCTTGGTATTTCGAACATCGGGGCAGTTTTCTTTAAAGGTAATTCCCAAAAGTAAAAGCGACGAATGATCAACCGAAATACCTTTTTTTATCATCAATTTAATAATCCGCGATGCGACATATTCGCCCATGCTATCATTCAAACGACGTCCCGCTAAAATGATTTCCGGATGATACCCCGTCTCTTGGGCTTTTTGCGCCAAATAATAGGGATCAACTCCGATACAATGTCCCCCTACTAACCCGGGTTTAAAGGGCAAAAAGTTCCATTTTGTTCCCGCAGCAGCCAAAACCGCATGCGTATCGATGTCGAGCAAGTTAAAAATCTTGGCCAACTCATTGACAAAAGCTATATTGATATCGCGCTGCGCATTCTCAATCACTTTGGCCGCCTCAGCCACTTTAATACAAGGAGCTAAATGGGTGCCTGCTGTAATCACAGAACGGTACAAGGCATCCACCTTTTGTCCAATTTCGGGGGTTGAACCCGAAGTGATTTTTAAGATTTTTTCAACGGTATGCTCCTTATCGCCAGGATTAATGCGTTCGGGAGAGTAGCCCGCGAAGAAATCTACATTAAATTTCAAACCACTCACCCGCTCTAAAACGGGCACGCATTCTTCTTCCGTTAAACCAGGATATACGGTAGATTCATACACTACGATATCGCCTTTTTTCAATACCTTCCCTACCGTTTCACTCGATTTGTAAAGAGGTGTTAAATCAGGGCGGTTATTTTTATCAACAGGTGTTGGAACCGTAACGATGTAATAATTACAGTCGCGAATGGCCTCCAAATCGGAAGCACACAACAACCCAGCAGCATTCGTATGCTTCGATACCAATACCTGCTGAAGCAAGTCGGATGACACCTCCAAGGTACTATCGTGTCCTGCATTTAATTCGGAAACCCGTTGCTTATTAATATCAAAACCTACAACGGGATACTTTGTGGCAAACAAACGCGCCAAAGGTAATCCGACATACCCCAATCCGATAACTGCTATTTTTATATCCATAGTATGTGTATCACGAACCTATTCCTTGATAATGGAAGCCAATCGCGCGCATCGCCTCGGCATCTAAAATATTTCGACCGTCAAAAATGAACGCAGGTTTTAGCATGGAATCGTAAATTTTTTGCCAATCATAGGCTTTAAACTCATCCCATTCGGTCATAATCGCAATCGCATGCGCTTCATAACAAGCCGAATAGGGATCAGAAAATGATGTAACCAAAGCTGCATTGGAAGCCGCATCACGCGTCTCAAAATAATTCAAATCCGAAAGTACTTGAGGATGTTCCACTTTGGGATCGTAAACAGCAATATGGGCTTGTTCTTGCATCAAGGCATCAGCCACATAAATAGCGGCCGACTCACGGGTATCGTTGGTATCTTTTTTAAACGCCCATCCCAAAAAAGCAATCTTTTTCCCTGAGATTGTATTGTATAAAGTACTAACGATATTACGAGCAAAACGATTTTTTTGATGGTCATTCAATTGAATCACTTGCTCCCAATAATCGGCGACTTCCTTCAATCCGTATGATTTGGCAATGTAGACCAAATTCAAAATATCTTTCTGGAAACACGACCCTCCAAAACCGACCGAGGCTTTCAAAAACTTCGACCCGATTCGGCTGTCCATTCCAATAGCACGAGCTACTTCATTGACATTGGCTCCGGTTTTCTCACACAATTCCGAAATGGCATTGATAGACGAAACGCGCTGGGCTAAAAAAGCATTCGCAGTCAATTTCGACAATTCCGACGACCATACGTTAGTGGTTAAAATTCGCTCTTTGGGCACCCAATTGGCATAAATATCGACTAAAGATTGGATAGCATTCTGTCCTGCTTCATCGGTACCCCCTCCAATCAATACGCGATCGGGAGACAATAAATCTTCAACGGCCGTACCTTCTGCTAAAAACTCGGGATTGGATAAAATTTGATACTGAACCCCATTACCGGTATTGTCCAAAATACTTTTCAAGGCTTCAGCAGTTCGAACCGGCAAGGTT
>CANHGW010000044.1 GCA_947460175.1 Bacteroidota bacterium | reverse complement strand
TAAATAGGAGAAGATGGTTTGCAATAATAAATACTCATGGTGTTTTCTTTCTTTACATCGATTTTTCCCTTTTCAGTTAAGTTATAGTTGATATGTGCTTTAAGATGAAATGCATTATCATATAAATAGATACTGAGTTTTTGATATATTTCTTTTTCTTTAGTTGTCTTGGCTAGCTTCAATGTGTCGCTTAACAATTTATTGTCTTTGTTGTATTTATATGTAATTAAGGTAGGACGTTGTGTTGCAGGTTCATACGAAGTAGTGAAGGTTTTTAACATGGTGCCATTGTAATCTTTTTTATTGATTGTTTTGAGGATTACATTTTGCCCTACTTCTGTGTAATTAGTCATTTTTTCAATCAGCGTATTTGTTGATTGCAGGTATTCTCTAACAGATGATTTGTAGAAGGTTGTGCTTCTCTTATATTGTTCTACTTTTGATAGCGTGTCATTCACGTATTCATAAATTTCTTTTCCCAAAATGATGATTTCATTGTTTTGAATTTTTTCATTTGTACACTCAGTTAGCTGAAATGGTTTTTTGAATTTATACATAGTTTTAACTTCAAATTTGTTACTATCGTTCATCATATTATACTTCTCTTCATATACATCATTGCTCATCATTTTATATTTAGATCGTTGTGTATTAATCCAAGTTGTTTTTTTATTATCCCAGTCATAATTATTTTTTTCAATTAATTGAAATTGTGGGTTGTATTTGAAGCTTGTTTTAGAAACTGGCTTTTTATGCAAAGTATCATTTCCAATAAATGTATAAGTGATTATAGAATCAGGTTTGTAATGAGTTTCTTGCGCCATTGCTGATTGGAAAAATGCTATTGTAAGAAACACTATTAATAATAAACGATTGGAATGCAGATAAATGAATGTCATAAAATAATAATTAGTTGTTCGATTGACTAAAAGTAATACTTTGAATTGAATTGAAATTGATTTTGCTTTTGTACTATGTTAATTTAGAGAAAAAGTAATTTCGTTTGTAAAGTTGTGTAGTCTATTTTTGATGAATGAAATTTCTAACATTCTTTTTTGTGTTTTTTATTGGCTTGTCTTTTTTTACATCTGCTCAAAATTATATTCATACAATAGAATCCTATCGTGCTAAATATAAAGCGGAGTTTCTTGAAGATAAAAATAGCCCATTGAGTAAGTCTGAATTGAAGTATTTGAGATTCTACCATCCTGATTCTATGTTTAAAGTTGTAGCTCAATTTGAACGAACTACTGATACGATTGGATTTGATATGCAAACTCACAATGGTGTTATTAAAAAGTATTTTGTGTATGGAAAGGTCGTTTTTGAATTGAAAGGAACGAAGCATGCACTCTTTTTGTACCAAAGTCAAAAACTCATGAATAAAGAAGGGTTTGAAGATTATTTGTTTATTCCATTTACAGATGAAACTAATTACACTGAAACATTTGGTGGAGGTCGTTACCTTGATTTTAAAATGAGTGATATTCAAAATGAGCAACTTTTTATAGATTTTAATAAATGCTATAATCCATATTGTGCTTTCAAAGAAGGATATGCTTGCCCCATTCCTCCTCAAGAGAATAAATTGAATATTCGAATTGAAGCTGGAGAAAAATTGTATGGGAAAAAAGTGAAAGAATAATAATTGAAAATTAATTTCGTTATCTAAATATGAAACAGATTATTTTAATTGCAATGTTAAGTATGAGCGTTACTGGTTCAATTGCACAATCTACTACTAAGAAAATACCAAGTCGTAAAAACGAAATTGGATTTGGTTATCGAATTCCTACGTTCAATAATTTCAATAATGAAGCCGGGATAGATCTCATGTTCAAACATTATACGAAGCCATCAAAGGCTTTTCGCATAATGGCTGGGTATCAAAATTTGCAATTTAGAAAGTCATCGAGTGAATACAAAGCCTTATCGGACACCTTGACGATTTCTTCCAAAGTCTATGATTTTAATACCTTTTTTATAGGTGGAGGATTGCAATTGCAACGGCATTTTTATAAGCGTATTATATTAACAGCTGCCGTTGATACAAGATTTCACATGGGTTCAGGCGATTTAAATGCTATCAAGGAATATAAATCACTCAGTGGGTTATATTCGCCTATTTCTTCTACATCTTCTTCACTGGGTGCTATAAAAGCATTCAAATGGGATTTATATCCTTCAATTGGTGCTAAGTTTGAGTTTTCACGTATCAATTTTGGCTTGGAATTGACAGCCCAATTCATGCAATACTATAGTTTTGTACCACAAACAAGTGCAATTACCCCACTTTCTCTGTTTGATTTAGATTTAGGGAATGCAATTTCACGTATATTTATTAATTATAGGTTTTAATACAGGTCAATTTGAGTGGTAAATTACAAAATATAAGAAAATTGCGATAAGTCAATAAATCAATTCCTTATTTCCCTTTCTTTACTTACTTTTGTTCACTCAAATCGTAATTTTCATGATGCTTTTAGCAATTTCATTGTCGTTTGTGATAGGTAAAGTGATACTAATCGCTGTTATATTAGGTGGTTCGCTGGGTATTGCAATGTATAGCACATGGGCCGAGCGTAAGGTAGCAGCCATTATGCAGGATCGTACTGGACCTAATCGTGCGGGGCCTTTTGGCTTATTTCAGCCTTTGGCCGATGGTTTGAAATTGTTTATGAAAGAGGAAATAATTCCAGTTTTGTCTTCAAAGTTTTTATTCATTTTAGGTCCTTCCTTGGCTATGCTTGTTTCGTGTATGACGAGTGCTGTTATACCATGGGGGCCCGATTTGCAATTTGCTGATGGAAGTATATTTTCATTGCAAGTAGCTGATGTCAATATTGGTATTTTATTCATTTTTGGTGCTGTGAGTTTAGGTGTATATGGCATCATGTTAGGCGCATGGGCATCTAACAATAAATACTCCTTGATGAGTAGTATTCGTGCGGCATCTCAGGCTATTTCGTATGAATTGGCGTTGGGTATCAGTATGATTGCATTGGTGATGATGTCGGGTAGTTTAAGCATGCGCGAAATCGTTGAACAACAACATGGTTTTTGGAAAGATGGTTATTTTACGTGGTATGTTTTCAAACAACCTTTTGTTTTCTTGGTATTTTTAGTATGTTCTTTTGCTGAGCTCAATCGTGCGCCGTTTGATATGGCTGAGTGTGAAAGTGAGTTGGTAGGTGGTTATCATACTGAGTATAGTTCAATGAAATTGGGCTTTTACCTATTTTCAGAGTACATCAACATGTTTATTACTTCTGTAATATTGAGTACCTTGTTTTTTGGAGGATATAATTATCCAGGTATGGATTGGGTTGCGGCTCATGTACCACCTATGATATATTCTTTCATAGGAGTTGCGGTGTTGCTTGGTAAGGCTGTTGGTTTTATACTTTTCTTTATGTTTATCCGCTGGACCATTCCTCGTTTCAGATACGATCAGTTGATGAATCTTGGATGGAAAAGTCTAATCCCTTTTGCCTTGATCAACATGCTTATTACAGGTGCTGTAATCTTGTTTTTTAATAAATAATCTAAAAATGAATTACAATAACATTTCAAATAGAGCTAAGCCAGTCGATCGTCATCCAATGACGTTTATGGAGAAGATATATCTACCTGCCATTGCAAAAGGATTATCTATTACATTAGGTCATATGTTTCATAAAAAGGCGACAATCAATTATCCTGAACAAACCCGCCCTTTTAGTGAAAATTTTCGCGGACTACATATACTAAATCGTGATGAAGAAGGGCGTGAGCGCTGCACAGCTTGTGGGTTGTGTGCATTGAGTTGCCCTGCCGAAGCCATTACGATGGAATCGGCCGAGCGAAAAAAAGGAGAAGAGCATCTTTACAAAGAAGAGAAATATGCTGCACAATATGAAATCAATATGTTGCGTTGTATTTTTTGTGGATTATGCGAAGAGGCTTGTCCTAAAGATGCTATTTATCTTACACAAACATTTGCTCCTTCTAATTACAAACGTGAAGGATTTATTTATAAGAAAGAGGATTTGCTAATACCAAATCCTAAACAAATAACAACTAACAATTAGAGTTTAATATGGGTATTCATCAAATTGTATTTTGGCTGTTGAGTATAATGACATTGGTATTTGCTATCGGAGTTATTATGAGTCGTAATCCTATTAGCAGTGTGTTATTTTTAATTCTTACCTTTTTTACTATTTCTGGGCATTATGTAATGTTGAATGCACAGTTTTTGGCTATTGTCAATATCATTGTATATGCTGGGGCTATTATGGTACTGTTTCTGTTTGTGATCATGCTTATGAATCTTAATAGTGACACCGAACCTCAAAAAAATGTATTGGTACAATTTGCAGCAGTCATATCGGGAGGCGCATTATTGTTGGTATTGATAGCTGCAGTAAAAAAGACCTTTACTGGCCTCGAAGGCAAAGAAATTGATTTGGTCAATGCTACAGATATCGGGTTGATTAAGAATCTTGGAAAAGTGTTATTTACTGATTTTGTATTTCCGTTCGAAATTGCGAGTGTATTGTTTTTAAGTGCAATGGTAGGGGCTGTTATCCTTGGTAAAAAGGATAAAGAAATCATCCGATCTGTGGAAGTTTAAATTAATACCCTAAACTGCGCATGATGCGTTCCAATTCGGGTTCGTTTTCAGGATTGTAATCATCATTCAAATCAATACCGTTTAACTTGCCCCATCCTTGATAATATGCCGCTGTCACAGGGTTTTTCAATTCTTTTACGATATTATAGCAATTTGTTTTTAATGCACGATTGATGAGTTTTA
Source organism: Bacteroidota bacterium (assembly GCA_947460175.1). Lineage (GTDB taxonomy): Bacteria > Bacteroidota > Bacteroidia > Chitinophagales > Chitinophagaceae > OLB11. The sequence goes on along the minus strand of CANHGW010000044.1, from coordinate 17,900 downwards.
CCAAAAGTCGACCTTGTGTAATATTTAAGTCTTTTAGCTTGTCTTCAAAGTTAATCTTGATTTCATTTTCTTTAGTCTTAATATACTTTCGTTTTGAACGTTTGTTCATTGATGCTGTAGCTTGTTCTATTTCATAAAATGTTTTGATAGCTGCATTGGCATAAGTAAGTACAATCTTTACATAATGTTTCATTTGATTGTATCGATAGCGATCAGTATCGTTTGAGAATACATGTGAAGCAACTACAGTAGCCTCATTGAGGTTGATATGATAAGTAGGTGGCGTACCTTTGTCTGAACTGATCGTTGGAAATAGTTGCTGACCAAAAGACTGTAAAACAACAAAACTCAATACAAGACTAAAAATCCATTTCATGATAGCGTTATTAATGTGGGCGTAAAATTAAGACAATTATTATTTTAAATAGTTAATTGGCAACTAAGCAAAGCATACATTTGCCATTCAAGATAAAAGATGAATTCTACGATACTATATGCACAATTAGACGAGCAATTAACGATAGCCTATACCGATTCAGGTGCCAAGAACAAGCCTGTCATTCTATTTATACATGGCTTGGCCAATTATTTACAAGTATGGCATTGGAACACAATGGTGTTGCAAAATGAAGCACGTTGTATTGCGATCGACTTGCCGGGCAACGGACATTCGTCTCGAGGTAGTTTCGATTATACAGTCGATTTCATGAGTAAAACGGTTATCCGTTTTATGCATCATCTCAAACTCGATCAGGTAATTTTAGCAGGTCATTCCATGGGCGGGCAAATTGCATTAAACACTGCATTGAAAAGTCCCGCAAGTGTAAGTAGATTAATCTTATTTGCACCTGCTGGATTTGAATACTATTCTCCTCATGAAGCTATTCTGTTCAAAAGCGCCATTACAATGGGTAATTTTATCAATATGGATGAGGTACATATTACACAATCAATTAATTCATCGTTCTATAAAAATTCTGTTTTTGCTCAAAAAATTATAGATGATTTAAATCTCTTGATTCAGAAGAATGATCGAAATTCATACAGAAGAATGTTGGATAAATGCATCAATTCAATGCTCGATCATCAGTTGTATTATGAATTGAATAATATTACTCAAAAGACATTGGTATTTTTTGGCGAAAATGATATGCTCATACCTAACCGCTTTTTACATCCACAAACAACCCGTGAAATGGCGTTGCAAGCAGCCAATCAAATGCAAGATGCTACGTTGGTTACCTATCCCGAAACAGGTCATTTTGTGCAAATTGAACGTGCCGCCGAGGTGAATAAAGAGGTGATTGCTTTTTTGAAAATACCATTTTAAGGGTATTTGAAGCAATCTCATCAAGTATTACATTTGTTTAAAAATATACAATATGAAAAAGTTGATTTTATCCTTTGTTTCATTTTTATTATTTCAACAGGCTATCGGTCAATGTTTGCCCTTAGATGTTACATACAATACGATTGGTTATAGGCAATTCGACTTGGCTACATTTACCGATGGGAGAGCCTTTGCTATGCAAACCGACAATAAGGTAATAGCTGCAGGTCCTATAGGGTTAGGCTCTGGCAGTTACGATTGGCATATTGTACGACTCAATACAGATGGTTCAGTTGATCAATCATTTGGAACAAATGGGTATGTGCAAATTAATTTTGGTGCAACCTACGATGAGCCCGAAGATGTAGTGATACAACCCGATGGAAAAATAGTTGTAGTTGGTAGTTCTACGTTGGGCAATGGGGTTAATTTTTGTGTAGCTAGACTTAATGCGGATGGTACTTTGGACAATTCATTTAATACAACCGGTAAATATTCATTGAATGTGAATGGAGCTTGCTATGCATATAAAGCTAAAATACAGTCGGATGGCAAAATACTAGTAGGTGGATCTTCTACCATGAGCAATGAAAGAGTAGCTACTTTGTTTCGATTAAATTCAGATGGAACAATAGATAATTCCTTTGGAACTGGCGGTATAGTTCATATGGATGCGGTTGCCTCAGATAATAGAAGCGAAATCTATGATATTGAAATGAATGCAACCCACATTTTTGCTTTAGGCTATTCGAATCTAAACTTTACAGGTACCAAAACAGTCGTATATAAAGTAGATATGAATGGGTCTTTAGTACTTTCATTTGATACTGACGGTATGCTTGTAAGTAATCAATCTACATATCGAAAAATCATAGTACAACCCACAGGATAGTTTGTTACAATGGGCACTGGCCTTGTCGTAAAGTATTTGTCAACAGGAGCATTGGATAATACGTTTGCAGATGGAGGATTTTTGGGTATCTCTAATGTAAATATATTTGATGCAATAAAAGGTGCAGATAATAAGTATTATTACACAGGTACCAATGGTGGTATGAATGATAAAATGATAGTTGGTCGATTGATGCCCGATTTTAAAAAAGATTCTACGTTTTGTGATAGCTCTAAAACCTCCTTTTCATTTGGCAATACGCATACTTCTTATAATATAATGCAACAAACTGATGGTAAACTTGTTATCGGAGGAAATGCCGATAGTGCGATTGTTGCTCGATTCATTTTAAGCGCTCCTAGTAGTATAAATACAGTAAATTCTGATCAGTCAAATTTGTATGTATATCCTACAAGGGTTCAGAATAATATGTTGAATTTTAATTATACAATTCCTTCGGCTGATTTAAATCTGTATGCTATGAATGGTCAATTAATCCATAAAACACATCTTACAAATGCAAGTAGTTATCAGTTGAAAATGAACCTAAATGGTTGGTATTTCATTCAAGTAACAAACAAGGATTTTAATAAAGTATTTAAGATTTGGATTGAATAAATAATCGATTTCAGGCCCCTTTACATAAGTTGATATGTGTATTTTAAGTCTTTTCGTATATATTAAAATATAGTTTGTAAAAATCGTTGAATTCTAAGATTTAAGTGCAGATACCCCAATATCAGTATTTCAAATATTATAACAAAAAATATGCTTAATTCTGAGGATTATTTTTTCTTTTGTAGGATAATATCTTCTAACTTCGCAAACACATTTATTGAGGGGATTTTTTACTTAAAAAACTATGGGGTTATTTAACTTTTTTACGCAGGATATTGCCATTGACCTTGGCACTGCCAATATATTAATCATACACAACGATCAAGTGGTGGTAGACGAACCGTCTATTGTAGCTGTAGATCGCACTACAAATAAAATAATAGCAGTCGGAAAACGCGCTATGATGATGGATGGTAAAGTCCACGAAAATCTTAAAACCATTCGTCCGCTTAAAGATGGTGTAATTGCCGATTTCAATGCTGCCGAAGGTATGATACGTGAGATGATAAAACTCATTTATCCTAAAAAGCCATTATTCGCACCTAGTTGGCGCATGGTTATCTGTATCCCTTCTTCCATTACAGAGGTAGAAAAGCGTGCAGTACGTGATAGTGCAGAGCAAGCCGGCGCCAAGGAAGTATACATGATTCACGAGCCGATGGCAGCAGCCTTGGGTATTGGTATAGATGTAGAAGAGCCTACAGGAAACATGGTGATTGATATTGGTGGTGGTACTACGGGTATTTCTATCATTTCATTATCAGGTATTGTGTGCGACGAGAGTATTCGTATCGCAGGAGATGAATTTACGGCTGATATCAAAGAAGCGATGCGTCGTTATCATAGTTTATTGATTGGTGATCGCACGGCAGAGCAAATTAAAATACAAGTAGGAAGTGCCTTGAAAGAATTGGATAATCCTCCAGATGATGTAGCTGTGAATGGTCGTGATTTGGTAACCGGTATTCCTAAGCAAATCATGGTTTCTTATCAAGAAGTGGCAGATGCCTTGGATAAATCAGTTTTCAAAATCGAAGAAGCTGTATTGAAGGCATTGGAAAAAACACCACCTGAGTTAGCAGCTGATATCTTCCGACGTGGATTATACTTGACTGGTGGTGGTGCGTTATTGAGAGGCTTGGATAAGCGTATTTCACACAAAATCAAATTGCCAGTGCATATTGCCGATGATCCATTACGCAGTGTAGTACGTGGTACAGGTATGGCGCTCAAGCATATCCATAAGTATCCGTTTTTGATGCAATAATTTTCTTTTACAGAAATTAATTAATAGGCGTATCAATCAACTGAAGTCAACGTGCGAAATCTGATTCTTTTTATAAAGCAGTACAATTCATTTTTTATCTTTCTTTTGTTGGAAGTGATATGTCTGTCTATCGTATTTCGAAACAATAGTTACCAGCAATCCTCTTATGTAAATTCATCTAGAAGTATAGCCGGTTCGCTCTATGCCCGAAAGCAAAAGATAGTCAGTTACATGGATTTGATACGTGTCAATGACAGTTTAGCTATCGAAAATAGCAGATTGAAAAGTCAATTGGCCGTAAAGGTAGAACCTAATCCATTGAAGGACTCATCGAGGTCATCAACTATCAATATTGATTCATCTATCAAAACTGTGAACTTCAAGTATATTCCTGCTAAAGTGTTAAACAATTCCATCGATCAAAAAGTAAATTACATTACATTGAATGTAGGTAGCAAGCAAGGAATTAAGAAAAACATGTCAGTAATTAATGATAAAGGTATTGTAGGCAAAATATCGCATGTAAGTGAAAACTACAGTGTGGCTATATCAGTATTGTCCGAACATTTTAATGTAAGTGCGATGCTTTCAGACGGAACAGTAGGTAAAGTAGCATGGGATGGTAAAGATCCAGAATTTGTAATGCTGAATGGAATTCCACAATCAGTGAAAGTGAAACCACTGGATTCGGTATTTACCAGTGGGTATAGTATTTTTCCAGAAAAAATATTGATTGGGCGTGCTGCTAAATCAAATAATGGCACATCATATAAAATATGGTTGAGTACTAAATTTACGAAGTTGCACTATGTCTATGTAATCGAAGAAACTACCAATATTGAACGAATCCAATTAGAAGAAACAGCACAAGAAGAACATTTATAATATGAGCGCACCTATCCGTTTTATTGTCAATTTTTTACTCATCATGGCTGTGCAGGTATTTTTATTAAATGATATCGTAATAAAATCTTCTCTTACGTTGGTAGGCATACCAGCCTTTATTCCGCTCATTTATCCACTTATTTTATTATTACTGCCAGTCAATACCAATCATTGGTTAGTGATGGTTTTAGGATTTGCAACAGGTCTTGCCATGGATATGTTTTGCAATACACCCGGCATGCATGCATCAGCCTGTGTGTTGTTAGGATTTGTTCGACCATATTTATTGAATCTATTTTTCCAACAAAATATTAAAGAGTTGGGTGACACTGTTCCTACGTTGTTTAGGATGGGATTCCGATCGTTTATATTATATGTAGCCATTGCTATTTTAATACATCATTTGTTTTTTTATATTATTCAAATATGGAGTTTCAAAAACTTCTTTTACATTTTATTCAAAACATTATTATCAAGTGTTTTAAGTATACTTCTTATATTATTAAGTCAGTTGTTATTTGCTAAACGAGAAATACGACGAATATGATATTGCCATGTTTATATACCGAATATTCTGATGAAAGAGGTTGGGGTGTATATACAGATACAGCCTTAGAAGTTGATACGATAGTAGAAGTGTCGCCTGTTATTGTAATGAGTGCAGATGAAAAAAAACTACTTGATCAAACAACGCTTTACAATTACATATTTGACTGGACCGACGATCAATGTTGTATGGCCATGGGTAATGTGCCTGTCTATAATCATAGCTATCAATCCAATTGTGAGTATATTCAAGATTTTGAGGAAAAGGTTATTTATATCAAAACCATGCGTGCCATAGAAGCAGGTGAGGAACTGTTTGTCAATTACAATGGCGATTGGGATGATGATAAGAAAGTATGGTTTGAGGTGAAGTAAATAGAATTAATTGAATGAATTGGAATGAATGACAAGAATGTATTAAAAATGATTTATTTTTATTACAAGAAATTAAATCGTTCTTGATAAACATGAAGCAAGTCCTCTTATTATTTATAGTATTGATAGTATCGCCCATTTTAGTAAAAGCACAAAAGCTCACAGAGCTTAAGAATTACGATACCGTGGTGCATGTATACAAACTCAATTATGAGCAAACTAAGTATGTATTGAAAGATGGATTTGTGAGGGATACATCGTTTTTGTTTACAAAAAAATTTAGGACCTATCCACGAAATGTATATAAACAAGATACATTACCCGAAGGTCATTTTGTAATTGCAACTATCAACGACAATAAAGTATCCTATTCTTATTTTTACAAAACACCTTTTTTAATCTCTTCTAAGGTGATAGACGACGATGTAATTTTATACCTATATACTCGTAAAGATAAGCGGCTTATAAAAGAAGCCAAGTTGGAACTTGATAACAAATTAATCAAGTACGATGCGGGATATGGTGGATATAGTATTTCAAAGAAAAGTATCAATCGTGAATTGCTATTATCCAATAAATTGATGTTGAAGGTATCCTTTGAAGGAGAAATCTATGTATTCAAGTACAGTTTCCAAGACGGTGGAAAGCCATATGAAGAACCCAATTATTACAACAATACAAATAGTGAATTAAATTCTCCGGGGTATCTTATTACTGATAAGCCAATGTATAAGCCACTTGATACTTTGAATATTAAATCTTTTTTAATCAATTTTAAAAATGGCAATCCAATTCGTAAAAAAGCTCATTTAGTGATCAGCGAATCCGGACAGCGGTTTTCATATTCAACTAAAATCAAACAAAAATCACCCGGTGCATTTGTATATCAATGGAAAATTCCAGATACCTTAAAGTTGGATAGAGCCTATGATATCAAATTATGGTATACGAAGCGAGGAAGGACATTGGTAAAAAAGACTAGCTTTAGATTAGAAGAATATGAGCTCAATAAAAACAAATATGAATTGGATATGCCTTCCGATGTTTTTTTTGCAGGAGATGATATTAAATTTTATGCTACTGCCAAAGATATGAATGGATTTCCTGTACAAGGAACACGCATTCATTACAAAGTTCGATTAAATGAGATTCAAGAATTGTTTTTAGATACGATCACAATTTCTCAAACAAAAAAAAATACTTGGTATGAAAACGATACGATCATAGAGTATGAGAATTTTATTGAATTGAAAATGCCTTCTGATAGTATGCTCAAGACAAATGCAACGTATACCTTAGAAGTATCCTTTGTAGATCCTATGACATTTGAAAAGAAGGCATTTGTAAAACCTTTTTTGAAATATACTCAGAAAGAAAAATTGTTGTTTTATCAACAAGAGGATTCTGTTCATGTTCGAAACCTCTTTAATTCAAAAGATACTAGTAAAAATTATTTTTTTGTTACACTTCGAGGAGGAGATACTATTACTAAAAAGAAAATTACAACACCCTTTCATTATAAATTAAATCCGAGTGAAACCAATGCAATTGTAGTAGATCAAGATTCATTTAAGACCCAATTAGCGATTACATATAATAGATTAGAAATGATGCATGCCAAAGGCAAGCGAACTGGCGATAGTATGTTGATTTCGTTTTCTTATCCGTTTAATGAACCTATCCATTATCGTATTTACAAAAAAGATAAACTCATCAAATCAGGAGAATCAAATTCATTGAAGTTTGCCATGCTAGACCAATCAGCTGATGCATATCGAATCGTGATGACTAGTAATTTGCAAAATGGTATAGAAAATAATTTTTATGAAATGAAATTTGTACCTGAAAAGAACATCTTGCATTTTGAGAAAAAAATAGCAAGTACCGCCTTGCCTGGCGACTCACTCGCCATTGAACTGAAGGTGCTGGACTATAAAAATCAACCTGTAAGTAAGGTAAATATTGCTGCGTATGCAATCAATACAGCCTTTGCTGAGAATATACAAACACCATATATTCATGTGCCAGCAAATTATCAAAATAAAATTGAAATTAATCCCATTGTAAGTAGAGATATCGTGTATTTGAAATCCGATGTAAATAGTGGTAATTACCAATTGAACAATGATCATTTAAAACGGTTCGATTTACTTAAAAATGAATTCTATCAATTAAAATATCCTTTGAATGAATTGACAGAAATTCGAATTAAAAAACAACAGTCACATCCTGAGTATTCAATTGTACTTACAGTAAAAGATAATCTGTATACGCCAAGATATATTTTATTGGATGGTCAGCCGGTTTTTGTAAGTGATCTAGATAAGAGGGGCATTTCTTCGTTTGCTTCTTCAGTAGGTAAGCATAAGCTTACATTCAGGTATTTTGACAAAACATACGAATTGAATAATGTGGAATTTCTAGCAAATACTAAACATGTGTTTGGAATTAATATTGATAGTGTTAAAAAAGTTGCTAGTCGTTTTGTAATAAACGATTCATTAACGATGTTGGAACCTACCGAGCAAGAGAAGAAATTGTTGTATAATACTTTTTTGTTGACCAATACATTTAATGCTGATTCGGTTAAAATTATTTCAAACGATTTGAATTATAAGAAACAGTATGTTGGTACTTATGAAATACCTCGTTTGAATATTGATGGTGAAACCTATTTTGTGCAAGGTCCATTTTCTGCCAATAGTAATGTGACAATGAATGTAAATGGGAAATCATTTTATTTAAAAACAGGTATTGAAACAGTGTATCATTACGATGATGTATTGAAAGAATTTGTGCCAAAACCCTTGGGTGGAATCAAAGGAGCTTTTTTGCATTTTTCAGAAAATCCATTGCAACTATATGCTTTAAATTCGTTGTTAGTGCCTGATACTATCATTCCACAGCCTATATCAGCTCCGCTTAAATTCAAGCCCGAAACCGCCAATGCATTACAACCGAAGGAGGAAGAGAATTTTTATCAAAATTATCTATCAAAAAAAAATGGAGAATATTGTCAAATAATAATAGATAATAAAAACGATACCAACTTTGTAAAGTCAATGTGGATCATTAGTAAAAAGAATTTTGAAGCATGTGATTATATACAACAAGTTGGAAATCAGCGTAAGCAAATTGAACGACGTAGTCTTGATGAACCTTTTGATGTGTATTTATTTTTTAATAAAGATCGAATGGCGATATTGAAAGATATAAAACAAAACAAACAAAATGAATTTTATATCAATCCGCAATTCGTAAAAACTATTCCATTTAATAAAGATTTAATTATTGAACCTTTAAAGATTTATACAGAATTAAATGCGGTGCCATTGCTACCTTTTTACGAAGCACCTTTTGAATCAAAGGAGCGGATTAAACAAATTGACAAACCAAGGAATAATTTGTATGTACACGGTATGATTACCGACGATATTCAAATGCCTTTGAAAGGAGCTTTGGTTTTTGTAGAGTTGAATGGTAGGTATAAATACGGTGCTGTTACCAACGAGAATGGCTTGTTTGAATTATTGGATTTAATGCCTGCAACTTATCAGATTAAAATTTATCATCCCGATTATAAAATATTACATTATGAGTCAAAGTTGTTTGAAGGGAATAAAGAATATGAAATTAATAGCAGTTTGCCCTCCAAAGAGTTATATCATCCAATGTTTGAAGTGATACAGTCCGATTTTAGAATGATGGCATTTGTGAAGCAAGAACAAGCTGATATACTTAAATTGAGTGTGCACGAAAAAGAATCAAGGGTACAAATGGAAAATGTACAAGCCACTTTACTATATCAAAATCAAATCGTAGGAACATATACCTTGAATCGTACAAATGTTGAAATTCCATTTCCACAAGCAATGAAAGATAGACTTTATTCTATTGAACTTAGTAAACCAGGTTATACAACATTGAGGTTAAATAATATTGAGTTTGTGAGAAAATATAATTTTATCCTTGATGCATTTATTGGAATAGAGAAAAAAGAAATATTGAAGATAAAGGAGTTTGATTTGAATATGGAAGGGCAACTAGAAAAATTAGTAAATGAAGATGATAAAAGGCATCAAGTTGTTATTCTTGAAGAGCAAAACTTTAATAATAAATCAAATGATATGACATCTGAAGTTTATGGAAGAATAGTTGATAATGGCCAAAAGCCAATTGAGAAAGTGAAGATTAAAGTATTAATGGGGAATACAATAGTTGGAAGTGCATTGTCAGATGAAAATGGAAATTATAGAATTGTCCGATTATCATCTGGAACGTATTCAATTAGAGTTTCTTATGCTGGTTATGTAGAAGAGGTTCTTTATAATGTAATAGTTAATAAAGACAAACGAATTAATGTAGATTTTTCTCTTGAATTGTTAAGTGTTCAGCTAAATGAAGTAAGGATTAGGGAGTATCAAGTAAAATTAATAGATGCTTCAATGCCTGGAAAGAGAGTCGTTAGGAATGAGCAAATACGTTACACAAGTCCAGTTTCAACGAGTGATTTGGCATCTACACAAGAAGGTGTATATCAACGTAAATCGGGTGATAACAGCTTAAATTTAGGAGGCGATAGATTAAGTGCTACTAGTTATACTGTGAGTGGTGGTATGCTTTCAAGTATTACAACTACAAACGTTGAATTAGAAAAGGGCAGGCAACAAAAGCCATTATTTGCGGATTCTACATTAATGGATCAAGTAATGGCAAACTCGAATGCATCCACCATACGTAAACAATTCAATGATGTTGGATATTGGAAGCCTAATGTGATTACCAATAAAAAAGGTGTTACCGCTTTCACTGTAAAGTTGCCTGATAACATTACGTCATGGAAATCTAATTTTATAGGAGTTGGAAAGAAGTGGATGCATGGGATAGATTCAGCAGAAACCAAGGTGTATAAACCATTGCAAACAATCTGTTTGGTACCTTCTTATTTGTATAAAAATGATAAGCTTGAAGCCAAAATAAAGTATCAGAATCTTACAAAAAATCCTTTGAAAATTTTATCTAAGGTTTTGATCAATGGAAAAGAGATGGTGAGTAAGAATGTTGATATCGGCAACACTTATATGGACTCTATTATGATTGAAGCAAATCAAAGAGATACCATTTCATTTGAAGGAGGGCTAGTTTATAAAGACAAATACAAAGATTTTGAACATTATGATATTCCAATATTATCATCTGCTATGAAATATCATTCGAATCAAAGTCTCCGCATGGAAAAAGATTCTACGTATGATGTTCGTATTGAGCCAAATACAAAAGGAACCATCGTATTTAATAATACATTGTATGAAAAAGTAGTAGAGATTGTTGATGAGCTTAATCAATATGAATACGGATGTGTTGAGCAAACGGCTTCGAAATTGTCTGCAGTATTAGTAAAACATAAAATTCAACAAAAATTAAAAATCAAATCATCAACTACCAAAGAAGTCAATACATTGATGGCACGACTTATAGATATGCAAAATATAGATGGTAGTTTTGGATGGTGGCGTGGCAACGGTACTAGTGATCGAATGACCATTTATTGCATGGAAGTCACATTGGATGCCTTACGCAATGGATACCAAAATAACGTATTGAATGCATGTAAGGAATATATAATACAACATTTTTCTGCCATGAGTCTATCAGATAAAATCTATGCAATGAATGTATTTATCAATGCTGGATATACAACCACTGCTATGATGAATGAGTACGCTAATCTGAATACAGAATTTCTCAAAACAACTGATAAACTTTATTATACTCAAAATAAACTAGCGCTGAAACAAGATGTAAAGAAAGAAGATTTATATGCATTATTTTTAGAAATGAACTCAAATGTAAATAAACCCTATATTGATAATTTCTTTTATGATACCAAAGCTGATTTGTTTAAGGCCTATACCTTATTTAAGAATACAACATTTGCAAGTGAATTTATTGATCAATTCAAAAAGAAATTAGTGAATGGACAGTTTGAGAAAAATTTAAATACATACGCTAAGGCTAAGATGATCGAAGCATTGATGATGGATGCAATGACAGATACCTCAAAACCAATACAATCCAATTTGATAATAAATGATACATTGAATATTTCATCGTTTCCGTATAGAATTAATATCGCGCATTCAACGTATAAAATTAAACATAAAGGCGGGGATGTTTTTTTAAATACTTCTGAGGAGCACTTTGATGAGAAACCTGCAATACACGATTCAGTATTTGCTATTGCTACTTCGTTCAAACAAAATGGTAAAGCATTGAATGAATTGAAATCGGGGGTTTCTACTCAATATGACATAGATATACAATCTTATAAATCAGGTGAACATGTTATGGTCGAAATCCCTATACCTTCTGGTATGAAAGTAACTTCTAAAAATTCGAATGTTGGTCAAGATGCTTATGTAGAATATTATAAACATAAGGTAGTTTATTATTTTTCTAAATTGCCCATGGGAATGAAACATATCTCAATTCAGTTAATGCCAGTGTTTAAAGGTGAATATATTGTGCCAGCATCAAAGACCTCGCTGATGTATTATCCATTTGTTTTTGGAAATAGCTTAAATAAAACCATTTCGATTAATTAATTTTAATGTCAAGTAAGGCGATGGTTTAATTTTTTTCAATTGATAATTGAATGTATTTTTCTATATTTCAATGAAGTGTATTATTTTATCATTAAGTTTGTATGACTGAAAATGAAACGAATACAATTCCTATTTATATTCTTATGTTGTAGTTTACTAAACGCTTTACATGCGCAGGTAATTACACGTGGGCCTTATATGACTATGGCTACCAATAATACCATTGTAATACATTGGAGTACAGATGTCCCAGCTACAGGGAAAGTACAGTTTGGTACGAATCCTGCATTACTCAATAATTCATTTTCCAATTTATCGTATACCACAAATCATATTATTCAACTAACCAATTTATTACCTTATACCAAATACTATTATTCTATCGGAACTGCTACAACTGTTTTACAATCTGATACCAATCAACATTTTGTCACCTTGCCATTTACTTCACCTTTATTTGAAAAGCCCATACGATTTTGGGCTGTAGGTGATATAGGAAAGCAAACACAACAACAAATCAATGTAAGAGAATCATTTATAAAGTATGTGGGCAATACTCAAATCGATGGTTGGATTTTACTTGGTGATAATGCATACAATAGTGGATTAGATATCGAATACCAAAACGGTTTTTTCAATTATTATCAGCAATCTGTTTTGAAAAATATTGTATTATGGCCCGCATTGGGAAATCATGATTATGCCAATAATTATACATTACGCACTACACATCAAATTCCATATATTGATTTATTTACATTACCTCAAAATGCAGAAGCTGGAGGTGTAGCATCAGGTACAGAACGATATTACTCATTCAATTATGGAAATGTACATTTTGTAAATCTCGATTCCTATGGGTTAGAGAATGTTGGAGGCAATTATTATGGATTGTCCGATACGTTGCTTTCGCCTCAAATCCAATGGCTCAAAAATGATTTGCAAGCAAATCAATTGCCTTGGGTGATTGTTAGTTTTCATCATCCACCTTATTGTATGGGTACGCACAATTCAGATGCCGAAGGCGATTTGATTGCAATACGTACACAGCTTAATCCAATATTAGAACGTTATAATGTGGATTTAGTTTTGAATGGACATTGTCATACTTATCAACGAAGTCAATATATCAAAGGGCATTTTGGATTAGAAGCTTCATTTGATTCGAATCAACACATCCTACAGCAAACGAGCGGAACATATGATGGGTCAGTCAATTCATGTGCGTTTGTAAAAAATCAGCATACAGGGTTGAGAAAAGATTCGGGTGTGATCTATATGGTCGTAGGCTCAGGTGGAGCAATACCACAGATGCCTAATGCGGCTTGGCCTCACAATGCCATGCAATATGCCAATTATGCTGACAATGGATCTCTTTTGCTTACTGTCGAAGGCAATAAGTTATTGGCAGAATGGATTAGTACAGATACAAATCAAGTGGTTAAAGATAAATTCACCATATATAAAAATGTAGGAAAATCTACCACCATTCATACATCCTATCCTGATACCATGAATTTGAAAGCAAGTTGGAAGAGTAATGAAAATTATATATGGTCAATAGGTGATTCTATGCGAGTGATACAATACATTGCTACGACTGATACCATGATACTAGTTCAAGATGCATATAGTTGCATTACAGATACATTTTTTATTACCAATAGTCCTAATGCAGTTATTGAAACTTTAGTTGATGAGATGGGAATCGTTGTATTTCCTAATCCTGTTCATACCGAATTGAATATTCAATTATCACAACTTGGATGGTATGATGCAACTATTTATAATCTAAATGGCGATACCGTTTTGAAAACAAGATTAAACAACACCTTGTCAAAAATGACAATACCCTTGCAAGGGAAGCTACAAGCAGGTATGTATATGCTAGAATTAAAGAATGAAAGACATCAAGTAAGACGATCTTCTTTTATTATTGAATAAATCTATCACATCGAAAGCTATTTTCTTGGCAAGAATCGAATATCTTTGCGACCTCAATTTATTACCATGGATAACAAGAATTATAAATTAGCAACAAAGCTAATACATGCTGGTGTAGAACCCGATCCTACTACAGGTGCCATCATGACACCGATATACCAAACATCAACTTATGTACAAGAAGCGCCGGGCAAACACAAAGGATACGAATATGCTCGTACACAAAACCCGACTCGTACCGCTTTGCAAAACGCCTTGGCTGCTATTGAACTTGGTAAATATGGTTTGAGTTTTGGTTCAGGTCTGGCCGCTTCGGATGCTGTGATGAAATTATTGAATCCTGGTGATGAAGTTATTTCAACCAACGATTTATATGGTGGTACATACCGTATTTTTACAAAAGTATACGAGCGCTATGGCTTAAAGTTTCATTTTACGGGTATGTCCGATGCATCTACCATCGAACAATATATCAATGTCAATACCAAAATGATATGGGTTGAAACACCTACGAATCCTTTATTGAATATCATCGACATAGAAGCTTGTGCAGCAATAGCTAAAAAACATAATTTGATTTTAGTGGTTGACAATACATTTGCTTCGCCTTACTTGCAAAATCCATTGACATTGGGTGCTGATATCGTATTGCATTCAGCTACAAAATATTTGGGTGGACATTCGGATGTAGTGCATGGCGCATTGATTGTAAATTCAGATGTTTTGCATGAGCAATTGGCATTTATCCAAAACTCATGTGGAGCGGTGCCTGGTCCGCATGATTGTTGGTTGGTACTTCGTGGTATCAAAACACTCCATGTACGTATGGATCGTCATTGCGAAAATGGGAAGAAAATAGCACATTACTTGCGCAATCATCCTAAAGTAGACAAAGTGTATTGGGTAGGTTTTGAAGATCATCCAAATCATGACATAGCCAAAAAGCAAATGCGTGGTTTTGGCGGAATGATTTCGTTTACATTAAAAGGCGATAATTTAGATGAAGCAATCAAGGTATTGAGTAGTACAAAATTATTTGCATTAGCCGAATCATTGGGTGGTGTAGAAAGTTTGATAGGACATCCTGCAAGTATGACGCATGGTTCTATTCCACGTGAAGAGCGTATCAAAAATGGTTTAGTTGATTCGTTGATTCGTCTGAGTGTCGGTATCGAAGATGCAGATGATTTAATCGAAGATTTGAACCAAGCAATCGGATAATAACTTATTTTAAAGGCTGCATTGTTTACTCTTGTGTAGATGATGCAGCCTTTTTTTTATTTCCAGCAAAACGTACACCAAGTCCAACAATGGCTTGAAGAGCAATATTATTTACAGTTGCAGTTCCATCTACAATAGGCGCATTGGCTCTAGCAAAGGTGGCTTTCAATTCAGTATTGAGGTATAGTCTTTTTCGAAGAAAATAAAATTGCTTTGCGACGGCTGTATTGTATACAAAACCTCGCAGTACATAACCCTTGATGTCGAAGCCAGGGCCTTCGGGGTAAACCTTATCTCGAATGGTACTTTCTGGATGCATGAGTACACTTCCTATACCATTGCGAAAAAGGAAGTATTTGAATTTGTATCCGTAATTGATTGTCAAAATATTGAATCCGTGTGAAATGCCAAATCGTTGCACTTCGGGTGGTTTATTATCTAAATACAGTTTGTGATGAATAGCTTCAAATTCAATGCTGTGTTTATCAATATGTTTACAAAAACGCCAATCCCAATAATAGGGAGATATAAATGGCTCACTATAAAATTTTGCCCGCTTGATGTAAATGTCAGGGTGGCCTTGTTGTTTGATACGCAAAGGTAGAGGGATATTGCCTGCCCATCCACCATGTAGTTCAAAGGTCCAGTAACGCTGGGCAGATAGATTATTGTTATTGAAAACAAGTAGCATTAAAACAATGCCTATGTAAGAAATAAGAATTTTCATAGTTCAAAATAACTGTATTTTGATTACAAAGATCTATTGAATTTAGTTATAGAGTTCATAACTACTTCTTATGAAACATTAGTCGTGATTTCCTTCTTTTTCTAAAATTGAAAATCGCAATTATTCTACTTGTTGTACTTTCACCGCGATATTAAAGCCATAGAATGACTAAAGCAGCATTGAAACAATTTCTAGATAGAAAAGTTAAAGAGTACAATACAACTCAATTTATAGTCAAAGATCCGATTTGTATTCCGCATTCATTTTCTAAAAAACAAGATATTGAAATAGCTGGTTTTTTTGCTGCTACCTTAGCGTGGGGTAATCGTACGTCGATAATCAATAGTTGTAATCGAATCCTTGAAGCAATGGATCATGCACCACACGATTTTTTACTCAATCATGAAGAGGTAGATTTAAAACGATTTTTAGATATCAAACATCGAACATTTAATGCCACAGACTTATTGTATTTTATTCAATTTCTTTCGCATCATTATCGGAAACATGCAAGTTTGGAATCGGCTTTTTTTCCTTCGGGTTTGAAAGGAAAAATTGACATGAAAGAGCGATTGATTTATTTTAATCAAACATTCTTTTCATTGGAACATTCTGCTCGTACACACAAGCATGTGTCTACACCCTTGAAGAAATCAGCTTGCAAAAGACTCAATATGTTTCTTCGTTGGATGGTGCGACAGGACGACCATGGTGTAGATTTTGGTATATGGAAAAGCATCAAACCTTCCGAATTGATTTGTCCCTTGGATGTGCATGTAGGAAGGGTAGCACATCGATTAGGATTGATACAAGAGAATAAAGGCAACTGGCAAACGGCCGAAGAATTGACCGAATCCCTTAGGCAGTTTGATGCCAATGATCCGGTGAAATATGATTATGCTTTGTTTGGATTGGGGGTGGAGGAAAGAGTACGGTAGAGAATTGTGATAAATAATAGTATTATTTTATTTGTCATTTCCTAATTGAATATACGCCAAAACTAAAATGAATAAAGTAGAACTTCAATGCTTTTATTTAATTGAAGAGGTTGTTAAAAATAAAAAGGGGCAAACTAGCCCCCTTTTTATTATTGAAATCTATTAAAGTGGTTTTAAACTATTGTTGAGGGTGGAGACTGTGCCAAGCTTGACTTCGTAATCGGATTGGACAAGGTCTTCGTAGAGAGGAAGAGAATAGGTAATTGTATACTTGCCTGATGCCATAGGTGATATACGATATATGCCATCGGTATCTGTAGTGCCTGTATAATTGCCAGGCATGAGCTTGATGGTGACTCCTGCTAATACTAAGCCTGTGACTAAATCGGTGACAGTACCTCGCACTGGAGTTCCTACCTTTGAGTGGACAAATTAGTTAAGAGAATAAGTGCGAACTTTACAAGATGACAACAATACGAAAAACGTACAACCAAGAATTTAAAATTAGAGCTGTAGAACTCAGCAAACAACGAGGCAATGCTTCCGCTGTAG
>CANHGW010000043.1 GCA_947460175.1 Bacteroidota bacterium | reverse complement strand
CTTGGAGAGGTGATAATTATAATGGGAAAAACCAAAATCAAGAAAACGGTCAATATATCATTGATCGAATTGAAAAAGTAACAGAATCTAATTACAATACAGGTCTTTAATTTATTCCAGCATAAAGAACAAACACAGCAGGTATTTTGTGAAACGAAATTTCAGTTGACTTCCATTCTGAAATTGTTTTTGTAACTATTTTTTCATTTTCTCCAGTTAAACCTGAAGCAATACAAAGTCTTGTTTGACCAGCACAATTTTTTATTAACTCAGCTAAAAGTTGATTATTTCTGTAAGGTGTTTCTATAAAAAGCTGGGTGCAATTTTTTAGTTTACTTTCTTGTTCTATTTCTTTTATTTTTTGTGATAACATAGGTTGTTTATTGGGTAAGTAACCTATGAATTGAAATTGCTGACCATTGAAACCAGATGCCATTAATGCTAATAGGATTGAATTGGGGCCTACATGAGGTTTTACAGTACATTCATTTTCATGTGCAATTTTTGCAAGTTCTTGCCCAGGATCAGCAACATTAGGGCATCCCGCTTCACTAATATATCCAATGGATTCACCTCTGTTTAAAATTTTTGCAACATATTGCAAAGAATCATTTTCATGTTCGTTGAGTAAATGAAACGTAAGATGATCGATGATTATGTCTTTATTCAGCATTTTCAAAAATCGACGAGCACTTCGAAGATCTTCAACATAAAATGTTTTTAAAGAAGTGACTACCACTTTAATATTGCTTGGTATTGCATGAATTCCATTTTCAGCAAGGATATTGGGTATTAAATGTAAGGTGCCTTTTTGCATTTTGATTGTAATAAAGATTAAACTGTTTGAGGATTTTTTTTGTAAAAAGCAATGGATGCAGCAACTGCAGATAAAGGAGCAATAAACATTACACCAATAAAGGGAATGAATAAAGACAAATACATGACGAGTCCATTTCCAATGGCTAGCCCCTTTTGGCTACTGATTAATTGACTGCTTTGTTTTACATCCATTTTATTTCGCTCGCAATTATAATCCAACATGGAGAAACCATAATAATAGCAATCGAGTATGATAATCAGAAAGCTTGAAACCAAACCAACAATAGGTATAAATGAAAGTATAAATAATAGCATAGTTAAAAAGAATTGCTTTGCCATATTTTTTAAAGAAATAATGACTCCTCTTCCAATGTCTTTTATAAGTTGTGCAACATTAAG
Source organism: Bacteroidota bacterium (assembly GCA_947460175.1). Lineage (GTDB taxonomy): Bacteria > Bacteroidota > Bacteroidia > Chitinophagales > Chitinophagaceae > OLB11. The sequence continues at coordinate 21,587 of CANHGW010000043.1, read as the reverse complement.
TGGGTAAGATGTATTATTAACGGCCTCTGAAGTTTTTTCTGATAAATATGCGTAAAGAGGTGATGCAATAGCTAAAAACAAGTATTTAAAAATGGAAATAAAATAGAAAATACTTGATAAGTATAATGCAATTTTAGTTATTGTTAAAAGCCAAGGATATTTTGAAAGCCATTGGCTTAAAGATTTGATATAGGATAAGGATAATAATGATTCAATGAAGTAATCTAATCCGTACCACATAATAGAGGATGAGATGATAATAAGAAATAAATACAAAAAACAAGAAAAGAAGAATATTCTTCCCATTTTATGTGCTCTAATAAGGGAAATAGCTTCACTATAACTTCGGATTGAAATCATAAAATCTGATAATAAACTCATGTTTCAAAAGTATGTTTTTTGAATTAAAATATGGACGTATTGATAAACTATTGCTAAAAACTATTTAAAAATCACATATAATAGTCAAAACACTTCAAATTATAAAATACAATATGTATTTTTGACTATTCTAATACCTACCATTAACTATGCAGATAGAAGCGGGCCCTTTATTGAAAACAATTAACTACCCATCGGATTTAAAAAAACTGAAAAAAGAGCAATTGCAGCAGGTTTGTAATGAACTAAGACAATTCATTATCGATTCTGTAAGTGTAAATGGAGGTCACTTTGGTGCAAGTTTAGGTGTGGTGGAGTTAACAGTAGCTATGCATTATGTATTTGATACACCCAACGACCAACTTATATGGGATGTTGGACATCAAGCCTATGGTCACAAGATCTTAACTGGCCGAAGAGATGTATTTCATACAAATAGAAAATATGGTGGTATAAGTGGTTTCCCTAAACGAAGTGAAAGTGAATATGATGCTTTTGGGGTAGGACATTCTTCAACTTCAATTTCTGCAGCGCTGGGAATGGCAATAGCTAGTAAGTTAAATGAAGAATCTAATCGTCAGCATGTAGCAATTATTGGTGATGGTGCAATGACTGCCGGTTTACCTTTTGAGGCTTTACAACATGCTGGAACATGCAAAGCCAATGTGCTTATAATACTCAATGATAATAATATGAGTATTGACCCTAATGTGGGTTCACTCAAAGAATACCTCACAGATATTACAACTTCAAAAACATACAATATAGTTCGTGATGATATTTGGAACCTAATAGGCAAACTTCCTTTTGGGAAGTTCCATCAAAAAATGGCATCCAAAACCGAGGCAGGTATTAAAGCAGTAGTGTCCAAAACAAGTAATTTATTTGAAGGTCTTGGTCTTCGTTATTTTGGTCAAATAGATGGACATAATGTATTGAAATTGGTGGAAACACTTAAAGATTTGCAACAATTGAATGGACCTAAGTTATTGCATATCAATACAATAAAAGGAAAAGGATATGACCTCGCCGAAAAAGATCAAACACTTTGGCATGCACCTGGATTGTTTGATAAAACGACCGGTAAGATTAATAAAGTCGTTTATGATACACCTCAACCTCCCAAGTATCAGGATGTATTTGGTAAAACCATTATAGAGTTAGCAAAAGCCAATCCGAAAGTCATGGGTGTAACACCTGCAATGCCTTCAGGTTGCTCATTGAAATATATGATGGCAGAAATGCCCGATAGAGCTTTTGATGTTGGCATTTGTGAACAACATGCTGTAACATTAAGTGCAGGTTTGGCTACACAAGGCATGAAAGTATTTTGTAATATTTATTCTTCTTTCATGCAACGTGCTTACGACCAAGTGGTACACGATGTAGCTATCCAAAAATTGCCAGTTATTTTCTGTTTGGACAGAGCTGGATTGGTAGGAGATGATGGTGCTACCCATCATGGAGCGTATGATATACCATACATGCGTTGTATTCCTAATCTTATTATAGGTGCTCCTATGAATGAAAAGGAATTAAGAGATATGATGTACACATCCCAATTGGACGAAAATGTGTTGCCTTTTGTAATACGATATCCTAGAGGTGAAGGAGTAATGCCTCAGTGGGAAACTGTATTGGAGAAAATGGCTATTGGAAAGGGCGAAATAGTTCAAGAAGGGAATGATATTGCAATTTTATCTATAGGGCATCCAGGTAATTTTGTTGTAAATGCTTGCAAACAATTGAGTGATCATTCAATTTACCCAGCACATTATAATATGCGATTTGTGAAGCCAATTGATGAGTCAATATTACATGAAGTAGGAAAAAAATACAAGCATGTGATTACCATCGAAGATGGGACAGTTGTAGGAGGATTTGGTTCTGCATGTCTAGAGTTTTTTGCAGAACATGGATATACTCCATCTGTGAAAATGTTAGGGATTCCAGATTTAATTATTGAACATGGTAAACCCGCTGAGCTACATCGTGAATGTGGATATGATATGCAGGCAGTTGTAGATGCTGTGATGCAATTGCAACAAGTAGTTACTGCTTAGTTTAGTAATTATTGTTTGAATGTTTTCAACTCAGTAATTCCACCCTTATATGTAGTTTTGGTTCCACCAGGTTCTTCGATTACCATAGATTCCAATTTACCTTCTTTGTCAACTTTCGCTTCATACTTAAATGTATTTCCTGAAAGTCCAGATAATGCATTGAATTTGTATATCGTTTTTCCAAGTCTATCCACTGTGTTTTTAACAGAATTTAGTTGATATACTTGTGATACACTAATAACCCCATCTGCATAAATATTGTGCACGAGTATCATATCTTTAAAAGATACATTGAATAATTGATCCAGATTTTCACTTTTTGCCTCATTATCTTCTACATATAACTTTGATGTAGCTTGAATTGTAATGCCTTTAAGTTCAGCAAATTGTGCTTTTGCAACTTGAGTGAAACAAACGAAAATAATTGCGATTAAAATGTTTTTTGTGTTCATGTTGATTGAATTTAGTTCAATACAAAGATGAACAATTTTAAAGATAAGTGCAATACCCATTCAAGGGTATATTTTATAAATGAAGTATTACAACATTTTATTTCTTTTAATCAAATAGGACATTAATACCTTGTCATAGCCTTCATTTATATTAGCATCAATGATATCAATCCCATATTGACCACATTTAAGAGAAAGCTGTTCTCGATATTGCGCCATCTTTTCAACATACGTTTGTTTTAGTTGTGTTGAATTCATTCTCAATTTTTCGCCACTTTCCATATCTATGAATTCATATGGTCGGTTTTCAAAATCAAAGTCAACTTCGTATTTTCCATCCTGTACATGAAATAATATGACTTCATGTTTGTTGTATTTTAAATGTTGCAATGCATCAAACAGCTCAGCTTGATCAGAAACGCGATCGAGCATATCACTAAAAATAATGACCAATGAACGTTTATGAATGTTTTCAGCTATCTGATGTAATACATTGGCCGCTTGTGTAGATTTTTGATGATTTTCAGCTTTTAATAAATTTTCTAATTGAGTAGTCAACATTTTGTAATGTACCGTATTCGACTTACGATGGGTATGTAACGTAATAGATTCATCAAATAAGGAAATACCTGCTGCATCTAGTTGCTTTTTCAATATTGTAAGAATAGATGCAGATGCTAAAGCAGAAAATTGTAACTTATTGGGTTTTGCGCTTTCCTTTGGAAAAAACATAGAAGAAGATGTATCTATTACAAGTTGACAACGCAAATTGGTTTCTTCTTCATATTTTTTAATAAACAGTTTATCAGAACGACCATATACTTTCCAGTCGATATGTTTAAGATTATCGCCAATATTATAAAGTCGATGTTCTGCAAATTCAACCGAAAACCCATGGAAGGGGCTTTTGTGCAATCCAATGATAAATCCTTCTACCACTTGTTTCGCAAGGAATTCGATATTCTCCATCTGTTGATTAAAAACCATATATAAAATTAATTCAGTAAATTTATTGCACTTATTTAGTACAAAAAAAAATCTTTTGTTATATTTGACTCAATATTTTCATTCATGAAGAAGTTTATACCCTTTTTACTACTCATTTCGATATTTTTTGTGAGTTCTTGCACACAAGAATATATCTGTCAATGTGTAATCAAATATTCAGGTCCACCTCCAGGATTGCCTGATACATCTGTGGTTGAGTTCATGATTAAAAATAAAAAGAAGGAGGCTGCAAAAGAATGTGAAGCCAATTCAACGATAGTTACACAAGACGATGTGACAATGGACGAAAAATGTCGTTTATACTAAATTTACTTTTTTAAATATTATATGAAAAAAATATTTCTTTCGGGGGTTGCTATTTTAGCAACCTTTTCAATTTATGCTCAAACATATTCTGACAACTATTTAAGATCTCACCCCGTTTGGATTCAAATGATGGATAATAAGAATGTAAATTATTATGATGCCCAAAAGGCATTTGAATTATTTTGGGAAGGGCGTGAGCTACCTGTTGAAGAACATGAATTATTAAATGCAGATAATAAAGAAAAAGAGAAAAAAAGTTTTATTTCTAAAAAAAGAAAAAACAAGGGGCAAGCAGCAATTGATTATGCATTTGAATATAAGCGTTTTAAAAATTGGTTGATTAAAAATGAACCATTGATTAAAAACGATGGGACCCTATTAACACCTGACGAAAGAATTGAACAATGGAAAGCTCAGCAACAAAATAGAAAATAACGTATGAAACAACTGAACAAAATCTTATCAATTTTAAGCATACTTTTAATTACACTTGGTAAACTTGATGCTCAGACTTCCAATTGGACATTTCATGGACCAATTGATTTTCCTACCAATATTTCAGGTCAAATTAATGGAATAGGTAGAGTGTGTCAAATCAAGTTTTCTCCCACAAATCCTAATTCAATATATGCATGTAGTGCATCCGGTGGATTATGGAAAAGTACCAATGCTGGACAATATTGGACATCGTTGGGAACAGATAAATTGCCAACTATGGGTACAGCAAGTGTATGCATTGATTTTACTGATACTAATATTATTTATCTTGGTTCTGGTGATCCCAATTACTACGGCACCGATTTAGGTATATGGAAAACCACCAATGGAGGTACTACTTGGAATCAAATCAATACTGGAATAGGAACTAAAATGGCGGTTGAATTATTAATGGATCCTTCAAATCATCTTGTGTTGATTGCAGCTACGAACAGCGGTATATGGAAAACAATTGATGGTGGAAATACTTGGACCGAAAAGTTAGTTGGCAATCAATTTACAGATATGAAATGGCAGCCTTTAAATGGAAGTTCGATTATGTATGCCTCAAGTATGAATAAATTTTTTAGAAGTACCGATAAAGGAGAAAATTGGACTGAGATAACTACAGGATTCAATTCATTATTGGCTTCAGGAACAAGAATTGCTGTGAGCGATGCGAATCCATCAATTGTTTATGTAGGTACTGTCAATCAAGAAGGAACCATTTTTAAAAGTACAGATGCTGGTTTGAACTTTACGATACAATATAATAATCCTTCTTGGAGTTTAACAGGTTACGATTCCACTGGAGGTGGCCAAGGAAATTATAATTTTTGTATTGAAGCCAACCCTACAAATCCTGATCAATTATTTCTTGGTTCACATAATGTTATGCGAAGTAACGATGGTGGAATTACATGGATTAAATTAACGAATTGGTGGCAGACTGTCCATACAGATATGCATGATTGGGCTTATCAACCTGGCAATGCTATTAATTTATTTCAAGCCAATGATGGGGGTGTATGGTTAACTCAGACGGAAGGGGTAACTTGGAGTCAAACAAGCAATGGCTTAGGTGCAACTGAAAATTACAATGCTGCTGTAAGTCCTTTTTACTCAAAATTAATAAGTACAGGTACACAAGATAATGGTGAACTAGTCTATATTGATAATACTTGGAAAACAAATAGAGGTGGTGATTGGACTACGAAAATGCAAATGGATTTTTCACCTCAAAAATTTGTCTATTATTTTGATGATCAAGAACGAAGAGCGTTGCCAACAGGTGGTGGAAATCCCTATGAAATACCTGCAGCAGTTGCAGCAAATACCATGAAGCATGTATTTAGTTCAGACAATCAAAATCTTGCCTATGTCTCAGGGAATAGCATTTGGCAAACTAAAAATTTATTAAATGGGGAACCCATATGGACTCAAATTATAACGGGTTCAGTGCAAATTAGGGCTATGGCAGTTTGTAATGGTCATCCTAATATATTTGCCTATAGTGTAGGTGGTAAGTTTTACATTACACATGATGCATTGAGTCCATCGCCTAGTTTTCAAAATTTTACGTATCCAGTAGCTACAGCAACTGATATTGTAATTTCATCAAAAGATACCAACTTGATATTTGCGATTATTAATACAAAAGTATATCGATCAATTGATGGCGGAATGACCTTTAGTGATTATTCTGGTACCTTACCAGCATTAAATCATACTAAATTATTTCTAGATGATTATAGTTCAAACGCCAGTGTATATTTAGGCAATAGTCAAGGGGTGTATTATCGTAATAATACAAAAGCTGATTGGGATAATTATTCAGGTGCGTTGCCTTCAATAGCTTCAATCAAAAACTTTCTGTATTTCAATGACGGAGGTAAAGATGCACGTATTTATGTTGCTTATTATGGACGAGGTCTATGGGAATCGACTATTGAAAATAATCATACGTGTACTAGTCCAGTTATTAATTCTTCAAGCTGGAATGGAAATGCATTTCAACTGAATTGGACAAATACAGGTTCAACTCAATATGAAATACAATATCGAGAATTAGGAACACTTCAATGGTATAATCAAACTGTGAGCTTAACTAACTACGCTATAACAACATATGCAGGTTGTACAAAATATGAAGCAAGAGTTAGAGGTCTTTGTATATCAGATACGAGTCTTTGGAGTGATCGAATTTATTTTAATACACCTTCCAATGTATTGAATAATGACTTTGATGCACATCAAGATATAGGTTCAGTAGGAGCAGCAGGGAGTGTTTGTTATGATGCTATAAACGCTCGATATACAGTCTTTGCATCAGGTGAGGATATTTGGGATAAAAATGATGAATTTCATTTTCTATATAAAAAATTAGTAGGTGATGTTACCATCAGTGCAAGAGTAAGACATATTGGAAATATATATGGATGGGCTAAAGGTGGTGTGATGATACGAGAAACACTTACTACCGACTCTAAACATGCCATGTGTGCTTTAACTCCAGGAAATGGCTTTGCTATGCAATGGCGAACCAATACAAATGATTGGACTGATAATAAAGATACAGCAGGCATTGCGCCAGGATGGGTAAAAATGGAACGCATTGGCAATGTGTTCACATCCTATTTTTCGTTGGATGGGATTAATTGGAATACATTACAAACAGCTACTATTAATATGGTTGATACTGTTTACGTTGGTTTAGCAAATTGCAGTCATATAGATACAGCTATCAATGATGCTATATTTGATCAAATTACATTCAATGGGAAAACATTGAATGTAACGGAATCTATCAAAAATGAACAAACGATTTCAATATTCCCAAATCCCTTTAATAATGAATTGCATTTAAATTTTAATCAAGTACAAAAAATTGATTGGATTCATGTAAAGCTTTATGACTTGACATCTAAAACAATCTTTGATAAAAGCATTCGTAACAATGGTACGAAGTCTCTTGAAATTAATTTAGATGATTTAAAATCAGGTATTTATTTTGTTGAAATCAATGCAGATCAAAAACACATATCCAAAATTATAAAACAATAAAATTACAATGAAATTACAAGAAATCCTTTTAGCAGAGCTTAAGCATGAAGCAATTGCAACTCGTAAAATATTAAGCCTAGTACCACTTGATCAATATGATTATAAACCACATGAAAAGTCTATGACACTTGGTAGACTAGCTACGCATGTAGCTGAAATTATAGGTTGGTGGAAAGAATGTTTAATCCTTGATGTATTAGATTTTTCTGCTGGGGACTTTACTCCAAAGGTATTAAAATCAACAGAAGAATTACTTGCATTATTTGATGATTTGATGGCTAAAGCTGAAAAAATATTGACTGAAGTAGATGAAGCTGAATTTGAAAAAATGTGGACTATGAGAAATGGTGAACAAATTTACTTTACAATGCCTAAAGCGCAGGTTGTTCGTACATGGTGTTTAAATCATTTATATCATCATAGAGCACAATTGGGTGTTTATTTAAGATTATTAAATATTCCAGTGCCAGGATCATACGGCCCTTCAGCTGATGACATGGGTGGTTAATCACCATTTCCTTCAAGCAGCCATTTGAGGGGTTTGAATTTCTTTTCGTATTGTAATCCAAACCGTTCAATACTTGCTTTAATATACCCAACAGCTTCATCAATATCATCTGTAACTAAGATTAAATCTAGATCTTCAGGTGATATTGTTTTGGCGATCTTCATATCTTCAATATAGGAGAGTAAATTTTTATGAAAGGCAGTATCAAATATTACAATTGGGAAATTTTTAATTTTCTTTGTTTGTATCAATGTAAGCGATTCAAATAATTCATCTAAGGTTCCAAATCCGCCGGGCATTACAACAAATGCATACGAGTATTTTATCAGCAATGTCTTTCTTACAAAAAAATATTTAATAGTTACCCATTTATCGAGATAGGGGTTATGTAATTGTTCAAAAGGTAATTCAATATTACAGCCTACACTTCTGCCATTTACATCTCGTGCACCTCTATTGGCAGCTTCCATTATACCTGGCCCTCCACCTGTCATAATTGTAAATCCTAATCGAGCAATTTTCCCTGCCATTTCCCGAGTTTGTATATAGCTTGGATGATTTTCGTCAAAGCGAGCAGAACCAAATATCGTAACACATGGCCCAGCAAAATGAAGTGTTCGATAACCTTTTATAAAATCAAGTACAGTACGTATTGTAACCTTGAAATCCATCCACCTGCTTTGAGGACCGTCTAGAAATTTTATTTCTTCTTGTTGATTATCCATATTTTACTTTTGCATTTAAAAATCGAAAATAACTTAAATAGATTTGAATAATGTAAAAAGAATGACAAAACTATGACACTACTCGATTAGTAAAATGATTATTATTTTTATCTTTGTAAAATGAAAAACAATTTACTCTTAACTTTTATTATTTTTATTAGTTCGATTTCAAACGCTGAAGTAAAACGAATTCTCTTTATTGGTAATAGCTATACATATGTGAATGATTTGCCTAATACACTTGTAAATTTAGCCTTATCAATGGGAGATACAATTGTGATAGATAATAGCACACCAGGTGGATATACATTCAATTTACATTCTACAGATGTCAATACTCAAAATAAAATCAAATTAGGGAATTGGGATTACATCGTGTTACAAGAGCAAAGCCAAATACCTTCATTTGATCCTTCTCAAGTTGCAACTGATTGCTATCCTTATGCAAATAAATTATGTGATACAATCAAAAAATACAATCCCTGTGGAGAGATTCTTTTTTATATGACTTGGGGCAGAAAGAATGGAGATGCTTCTAATTGTGCATCATATCCTCCCATATGTACTTATGCTGGCATGCAACAGCGATTAAGAGATAGTTATCTTGAAATGTGTGATACTAACAATGCGACTTGTTCACCTGTAGGAGCCGTATGGCGCAATTACAGATCTAGTTATCCTTTGGTGGAATTATACAATGCCGATGAGTCACATCCTTCTGTCAATGGTACCTACTTAGCAGCTTGTACTTTTTATTCAACTATCTATCATAAGTCTTCAATTGGAGCCACTTTTGTACTTGGTGGGGTTAATTCGAACGATGCAACTACAATTCAAACTGTTTCTACCAATACTGTTTTGGATAGTATTGAATTATGGCAACATGCAGGTAGAATACCAATTGCAAAATATACATATTTAACAAATGGGATGACAGCCAATTTTATGAATCAATCGCTTCGTTCTAATTCATATAGTTGGAATTTTGGTGATGGATCTGCATTAAATTTTACCTCATCACCATCACATGCTTATGCAACATCCGGCACATATACTGTTTCACTAAAGGCACAATATGATAGTTGTTTGGAAGATTTATTTTTAGATACTATAACTGTTTCGCAATCTCCAACCCTTATTGACAATCATGAATTGAAACAATCAATCGAGTTATTATCAAATCATAATACAATTCAAATAATAGGATATAATGATCCATTTATTTTGAAAATGTACTCAATGGATGGGAAATTAGTATTAAATACTAACAATTGCAATAAGACTACTATAAACACAATACTTGCAAATGGATTGTATTTATATCAGTTATTTACTATTGATTCCAAATTGCTTAAAAGTGGAAAAGTATCAATTGATGGTTAATTAATAATACTAATTTCTGTTTGAACTACAAGTTTCATCGGCTACCTTTGCACCCAAAATAAAATAACTATGTCTTTAGTGATCGCAGGTACAATGGCTTTTGATGCAATCGAAACTCCATTTGGCAAAACAGATAAAATTATTGGTGGTTCAGCAACGTATGCTGCTTGGAGTGCTTCTCATTTTACAAGCCCAATCAAACAAATTTCAATTATTGGTGGCGATTTTCCTCAAGAAGAAATTGATGCACTTAAAAGCCGCGGAGTTGAATTTGAAGGGGTAGATGTGTTAAAAGACGAAAAATCTTTTTTCTGGAGTGGTAAATATCATTTGGATATGAATACCCGCGATACATTAGTGACTGATTTAAATGTATTAGCTAAATTTGATCCTAAAGTACCTGCTTCTTATCAAGATTGTGAATTTTTGATGTTAGGCAATTTAATGCCTTCACTTCAAAAGCAAATCATAAATCAATTACCTAAGCGTCCAAAGTTAATCATCATGGATACCATGAATTTTTGGATGGATATTGCTATGGATGATTTGATGGAAACAATCAAAATGGTTGATTTGTTGATGGTCAATGATGCTGAAGCACGTCAATTGAGTGGAGAATACTCATTAGTAAAAGCAGCTCAAAAAATAATGGCGATGGGTCCTCAATTTTTGATAATCAAAAAAGGAGAACATGGTGCATTGTTATTTCATAAAACTCATGTATTTTTTGCACCGGCATTACCTTTAGAAGAAGTATTTGATCCAACTGGTGCTGGAGACACATTTGCAGGTGGTTTTATTGGACATTTGGCTCGCACTAAAGATATTTCATTTGAGAATATGAAAACGGGTATCATCATTGGATCTGCTATGGCTAGCTTTGTGGTTGAAAAATTTGGTACGCAACGACTTAAAGAAATCTCCAATGACCAAATCATGGAACGTCTCAACTACTTTGTTGATTTAGTAAATTTTGATATCGATATAGTGTCTTAATTCGAAATCAATTCTTCCCAATATTCAGCTGCTCTTCGTGTGTGAGGAATTACGATAGTTCCTCCCACTAAATTAGCTACTGCAAATATTTCATATAATTCCTCAGTAGTGATTCCAAGTTCATGACATTTGCCAACATGGTATTTTATACAATCATCACATCGCAATACCATAGAAGCTACAAGTCCGAGCATCTCTTTCGTTTTGATGTTTAAAGCACCTTCCATGTAAGTATTTGTATCTAAATTGAAAAGCCGACCAAGTACCTTGTTTTGTTTGCCAAGTATCACTTCATTCATTTTTTCTCTATACTCATTAAATTCATTCACCAGATTACTCATTTTTTTAATATTTTTTACAAAGTAAAGAAATAGAAATGATTATATTAGCAACTTGAAAATTATGAAACTAAGTATTGTTATACCAGCATATAATGAAGGTCCTACGATTCACCGTATTTTAAATAAAGTGAAGGAGGTAAATTTGATTAACAATATTGACAAGGAAATTATTATTGTAAATGATTGTTCAAAAGATAATACCGAAGAATCTATATTGGATTATCAAAAAAGTAATCCTACTTTATCAATATCATATTATAAGCATGAAGTAAATGCTGGAAAAGGTGCCGCACTCCGTACAGGTATTCAAAAGGCAACGGGCGATTTTATAATTGTACAAGATGCAGATTTAGAATACGACCCTGAGGAATATAATATACTACTAAAGCCAATTATCAACGATTTTGCCGATGTAGTATATGGTTCTCGTTTCATAGGAGGCAAACCTCATCGTATTTTGTTTTATTGGCATAGTATAGGTAATCGTTTTCTAACAAAATTGTCTAATATGTTCACCAATCTGAATTTGACAGATATGGAAACTTGTTATAAATTGATGAGAAGAGAAGTTTTTCAGTCTTTGCATTTAGTTGAAAACAGATTCGGTTTTGAGCCTGAAGTAACTGCTAAAATATCTCGTATAAAAGCTATTAGAATATACGAAGTAGGCATATCGTATTATGGTCGTACGTACGAAGAAGGTAAAAAAATTGGTGCTAAAGATGGTTTTAGAGCAATCTATTGCATACTAAAGTACGGGCTTTTCAAGGCTAACTAATTATCAGCGGCATAGAATCTTTTTAGAAATGGTATTTCACTTAGAGATATCAAACTTGGCAATAATAATGCTGTAAATTCACTTTTGTATCGAACCAATGCTCCACTATTTGGTATGGTATATCCAATGAAAAGGTAAACGGATACCGTGAAAAATAAAAGAAACAAATAGTATGAATTAGATAAATGTTGTTTTTTAATAAAAATAATACTGATAAATAGAATTGCAACTATTAATATACTGTCTAGTGAAGCCAATTGAAACCTAAGACTATCCGAAAAATGAAATGTTGGGATAAACAAAACATGATATAATGCATAAGGTAGATTTTTAAAATAACTAAGCAATGTAGGTTCTAAAAGAGGAGCTGCTAAATCAGAAAATGCATCAAGGTTCATAAATTCATGTTGACGGTTTGCTACCATTTGCATTGGATTTATGCTTGGAAATAGATATTGAATTGTGAAGAATAAAAGTATAATGATTGTATAAGTTATTCCAAAAAGTACTACTTTACCTTTATTTGAATTAAACGTGCAAATCCATATTAAATAGGCTGGTAATAAACAAAGTACATAAAAATAGCGAATAATAAATACTAGGATTATACTTAAAATGATAATTAAAAGGTCCTTTAAATTACGATTTTTATTAAACTGAATTGTATAATAACAAATAAAGCCCAAAGCCATCAGTATCCATCCATCTTTATGTATACCACTACACCAAAATAATACGGATGGAGTGAAGAATATCACTGCAATTAAAAGCCATTTCTTATGCGGTTGGAATTGGTAGAATGATTTATATAATAATAGTTGGCCTATAAAAAACGCAATATTGTAAAAAATTACATTTACATATATATTACCCAAAGAAAAAATATTGCTAAGCAACATAAATTTAGAATGAAAAAGTGAACCTAAATTACTCCAATAAGGTGAATTTTCATGGTTGAAAAAATTTAACCTTCCTTTGTAATCACCCCAATTAAAAAGCCATTCATAAAGAAAAGCTGAAGGATTTAAATGAAATTTTTTTAATTCGCCTATGGATTGCCAATGGAAAAAAGAGACATCGCTAAATTTAAATACATTGTTGTATAAATATAAATTAATACAACCTGCTAAAACTTTGAACCCAAAAAGTGCAATGATGAAATAAGACGAAAAGCCAGTGTTTCTATTCAGTTTATAGAAATAAATAAAACTGCTAAAGAGCAGAAAATACACTATGAATAATGTCAATTGCAAGAGTTAAATATACAAGTGAAAAATTGTATATTATATAACTATCAAAAGAAAAAAAGGAAATATTATTTCGATGAGGATGTCGTTGAAATTTTTTCAGTGTTGTTCAATTCTTTTTTTGGCAAATCGGCCTTTTTTATCAATATCGTTTTTACCTCTACTTTGTAATTTTGTTTATCCCCGCCACTAACCATATCTTGACATTCGTCTAATTTATTATCTTTGGTACAAGCTTGGTTTGAGACTTCCGTCATAGGTGTTGAACTATTGATTTCAGCGGCAGAAGCAACATAACGTGGATTATTCTTTACAGGCATTTTTAAATCCATTCTATTAGCTTCCTCTGGCAATGATTTCAATCGGCTATTAATCCAATGAGAAGAAGCAAAATATTGTTTGGATGAATGATAAATAAATAGACAATGTCCATTTTTTATTTTATCAATTACTTTAGGAGCAACTTCAACTGGTAGGGCAGGGCAACCATGTGAACGACCGATACGTTTATTAGCTCGAGCATATTCGTCACATACATATTCTGCACCATGAATAACAATTGCACGATCATAAGCGTTGCTGTTGAAACTGCCATCTACTCCAAGTAACTTTAATGAATTGCCATTGTTTCCTTCATATGTTTCTCCGGTTAAATAAAATCCTAAGCTACTTTGATGTGAATCAGGTGTATTTGAAAATGCTTCTGCATATTCCTCACCCGTGCCTTGTCCATGAGCTACCAAGGTATTGAAGAGTATTTTTTTATTTTTCAAATCAATCACCCACATTCTTTTTTGATTACTAGATAGATTGAAGTCACAAACTGTTAATAAAGCGCCTGGTCTCAATTTACCTTCTTCTATTAAATTCAAATAACCATAATAGGCTTTGCTAAAAGCATCAAAGTTGAGTTTTTTATTTGAGAATTTGATTTGATCGTACACATAACGGAAATAACGATCCGTTTTTGAACTCATCGAATTTTCTGATTCATTTTCATTGATTGAGTAAGCATCAAACGATGCTTGCATCAGAAACAATGAGAATAATATGAATAGTAGTTTTTTCAATCCGAGTTCTTTATATAATTTTCAATACCAAAAATAGATAATATTTATATTATTATTTCTTTAATAACTAAAAATTTAGATTAATCGTCTGAAATATGGGGTTAAACCCTCAATTTTAACGTTTCTTTGAGAATGCTTGCTTTGCTTTTGCTACAATATTGTCAGCAGTGAGTCCGTATTTTTTCATAAGATCCATTGGTTTTCCACTTTCACCAAACGAATCCATTACAGCTACATACTCATGTGGGCAAGGGTGATGTTGTGAAGCTACTTGAGCTATACTATCTCCTAATCCGCCATTTTGTTGATGTTCTTCTGCAGTTACAATACAACTAGTTTTACTGATTGAACGTATGACTGCTTCTGTATCTAATGGTTTGATTGTATGAATATTGATCAAATCGCATGAAATGCCTTCATTTTCTAATTGTTCTACCGCTTTCATGGCTTTATATACCATATGACCACAAGCAAAAATACTTATATCCTTGCCTTCATTTATTTGTTGGGCTTTTCCTATTTCAAATGGTACATCCAATGGGGTGAAATTTGGCCATTTTGGTCTGCCAAATCTTAAATATACAGGCCCTTGATAAGAAGCAATAGCCATGGTTGCAGCTTTGGTTTGATTAAAATCACATGGTACAATGACTGTCATACCTGGCAACATTTTCATCATACCTATATCTTCCAATACCTGATGGGTAGCACCATCTTCACCCAATGTCAATCCAGCATGTGAGGCGCATATTTTTACATTTTTGCCACTGTAGGCAACACTTTGTCTTATTTGATCATACACACGTGATGTGCTGAAATTAGCAAAGGTAGTTGTATAAGGAATTTTTCCACCTATAGTCATTCCGGCAGCAATTCCGATCATATTTGCTTCTGCTATTCCACACTGAACAAATCGTTCGGGGAAATCTTTCATAAAAGCATTTAATTTTAGAGAACCAGCTAAATCGGCTGTAAGCGCAACAACATTGTTGTTTATTTTAGCAATTTCATGTATTCCTTCGCCAAAACCAGCTCTGGTTTCTTTTTCATTTTGTATTGGAAAATCTGCAAGCATGTGCAAATGTAAATCAATACAGTTTTTCTTTTAGTGTGTTTTATTCACATTTTACTATTTATTCAAATTAAATTAATAAATATATGTAAAATAATCAAAAATAGTTTTGTTGTTATAACAACAAATACTAATTTTTGTCTTACAAACAAATTCATCATGAAAATTAATAACTATTCGTACGATGATTTTATAGTTTATTCCCTCAGCTATTTCGGCTTAGCCGGTATTGTAGAGAAAAAAATAAAAACATCAAGTCAGGATGTTGAAAATATACAACATACCCTGATGGTAATGGAAGATTGTAACAAAATGGATTTGTCTGATAAAGCAAAAAATTTTAGAATTTTATATCGACATTTTTGTTTAAAAAATAAAATCAACAAAGACAAATTAATATCAGACATGTTAAGTTTTTGTGCTTGATTTAAATTATTCTCGTTTATTTTTGGTGCATGGTATATGCAATTATCGTAGCTGGTGGCATTGGTGCTCGAATGAATTCACCTGTTCCAAAACAATTTCTAGAAGTGAATGGTAAACCTGTGATTCTGTATTCCATTGAAAAATTTATTCAATCATTTCCATCAATAGAGATAATTGTTGTTCTACCGAATGATTATATTGATATGTGTTCAAATCTTTTAAAATCATTTAATATTAAGCAGCATATTCATTTCGTAAGTGGAGGAGACACGCGTTTTCAATCTGTCAAAAATGGATTAAATGTAATTCACCTCGATGGTATAGTTTTCATACACGACGCAGTAAGGCCATGTATCAATAAAGAATTACTGGATCGATTATATATACAAGCAATCAAAACTGGCAATGCAATACCTTGTGTAGAGTTAAAAGATAGTATTCGTTTTATTGAAAAGGGAATTAGTAAGTCGGTAGATCGACAATGCTATAAATCAATTCAAACACCTCAAACATTTAATATAGAAACAATTAAACAAGCATTTCTGCAGGAATTTCAATCAACATTTACAGATGAAGCTTCTGTTTTAGAATCAATCGGAGGGACTATAAATTTAGTAGATGGATTGGACGAAAATGTAAAGGTTACAAGACCGGCGGATCTTGAATTGGTTTCAATTTTATTAAAAAAATACAATGAATCTACTTAGTTGATTTGCCAACAAAATTTAAATTCTTAGTAAACTGTCCATTGATAATTGAATCAAATGTAGGTTCGGTATAAGGTATTTCAATTAAACTTCTAGTAACTCGAGTAGAAAAAATGCCCATAACATTTTCGCCCGACAAATTGGTATAAATAGGTTTGATTTGATCATACGTAATACCGCCTTGAGCACTATTTACATCAACATATGTTTTAAGTACTTGTCCACCAGCTAAAATAAGCAAATCAGGTGTGTCTACATATCGGGTAATAAATGATGGGGCAGTGCCAACCTCACTAAGAAGTGTTTTGTAAAATTGAACATTGTCCATCACTACATTGATATTGCCACCAGTTGCTGAAATATTTTTTAATACCGGTAGGTCTTTAAATAGTTCGGTGGTAACCAATGTATTTGTATTTTTTTCTTGATAATGAAAGCGTATTACAACGTCAAAAAATGCTGCATTACTAGGGCCAGTCCATGCAAAATTATAAGTTTTAGAAGGCTCTGAAAAATTCAATTTATCAAAATTAGTAAATGGATTCGTAATCGGAAATATAGCTCTTGCACTATCTATAATTTCAGTTTCACCTGTAATTTCTTTACCCGTGCTTAAGTTTTTTACTCGCAGTCTATATATTCGTTGAGAATTCAACATATGAACTAGTTTGTAAGCATAGTTAGGTGAATCTACAAATGTACCAGGAGCTTTGACATAACCTTCTTTTATTAAATCTACTCTTGGCAATACAAAAGTATTTGTAACATTTCCATTGTTCAATTCTTCAATTTTTACTTCCAAGTTGTTATAGTATAATGAATCAGGATTTTGTGCCAATATTAAATTGTTGATAGTCTCATCATAAAATCCTTTTGTAACTTTTACATAATGAGCAGAATCTGATTTCGATAATAAACAATAAATAGCTGTAATATCTTTATAATCGGCACCTACTTTGAAATCGGTAGAGCATGATGTGAAAGCTACAGAAGCAATTAGTATTGCAACAATGATTTTTTTCATAAGTCACAAAGCTAAGTTATTTGAACATATCTCGAAAACAAATTCTTTATTTAAAAAAAATATTCAATTCATGAAATGAATAAAACATACCCGAGTCAATAGTCCATTATTATTGATTATTAGGGCTATTTTTTGTAGCTTCGCGCACTAATTTCGTTCGTATGTCTATTACCCAGCAAATAAAAGTAGCTGCTCAATCAGCAATTTTTTCTCTTTATCAAAAAACAATTGCCGTTGATGATATTTTGATCAATGAAACAAAACCAGAGTTTGAGGGTGATTTTACATTAGTTACTTTTTCGTTTACAAAATTAATAGGTAAAAAACCAGATGATATAGCACAGGAATTAGGTGTAGAATTATTGAAAAATGATTCATTGTTTTCATCCTTCAATGTCATAAAAGGGTTTTTAAATTTATCGATTCAAGTGAGTGTTTATCATGAATTTTTAAACAATACTTGGCAAAATGTTCAATTCGGAAATCATGCGCATAATGGGAAAAAAGTAATGGTAGAATATTCGTCTCCTAATACCAATAAGCCACTTCATTTTGGACATCTTAGAAATATATTTTTAGGATACGCCATGTGCGAATTATTGAAAGCAACTGGTCATGAAGTAATCAAAGCTAATTTGATCAATGATAGAGGAATCCATATTTGCAAAAGTATGATTGCATGGCAATTGTTTGCCAATGGAGCTACACCCGAATCTATAGGTATTAAGGGCGATCACTTAGTAGGTGATTATTATGTAATGTTTAATGATGTTTTCAAATCTCAAGTTGAAGACATCATAAATACAAAGGGGATTACAAAAGAAGAAGCAGAAAAAGAAGCTTCCATTTTATTACAAGCCCAAGAAATGCTTCGCAAATGGGAAGCAGGTGATGCTGATACGATGGCTTTGTGGAAGCGTATGAATGATTGGGTGTATGAAGGTTTTTACAAATCTTACGCACGCATGGGCGTTGATTTTGATAAAATGTATTATGAAAGTAGTACCTATTTACTAGGTCGTGATATTGTGTTAAAAGGATTGGAAAAAGGCGTTCTTTTTAAAAAAGAAGATGGTTCTGTTTGGATTGATTTGACAGATGAAGGTTTGGATCAAAAGCTATTGTTACGAGGTGATGGTACATCCGTTTACATGACACAAGATATAGGTACTGCAACATTGAAGTATGCCGATTTTAAAATGGACTCATCGGTCTATGTAATTGGGGATGAACAAAATTATCATATGCAAGTATTGAAGTTAATCCTTCAAAAATTGGGAGAACCATGTGCAGATGGTATTTATCATCTATCGTATGGTATGGTAGAGTTGCCTACAGGTCGTATGAAAAGTAGAGAAGGAACTGTAGTGGATGCCGATGATATGATGGATGAAATGATAGCCATTGCTCAAAAAAATACAGAAGAACTAGGTAAGGTAGATGGATTCAATGAAGCAGAATTATTGAAACTTTATCAAACGTTGGGATTAGGGGCTTTGAAGTTTTATTTATTACGTGTTGATCCCAAAAAGAAAATGATTTTTAACCCTCAGGAAAGCATCGATTTTCATGGGTTTACGGCTCCATTTGTTCAATTTACACATGCTCGTATTACTTCAATATTGAGTAAGGCTGGTGAAATAGGAGAAGCTAATACACCAAATTATACATTGACTTCAGTAGAAAAAAATTGTTTGAAATTATTGGAAATATATCCAAGTGTTTTATTGCAAGCAGCAAAAGAATACAATCCTGCAATGGTTAGCAACTATGTGTATCAAGTAGCTAAAGAGTACAATAGTTTTTTAGTAGATCATTCTATATTAAAAGCAGATTCAGAAGCTGCGAAACATGTACGTTTGAAACTTAGTCAACTCACTAAGCAAGTGATCGCTCATGGTTTAAAATTACTTGGTATTGATTCTCCAGATAGAATGTAATAAGGTTTTCTTACCACTCACTTCCAATTTTCCCAAATATCAATAGGGTGGAAGTGTCATTACTTGGATTTTTAGGATCTTGAATAATGAAATAGCCTTTAAAATCTTCTGTAAAACTTGCAAAGTCTGTGCTTGAAATACTTGTATTTTTAGGTGTGTTATTCACTATACTACCTAAATCATAGGTAGCTATTGGATTGTATCCATATTGAGCAGAAGCATCATATTCATGTATTCGCAGAGTGTAGGTATTAGAATCCAATGATCCAGTCATATCACATAAAAATTCTAATGCTATGCTTACATCTTTTACATAAACATTAGCAGTTAAACCTGTTGTTGGATGGTTGCCATTATAAGCAGGGTTTAATTCATAAGAATAGTATCTTGTTTTTACTATTTTATCTTTTGAGCAGCTGCCAAGAAGTAAAAATAAAAACCCAACACTAACACTTAATATCAATCTCATACTATTCTTGATTTAGCATAATTTGTTCTACCAATTCTACACTCACGCCAGTGAATGAGAAGCCACCATCATGAAATAAGTTTTGCATTGTTACCTTTCGTGTTAAGTCACTGAAAAGTGTAATCGTGTAGTTGGCACACTCTTCGGCATCTGCATTACCCAACGGAGATAATTTTTGAGCATAATGATAAAATGCATTGAACCCTTCAACTCCACTTCCAGCAGTTGTTATTGTAGGTGACTGAGAAATGGTGTTTACACGCACTTTCTTTTTAAATCCATATTGAAATCCAAAACTACGAGCAATGCTTTCAAGCAATGCTTTTGCATCTGCCATATCATTGTATCCAGGGAAAGTACGTTGAGCTGCTATATATGATAATGCAACAACTGAAGCCCATTCGTTTAATGCATCTAATTTCATGGCACTTTGCATCACTTTGTGAAAAGACAATGCAGATATGTCAATTGTTTTTTGAAAGTTTTCATAACTAGTTTCAGTGTATGGTATTTTCTTGCGCACATTAGGGCTCATACCAATCGAATGAAGTACAAAGTCAATTTTTCCACCCAAAACTTCCATGCTTTTTGTAAATACATTTTCCAAATCATCAGTTGAAGTAGCATCTGCGCCAATTATTTCAGCATTACCACACAGAGCCGATAATTCGTTTATTTTTCCCATACGCAATGCAATAGGTGCATTGCTTAAAGTAAATGTGGCACCTTCTTCATGACATTTTAATGCTATTTGCCAAGCCATTGATTTTTCATCCAATGCGCCAAAAATAATTCCACGTTTGCCTTTTAATAAGTTGTATGCCATATTGTATCTATGTTGAGGCCATAAAAGTAAAAAATCTTTTCATTATTTCGGTACTTTATATCATGAAATTGCTATTGGCTTCATTTATATTTTTGAAGCAAATTCAATCAACAATTTAGCAACTTGTTCATAATTTGTAAGTTCTAATTGATCCGCCTTGTCATAAATGTCATGATAGTATCCTTTTCCACCATTGGAATAAATAAAGAAAGCAGGAATTCCTTTCTCTGAAAAATAATAATGGTCACTATTCTTTGCTTTTCGTCTTATTTTTATTTCAGGCAAATACTGTCCTTTTTTATTTATACTTGTCAAAAGTTCAAAT
>CANHGW010000042.1 GCA_947460175.1 Bacteroidota bacterium | reverse complement strand
TCAATCATAAAAGGTTTTCTTCCATTTGTAATCAATATTTTTATCTTTGCACCCCTTAATGAATTTTCTATATATTAAAATATAAAATTTCAATTTGGACTAATTGCTATGAATAACGACTTCCAATACTTGACTGAAAAAAAATCAACTGAAACAATTGAAGCACAAGAAGCAGACTATTTATACATAGGTGTGTCTCAATTAAAAGGAGCAGGAAATGGCCTTTTTACTGCAGTTCCAATATACAAAGAAGAAATTATATCATTATTTAAAGGAGAAATATTGACTGAACGTCAAATACAAATCCGATTGAACAAAGACCAAGACAAATATTTTATAGAAATGCTTGATGGAAGTATCATGGACTCCATGCATGTAAAATGTTTTGCCAAATATGCAAATGATGCAACTGGTTTTGTAAAATCCGTATTTAAAAACAATTGTAAAATTGCATTCGATGAAAACGAACAATTATGCTTGATAGCGACTCGCAACATTAAAGCAAACGAGGAAATATTTTGTAGTTATGGCAAACGGTATTGGAAAAAACACGGCATGTTGAATTAGCATTTAGTTGTCATCCAGCTCATCATACATCGCTTTATCACTAAACATACTTCCAAACAAGTCCTTAAACTGTACCCCTCTTACTAAGTTGTTTTTACCAATAAGTGAATGCTCCGATAATCCAAACAATACAAACTCCATCATGGTTAGCTTTTCAGATGGTTTTAACGCTGGTACATAGATCTCTACCAATTCACTCAATCCAGGAATCGATTTCAATGTTTTTTGATAATTGACATCTTTTTCAATTAAAATCAAATCAACTTCATTGCCTTCGCTAAACCAATTTACAATAGCTTGATAAGGACTCACTTCTTTCTTCTTTTTCAATTTACTTGGATCTGGAAATAGCGTAACAAATTGATTACGGATAGCTTTGGAAACTAAATTTTGAGCAACAATTCCAGCACCTTCTTGTTCGCCTTCATACACTAACTCTATTTTGCCATTCACAGCTGGAATAATACCTATTAAATCACTGATACGTGCTACCGTTTTCTTTTCGCCATTTATGAGCATTCTACGTTCGGCAGTACTCACAAGATTTTCGTATGCCGATATGGTAAGACGTGCAGATACACCACTTTTAGAATCCACATATTCACTTTCACGTGCTTCAAAAGCCACTCGTTCTATTAGAGTTGCAATCAAATCTCCCACTTCTATTTTATCTTTTTGATCTTTATTTATTTTAGCTTCTTGAGCAGTAATTTGTTTGGAAAGCTCTATGCTTTTTGGATAATGGGTTAAAATCTGACTGCCTATTCGGTCCTTCAAGGGGGTAACAATACTTCCTCTATTGGTATAATCTTCTGGATTCGCAGTAAAAATAAATTGGATATCCAATTGTAATCGCAATTTAAAACCACGAATTTGGATATCGCCTTCTTGCAAAATATTAAACAATGAAACCTGAATTCTTGCCTGCAAATCGGGTAATTCATTGATTACAAAAATACATCGATTACTACGAGGAATGATGCCAAAATGAATCACTCGTTCATCAGCATAACTCAATCGAAGATTAGCCGCTTTGATAGGATCCACATCTCCAATCAAATCAGCGATAGATACATCAGGCGTAGCAAGCTTCTCTACATAACGTTCAGAACGATGAACCCATGCAATGGGTGTAGCATCACCTAATTCAGCAATGGTTTGTTTGGCAAAAGTAGAAATAGGATGAAATGGATCATCGTTCAACTCACTACCTTCTACGATAGGCATATACTCATCAAGGAGTTCAGTCATTTGGCGAGCAATACGTGTTTTAGCCTGACCTCTCAATCCCAATAAATTCATATTATGGCGAGAAAGTATAGCTCTCTCTATTTCTGGAATCACCGTATCTTCAAATCCAATGATTCCTTTAAATACATTTTCATGTTGTTGTATTTTCAAAATCAAATTATCTCTTAATTCATTCTTGATACTTTTGCTCACATAGCCTGCTTTCTTCAATTCCCCTAAGGTATTTACTAACTTCATGTTTGTATGTATTAAAATTTCTTTTTCTTATTTCGTTCAAAATCTTCGAATATAAATTCGCCCAAGCCTTGAAGCGATGTATAAAATGCCTTGCCATTATTAGCCTCAGTAAAATCATGCACAAACTCCTGTAAATATGGATCGCTTGCTACCATGAAAGTCGTAATAGGAATTTTAAGTCTTCTACAACTTTGAGCTAGGGTAAAACATTTGTTCAATATTTTTTGATCTAAGCCAAAACTATTTTTATAATATCTTCCACCTTCTTTAAGACAAGTTGGTTTACCGTCTGTAATCATAAAAATTTGCTTATTGGCATTCTTTCTTCTGCGAAGCAAATCCATCGCTAGTTCCAAACCAGCCACCGTATTGGTATGATAAGGGCCTACTTGCAAATAGGGTAAATCTTTTATTTCAATTTGCCATGCATCATCGCCGAAAACCAAAATGTCTAAGGTGTCTTTTGGATACTTTCGCTTAATCAATTCAGCCAACGCCATCGCTACATTTTTGGCTGGCGTAATTCGATCCTCTCCATACAATATCATTGAATGAGAAATATCAATCATCAACACAGTAGAAGTTTGTGTTTTATGTTCTTTTTCTTTGACTTCCAAATCATTTTCGGTGATCATGAAATCACTTACACCATTGTTGATTTGAGCGTTCTTCATTGATTCAAGCATTGAAATTTGTTCCAATGAATCGCCAAATTGAAATGGTCGAGTGTCGCTACTCAATTCTTCTCCACTACCAGTATACTTAGTACTATGATTACCTGCTTTCCCTTTTTTTAGTTTACCGAAAATCTTCTCCAGCGCTTGTTGTCGTATGGCTTGCTCAGTTTTTGCAGTGATTATAATTTCACCACTACCAGGTTCTTCTTCTTTGATATAGCCGCGATCTTTCAATTCTTGTACAAAATCTCCAATGCCATAATCAGGTTCGGTCAATTTATACTCACGATCCAATTCAGTCAACCAACTGATAGCTTCATTGAAATCACCACTGGTATAGGTTATCAACTCTTTGAAGATAGTAAACAACTTCTCGAAGGGAGTTTCATTGGGTTTGGAAAAATGGGTAAATCGGAAGCCTAACATATAGTAATTCTAATCAAAATTAAGATTTTTATCAGTATGAAAAAAAATGTATAATCGTAGAAGCATAGATAAAAAGTATAACTTGAATTTATATACATTGAACCTTGGCATAAATGCCAGGGAATCCTATTCATTGGCGAGTATATTTAGTACCTTTGCGCCTTTTAACAATATATTTTTTTATGAGTTTTGACAGAGAATTACAGAAAAGAAGCAATTCAATTTGCGAATTATGCGGATCAGATGAAGCCAATATCGATTACCTAGTTCCACATAGTCCGGGTAGCAAACTTGAACATCATTTGTGGGTATGCCCTACATGTCATCAACAACTAGAAAAGCCCGAAACTGCCGATGCGAATCATTGGCGTTGTTTGAATGAAAGTATCTGGAGTGAAGTTCCTGCTGTACAAGTTGTATCCTACCGCATGTTACATAAATTAAAGTCACTTGATTGGGTTCCTGACTTGTTGGATATTGTATATCTTGATGATGAAACACTCGCATGGGCTAAAGCCAGTGGCGATGATGTAAATGAGGATGACATGGTAAAACATCTTGATTGCTTTGGAGCCGTTTTACAAAGTGGTGATGCAGTGGTATTGACAAAAACACTCGATGTAAAAGGAGCAACCTTTAGTGCTAAAGTAGGTACGGTTGTTCGCAATATACGTCTAGTACAAGACAATCCAGAGCAAATTGAAGGTAAAGTAAACGGAACTAGCATTATCATTTTAACTAAGTATGTTCGCAAGTCGAATCTATAAACAATTATTATTTTTTTTGGACGTTTATTATTAAACTCATGTTTATCCGTTACTATACTACATGGTTAAAACCAGACTGCTTCCCTGTCTGCCGAGTGGCAGGGTTCCTTGTAGTGACGAAAATTTATTTTGATTCGTCTTTGCGAGGCTCTGCTAAGCAATCTTATAGCTTTAGTTAAAAATGCAGACATACCTTAAACTCATTTGAATAAATCGTTTTATGCCAGTTGAAATAATTCATACAACCACGTTCAATTTTCTACAGAATCTTGCTAAAAACAATAATCGAGAATGGTTTAATGACCACAAAGAGCAGTATATCATAGCACATGAAAACATGTGTCATTTCATTGACCAACTGATAATGGAAATGAACAAACATGATGAGATCGAAAATCCATCCGGTAAAAAAAGTTTATATCGTATCTACAATGATGTACGATTCAGCAAAGACAAGTCTCCATACAATGTACGATTTGCATTTAGCTTACGAAGAGCAACTCAATACAAACGAGGTGGATATTATATGCATATCAAACCAGGTAATAGCTACTTAGCATGTGGTTTCTTTTCACCTAATCCCGAAGATTTAAAACGTATCAGGCAAGATATTGATTTCAACTATGAAGAATGGAATCGCATTTTGCATACCAAATCTATCAAACAGCATTTTGGCTCATTGCAAGGCAATACAGTAGCTACTTCTCCACGAGGTTTCGATATAGACCATCCGGGTATTGATTTACTACGTCACAAACAATTTTTTCTTCGCCACGACTTCAGCGATTCCGACGTTTTATCCAAGGATTTTTTAAAGGAAGTGAATACGCTTTTCAAATCAGTACGACCTTATTTTGATTATATGAGTGAAGTACTTACAACCAATACCAATGGTGAGTCGATTCTTTGATTCAATGATTTCAACTATTGACTGATTGCACCTTATTACTTTTCCACATTCCATTTTCCAATGTTGTTTTTACTTAATTTCGATGTTGACTAGTTTAGCGCACACACATGAAAGTAAAACCATTATTCAAAACCACTCATCTCAATTTCTTTTCGGTCTCGACCGATACTGAATTGGAATTACCATTTGTGGACAATGGCATTAGCGCAGGTTTTCCATCGCCGGCGACCGATTTTCTGGATGCGTCCATCGATTTAAACAAGCACCTCATCAAAAACCCATCCTCCACGTTTATAGCAGTGACGAGTGGCAACTCTATGAAAGGTGCTGGCATCGACGACAATGATTTACTCATCATCGACAAGTCGCTGGAGCCTACCCATGGCGCTATTGCGGTCTGTGTCATCGACAATGAATTTACACTCAAGCGTCTCAAAATCGATCGCAAAGAAATATACCTTGTACCCGAAAACGAAGCCTTCAAACCCATTAAGATAACCGAATACAACGATTTCGAAATATGGGGCATTCTCACATATTCCATTAAATATCATAAGCACTAATGTTTGCTCTTGTTGACTGCAATAATTTTTACGCTTCGTGCGAGCGGGTATTTCAACCCCGGTTGAGAAATCAACCCATTGTGGTATTGTCCAACAATGATGGCTGTGTGATCGCTCGTAGCAACGAAGCCAAAAAGCTGGGCGTACCTATGGGCGCACCTTCATTTGAATACAAAGAACTGTTTGAGAAAAATAATATTCATGTATTCTCATCCAACTATGCACTCTATGGCGACATGAGCAACCGAGTGATGCAGACTCTCAGTACCTTTGCACCCGAGATTGAAATATATAGCATTGACGAAGCCTTTCTAAAATTTGAAGGATTTGATGAGCATTTTAACCTACAAGAACATGGTTATAAAATACGCTATACCGTTACTAAAAACACAGGCATTCCAATCAGTGTAGGCATAGCACCTACCAAAGCACTTGCTAAGGTAGCTAATAAAATTGCCAAGAAATTTCCTGAACGCACCGGTCATGTGTATAGCATTGATACTGATGAGAAACGCATCAAAGCATTGAAATGGCTCCCAATCGAAGATGTATGGGGCATAGGGCGCCGGCATGCCAAACGACTAAGAGCTAAAAATGTAACGAATGCCTACGAATTTACACAACTGTTGGATGGATGGGTTCGCAACAATATGTCAATAGTAGGGTTACGACTCAAACGCGAACTCGAAGGCATCCCTTGTCTAGACTTGGAAACACCTTCCGATAAAAAAATAATAGCCACCACTCGTTCATTTGACAAAAACTATACCGACAAAGTACAGATACAGGAACGAGTTTCCACCTTTGCAGCCTCATGTGCAGCCAAGCTACGTCAACAAAAATCGTGTGCCAATGCGATCCTCGTATTTGTACATACCAATATACATCGACATGATTTGCCACAGTATAGTCGTAGCATTACCATGAAGCTGCCCTATCCTACGCATTCGAGTATCGAGCTAGCCAAGTTTGCGAAGCAAGCACTCGATAAAATATACCGCGAAGGCTATGCCTACAAAAAAGCTGGTGTGATTGTGATGGACTTTACACCCGAGGATACAGGTCAAATCAAGCTGTTTGAAAACTCAAACCCACGACACCGATCGCTGATGCATGCCATGGACCAAATCAACCATGCTATCGGAACCACCAAACTCAAACTAGCCTCGCAAGATATCAAACGTACCTGGAAAATGCGACAAGAAAAACTATCGCCTCACTATACGACTCGTATAAGTGAAGTGATCAACGTGAAGTGTAGGTAGAGAATTAAAATGTAAACATTCTGATTGAAAAATATGAATGAAATACAAATCATCAACATTCAATTCTCAATTAACAACTCTCATTTAATTCCTTTATATTTGCGACCATAATTTAAAAAAAATGCTTCAAACACTGAAAGAAACTCTTCTAAATCCACAATGGTATATTGAAATTGGTGGTTTATATATGCTATTGTTTGTGATTTTTGCTGAAACAGGCTTATTTGTTGGTTTCTTTTTACCAGGTGATTCATTGTTATTTGTTGCTGGTATTTATGTAGAAGAACTAGCGGCAGAGTTTTTTCATGTACCCTATTTAGTCATCATGTTATTAATTGCACTTGCGGGCATATTAGGAAACTTTGTTGGATATTGGTTTGGCAAAAAATCCGGACCAATGTTGTATAAAAAAGAAGATAGTTTTTTCTTTAAAAAGAGACATCTTGAAAGCGCTAAACAGTTTTATGAAAAAAATGGCGCATTGACTATTATAGCAGCACGTTTTATACCTATCATCCGAACGTTTGTGCCTATCGTTGCTGGCATGGTTAAAATGGATCATAAAAAATTTACTTTATACAATATCATCGGTTCATTAGCGTGGGTTTTTTCAATGATGCTTGCTGGACTTTTTTTAAGCAAGCAATTTCCATGGATTAAAGATCGATTGGAGATTATTGTTATTGCAATTATATTAGTAACTACCCTGCCTGTTATCATCAAATTTGCTTTAGGTGGTAAAAAAGAAGATTACAACGACCCAGAAGATCTTTAGTTTTTTCAATCAAATTATCATTTCAATTTTCTATATTTATTTTTTAATAGCAATCGTGCCATAAATAATAGATATGAAACAACATTCTAACATTCTGAGTATACCTGTTATGGTTGCTGCCTTAGGCTATTTTGTAGATATCTATGATTTAGTATTATTCAGTATAGTTCGTAAGCCCAGTCTTACTTCCTTGGGATTGCAAGGAGTTGAATTAGAACAAAGTGGCCTATGGCTTCTAAATATTCAAATGGTAGGTATGTTAATAGGAGGCTTAGTATGGGGCGTATTGGGTGATAAAAAAGGTCGACTATCTGTTTTGTTTGGTTCCATCATCATGTATTCAGTTGCAAACATTCTAAATGCATATGTAGTCAATATTACACAATATGGTATTCTTCGTTTTGTAGCAGGTGTAGGGCTGGCAGGCGAATTGGGTGCTGGCATTACGTTGGTATCTGAAATATTAAAGAAAGAAGATCGAGGTTGGGGAACTACTATAGTAGCTACTGTTGGAGTTTCAGGAGCAATATTGGCTGGCATTTTAGGTCTTAATTTTGACTGGACTACTTGTTATCTTGTAGGTGGCGGATTGGGTTTATTACTCTTATTGATGCGTATAGGTGTATTCGAATCAGGTATGTATAAGGCATCTAAGGAAATAGGACATAAAATGGGTAGCCTTTCAATGTTGTTTAGCAATAAAGAACGAGTTTATACTTATTTCAAATGCATCCTTATTGGTCTACCTATATGGTATACAATTGGTATCTTAATCACGTTGAGTCCAGAGTTGGGTCGAGAACTCAATATACAAGGTGAAATCAAACCCGCATTATCCATTATGTATTGCTATGCAGGAGTCACATTAGGTGATTTGGTTTCTGGTGTCATGAGTCAATATTTTAAAAGTAGAAAAAAAGTGTTACAATTTTTTGTAGCTGCAACTCTAGTGATGGTTATTGCCTATTTCTTCATGCACGGGGCATCAGTACAGCAATTTTATTTATTGTTTTCAGTTCTAGGCTTTGCAGCTGGTTATTGGGCAGTACTTATTACGACTGCTTCCGAACAATTTGGTACCAACATTAGAGCTACTGTTACAACATCGGTTCCTAATTTTATTCGGGCTTCTTTAGTACCTATTTCATTAGCATATTCGTATTTACAAGTAATTGGGTTGCACAAACTTACGAGTGCTTTACTTACAGGTATAGTATGTTGTATAATTGCATTTATAGCAGCTTACAAACTGAAGGAATCATATCATAAAGAGCTAGATTATCACGAGAGTCATTAAGGGCTAAATTAAAGATTCAATAGTTTAAACTTATTTTTTACCTCTCATCAAAATTTAACAATTTTGAATTCATCACTTTATTACATTTACATTACAAAATATAAAAACATGAAAAAACTAATTCTTTCTTTACTAGCCATTGCCTCGTTGAATTTTTCTTTTGCTCAAACAGCCGAAGAAATCGTCAATAAACATATTGAAGCTATTGGCGGAGTCGATAATTGGAAAAAAATCAATTCACTTGTGATGGAAGCTTCTATTAAAGCCCAAGGAGCCGAAATTAAACTTACAAGAACACATCTTCATAATAAAGCAATGCGAATGGATATTGCGGTAATGGGAATGAATGGATATAGTATTGTTACCCAAAAAGAAGGATGGAGTTTTATGCCATTTCAAGGTCAAACTAAATATGAAGCAATGACACCTGATGATGTTAAATCATCACAAGATGAATTATCAATTTTAGATGAATTTATTACCTATAAAGAACTCGGGAAGAAACTAGAATTTTTAGGAAAAGACGACTTAGAAGGTACAGAATGCTTCAAATTGAAACTAACTGATAAAGCAGGTGAAGAAATTACCTATTGGCTCGACCCTACTAACTATTATACACTTAAACAATCTCAAAAAGTAAAAGCTAATGGGAAAGAAATGGAAAGTGTAACAACATATAGCAATTACAAAAAAATTGATGAAGGTGTTGTTTATGCATTTTCATTAGGTGGAGATTGGGGCGATACAGAGATTAATAAAATTACCATTAATCCAAAAATTGACGAATCAATTTTTAAACCTTCAAATTAATATAGTCATCATAAAAACCATTAGGTCTGTTCAATCAGACCTTTTTTTATATCTAAAATAAAATAACTATGAAAAAAACATTGTCATTTATCTTTTTAGCGATTTGTTCTATGAATACAATTGCACAAACACCCGTCAATTCGGGTATGTTCGGAATGTTTGAAGCACGTGCAATGGGGCCTGGTACTATGAGCGGTCGTATAAGTGCCATTGTTGGCACTACTTCAGATAATAACATTTTGTATGTTGGTACCGCTGGAGGTGGCGTATGGAAATCTACCAATGCTGGTAGTTCATACAAACCTATTTTTGATAAATATTGTCAATCCATTGGAGCAATTGCAGTAAGTCCAACATCTCCTAATACAGTTTATGTTGGTACTGGTGAAAGCAATATGCGTAATTCGGTTTCAATAGGCGTAGGCATGTATAAATCTACCGATGCTGGCGACAATTGGAAAAAAATAGGACTAGATAGTACTGAACATATTTCCAAAATAATTGTACATCCTAGCAATGACCAAATCATTTATGTGGCTGTTCCAGGTCCATTGTGGAGCGATAGCAAACATAGAGGATTATATAAATCGACCAATGGTGGCGAAAGCTGGGAAAAAATACTCTATAAAAATGAACAAACAGGTTGTGCTGATATTTTAATTGATCCTAAAAATCCATCTACCTTATTTGCATCCATGTGGCAATTTCGTAGACAACCTTTTAGTTTTAATTCGGGTGGTGAAGGAAGTGGATTATTTAAAAGTACTGATGGCGGTACCACATGGAAAGAAATCACCAACGGATTACCACCAAAACCATTTGGCCGAATTGCTATGGCATTGGCACCAAGTGATCCAACAAAAATGGTAGCCATAGTTGAAAGTAAAAATACTGGGCTTTACATTTCGGAAGATGGTGGAAATAATTGGAAAAATCAAAGTGCTACTATGAATGTTTGTGCAAGACCTTTTTATTTTAGTACTATCGAAATAGATCCACTAGATGCAAAACGAGTCTATCGCCCTGCATTCGAATTTGCATATTCTACCGATGGAGGATATTCATTTTCGGGCGCTTCTGGCGAAGGCGGTTGGGTACATAGTGATATGCATACCTTATGGATTAATCCAAGTAATACCAATGTATTATTTCTGGGAACTGATGGTGGTATTTATAGAAGTTTAGACAAAGGTGCTACTTGGAGTTTTTGTCATAATTTACCTGTTGGTCAGTTCTATCATGTATCCTACGATATGCAAGAACCCTATAATGTATATGGTGGATTACAAGATAATGGGAGCTGGAAAGCACCGAGTTCTGCACCTGGAGGCATTGGCAATGCGCATTGGTGGCGCGTAGGTGGTGGCGATGGATTTTGGACACAACCCGATGCCGATGGTAAAACAGTCTATGTAGAATACCAAGGTGGCAATATGCAACGAGTCAACTTAAATACATTAAAAAGTGAAGAAATACAACCTAAACAAACAAAGGGTGAAGACAAGCTTCGCTGGAATTGGAATACCCCAATAGTATTAGGAAGTCAAAATCCAAAAAATCTTTATGTAGGTTCACAATACCTATACAAGTCTACGAATCAAGGAAGAGATTGGGTTCGTATTTCGGGTGATTTAACGACCAACAATAAAGAAAAACAAAAACAAGAAGAAAGTGGTGGATTAAGCGCAGATAATACAAGTGCCGAAAATCATTGTACAATATTTACTATTGCTGAATCTCCACTCGATGAGCAATTAGTTTGGGTAGGTACAGATGATGGTAATATTCAATATACAACTGATGCTGGCAAATCATGGAAAAATGTTTCTGGAAATTATGCCAAAAGTGGAATTCCCGCAGGCACTTGGGTAAGTAGTATTGAACCTTCGCATTTTGATAAAAATACAGTCTATGTTACGTTTGAAAACCATATGTATGGCGATCATCAAACATATCTAGCCAAATCAACTGATATGGGAGCTACATGGACTCGCATACAACATAGTGAATTTACAGGCTTTGCTCACAAAATATGTGAAGATTTGATCAATAAAAATTTATTTTTTTTAGGAACTGAAATGGGATTGTTTTCAACATTGGATGGGGGTAAAAACTGGTTTAGAATGAAGAACAACATTCCTGAATATGCACTCGTACGCGATATTAAAATTCATCCAAAAACACATGATTTAATTTTGGGTACTCATGGAAGAGGCATTTATATTGTTGACGATATCAGAGCCATGCGTAACCTTACCTCAGAAATATGGGACCAAGATGTTTACCTATTCCCTACTCCCAACATCACACTAAACAATGGCAAAATGGGCTGGGGAGGTCCGGATGTATCGGGCGGTTGGTATGCAGGAAATCCTCCTGAAATCCCTAGTATCAATTACTATTTAAAAGAACGACTTAGCACAGGTAAAGTAGAATTAGAAATTTATGATGCAAATAATAAATTATTACAAACCTTACCTGGAAGCAAGCGTAAAGGAATCAATAAAGTATTTTGGAATTTACGAGGAACACCACCACGTGTAGCCGATGGAAGTGTAAAAATGGAAGGCGCCGGATTTACAGCACCGATGGTATTACCAGGTACTTATACTGTAAAATTGAAAGTAAAAGACAAAGAATATAGTTCTAAAATAAATTGTGTACATGATACAGAAAATAAAGATTTAAATGAAACAGATCGAACGCTTGTTTATAATAAAGCCATGCAAATACAATCATTATTTGGAAAAATAAATGATGATATAGATACGATTCGTTTATATCAAACTAAATTAAAAGCTGACTCTACCAATAAAAACAACAAAGCAATGAATGCCGAATTGGAAAAATTAAGAGCAGAATTGATGGCTACCAAACAAACTTCGATATTTGCAGATGAAGAAAAATTACGCGAAAAAGTATCTAAGTTGTATGGAGTATTTTGTAGCATGGAAGCTAAGCCGAATGATATACAAGTAAAATCAATAGAAGCTTTGGAAGAAGAATATGCCGAACAAGCTAAAAAACTAAAGCAAGTGATGGATAAATTCAAGCCAAAGATTAATTTATAATTAAGCAATTGCACAATATAAAGGCTATCATTCACAAGTGATAGCCTTTTTTAATTCAATATATAGTAACCAAATGTCTATTCTTAAATCAAAAACAATCGAATTATAACTAAACTAGTATTTAAAAAGGACAGTTGAAATAAATTAATACTTCATATCAAGAGTATTAAACAAAAAAAAATCCATTGAGTTTGCTCAATGGATTTTTCAGTTATATTATTTATTAGTTTACTTAGAAAAACTATTTGCAATATTCAACGCACTTGGTTCATATCGACCACCATAAACTATGATTGCATAAAAATTAGTTTCACTAGATGGATCCAATAATCCTTCTACGATAAGTGTAACACCATCTTTAGATACAATCGCATAACAACCTTCAAGGCCATTTAATTCAATATCAGTGATAGTCCCTATTTCACGAGATGTATACCCCATTTCAGTACATAAATCTCTAACTGACTTTTTTAACGTAGCAGTCGTTAAAGTTGCGTCTCTCCAAGGGATAATAGAAAGGTGCAATAAATCGTTGGATAATTTTGCTGTAAATTCATCAGCTGTGTTTGTTTGAACTTTAAAATCTGAAGGGGCTTTAAATTTAACACCATAGGTTTTCCAGTTCCAGGTTGTCATTGTCTGTGCATTCACAGTCATGCTCGCTATCGATACAATAGCTACGAGCAAGAATAATTGTACTTTTTTCATAGTTGTTTTTTTTTGTTTGTTTATTATGAAGTAAATGTAATATATAAAATATTTGATGCAAATAATTTATCCTCTTTTTTCAATAATATTTTAACAGAATGAACAATTTTCATTTGACAAACCAATTATATTGATTTTTGAACCATTAAAATAATATTATACTCATTTTAACATCATAAACTATACCTTTATTTTTATAAAATAAATATTATGGAATCTGTTTTACAGATTAACGAAATTAAGAAAAGCTATGGTGCAGTTCAAGCACTCAAGGGTGTTACCATTACTGTCCCAAAAGGAAGTGTTTATGGCATTTTAGGACCAAACGGAAGTGGAAAAACAACCATGCTTGGAATTATACTAGACGTCTTAAATGCTGATTCAGGACAGTATCTATGGTCCAATTACGAATCAGCACAATTAGCCAGACAACATATTGGGTCATTATTAGAGACTCCTAATTTCTATCATTATCTCTCTGCCAAAAACAATCTAGAAATTTCAGCTAATATCAAGAACCGGGGTTACGATGATATAGACCATGTACTCAAATTGGTAAATTTATACGAACGCCGAGATTCAAAATTCTCAACCTTTTCGTTGGGAATGAAACAGCGTCTTGCTATCGCTGCTGCCCTTTTGGGCAAACCTGATATACTCGTATTGGATGAACCAACCAATGGGCTTGACCCTGCAGGTATTGCAGAAATTAGGACATTGATTATTAAACTAAACAAAGAAGGGATCACCATTATCATTGCCAGTCATATGCTCGATGAAGTAGAAAAAGTTTGTACCCATATGGCTATTTTAAAACTAGGTAATTTAATCACAGAAGGTGCTGTAAAGGACGTATTAAATGATGAAGATTCAATTGAAATCGATTCTGCCGACAATAAAAAATTACAACTTATTTTATCTAGCTACCAAGGAGTGAAAAGTATGCGAACCGATCGTATGATCAACGTAATTCTAAACAATGGTTTCAATACAGAAGATTTAAATAAATTCTGTTATGAACAAGGCATTATACTCAATCATATCCAACGTCGAAAACGTACACTCGAAAGTAAATTTATAGAAATTACACAGTAATCATTAACACAATTTAATTCATTCATAAATTATGATACATCTTTTGAAAATCGAATGGCTCAAACTAAGACGATATACTACATTCTGGGTATTAATTGGTTTATTTGCAGCATTATATACCATGTGGAATTATGGTGTCGCTAAGAGTTTTGTGCAAATGGGAGGTGGTCCTGTCAATCTAATGTCATCCTCGTATGCATTCCCTGCTGTATGGGGCAATATGGGATTCATTTATAGTTGGTTTGTATTTTTTCTGGCTATTTTTATTATTATTTCTATCAGTAATGAATTCACATTTCGTACGCATCGTCAACATATAATCGATGGTATGCATCGGCTCGATTTCTTACATGCTAAAGTAGGTTTAGTTGTTTCCATTTCTTTACTTTCAACTTTATTTTATGCAATTCTTGCTCTCCTTTTTGGGTTTATAAATGGTGGAGGCAACCCTTTACAAGACATTGAAAAAATTGGCTATGTATTTATTTATACACTCAATTATCTTTCTTTTTCAGCACTCATTACATTTTACATTCGACGATCAGGTTTAGCAATTGTCATTCTTTTTGCTTACCTCCTATTCGAAACCATTTTTGTAAAACTCATCAATTACAAATTAGATACAAATTACGGCAATCTGTTTCCTCTTCAATCAAGTGATGAGTTGCTTCCCTTGAATGCCTTAAAATCATTGAGTAATATGATGCCTTCAACTGTTGCTGAAGTTCCAGTTTGGATATATCTAGTTGCAAGTTGTATTTACATTGTACTTTATTATTTTATTGTTAGGAGAAAAATCTTGACAAGTGATTTATAAAAAAAACCACTTAATTTCATTTAGTTTTGCTTTTTAAAAAATAAATAAATACAACGTGAGTTCAAAAAAAATAAAACCAAGCAAAACAGCCAAAGTCAAAGATGATAAACCTACCATACTGATAACGAATGATGATGGAGTAACTGCACCTGGTATTGCTGCGTTGATTGAAGTAGCCAAACAATTTGGCAGAGTCGTAGTTGTAGCACCTGATGCACCTCAATCAGGCATGGGACATGCCATTACAATTGGGAAACCATTGCGCCTGAATCAAGTACATTTGTTTGGCGAAATCGAGGCATATCAATGTACTGGCACGCCTGTTGATTGTGTAAAACTTGCAGTTGATAAAATATTACACAAGAAACCAGATTTTTGTTTTAGTGGAATCAATCATGGATCCAACTCATCAATTAATGTAATCTATTCTGGTACTATGAGTGCTGCTATGGAAGCATCAATAGAAAATATTCCAGCAGTTGGTTTTTCGTATATGGACTATAGCTTCGATGCCGACTTTACTTTGTCTATGCAAGTGGCACATGATGTGATGTCCAAATTGATTCATGGGGTTTTACCAAACAAT
Organism: Bacteroidota bacterium; assembly: GCA_947460175.1. GTDB lineage: Bacteria > Bacteroidota > Bacteroidia > Chitinophagales > Chitinophagaceae > OLB11. The sequence goes on along the minus strand of CANHGW010000042.1, from coordinate 7,182 downwards.
GCATTGTATAATGTCAATATTCCTAAAATAGCAATAAAAAAATACAAAGGGCTCAAACTATGTAGACAAGCGAATGCTAAATGGAAAGAAAGTTTTGTTGAACGCATCGATCCACATGGAAAAAAATACTATTGGCTTACAGGTGAATTTCAAAATTTAGATAAAGGAAAAAATACAGATGTATGGGCTCTTGAACATGATTTTGCTTCAATTGTTCCGATTCAATATGATTTGACTGATTATAAGTTGTTTGAATCTATTCAGTTATAATGCTATATGAAAGGTTTGCATTTTTAATTTAAATTACCAAAAATTTATAACACTACCGACTTCACAAAAATTAACTCGTGAATGTTATGAAAAGAGATTCTAGGCTGAATTTACTTTGTCAATGTTTTAAATGATTTAAATTCAAAAAAACTATTTCACTTTAACGCATTATTCTAGTTTTGTCCAGAAAAATTTTAGCCTTTTAGTATTACCTTTGCACAAAATTAAAATACTATGAGCAACGGACATTTCAATTTTCCTCAACCTATTAACGAACCTGTACTTCAGTTTGCACCCAAAAGTGCTGAAAAATTAGCCCTTAAAAAAGCATTGGCATCTGCAAAAAAAACTAAGCAAGATATTCCAATGTATATTGGGAATGAAGAAGTGCGAACTGGTAAAAAATCTGAAATTCGTCCACCACATGAAACAAAACATGTATTAGGTCATTTCCATCAAGGTGATGCCTCTCACATGAATATGGCAATAAAAGCAGCACTTAAGGCACAAAAACAATGGGCTGAAATGCCATGGGTACAACGTGCTTCTATATTTTTAAAAGCTGCCGATTTACTTGCAACTAAATATCGTTTTGATATGTTGGCTGCTACTATGCTCGGTCAAAGTAAAAACGCATTTCAAGCAGAAATTGATAGTACTTGTGAATTGATTGATTTCTTACGTTTCAATGTTCATTTTTTAAATGATATTTATCAGCAACAACCAATCTCTGGACCTGGCATGTATAATCGTGTTGAATATCGTCCTTTAGAAGGATTCGTGTTGGCTGTAACTCCTTTTAACTTTACAGCCATTGGTGGTAATCTTCCTACATCTGCTGCCATGTGTGGCAATGTAGTAGTATGGAAGCCTGCGAATACTCAAATCTATTCAGCAAATCTTTTTATGAAAATATTGAAAGAAGCTGGTTTGCCTGATGGAGTTATCAATCTTGTCTATGTAAGCGGTCCGGTTGTAGGTGAAGTTTGTTTTAGTCATAGAGACTTTGCAGGTGTTCACTTTACAGGCAGCACTGGCGTATTTCAAGGCATGTGGAAATCAATTGGCGAAAATATAGCCAAATACAAAACCTACCCACGTATAGTAGGTGAAACAGGCGGAAAAGATTTTGTATTGGTACATCCAAGTGCCAACCCAGATGCAGTTGTTGCCGCTTTAGCGCGTGGTGCATTTGAATTCCAAGGGCAAAAATGCAGTGCGGCTTCTCGTGCTTATATCCCTGAAAATTTAGCTGCTGAAATCAAAAAGAAATTAGTTTCAGAAATCAAATCCATGAAAATGGGTACTACTGAAGACTTCACTAATTTTGTAAATGCAGTGATAGACGAAAAATCATTTAACTCAATCAAAAAATATATTGATGGAGCTAAGAAAGATAAAACCTGTAAAATACTAGTTGGTGGAAAATGTGATAGTACGAAAGGATGGTTTATCGAACCTACTGTAATCGAAACTTCCGACCCTAAATACACTACCATGTGTGAAGAAATTTTCGGACCAGTATTGACAATATATACATACAAATCTGACGAGTTTGAAAAAACGTGTGCATTGGTTGATTCTACATCAGACTATGCATTGACAGGTGCTGTATTCAGTCAAGATAGATATGCACTTGAAAAAGCCATGCGTATACTTACCCATAGCGCTGGAAACTTTTATATCAATGACAAACCAACAGGTGCTGTTGTTGGTCAACAACCATTTGGTGGAGCACGTGCTTCAGGCACCAATGATAAAGCGGGTTCTATGTTGAATCTTTACCGTTGGTTGAGTGCACGTACAATTAAAGAAACATTTAATCCTCCTATTGATTATCGATATGCATTTTTAGGAGAAAAATAAAAGATATTCTTTTCAATGTAGGACAATTGATTATCTTCAATTGTCCTTTTTTTATTTTCAATTATTACTTTGATAAATTTCATATGACATTTAAACAAACTGTATATCAAGAGTTTTTAAAATCACTCAACGAAAAAATAGATTCGTTTCAAAACACTATTGATGAGCTAAGTATAAGTGTAATGAATGAAACAAAAAGTACAGCTGGTGATAAACATGAAACTGCACTTTCGATGTTACAAGCTGAGCAAAGTAGAATGGCTGAACATTTATATGAGGCTGTTGATAATAAAACTATTTTTTCGCAAATCAATATAGACGAACAACACGACACTATACGAAGTGGCAGCTTGGTAAAAACTACTATTGGATACTTTTTTATTAGTATTGCCTTACCAAAAATAAAAGTAGAAAATATACAAATCATTGCTATTTCACCAAAATCACCGTTGGGTGAAAAATTGATTGGATTAAAAAAAGGTGAATGTATTGAAATGAATTCTATTGTACATTGTATTGAAGAAATTCAATAATATGAAATAAATATTTGAACATCCTATTTTAAATACTTTATGCAAGCAGCTACCCTAGCCCATTTGAAAAATGAATTAAAAACAATGCCTTCGGCTGATTTAATTGAAGTATGCATCAAACTGATAAAATTTAAAAAAGAAAATAAAGAATTAGTCAGTTATCTATTATTTGAAAGTGGTAATGAAACCGCCTACATACTTAATTTGAAAAACGAAATAGACGAATTGTTTGATCAAGTTAATACCAATTCTGTTTTTTGGGCAAAAAAAACTATTCGAAAAATTTTGAGAATTATAACTAAGCATTCCAAATATTCTGGCATGGCAACTACACAAATTGAAATGCTACTTCACTTTTGCAATAAGCTAAACGAACTCCCACTCGATTATACCAATAATGCAGCGATGTTTAATTTGTACAATAACCAACTCAAGAAGATGGACAAATTGATTTTGACCTTACATGAAGATTTACAATTTGATTATTTACAACGTATAGACCAACTTAGAATTCAAGCCTAATTTTATTTAATGATGCGAATGGATTTTTTACTTCGTGTAAAAGCACCAAAGTATCCTAATGCGCCATTGGAAAAATTTGAATTGGGATTTGCTGGTGCTGCACTTGTATTTGCATCACTTGTAAGTATATCACTCAATGTATAAAAATAATCAATTACACCGGCATCCATAGATAATAATTCAACGTCAATTGAATCGCCCTCACTAAAAAAGTTTGTAAATATAGGTGCATCAATGTATTGACCATCACGAATTTTATCATCAAACAAATAATAATCAAATGGTTTGTTTAATAATGTATCATTCCTAGTTAAAATCACACGATAGTTATTAGGAATCCCAATAGAATCTTGAAAATGAGTAGTAAGTAGATAAGTATCATTTGGATTACCACCTCCACCGCCTGGCCCTCCACCAAAACCTCCAAAATCTTCGTAGGTAACTGAATCTATACTTGTATGAAATGGCATAGTAGATGCTGCATTGAACGTTTTGCCACCTGCAGTCACTATTAATTGATATTTACTATTATTGGTAGCTGAAAAGCTAGGAAGTTTGTACAAACCATTACCTATAGATGGAACAGAGTGAGTTACATTGGATGGGTCTATTAAAGTAACAATAGCATCATTGATGGGAGTTGGATTAGATGTTCCAAAATAACTCGTTGTTTGAGTTATTTTTACTTGAAAATCATTTGTACCCTCGTACAAATTAGCTTCAATGACATAGGCAGGATTTGAATCGTTAAGATCTACATCAATTACTTTTTGACAAGATGATAAAAATAATATCGAAGCAAGTATATATAAACTGTTTTTAAACATAATTCTTAAAATTTAAAATTGTATGTGATAGATGGTATCCAACGAAACAACGATGTTTGTAAAGCTTCCGTTTGATTTGGATTATCCTTATTTTGTTGGAAAGAAATGGAATAAGCATTTTCACGACCATAGGCATTGTAAACCGAGAAATTCCAACTCGATTCTCTACGTTCTGTTTTCTTTCTTATCCATGTTACACCAACATCAAGACGATGATATGCTGGCATTCTGTATCCATTACGTTCTGTATAATATGGCACCTTTTGTCCATCAATAATATAGGAGCCCGATGGAAAAGTCACAGCAGAACCGGTATTGTAAACCCAATTGGCAGACAACTTAACCTTCTTAGCTAATTCATACATACCTACTATTGCTATGTCATGAATACGATCTTGCTTAGCAGAATATTCTTTTCCTTCATTGATGTTTTTAAACGTCCTCAATGATCGAGATAAGGTATAACTCACCCAACCTGTTAATCGCCCAGATTGTTTATGCAAATAAAACTCAGCACCATAGCATCTACCTTTGCCATATTCCAATTCAGCTTCCACATTGGTGTTTAAAAACAAATCGGCTCCATTTTTATAATCAATTTGATTACCCAATGTTTTATAATATGTTTCAATTGAAAATTCATACACATTATCTTTAAAATTGCGGAAATAACCCAATGCCACTTGATTTGCAATTTGTGGTTTTACATTGTTACTACTCGGTACCCAAATATCAGTAGGAGAAGAAGTGGTTGAATTTGATAATAAATGTAAATATTGCAAATTACGATTGTAAGAAGCTTTAATTGAACTCACATCATTTATTTGATATCTTGCAGATAAACGTGGTTCAAGCCCCCAATAGGTTTTAATACTTTCTCCATTTTCGTATGATTTAGTAGAAGTCACTTTTCCAGTACTATCATACGTATAAGCCTTACCTGGTCCTATATAATCAAATCCAGAAACACGCAACCCATATTTAATACTAATTTTATCATTGATGGTTTGTTCATTTTGAATATAAGCACCACCTTCCAATGCGTATCTATTTTTAAGTGTATCGCTCACTGTAAGACCAGTTCCAGAGAATACAGTTGGTCTAAAGGTATGATGCATAAGGTTTATACCAAATTTCACATTGTTATTTGAGTTGGCAAACCAGCTAAAATCTTGTTTCAAATTATAATCTCGAATAGATGATTTAATTTTAAACTCTTGATCATTGAAACCTGCTTTAATTTGATAACTATAATCACTGTATATCAACGACGTATTTGAAAATAATTTAGAATTAAATTCATGATTCCAACGAACAGTGGCCGTAGTATTTCCCCAGTCAAATCCAAACGTGCTGCCCAAGCCAAATATATCCCTACCAAAATAACCAGATAAGAAAACACGATCTTTTTTAGTTACCTGATAATTAGCTTTTAAGTTTAAATCATAGAAGTAAAGTCTTGATTGCTTGCGTAAACTATCCTTAGATAGTTTTAAAAATAAATCAGCATATGTTCTTCGACCAGAAACAATAAACGAACCTTTATCTTTTACAATAGGACCTTCCACAGTTAATCTAGAAGATATTAAACCAAGGCCACCAGAAGCAGAGTAATTTTTACTATTTCCATCCTTCATTTTAACATCCAATACAGAGGAAGCACGTCCACCAAATTCAGCTGGTATATCACCTTTATAGAGTGTAACATCTTTCAATGCATCCGAATTAAATACAGAGAAAAAACCTAATAAATGTGAGGCATTGTAAACCGATGCTTCATCCAATAAAATTAAATTTTGATCAACTCCACCCCCACGTACATAAAATCCACTTTGTCCCTCTCCAGCTGCCTTCACACCAGGTGTTAATTGCAATGTTTTTATTATATCTTTTTCTCCAAAAAGTACAGGAACAGTTTCAATTGACTTAGGGTCAAATTTGATTACACCCATTTCTGTACGAGTGACGTTTTTATCTTCTTTTACAGCTTTTATAACGACATCTTTGATGGTACGATCTACTACACTTAGCTGTACATTTTGTTTTACATCTTGATTTACATCAAGTTTCATTATTTTTTTCTCATATCCCATGTATTGATACTCTATGGTATACGTTCCACTTGGTAAAGTGAGTGAATAAAAGCCATACGTATTGGATCGTGCGCCTTTATCTTTCAATTCGACCACTCGCACAGTAGCTCCAATCAAATCTTCACCATTACGGGCATCTTTGATTGTACCACTTATGGTGTGATTTTGGGCATTGGATAAAAAAGGAATAAAAAACAGAAAAGTAAGTGTTTGAAAAACAGTTTTTAGCATAAAATCTAATATAGGTTGCAAAGCTAAACTTACTTCATCTAAAAGAATGTTATAAAATGATAAACGGCATTATAATTGGGTTAATTGGATAAAGAAAAATCTATGAGCTATTGAGTAAATAATTTTGAAATTATAGTTGATTTTTCAAACCTAAAATTATTTTAATAACACAATCAAACATTCTATCAATTCAATAACGCATAGACAATTCAATTACTTTGCATTTCGCTTTCCAAACCATTTTTTATTCGAATTGTTACCAGCCAATTTAGGACGAGCATGATTGTGAGAAGATGCTTGTTGTTTTACTTCTTTGGGTTGAGGCAAATTAGACAATGGATAAGGATGGTTTTCAATTACCTCGATCCGCTTACCGATTAATTTTTCAATATTTTTCCAATCCGATTTTTCTTCTGCATCACAAAACGAATAAGCAGTTCCATTGGCACCTGCACGTCCAGTTCTACCTATACGGTGTACATAAGTTTCTGATACATTCGGGATTTCGTAATTGATTACATATTCCAAATCATCCACATCAATACCCCTTGCGGCAATATCAGTGGCTACTAATACCCTGGTTGTTTGAGCTTTAAAGTTGCTCAAGGCTCGTTGACGAGCATTTTGTGCTTTATTGCCATGGATAGCTTCTGCAGTAATTTCATTCTTATGTAAGATTTTCACCACTTTGTCAGCGCCATGTTTTGTTCTAGTGAACACTAAAACAGTTTTTATTTCTTTATTTTTTAATAAATGAAGCAACAAAGAATTTTTATTTCCTTTATCTACATAAAATAAAAATTGATTAATGGTATCGGCAGTCGATGATACAGGTGTGAC